>JBBRBF010000004.1:0-127487 GCA_038206105.1 Actinomycetales bacterium | reverse complement strand
ACAAGCCGGAAGGCGAGCAATGACGTCCACGATCCCCAGCCCCACCCATACTGGTGAAAGCGACAACGGCCTCGTCGAGATGGCGTGGGACCCGATCACGCGCATCGTCGGCAGCCTGGGCATCTACACCAAGATCGACTTCAAGCAGAAGGAAGTCGTGGAGTGCCACAGCACCTCCTCGATCTTCCGCGGCTACTCGATCTTCATGAAGGGCAAGGACCCCCGGGACGCGCACTTCATCACCAGCCGCATCTGCGGGATCTGTGGTGACAACCACGCGACCTGTTCCTGCTACGCCCAGAACATGGCGTACGGCGTCAAGCCGCCCCACCTCGCGGAGTGGATCGTGAACCTCGGCGAGGCCGCCGAGTACATGTTCGACCACAACATCTTCCAGGAGAACCTGGTCGGGGTGGACTACTGCGAGAAGATGATCGCCGAGACCAACCCCGGCGTCCTCGAGCGGGCCAACGCGACCGACGCCCCGCATGCCGGTGACCACGGATACCGCACCATCGGCGACATCATGCGTTCGCTGAACCCGTTCACCGGGGAGTTCTACCGGGAGGCGCTGCAGGTCAGCCGCTACACCCGCGAGATGTTCTGCCTGATGGAAGGGCGCCACGTGCACCCCTCCACGCTGTACCCGGGCGGCGTCGGCACCGTCGCCACGGTGCAGCTCATGACGGACTACATGACCCGGCTGATGCGCTACGTCGAGTTCATGAAGAAGGTCGTGCCGATGCACGACGACCTCTTCGACTTCTTCTACGAGGCCCTGCCCGGCTACGAGAACGTCGGTCTGCGCCGCACCCTGCTCGGCTGCTGGGGCTCGTTCCAGGACCCCGAGCACTGCAACTTCTCCTACCGCGACATGACGCAGTGGGGACGCAAGATGTTCGTCACCCCCGGCGTCGTCGTGGACGGCGAGCTCGTCACCACAGATCTCGTCGAGATCAACCTGGGCATCCGGATCCTGCTCGGCTCCTCGTACTACGAGGACTGGGAGGGCCAGGAGATGTTCGTGACCCGGGACCCGCTGGGCAACCCGGTCGACCGGCGCCACCCCTGGAACCAGCACACCAACCCGCGCCCGCAGAAGCGCGACCTCGACGACAAGTACTCCTGGGTGATGTCGCCGCGCTGGTTCGACGGTACCGACCACCTCGCGCTCGACACCGGCGGGGGGCCGCTGGCCCGGCTCTGGGCGACGGCGCTGGCGAAGCTCGTCGACATCGGGTACGTGAAGTCCACCGGCACCAGCGTGCAGATCAACCTGCCGAAGACCGCGCTGAAGCCCCCGGTGCAGCTGGAGTGGAAGGTCCCGCGCTGGTCGAACACGTTGGAGCGCAACCGCGCTCGCACGTACTTCCAGGCATACGCGGCTGCGTGTGCGCTGCACTTCGCTGAGAAGGCGCTCGAGGAGATCCGGGCCGGCCGCACGAAGACGTGGGAGCCGTTCGAGGTGCCCGACGAGGGGATCGGGTGCGGGTTCACCGAGGCCGTGCGCGGCGTACTGAGCCACCACATGGTGATCCGGGACGGCAAGATCGCCAACTACCACCCGTACCCGCCGACGCCGTGGAACGCCAGCCCCCGGGACTCCCTCGGCACACCCGGCCCCTACGAGGACGCGGTGCAGGGCCAGCCCATCTTCGAGGAGAACGACCGCGAGCACTTCAAGGGCATCGACATCATGCGCACCGTGCGCAGCTTCGACCCCTGTCTGCCCTGCGGCGTCCACATGTACCTCGGCGGCGGCAAGAGCCTCGACCTCACCCACTCCCCGACGCAGTCCGTCACGGGCGACTGATCGTGGCGCAGCCCGCGGGCGAACCGGAGGCGGCCGCACCGGGGTCCGGCCCGGACGCCGAGCGGCTCCGGGGTGCGGGGGAGCGGATCGAGACGCTGCTGGAGGCGAGCGCGGCCGGCGGCGCGGTGGCCCGGGAGCGCGCCGAGGAGCTCGTCCGGCTCGTCGTCGACCTCTACGGCGCCGGGCTTGCGCGCGTGCTCGAGATCCTGCGCGAGCACGACGCCCTCGACGCGTCGCTGCGGCGGGCGCTCGCGGACGACGAGCTGGTGGCCAGCCTGCTGATGGTGCACGGGCTGCACCCCGACGACGTCCCGACGCGGGTCCGTTCCGCGCTGGACGACGTGCGTCCCTACCTCGGCTCCCACGGCGGGGACGTCGAGCTCCTGGGCGTGGACGACGCCGGCGTGGTGACGCTGCGGATGCTCGGCAGCTGCGACGGGTGCCCGTCGTCGTCGGTGACCCTGACGCTGGCGGTGGAGTCGGCCGTCCAGGCGGCTGCTCCGGAGGTGACGGCGATCGAGGTCGAGCCGGCGTCGCCGTCCCGGACCGGTGCCCCGGCCGCGCTGATCCCGGTGGGCAGCCTGCGCTCGCGGCTGGACTCCGATGCGGGGCAGAGCTCCGCAGCCGGGGACGACGACAGAGCCGGCGGCGTGCGCTGGTACCCGGTACCCGACCTCGCCGACCTCGCCGCGGGCCAGGTCGGCGGCTTCGACGTCGACGGCGTGGCCGTGCTCGCCTGCCGCGCCGGGGGGGACCTGCTCGCCTACACCGACCGCTGCCCGCGCTGCGAGGACACGATGGCCGGGGCCGTGCTCGTCGCCGGGCGGTCCGCCGACGCGCCCGCGGTGCGGTGCCCCGGGTGTGGGTGCCGCTACGACGTGCGGGCCGCGGGCGCCGGCCTGGACGACGCGGGCGAGCACCTGCAGCCGCTGCCCCTGCTCGTGCGCGACGGCGTGCCCGCGGTCGCCGTACCACCACGGGTGCCGGCGTGACCGACCTGCTGCCGTCGCTGCGCAGGATCGCGGCCACCCGGGCCCCGGTGGACCCAGGCGAGCGCTGCGAGATGTGTGCCCGCCCGGTCGACACGGGCCACTCCCACGTCGTGGACCTGCAGAGCCGGTCACTGCTGTGCACCTGCCGGCCCTGCTACCTGCTGTTCACGGCCGAGAGCGCCGAGCTGCGGTACCGGGCCGTTCCGGACCGTTACCTGTCGTTCCCGGGGCTGCGGCTCGGCCCCGGTGCCTGGGAGCGGTTGGAGATCCCGGTCGGGCTGGCCTTCGTCTTCCACAACTCCGTCCTCGACCGCGACATCGCGTTCTACCCCGGCCCGGCCGGGGCGACCGAGTCCCAGCTGCCGCTCAGCGCCTGGGGCGACGTGGTGGCGACCGAGCCGCGCCTGAGCATGCTCGCCCCCGACGTCGAGGCGCTGCTGTGGCACGTCCCCGACCGCGTGGGCGGGGAGCCGAGCGTGCACCTCGTGCCCGTCGACGTCTGCTACGAGCTCGTCGGCAGGCTCCGGCAGCTCTGGCGCGGCTTCGACGGCGGTCAGGACGCCCGCCGGGCCGTCGCCGAGTTCTTCGCGCGGGTGCAGGGCCGGGCGCGGCCGGTGCCCTTGCCGGACGGTGGTGCCCGTTCCGGTGCAACGGCCTCCGGGCAGGGGGCGACCCCGTGACCGACCTCTCGTTCAGCGTCGTGGACGTCTTCTCCGAGCCGTACGCCGTCGCGCCACAGCTCACCGCGCGGCTGCGCGTCGAGGAGTCCGAGGGGACGACGGTCCACGCCATCGCGCTGCGCTGCCAGGTGCGGATCGAGCCGCAGCGCCGCTCGTACACCTCCGAGGAACAGGGCGGGCTCGGCGACCAGTTCGGCGACCGCGACCGCTGGCACGACACGCTGCGCCCCTTCCAGTGGATGCAGGCGCACACCACCGTGCCCGGCTTCACCGGCGCCACCGACGTGGACCTCGCCCTGCCCGCCACCTACGACTTCGAGGTGACCGCCTCGAAGTACCTGCACGCGCTGCGCGACGGCGACGTCCCGTTGCTGCTGCTGTTCTCCGGGACCGTGTTCACCCGCGGCACGACCGGTTTCGGCGTGGAGCAGGTCCCGTGGGACCGCGAGGCCCGCTGCGCCATGCCGGTCGCCGTGTGGCGCGACCTCGTGCGCCACCACTACCCCGACACCGGCTGGCTGCGGCTGCGCCACGACCAGGTCGCGGCCCTCGGTCGGTACAAGGCGGAGCGGGGGCTCGCGACATGGGAGGACGCCGTCGACGCGCTGCTCGCTGCCCGGACCCGTGACACGACGCTCGACCCGGGCGCCGGCCCCGTCGTGGGGGAGGCCCGGACGTGAGCCTCGCCGCGGCACGGGCGGTGGCCGACGCCGTGCTCTACGAGGGGTACCTGCTGTACCCGTACCGGGCCGACGCGGTCAAGAACCAGGTCCGGTGGCAGTTCGGGGTGCTCGGCCCGCCCGGCGCGGCCCGCCGCGGCGTCGGCGAGGAGCCCGACCTGCGCGCGGAGTGCCTGGTGCGTCCCGGCGGGGACGGCGAGCTGACGGTGCACCTGCGCTTCCTGCAGGTGCAGTCGCGCACCGCCGAGCAGGCCCGCGACGGCGCGTTCGTGCCGGTGCCCTCGCTCCCCCTGGACGCCGGGACGTGGCTCACCTGGGACGAGGCCGCCGAGCACGAGGTCGTCCTCGGTCCCTTCCGGTTCGACGGTCTCGCCACCCTCGACGGCGGTGACGCACCCGGCGCCGCGACCGAGGTGCCCGTGCACGCGCCCGGCGGCACCGACGTCGAGACGCTGACGTCGGCGGGGTCGGTCGCCGGCCGGCTGGTCCGCCGCCGCGAGCCTCTCGTCGGCGTCGTGCGGGTGGGCGCCCAGCGCGACGGGCCGGTGCTGCGGCTGCGGGTCGACGTCGCGAACACCGGCGCGAGGGTGACCGCGGACGAGACCGCCGAGGCCGTCGTGCGCCGCTCCTTCGTCGGCGCCCACGCCCTGCTCGCGGTGACCGGAGCGGCCTTCTGCTCCCTGACCGACCCGCCTCCGGACGCCGCCGACGCCGCCACGCGCTGCACGCAGCACCGCTGCTGGCCGGCGCTCGCGGGTTCACCCGGCGACGACGACCTCGTGCTGGCGAGCCCGATCATCCTGGGCGACCACCCGCAGGTCGCGGAGCAGAGCGCGGGCGCGCTGTTCGACTCCACCGAGATCGACGAGATCCTCACGCTGCGGGTGATGACCATGACGGACGACGAGAAGGCGCGAGCCCGGGCCACGGACCCGCGCGCCGCCGAGATCGTCGACCGCTGCGACGCCCTGTCGCCGGAGGCGCTGCAGCGCCTGCACGGTGTGCTGCGCGACCCGCACCTCCCGATCGGGACGGAGTCCGGCGGGGATCCCGGTGCGAACCCCGGTGCGGAGGACGCCGCTCGGCAGGACCCCGACGTTCGCGACGTCGCCGTGCCCCCTCCCGACCTCGGCGGCGACGTCCCGTGGTGGGACCCCGCGGTCGACGCGTCCGTCCGTCCGGCCACCGACGGTGTCCTCGTCGACGGCGTCCGCGTGGCCCGCGACTCCCTGGTCGAGGTGCACCCGAGCCGACGCGCGGATGCCCAGGACCTCTTCTTCGCGGGGCGAACGGCCCGGGTCGCGGCCGTGCACACCGACGTCGACGGCAGCACGCACGTCGCGGTGGTGCTGCTCGACGACCCCGCGGCGGACCTGCACGACTGGTACGGGCGCTACCTGTACTTCGCCCCCGACGAGCTGCGACCGGTGGTCGGCGCGGCCGGGAACCGAGAGGAGAACCGATCGTGAGGACCGTCGGAACGCTCACGACGCTGGTCGCGGCGCTGCTCGTGGCGGGGGCCGTCGTCGTCGGGGTGCGCTCGATCCCGGACGTGAAGCGCTACCTGGGGATGCGGCGGATGTGACCCCGGACGCAGCCCCCGCCCCCGCGCGCGTGCTCGTCGCCGGCGTCGGCAACATCTTCGACTCCGACGACGGCTTCGGCTGCGCCGTCGCGGCACGCCTCGTGGCTCCCGGGGAGCCCGCGCTGCCGGCCGGCGTCCGGGTCGTCGACTACGGCATCCGCGGCGTCCACCTCGCCTACGACCTGCTCGAGGGCGTGGACGCGCTCGTGCTCGTCGACGCGCTGCCTCCCGGCTCCGGTGTCGCGGGTGAGGTCCGGGTGCTGCAGGTGAGCGCGGACGACGTCGCCGGCGGCACCGTGGACGCCCACGGCATGCACCCCGAGGCGGTGCTGGCGGCGCTGGGTCCGCTGGGGGGCACCCTGCCGCCGACGTACGTCGTCGGCTGCCCGGCGCAGCACGCCGGCGAGGGCATCGGCCTGACCCCGGCCGTAGCGGCCGCGGTCGAACCGGCCGCCGAGAGCGTGCACCTGCTGCTCGCCCGGCTGCCCGTACCGGGACCCGGACCCGACGTGCCGACCGGCGCGGCCGCCGGCAGGACCGGGAGGCCCTAGATGTGCCTCGGGATCCCCGGCCGCGTGGTCGAGGCCGTCGCGGGGTACGGCGACCAGCTGGCCCTGGTGGACGTCGAGGGTGCCCGCCGACGCGTCAACGTGGGCCTGCTCGACGAGCCTCCCGCACCCGGGCAGTGGGTGCTGATCCACATGGGCTTCGTGGTCGAGACCGTGGACGCCGACGGCGCCGCGCGGGCGCTCGCAGGCCTGGAGATGATGGGCCGTCCCCGCCCGGCCGACGACCCGGACGACCCGTACGACCCGGACCACCCGGATGACGAGGCCGGCGGCCAGCGGGTCGGCGGTGGTGGTCCCGCAGGGATCGACGCGGGGTCGGCGCCGTGACCGCCACGGCCACCGGGCCCGTCACCGACCGCGTCGACGCGCGCTTGCGGCGGAGCTACCGGGTCACGGGTGTCGTGCAAGGCGTGGGTTTCCGGCCGTTCGTCTACGCGGCCGCCGCCCGGCTCGGGCTCACCGGGTCGGTGCGCAACGACGCTGCCGGCGTCGAGGTCGACGTCGAGGGCGATCCGGCGGCGGTGGCCGAGCTGGCTCGCCTGCTCGCTGCCTCGCCGCCGCCGCTGGCCGTGGTCGAGTCGGTCACCGGCACGGACGCGCCGGTCCGCGGCGGCACCGGCTTCGCCATCGCCGACTCGGGCGGGCCCGCCGGCGGGCGCACGCTGGCCGGCCCGGACGTCGGCACCTGCGGTGCGTGCCGGGCCGAGCTCGCCGACCCCGCCGACCGCCGCTACCGCCACCCGTTCGTCTCGTGCACCGACTGCGGACCCCGGTTCACCATCATGACCGGGCTGCCGTACGACCGGCCCGCGACGACGATGGCGGCCTTCCCCCTGTGTGGCCGGTGCGCCCGCGAGTACGTCGACCCCGCCGACCGGCGGTTCCACGCGCAGACGATCGGCTGCCACGACTGCGGGCCCCGGCTGGAGCTGATCCGTCCCGGTCACGAGCCCCGGCACCGCGAGGAGGCACTCACCGGGGCGCGGGCGACCCTCGCGGCAGGCGGGATCGTGGCGGTCAAAGGACTCGGCGGGTACCACCTCGCCTGCGACGCGACCGATCCCGCCGCCGTGGCCGAGCTGCGGCGCCGCAAGCGCCGCGGCGACAAGCCGTTCGCGCTGATGGTCCGCGACCTCGCCGCGGCCCGGGCGGTCGCCCACGTCGGCGCGCTGGAGGCTGACCTGCTCACCGGTCCCCGCCGGCCCGTCGTGCTGCTGGCCCGCCGCGCTGATCCCGACCTGCCGGTCGCGGAGGGAGTCGCCCCCGGCAGCCCCGACCTCGGCGTCGTGCTCGTGTACACGCCGGTCCACGAGCTCCTGCTCGGCCTGCCAGGGGACCCGCCCGGGCCGCAGGTGCTCGTGATGACGTCGGGCAACCTCGGCGGCGAGCCGATCGCCTTCACCGACGACGACGCCCTTCACCGGCTCGCCCCGCTCGCCGACGCCTGGCTGCGTCACGACCGCGGCATCCGGGTGCCGTGCGACGACTCCGTCACCCGGGTCGTGGACGGCGAGGAGCTGCCGGTGCGCCGCTCCCGCGGGTACGCGCCGCTGCCGGTGGCGCTGCCGCTCGACGTGCCGGCGGTGCTCGCCACCGGCGGCGACCTGAAGAACACGTGCTGCGTCGCCGAAGGCCGCTACGCCTGGCTCAGCCAGCACGTCGGCGACATGGACGACCTCGCGACGCTGGAGGCGTTCGACGCCACCCAGGCGCACCTGGCTCGCCTCGTCGGGGTGACCCCCCGGACGCTGGTCGCCGACGCCCACCCGGGCTACCGCTCCACGCAGTGGGCGCAGCGCAGCGCCGCACCCAGCGCGTTGCGCAGCGTGCAGCACCACCACGCGCACGTCGCCGCCGTGATGGGCGAGCACGGCCTCGACGGCGGGCAGCGCGTCGTCGGCGTCGCCTACGACGGCACCGGGTACGGCACCGACGGCGCCGTCTGGGGTGGCGAGGTGCTCGTCGCCGACTACGCGGGCTTCCGCCGGTTCGCGCACCTGGCGTACGTGCCCCTCCCCGGTGGGGACGCCGCAGTCCACCGTCCCTACCGGATGGCCCTGGCCCACCTGGCAGCCGCCGGCGTCGCGTGGGACGCCGACCTTCCGCCGGTGCAGACGTGTCCCGACCGCGAGCTGGATGTCGTGCGCCACCAGGTAGCGACCGGGCTCGGGTGCACGCCGACGTCGTCGATGGGTCGGCTGTTCGACGCCGTGGCCTCCCTCGCGGGGGTCCGGCACGTCGTCGACTTCGAGGCGCAGGCCGCGATCGAGCTCGAGGCGCTCGCCCGGGGTGTCATCGCGGACCGGACGTACGTCTTCGCGGTCGAGGGCGGTGAGGGCGCCGACGGCACGCTCGGGCCCGGCGACGACGGTGGGCCGCTGACCGCGGACGCCGCCCCGGTGGTCCGCGCAGTCGTCGCCGACGTCCGTGCCGGCGTGCCTGGACCTCTGGTGTCCGCGAGGTTCCACGCCGGCGTGGCGACGCTGACGCGTGACCTGGCGGTGGCTGCCTCGAACGAGACCGGCCTGCGGACCGTCGTCCTCGGGGGCGGCGTGTTCGGCAACGCGGTGCTGCTGTCTGCCACGTGCCGGTTGCTGTGCGACGCCGGCCTCACCGTCCTGCGCCCCCACCGCCTGCCCCCGAACGACGGCGGCCTCGCCCTCGGGCAGGTCCTCGTCGGGTCCAGCTGCTGACGAGCCCTGCGAGAGAGAAGGAGACGCTGATGTGCCTCGCGGTCCCTGGTCGCGTCGTGGACGTACGCGACGCCGACGGCACGACGATGGCCGACGTCGACTTCGGCGGCGTCCGCAAGGACGTCTGCTGCGAGTACGTCCCCGACGTGGCCTCCGGTGACTACGTCATCGTCCACGTCGGGTTCGCGATCCAGCGCCTCGACGAGGAGTCGGCGCTGCGCACGCTCGCCGAGTTCGAGACGATGGGCGTGCTGGAGGAGGAGTTCGGCGACCAGCTGGCGCTGGCCGCCCGGCAGGCGGGGGCCGCAGGAGAGGAAGGGGCGACGTCGTGAAGTACCTCGACGAGTTCAGCAACCCGGACCTGGCACGGCGACTGCTGGACCAGATCCACCAGGTCACCACCCGGGACTGGGCGATCATGGAGGTCTGCGGCGGCCAGACCCACTCGATCATCCGGCACGGCATCGACCAGCTGCTTCCCGAGCAGATCGAGATGATCCACGGCCCAGGCTGCCCGGTCTGCGTCACGCCGCTGGAGGTGATCGACAAGGCCCTCGCGATCGCGGCGCGGCCCGGCGTCGTCTTCTGCTCCTTCGGCGACATGCTGCGCGTACCCGGCAGCAACCAGGACCTGTTCCGGATCAAGAGCGCCGGCGGCGACGTCCGCGTCGTCTACTCCCCGCTCGACGCGCTGAACCTGGCCCGCGCCAACCCCGACAAGCAGGTCGTCTTCTTCGGCATCGGCTTCGAGACGACCGCGCCCGCCAACGCCATGACCGTGTACCAGGCGCGGCGGCTGGGCGTGAAGAACTTCTCGCTGCTCGTCTCGCACGTGCTCGTGCCGCCGGCGGTCGCGGCCATCATGGAGTCGCCGACCTGCCGGGTGCAGGCGTTCCTCGCCGCCGGGCACGTCTGCAGCGTGATGGGCACGCAGCAGTACCCGGACCTGGCGGCGCGCTACCGGGTGCCGATCGTCGTCACCGGGTTCGAGCCGCTCGACATCCTCGAGGGCATCCGCAGGACGGTCGTGCAGCTGGAGTCCGGGCGGCACGAGCTCGAGAACGCCTACGCCAGAGCCGTGCCGGCCGAGGGCAACCCCACGGCGCGGCGGATGCTCGAGGACGTCTTCGAGGTCACCGACCGAGCCTGGCGGGGCATCGGCACGATCCCCGGCAGCGGGTGGCGGCTCTCGGACGCCTACCGCGAGTGGGACGCCGAGGCGCGCTTCGACGTCGCCGGTATCCGCACCGAGGAGTCGTCGGTCTGCCGGTCCGGCGAGGTGCTGCAGGGTCTCATCAAGCCGCACGAGTGCGCCGCGTTCGGCACCGAGTGCACGCCGCGCAACCCGCTCGGCGCGACGATGGTGTCCTCCGAGGGTGCCTGCGCCGCCTACTACCTCTACCGGCGGCTCGACGCGCCCGCGGCCCCGCCACCGCCGCGCGCGCCGCAGTCCGGCGGGTCCGTGGCGTCGCCGGTGCCGGCGGGCAGCCATGACTGACACCCCACCGATCGACGTCGACGCCTGGGTGTGCCCCGCGCCGCTGCGGGACTCCCCGACGATCGTGATGGGTCACGGTGGGGGCGGCGCGATGTCCGGCGAGCTCGTGGAGCACCTGTTCCTGCCCGCGTTCGGGGCGGCCGCCGACGCCGGGATGGGGGACTCCGCGGTCGTCGACGTCGCCGGCGCCCGGCTCGCCTTCTCGACCGACTCCTACGTCGTGCAGCCCCGGTTCTTTCCCGGCGGCTCGATCGGCGACCTCGCCGTCAACGGCACCGTGAACGACCTCGCGATGTCCGGTGCCCGGCCGCTCGTGCTCTCGACCGCCTTCATCCTCGAGGAGGGCACGGAGCTGGCCGAGATCGGCCGCATCGCCGAGGCGATGGGGCGGGCGGCCTGCCTGGCCGGCGTGCGCCTCGTGACCGGGGACACCAAGGTCGTGGACGCCGGCCACGGCGACGGCGTCTTCGTCAACACCGCCGGCATCGGGCTGGTCCCCGCGGGCGTCGACATCGGTCCGGCGCGGGCACGGCCGGGTGACGCGGTCCTCGTCAGCGGGGACATCGGGCTGCACGGTGTCGCGGTGATGAGCTGTCGCGAGGGGCTGGAGTTCGGCACCGCCGTCGAGAGCGACACCGCCCCGCTGCACGGCCTGGTCGGCGACCTGCTCGCCTGTGGCGCCGACGTCCACGTGCTGCGCGACCCGACCCGCGGTGGCGTCGCCGCGTCGCTCAACGAGATCGCGCGCAGCTCGGGCGTGGGCGTCGAGATCACCGAGCGCGCGCTGCCGATCCCGCAACCGGTGCGCGACGCCTGCGGGCTGCTCGGCCTCGACCCGCTGTACGTCGCGAACGAGGGCAAGCTCGTCGCGTTCGTCGCACCGCAGGACGCCGACCGCGCCCTCGACGCGATGCGGGCGCACGAGCACGGCAAGGGCGCGGTCGCCGTCGGGCGGTGCGTCGAGGCGCACCCGGGGATGGTCGTCACCCGGACCGGTCTCGGCGGTACCCGCGTGGTGGACCTGCCGGTAGGCGAGCAGCTGCCCCGGATCTGCTGAGCGTGGCGACCTCGGGGCCTGTCACGCCGGGGGAGGCGCTGTTCGCCCGTTACGCGCTGCCGCCCAACGAGCTCGGCTACTGCGGTCCGCCCGGCACGGAGGTGCTGCTCGCCGGCGGGGCGGCCGCCGGCGAGGGTCGCGAGGTGCGCGAGCGGGCGCCCGCCTTCGACGGCGCCTGGCCGTACCTGCAGCTGCTCGCCGGAGCCGCAGCCCTCACGGACCCCCTCGACCTCGCGGTCGTCTCCTCCTACTGGCTCGGCGGCGCCCTCTGCGACGCGGTCCCGCCCGATTCACTGCTTGCGGCCGCCCGGCAGGCGTTCGCCGGGCAGCCGGGCGTGCCCGACCGGCTGACGCAGGTGCCCGCCGTCACCGTTGGCGGCCCGTCCCACCTGTTCCACGTGTTCGTCGTCTACCCGTGGGTCGGCCTGCTCGGCTCCGGCGGCGACGTGCCCCGATCGGTGCTCGACCGATGCCGGGTGCGGTGGGGCACGGTCGAGTCCGTGGCCGGCGAGACCGCCGTGGTGAGCTCGTCGGCCCTGACCTGGGACGGGCGGGTGCTCGGCCTGGGCGCCGCGCGCAGCGAGCCGTGCCGCTGGGCCCGGGGCGGGCACGCGTTCGTCCACGACCCGCGGCCCGGTGACACGGTGGCCCTGCACTGGGACTGGGTGTGCGACCGGCTGGGCGCCGGGGAGGCAGCCCGCCTGCAACAGGGCACGGCGGACCGGCTGCAGGTGACCAACGCCTGGCTCGCCGGTCGCGTCCCCGCCGGCGGTGCGCGAGTTCCTTGATCACCGGGGGGTGGGGGGCATGAGCGGGCCGAAACACACGGCGAGCGATGTATCCCGCGGGGGTGGCCGTGCTCTGTACGCTCGTGCGGGGACCGAGAGGGCACTCCGACAGCCCTCACGGGACCGCACCGCGGACGGCGGCCACGCCCTCCGTGAGCGACGGCGTCGGGAGGCGAGCCGGATGTCCGAGGCCGAGGGCACACGCAGCGAGGAGCGTCGCCGAGTGGACGACGCGCTGCTGGCCGAGATGGCAGCGGCGCTGCGCTCCGCCGGGCCGCCGAGCGAGACGATGATCGCCGGCGCTCGCGCCGCCTTCGCGTGGCGCACGGTGGACGAGGAGCTGGCGGCGCTCAGCTACGACTCCCGCCAGGACGACCTCGTCGCCGTCCGCGGAGCCGACGACGAGGCGCCGACCCTCGTCTACGAGGCGTCCGCGCTCGCGGTCGAGCTGCAGCTGCTCGACACCGTCCTGCTCGGCCAGCTCGTGCCGGCGGGTCCCGGCGAGGTCGTCGTACTGGCCGCCGAGGGGGAGGTGGCGCGGGCCGACACCGACGCCCTCGGCTGCTTCCGACTCCCCGTGACCGGCACCGCGCCCCTGCGCCTGCGGTGCACGACGCCGCAGGCCACCCTGCTGACGGACTGGATCACCCGGTAGCCCCGACCCCAGAAAAACCCGAGCCGCGAACCGGGCGTCACGACTAGACTCCGAGCCGTGCGCCCTCCCGGAGGAGCTGGTGTCATGTTCGACGACGCGCCGGTGGCGACGGCCGTCCTGGCCGCTCGTGCAGGTGACCAGGCCGCGTGGGACCGCCTGGTCGACCGCTTCGTGCCGCTCGTGGCCTCCGTGGTCCGGCGGCACCGGTTGTACGGGCAGGACGCCGAGGACGTCTCGCAGACCGTGTGGCTGCGGCTGGTGGAGCACCTCGACGCGATCCGGGAGCCGCAGGCACTGCCGGGCTGGATCGTCACGACCACGCGCAACGAGTGCCTGCGGGTGATCGCCGCCCGCCGTCGGAGCACCCCGTTCGACCCCAGCACGCGCGAGGACCTCGCAGACCCCGCAGACGCCGGCGACCCCGACGCGGCGATGGTCCGCGGCGAGCGGCACGAGGCGCTGCTCTCCGCCCTCGGCGACCTGCCGGACCACCAGCGCAGCCTGCTGCTGCTGCTGATGACGGACCCTCCGATGTCCTACGCCGAGATCGGCCGGACCCTGGGGATCCCGGTCGGCAGCATCGGTCCGACCCGCGCCCGGGCCCTGCAGCGGGTGCGCACGTGCCCGGACGTCGTCGCCCTGATGGACCACGACGGGGACCTCGACCTCGACCGGGCCCGGGGCGCCGACGGCGACCGGCGCGGGAATGCCGCGGTCCCCGAGCCGGCCCGCGCCGGTGACGCCGGCCGCCGCGCGCCCGAGCCGCCGCGCGCTCGCGGTGGGTCCGACCCGGTGCCTGCGGGACGCTCGCGCAGCAGCCGGGCCTGACCTGGCGCGTCGCCGTCGACCCTTCGGCCACAGCGCGTATCGCGGGGCGGCTCCCGATGCTCTGGCTGACCATGACCCCGACGACCACCGCGGAGGCCATCGTGCCCTCGCTCCCCCCGCTGGGTGCACGGTGCGGCTGGTGGGTGCACCAGGCGCTCTCCGCACTCGCCGCTCCGCTCGCCGGCCCCCCGCCCACCCGCGCCGGCCCCCCGCCCACCCGCGCCGAGCCGGCCACCCGCGCCGAGTCGGCCACCCGCGCCGAGTCGGCCACACGCGCCGAGTCGGCCACACGCGCCGAGTCGGCCTCCGCCGCGGGCGTCGTGCTGCCCCGACAGCGCCGGCGTACCGGGGGCGGCGGCCTGCCGGTGCTGCTCGTCGGTGGGCTCGGCAGCACCGCGGTCTCGCTGGCGCCGCTGCACGCCGCGCTGGCGGCCCGCGGCTGCTCGCCGGTCACCGCGCCCGTCGGCTACGGCCTGGACTGCGGCGAGCGCACCACGGCGCGCGTCGAGGCGGCACTGGACGAGCTCGTCGCCGCCACCGGCAGGGCGTGCGCCGTCGTGGGCCACAGCCGCGGCGGCCACTTCGCCCGCTCGGTCGCCGTCCGACGCCCGGACCTGGTTGCCGGCCTGGTCACCATCGGCAGCCCGGTCAACCGGATGCTCGGGGTGCACCCCCTCGTGCGGGCGGAGGCGTACCTGCTCGGAGCGGCAGGGTCCCTCGGTGTGCCCGGCCTGATGCGCCTGACGTGCCGGTACGGCGCCTGCTGCCGGCGGCTGCGGGCGGACCTGCTGGCCCCGGTACCCGCCGACGTGCCGTTCGTCAGCGTGTTCTCCCGCGCGGACCGCGTCGTCGACTGGCGCAGCTGCCTGGACCCCGGTGCCCGCCACGTGGAGGTCGCCACCTCCCACACCGGGCTCGTGTCGGCGCCCGCCGCGCTCGCCGTCGTCGCCGACGCGCTCGTCGCGCTCGCGGCCCCCGGCGGTGTACCGGCGGAGCGGCTGGCGGCCTGAGGCCCGGGCTCAGCTGCCCGGCAGGATGTGCAGCGCCCTGCCGAACCCGGGCAGGACGACACCGCGGGCGAGCAGCGACGTCAGCGCCTGGCGCGGCGACGTGCCGGTCTGGCTGCTCTCGCGTGCCACGGCACCGGCGATCTGGGGCGCCGCGAACGACGTCCCGGTCCACACCGCCCACGCGTCCTCCCCGAACTCGTCGGGTTCGGGGTCGAAGACCGGTGACTCGATGCCCTTCAGGTAGGTCGACACGACCCCCTCGCCGACGGTCGAGCAGTCGACCCACACGCCGTGCGACGACCACGCCGTGGCGGGCTGGTCCTCCGCGGTGAGCCCCGCGACGGCGACGACCCGGCGGAACGCGGCGGGCCAGCAGGGCCGGGTGTCGCCGTAGTTGCCCGCCGCCGCGACCACCAGGACCTCGCGCTGCTGCTCGGCCTCGATCTCGGCCACCACCTCGAACGCTGCCTCGAGCGCCACGGGCGGGCCGTCGTCCTGGGTCCGGGTGCCGAGCGAGATGTTCACGACCTGGGCCCCGTCGCGGACGGCTCGCACGAGCGCGCAGCCCAGCTCGATCTCGGTGCCGATGCCGTCGCTGTCAGCGGCCCGGTAGACGCGGACGTCCGCGTCCGGGCAGACCTGCTGCACGACCCCCGTCACGAAGGTCCCGTGGCCGGTGGCGAAGTCGAGCAGACCGTCGCCGCCGGGTGGGAGCGCGTCGAGGACGTCGATGTTGTCGCCGCGACGCTCGATCACGTCGTGGCCGAGCCAGCCGTCGCCGCGCTTCTCCTCGGCGATCCCGGTGTCGAGCACGGCGACCGCGACGCTGCCGTGCGACTCCCACGCCAGCGCGCCGACGTCCCGCCTGCCGGTGGTGTTCTCGGGGCCGCCCTCGCCCTTGACCACGCCTGCCAGCGGGGTGATGTGGTCGACGTCAGCGCGAACTCCCTTGCCGCGCAGGGCCCGTCGCACCGCCAGCAGGTCCTCGACGGGCAGCCCCGGGCTGACGAACCGGGCTACGCGCTGCGAGAGGGCCTCGCAGTCACCGGGCAGGTCCCGGCGCTCGTCGAACCCCCACGCCTCGAGCAGGCGCCCGACCCGCTCGTCGTCCAGCTCCTCGCGCCGCAGCACCAGCTCTCCGGAGGCGACGAGCAGGGACCGGTGGCCGTCGGGGACGACGTCGAACTGGATCGCCTCGTTGTCCACCGCGAAGCCGCGCCGCCGCTCGCGGAGACGCCGCAGCAGCGCCGCGTGGTACGGGTCCTCCGCCTCCGGCGTCCCCAGGCTCCTCAGCTGGCGCCCGACGGCGCGGCGGTCGCACTCCCGCTGGTCGTCGTCCCTGGTGTCGGGGTAGTCCCCGGCGAAGGGCTGGCCGATCGGCTTCCGCTCGATGGTCACGAGGCCTCTCCCTGATCGCGATCACTACGATGACGGCACCTGCAGTATTCGCCCCGCAGCGGTAGGTAGGGAAGGCCGTGATCGCGCCAGATCTGCTCACCCGGGCGACCGCGGCGCAGCGTGACGTGGACGCCGACCCGCGCGGGTTCGCCGCGACGGCGGCCGCCCTGGTGACCGAGGCACGTGCCGAGGGGGCCGTCGAGGCCCTCGTCGTGGCGCTGTGCGCCGAGGCCTGGGCGCACCGGGCGAGGTTGGCGGACCACCGCGCGAAGTCCCTGCTCGACGAGGCCGCGGCACTCGCGCGACGCCACCACCTGCACCGGCGGCTCGGGACGGTGCTGGTGACCCGTGCCGCGGTGAACCACGAGCTGGGGGCCCTGGGCTCGGCGCAGCGCGACCTCGACGCGGCCCGCGGCCTGCTGGACGAGGCGGCGTCGCTCCAGCACACCCTGCAGCAGGCGGCGCTGCACCAGAACATCGGCCGGCTGGCGGCTGCCGCGGGGCTGTACCGGTCGCTGCTCGCCGAGCCCGCCACGCCCGTCGACGTGGTCGGCAAGGTCGCGAACAACCTGGCCCTGATCGAGGCGCAGCGCGGCCGGACGGACGTCGCCCTCCAGCTGCTCGACCGGGCGGCCGCCGCGGCCGAGCAGGTCGGGCCGGCGCTGTCGGCCAGCGTCGTCGACAGCCGCGGCCAGGTGTGCGTCCACGCCGGGCGGCTGACCGAGGGGCTGCGCCTCTTCGACGAGGCCGCGGCGCGGTTCGCCGCCGCCGGGCTGCCGACAGGTGAGCTGTTCACCGGGTACGCCGACGTGCTGCTCGACCTGCGGCTGCTGCCCGAGGCGACCGCCGCGGCGGCGCGGGCGGTCGACGTGCTGGAGTCGGGCGGGGTGCCGCTGATGACGGCGGAGGCCCGGCTGCGCGTGGCCCGGCTGGCGCTGCGGTCGGGGGACCTCGCGGCCGCGGCGGCCACGGCCCGCCGCGCCAGCGACGACTTCAGGCGCCAGCACCGTCGGGCGTGGGTCGCCCGCGCGGACGTGGTGGCCGTCGAGGCCGCGCTGGCCGCGGGGCAGGCGGGCGCCGGCGAGCTGCGCACGGTCCGTGCCGCCGCCGCGGACCTGGACCGCAGCGGGGTCCGCTCCGAGGCGGTCCACGCCCACCTGACGGCCGGACGGGTTGCGCTGGCCCTGCGCCGGCCCCGGCCCGCCCTGGCCGACCTGGCGCTGGCGCGCAGCATGTCGCGCCGGGCGCCGGTGCTCACGAGGTTGGACGGCCGGGTCGCGGCGGCCCTGGAGTGCGACCTGCTCGGTGACGAGGGCAGCGTGCTCCGGCACGCCCGCGCCGGCCTGCGCGACCTCGTCCGGCACCGGAGCGCGCTGCCGTCCGCCGAGCTGAGGGCGCTCGCCTCGGGGCACGGGGCCGAGCTCGGCGACCTCGGTCTCGCGGTGCTGCTGCGCCGGGGGTCGCCGCGCCGGGTGCTGGAGTGGATGGAGCGCACCCGGGCGGCTGCGCTGACGACCCTCGCCGCCGCCGCCACCGCCGACTCGCACGGTCGCGACGTCCCCGCGTCGGTGGCCCCTGCGGGGCCGGCGCCGCGCCCCGCGGCGGGCGACGGCGGCGACGACCTCGCCGAGCTGCGCGCGGTCCACGCGCGGCTCGCTTCGGACCGGGACCCCGGCGGCGGGACCCGGGCCGAGCTGCTGGGACGCCAGGGGGAGCTGGAGGCGCGGCTGCGCCGGGCGACCTGGACGCGCGAGCCCGTGGGCGCCGAGCCCGCCTCGACCCACGCACCGGGCTCCCACGCACCGGGCTCCCACGCAGCGGCGTCCGTCGCGGGGCCGGCCCCCGTCGCCGCTCCGGGAGCGCTGCGCGCGGCACTCGCGGGACGGGTCCTCGTCGAGTACGGCGTCCACGAGGGTGAGGTGTTCGCGGTCGTCGTCCGGCCCCGCTCCAGCGCGATCGTGCGCCTGGGCCGGCTCGCGACGGTCGAGGAGCTCACCGAGACCCTCGTCTTCGCGCTGCGCCGGCTCACCCTGCCGCGACCGGCGGCGGCGTCGCGGGCGGCGCGTGCCAGCGCCGACGCGGCCCTGTCCGCCCTGCGCGCGGCCCTGCTGGGGCCGCTGGCGCTGCCCCCGGACGCCGAGATCGTGGTCGTGCCGGTCCGGGGACTGCACGGGCTGCCCTGGTCGGCACTGCACGACGGTGCGGTGGGCGTGGCGCCGTCTGCCGCGTTCTGGGCACGCACGGCCACGGCCGCCCCGCCGCGCCACCCGGGGCCGACGTTGCTGGCGGCGGGGCCGGGTCTGCCGGGCGCCGTCGACGAGGTCCGGGCCCTGGCCGGGCTGCACGGGTGCGACGTCGTGCTGTCCCCGCCCGCGAGCACCGTCGACGCCGTCGTGGCGGCCCTCGACGGCGCCGACCTCGCCCACCTCGCGTGCCACGGCTCGCTTCGTGCGGACAACCCGACGTTCTCCGCGCTACGACTCAGCGACGGGCCGCTCACCCTGCACGAGATGGAGAGCAGGGGCGTCGCCCCGCGCCGCGTCGTCCTGGCCTCGTGCGAGTCCGGGGCACACGTCGGCTACGCGGGCGACGAGGTGCTGGGTTTCGTCGCGGCGCTGATGGCACGGGGGACGGTAGGGGTGCTCGCGAGCACGCTCGTCGTCTCCGACGTCGCCTCCGTCGCGCTGATGTGCGGCGTGCACGAGCGCCTGCTGACCGGGGCGACCCTCGCGACGGCCCTGCACGCCGCGCGCGCCGACCTCGACACCGACGACCCGCGCACCTTCGTGGCATGGAGTGCGTACACCGCCTACGGAGCCGGGTGAACCCCTGCCGTCATCGCGCCGGGACGGCCGCCGACCACGTGCTGGGGCGACCGGGGCCAGCGGCGTTCCGCGCCTGCACCGTGGCCGTGTACCGCGCGCCGCGGCGCAGCCCGGGCACGGAGACCGCCCGGGTGGCGGCACCGACCGCGCGGACGACGACCTGCGAGCTGCCGGTCCGGCGCAGCCGCACCGTGTAGCCGCTCAGCGGTGCTCCACCGGTGGTGGAGGGCGCCTTCCACGCGACCCTGACGGAGACAGCCCGGTCGCGCGTCGACCCCGCGCTGACCGCGGCCCTCCAGGGCGCGCCGGGAGCCGTCCGGGGCACGACCGCCAGCGACCCGGACGCGGTCCCGGTGCCGGCGGCGGTCCGCGCCCGCACCCGCACCGTCCAGCGGTACCCGTTGCTCAGCCCGGTCACGGTGGCCGCCCGGGCGTCCGGACCGGTCTCGGTGACCCGGGTCGGCGAGCCGCTGCGCGTGGCCGTCACCCGGTAGCCGGTGACGCGGGAGCGCCCGTCGGACGCCGGTGGCTGCCACGTCAGCGTCGCCGCCGCGTTGCCGGGTGCGACACCCGTGGCGCGGGGCGCGGACGCCAGCGTGCGCGGCGTCGCCTCGACGGTGGCGCCGGTCGGGCCCACGCCGCCCGTGCCGACCGCCTGGACGCCGACCCGGTACGTGACACCGTTCACGAGGGACGTGACGACGGTCGAGGCGACCCGTCCGAGCGTCACGACGCGGCTGGTGCCGCCGGAGGCCAGGCTCACCCTGTAGCCCGTCACCGCTGAGCCGCCGGTGTCGGCCGGCGGGGCCCAGCGCAGCGTCAGCCGGCGGTCGCCGGGGACCACTGCGGTGAGGGTGGGAGCACCGGGCGCCGTCACGACGTCGGGGCCGGTCCCCGCCGGCGGCGTGGTGAGCGCGGCGACGGGGTCGACGAGGCCGTGACCGTAGGACTCGTCGAAGCCGGGCGTACCGAGGTCCCGCGCGGACGCGGTGACCCGGGCACGCACGCGCGCCGGGTCCAGCCCGGGGTAGCGGGAGGCGACCGCGGCGACGACGGCGGCGGCGTACGGCGCCGCCATCGACGTCCCCGAGAAGGCGGCGTACCCGCCGCCCGGGACGGTGCTCAGCACCCCCACCCCCGGTGCGGCGACGTCGACGTGGGGTCCGTAGCCGGAGAACGACGCGCGCCGTGAGGCGGAGTCGGTGGCGGCGACGGCGAGCACGCTGGGGTAGGCGGCGGGGTAGGTGACCGGGTTGCCCCGCGTCGCGTCGTTGCCCGTCGCGGCCACGACGACGACATCGCGGTCCTCGGCGTACTCCACGGCGGCGCGCAGCGTCGGGTCCGAGGCGTCGCCGCCGAGGGAGAGGTTGACGACGTCCGCGCCGTGGTCGACGGCCCAGACGACGCCCTTCGCGACGGTCGCGGTCGAGCCGGAGCCGTCCGCGCCGAGCACCCGCACCGGCATCACGGCGACGCCCGAAAGGAGTCCCTCGACACCGACGCCGTTGCCGACCTCGGCGCCGACGATGCCCGCGACGTGGGAGCCGTGCCCGTTCGGGTCGGTGGCGACGCTGCCGCCGGCGACCAGGTCGGTGCCCGGCACGAGGACGTGGTCCAGGTCCGGGTGGGTGCCGTCGACGCCCGTGTCGACCACCGCGACGACGGGGCGTCCCGTCGTCAGCGGGCGCACGTCGTCGGCTCGCAGCACGTCGAGGGGCCACTGCTGCGGCCGGAGCGGGTCGCCCAGGGCGCGCACCGGCTGGGCGACGCCGGCGGTCTCGACCGACGGCTGGGCGCCCAGCACCCGCGCGACCTCAGGCGCCGTGGCCGCCTTCACGGCGACGGTGTCGATCCTGATGCCGTCGCCGTCGTCGGTGACGACGGAGACCTCTTCGACGGCGTCGCCCTGCGAGGGCGCGGCCTCGGCCAGCTCCGCGCGCTCGCCGCGGTCCAGGTCGGCGACGACGACCGTCGGCAGGTCGGGCACGTCCGCCGCGGTCGCCGGCGCGGTGACGAGCAGGGCGCCGACCGTGGCCGCGAGCAGCGGCACCGCGACGAGGCGCCCGCGCCGCGGGCGGCGGCGCCGGCCGCGGCGGGGCGTCGGTTCTGACCCGGCGGGGGAGGGGACGGACGGCGCTGCGTCCGGACGCGCTGGCACGACTGGGCATCGGCGGTCGCGGGCGCCCGGTGGAGCGACCGAACGGGTGGGTCCGCCGGACGGAGGGGGCCGACCTCAGGCCACCGTGTCCGTGACCCCCCTGCCCGCGACCCCCCTGCCCCGGTCGGTCGCCGCAGCGCGCAGCGGCAGGGCGGTGGTGATGGTGCCGTCGAAACAGGCCAGGGGGTCACCGGTCGCCCCACGGCCGAGGTCGAGCACCCGGCCGACCACCACCTGGTGGTCCCCGGCCTCGACGCGCTGGTCGACCGCGCACTCCAGCCATCCCAGGGAGCCGAGCAGCAGCGGCGCGCCGGTCACCGGGCCGGGTCGCCACGGCACGCGCTCGAGCTGGGCCCTGCCCCGCGGGCGGGCCGGGTCGGCGAACCAGCGGGCGGTCCCGGCCTGCCGGCTGCTGAGCACGGAGACGGCGAAGTGGTCGGCCGCGTCCACGAGCCGTCGCATCTCGGAGTCGCTGCGCAGGCACACGAGCACGAGCAGGGGGTCCAACGACACCGACGTGAAGGCGCTCGCCGTCATCCCCCGGACGGCCTCGCCGCGCATCGCCGTGACGACGGTGACCCCGGTCGTGAACAGGCCCGCGACGCGGCGGAACGCGTCCGCGTCCAGGCGTCGCGTGCCGGCGGCGCGGTGTGCGCGGCGGTCCTGCAGGTCCACGGGCGTGCCGGCCACGGCGTCCTCCTCCTCGCGCCGCACGCGGTCCGCCGGCGTCACGCCCCGACAGAGGGACGACCCGCCGCCGCGATACGCCCCGCGACGACATCGCCCGTGGGCTTGTTGCGTGCCGCCCCGGGGCGGGGACACAGTGAGCCGCGAAGAGGCGCCGCGTGCGGGCGCAGGGGTCTCCCGGACGACGACGGGGCCGGACGAGGGGAGCGGTGGCCGGTGGAGGTGAGCGGACGGCGGCAGGTGCTGCACCTGCGTGACACGTTCACGATCGCCCGGTCGTCCGTCGACACCGAGGAGTCCCTCGTCGTGACCGCCCGCCGCGACGGGGTCGTCGGTCGCGGGGAGGGCGCCCCGGTCTCGTACGCGGGCGAGACCGTGGCAGGCATGACCGACGCCGTGGCCGCGGACGGCGCCCGCCTGCTCGGTGACGACCCGCGCGACCTCGAGGGCCTGGGGCGGCGGCTGCGTGCCTGGGACGGCCCGCAGGGAGCCAAGATGGCCCTCGACGGCGCCGCGCACGACTGGGTCGGGCGGCGGTACGGCCTGCCGGTGTGGCGGATGCTCGGGCTCGACGGCCGGCAGCCACCCACGAGCTACACCATCGCGATCTCCTCGGTCGCCGAGACCGTCGCCCGCCTGCGACGCGCACCCGGGTTCGAGGTCTACAAGGTCAAGGTCGGCGGTCCCGACGACCTCGCCCGGCTGGAGGCCCTGCGGGACGCCACCGGCGCCCGGATCCGGATCGACGGCAACGAGGGCTGGACCCTCGACGACCTGGTCGCGCTCCTGCCCCGGCTGCGGGACCTCGAGGTCGAGTTCGTCGAGCAGCCCTTCGCGGCCGCCGACCGCGCCTCCTTCACGGCCTATGCCGCCCTGCCGGACCGGCTGCCGGTGATGGTGGACGAGGGCTGCCGCGACAGCCGCGACCTCACCGACGTCGCGACCTACGCCGATGGCGTCGTCGTCAAGCTCGCCAAGTGCGGCGGCATCCGCGAGGCCACCCGGATGCTGCACGCCGCGAGCGTGCTCGGCCTGCGCACGATGCTCGGGTGCATGATCGAGTCGCAGCTGGGGATCGCCCAGGCCGCGCAGCTCGGCTCCCTGGCCGACGACGTGGACCTCGACGGCCACCTGCTCGTGACGGACGAGCCCTTCACGGGGCTCGGGCTCCAGGCGGGGCGCGTGGTCCTGCCGGACGCCCCCGGGCTCGGCGTGGAGCCCGCGGCGGGCACCCCGTGACGGCCGGTCCCGCGCCAGCCGGCCCCGCGACGACGACCGACCGCCTGGCGGTCCTCACCGCCGGGCAGCTCTCGGAGTCGTTCGCGAAGACCGCCCACGGGGTGCTGCGGTACGGCACGCGGGAGGTGGTCTGCGTCGTCGACCACGTGCACGCCGGACGGCGCGCGGTCGACGTGGTGCCCTACTGCGGTAGCGCCGTGCCCGTCGTCGCGGACGTCGAGGCCGCCCGCGCCCTCGGGGCAGGGACCCTGCTGCTCGGCGTCGCGCCGGTCGGCGGCCGGCTCACCCCCGCCTGGCGGACGCTGCTGCGCCAGGCCCTCGACCTCGGCATGGACGTCGAGGCGGGCCTGCACACCGACCTGCGCACCGACCCCGACCTGGCGGCCGCCGCGCGTGCCGCGGGCGCGACGATCCGCGACCTGCGCGCCGTCCCGGTCGACCTCGACGTCCCCCGCGAGGAGCCGGTCCCGGCGTGGGTCGTGCACACCGTCGGGTCGGACTGCGCGATCGGCAAGATGAGCGTCGTCCTCGAGCTCGACCGCGCGGCCCGGGGGCGCGGGCTCGCCTCGGCGTTCGTCGCCACCGGCCAGACCGGGGTCGCGATCGCCGGCTGGGGTGCGGCCGTCGACCACGTCGTCGCCGACTTCGTCGCCGGGTCAGCGGACCGGCTGGTCCGCGAGGGCGCGCGGCGCGGCGGCGAGCTGCTGTGGCTCGAGGGCCAGGGCTCCATCTACCACCCGGCGTACTCCGGGGTCACCCTCGGCCTGCTGCACGGGTCGTCGGCCGACGCGCTCGTGCTGTGCCACCGCGCCGGCCGCACTGCCGTGAGCGACTACCCAGCCGTGTCGCTCCCCTCGCTGTCGGACATGGTCCGCGACCACGAGCAGGCCGCCGCGTGGGTGCGCCCTGCGCGGGTCGCGGCGGTCGCGCTGAACACGGCGGGACTGGCCGACGAAGACGCCCGGTCGGCGGTCGGGCGCGCGTCCGCGGAGACCGGGCTGGTGGTGGACGACGTCGTCCGGTTCGGCGCCGGCCGCGTGCTGGACGCGGTGCTGGACGCGCTGCGCGCTGCCCGCTGACTACGCGGCTGACTACCGGGCCGGACCGGGCAGGGACCCGGCTGCCACCGCCGGGGCGGGCACCGTCGGACCGAGACCGCCGGCAGCCCACGCCCGCCGGCCTTTGGGGACCGCGTCGTGCAGCGAGGGCGCGGGCCCGATCCGCACGGCGTCGCCGCCGCGGACCTTGGCGGTGTGCAGCGCCGTGTCGGCGGCGGCCAGGAGCGTGTCGGGTCCCGTCCCCGGCGGGCAGACCGCTGCCCCGCCGACGCTCACCGTGACCCGCACGTCGCCGGTCGGGTGGGCGACGGTGTAGGCAGCGACGGCGGCCCGGACCCGCTCGCCCACACGCTGCAGGGTGTGCTGCCCCGCCCCCGGCAGCAGGGCGAGCAGCTCCTCGCCGCCGTAGCGGCACAGCGTGTCGCACGCGCGCAGCTCGCCGGCCACGGTCGCCGCCACGTGCCGCAGCACCTCGTCGCCGACGGCGTGCCCGTACACGTCGTTGACTCGCCGGAACCGGTCGACGTCCACCAGCAGCACCCCGACGAACAGGTCGCCGGGCGCGGGCGCGAGCAGCAGCGCGTCGAGACGCTCCAGCCCGGCCCGGCGGTTGGTGACCCCGGTCAGCTCGTCGACCGCGGCGAGGCGGCGCACGCGGTCGTGCAGCTGCGCGCTCGCCAGAGCGGCGGCGACGGACTGGCCCACGACGGCGAGCAGGCGCTCGCTGGCCTCGGGTGGTCCCGGCAGCGCCAGTGCAAGCAGTCCCACGAGCTCCGACCCGACCCGTAGCGGGGTCACGGTGAGGCCCAGGTGGTCCGGGAGCACCGGGAGCGCATCCGGGTCCTGGCACATCGCACGTGCGGTCGTGAGGACCTCGACCGCGCTGCGCTCCGGCACGTCCGAGGCCGCCAGCACCGTGGGGGTGCCACCGGTCCTGGTGCCGACGACCATCCCGCCGGACGACCCCGTCCACGTCGTCACCGCCTGCAGCGCGGCGCCGGCGAGCGGCCCGGGTGCGAGGTGGCCCGCCATGGCGGCGCCCACCGCGGACACCGCCCCCTCGAGGCGGTTCAGCCGCACCACCGCGTCGCGCAGGTCGTTGAACGCGCTCGCCGCAGCCCCCAGCTCGTCGGTCGAGTCGACCGGGAGCGCGTCGCCACCCAGGGGGCGGTCGGGAGGCTCACCCGGCTCACCGTCGCCCCCGGCGCCGAACAGGTCTGCCCGCACGGCGGCCATGCCACCGGCCAGCGCGGCAACCCGGGTCCCCACCACCAAACGGGCGAGCGCGACGTCCACCCCGGCGACGAGCAGCCCCGCGCCGAGGCACGCGACGACGAACTCCGGCCGGTGGGCCACCCGGGCCGGGACGCCGACGAGCGGCGCCAGCAGCACGAACGCCGCACCGGTGAGGACCCCCACCGTGGCCATCAGCAGGGCGAGGTCGGTGAAGACGCGGCGCGTCAGCCGCGGCAGCCGGCGAACCACGACCACCACCTCCTGTCCAGCACCCTGATCGGCGCGGACGCGTCCGCGCGGGCCCGACGAGCGGGCCTCGCCACGGTCCTCGGGTACCGCGCACCGTGACCTGAGCGGGCGGCTCGGCCGCCACCCGATCGCTGCGCCGACCGGGTCACCCGGGGCGCCGCGGACCCCTCACCCCCGGCGCCTCCGCCCCCGCCTGCGACGCTGGGGCGGTGACCCAGGACGTGCGCACCGGACGCGCCGGCACCGCGGACGCGGTCGGGGCGCAGGCCGCCGTCCGTCGCACCTTCGCGGTGATCAGCCACCCGGACGCGGGCAAGTCGACGCTCACCGAGGCCCTCGCGCTGCACGGCGGCGCGATCACCGAGGCCGGCCACGTCAAGGGCAAGGCCGGGCGGCGGGGCGTGGTGTCCGACTGGCAGGACATGGAGAAGGACCGCGGCATCTCCATCAGCTCCGCAGCGCTGCAGTTCACCTGGTCCGGCCACGTCGTCAACCTCGTGGATACGCCCGGCCACGCGGACTTCTCGGAGGACACCTACCGGGTTCTGACGGCCGTGGACTGCGCCGTGATGCTCGTCGACGCCGCCAAGGGCATGGAACGGCAGACGATGAAGCTGTTCGAGGTGTGTCGGCTGCGCGGCATGCCGGTGGTGACCGTGGTGAACAAGTGGGACCGCCCCGGTCACGACGCGCTCGCGCTGATGGACGAGATCGCCGACCGCACGGGCATGATCCCGACGCCGGTGACGTGGCCGGTCGGGATCGCCGGGGACTTCCGCGGCGTCGTCGACCGCCGCGAGGCCGAGCTGTCGTACGTCGCCTACACCCGCACCGCCGGCGGGGCGACGCTCGCGCCGCAGCAGCGGATGGACGCGGCCGCGGCCGCCGAGCGCGAGGGCGACGCCTGGGAGACCGCCGTGGAGGAGACGGACCTGCTCGCGGCTACGGGGGCCGAGCACGACCGGACCGCATTCCTCGCCGGCGCCACCACCCCGGTCCTGTTCGCCTCCGCGGTGCTGAACTTCGGGGTCGACCAGCTGCTCGAGGTGCTCCTCGCGGAGGCACCGGCACCGGCGCCGAGACCAGGCACCGACGGGAGCGCGCGCGAGCTGGCGGGCGGGTTCAGCGGCCAGGTCTTCAAGGTGCAGTCGGGGATGGACAAGGCGCACCGCGACCGCGTCGCGTTCCTGCGGGTCGCGTCGGGTCGCTTCGAGCGTGGCATGACCGTCACCTCGTCGCGGACCCGTCGCGTGGTGACCACCAAGTACGCCCACCGGGTGTTCGGCGCGGAGCGCAGCGGCGTCGACGACGCGTGGCCCGGGGACGTCGTCGCGATCGTCAACACCGGCGGCGTGCGGGTCGGGGACACCCTCTACGAGGGCAAGCCGGTTGAGTACCCGCCGATCCCGTCGTTCGCGCCCGAGCACTTCGCGGTCGCCCGCGCCAAGGACCTGGGCCGCTACAAGCAGTTCCAGCGCGGGGTGACCGAGCTGCACCACGAGGGCGTCGTCCAGACGCTGCGCTCCGACCTGCGCGGCGAGCAGTCGCCGGTGCTCGCGGCCGTGGGCCCGATGCAGTTCGACGTCGTCGCCCACCGGATGGCGGGGGAGTACTCCTGCCCCGTCGACCTGGACCTGCTGCCCTTCACCCTGGCACGACGCACCACGGCGGACGACGCCCCGACGCTCGCGCGGATCCCGGGCGTCGAGGTGCTCACCTCGACCGACGGCACGCTGCTCGCGGTCTTCCCGGACCGGTGGCGGCTGCAGCGGATCGAGCGGGACCACCCCGGCCTCGTCCTCGAACCGCTGGCCGCCGGCACCTCGGACTGAGCCGCACGGGTGACCCGAGGGCGACGGGGGCCGAGCCCCCGCGCGGGGCGCCCCCGCATCGGCACAGTGCGACGCCCGGGCGGACGTAGCATCGGGGCAGCCACGTGGTCGGTGCGCCACCGGATCGGACGGCGTGCCAGGCCCGCCGCCGAGCCGGTGAGGACACCCGATGCACCGCACCACGCAGCGCCGCGCTCGTCCCGCCGCCGGAGTCGCTCTTGCCCGGGTGGCCGCTGCCGCCCGGTCGGCGGGGGAGTCGGCGCGGGAGGCCTCACGGCCGGTCTCCGTGCGGTACGCCGAGGTGCTCGCCGAGCGCTGGGCGGCGCTGCCCGCCTCCGCCCGTACCCCCGCGCAGCTGCTGGGCCGGCACGCGGTCGGCTGCGAGGGGACCCACGGCGTGTTCCCGCGGTGCAACCTGACCTGCAAGCCGTGCTACCACTCCGCGGACGCGAACAAGGTGCGGGTCGACGGGGAGCACACCCTCCGCGAGGTCGAGGCGCAGATGGCGCACTTCGCCGCCGTCCGGGGGCCCCGTGGCCACGCCCAGCTCATCGGCGGCGAGGTCAGCCTGCTCACGCCCGACGACCACGCCGAGACGCTGCTGACGATGCGCCGCCACGGCCGCGAGCCGATGAGCATGACCCACGGGGACTTCGACGAGCAGTACCTGCGCGACCTCGTCCTCGGCCCTGACGGCCGGCCCCGGTTGAAGCGCGTGTCGTTCGCCGGGCACTTCGACTCCCTGATGCGCGGCCGCACCGGGCTGCCCCGGCCGCGCTCGGAGGCGGAGGTGACCCCGTTCCGGCACCGCTTCACGGAGATGTTCGCCCGGCTGGAGGCCGAGCACGGGGTCTCCAGCTACCTGGCGCACAACATGACCGTGACCCCGTCCAACCTCGACCAGGTGCCCGGCGTCGTCCGGGACGGCCTCGCGGCGAAGTTCGACATGCTCTCCTTCCAGCCGGCGGCCTTCGTCGGTGACGAGCGGCGCTGGGCCGAGGAGCTGCGCGAGATCGACTCCGACGACGTCTGGGCGAGGATCGAGGCGGGCTTCGGCACGCGACTGCCGTTCCGCGCGCTCCAGATGGGCGACGAGCGCTGCAACCGCACCGCGTGGGGCTGGCTCGTCGCGGGTCGCTTCGTGCCCGTCCTCGACGACCTCGACGGCCGTGACCTCGCGGTCCGCGACGCGTTCCTGCGCAGCCTCGGGGGCGTGCAGGTCAGCGGCGTGCCCGCCTCGCTGCTGGCGCTGAAGCTGCTGCGCGTCGTCTTCGGCAACCTGGGTGCACTGCCGCTGGCGCTGGGCTGGGCCCGGCGCGCCGTCGCACGTTCCGGTGGACCGCTGGCCCTGCTCCGCGGTCCGGTGCGCCCGCTCAGCGTCGTGATGCACGTGTTCATGGACGCCGCCGACGTGCGGCC
This sequence comes from Actinomycetales bacterium, assembly GCA_038206105.1. Classification (GTDB taxonomy): domain Bacteria; phylum Actinomycetota; class Actinomycetes; order Actinomycetales; family JBBRBF01; genus JBBRBF01. The sequence goes on along the minus strand of JBBRBF010000004.1, from coordinate 98,538 downwards.
CGCGTGGGAGGCGATGGAGCGGGGCGAGGTCGCGACCGACCCGCGGGTCCGAGCGACGCAGGAGCGGCTGCAGGCCTGCTCGTACGCGATGGCCCACCCCGAGGACGACCGCGTGGTGCCGGCGTGCGTCCAGCACGGGGTGCTCGACCAGGTCGAGAACGCCGGGCTGCGACGGCTGCTGCCGATCGCGGGCGTGACCACCGCCAGCTGCTGACCGCGGAGGACGCGGCGCGCCGGGAACGAGGCGGTGCGGACCGCCCACGGCCGCCCCGCGGCGTGACGATGCGGGGTACCCGGTCGGTTCGCCGACCGGCGGACGGCACGATCCGCCGAGACGTCTCGAGGACTGCGCGTGACGCAGCAGCGACCACCTCCCCCGAGGACGCCGCCGGCCGGACGAAGGCCGACGAGGTCGACCTCCGCTCGGACCTGCAGGCGGCGCGCCGCGAGGTCGACCTGGTGCGCGAGGAGTCCTGCCGGCGGGCCGAGGTGGAGCAGGCCAAGGGGATCCTCATCGCCCGCTACCACTGCTCCCCGGTCGCCGCGGGAGGCCATCCTGTCGCGGTGGGCAGGCACGACCTCGACGGACGTCGGCCGGGTCGCCGAGGACGTCGTCCGATCACCCGCGGGCTGCCGCTGCAGGCCGACCGTCGCGGCACCGGCGCGGTCCGGCGTGGCAACCTCGCCCGGCTGCACATGGAGCTGTTCGCCCCCCGCTGACCCTGCCCCTGGTCACCCCTCCTCGCCCCTCCTCGCCCCTCCCCACCCCCTCCCCACCCCTTCGCGGTGATCATGCACGTCGGGTACGCAGGGCGTACCCGACGTGCATGATCACCGAAGGGGTGGGGAGGGCGGTGCGGGTCAGGCGGGGCGGGCGCCTGCGGTCTCGTCGGTGGGGTCGGAGGAGTCCGCCGGACGCGCGGCCGCTTCCGCTGCTGCCTGCCTGGAGCCGGGGACGTCGGGCAGCACGTGCCGCTGCGCCAGCGGGATCCGGACCCCTGCGGCGTCGCCGCGGCGGGGTGAGTCGTGCGGGCCCACCTCGCAGACGACCACGGCACCGGACACCTCGACCTCGACTGCTGCCCGCGGCCCCGTCCGGACGACGTCGCGGACCGTGCCGACGACGTCGGCGGACGGGTCGCCGGGGGCGAGCAGGGTGAGGGCCTCCTGCCGCACGACGAGGGTCCCGGGTCCGTCGGGGCCGTCGCCCGGGGGCAGGCGCAGCACGCCGAGGGCGCTGCGGTGCTCGCGCCCGACGACGGTGCCGGGCACCGCGTTGCGACCCCCCAGGAACCGGTGCACGGCCATCGACGCCGGTCGGGTGTAGAGCCCGGAGACGGTGTCGTGCTGGGCGATCCGGCCGTCGAGCAGGACCGCGACGGTGTCGGCGAGGACGGCGGCCTCGCGCCGGTCGTGGGTGACGAGCAGGATCGTCGGCTCGACCGCGGCCCGCAGCTCGCAGACGAGCTCGTGCATCTCGGTGCGCAGTCCGGGGTCGAGCGCGCTGAACGGCTCGTCGAGCAGGAGCACGTCGGGTCGTGCTGCCAGTGCCCGCGCCAGGGCGACGCGCTGCTCCTGCCCACCCGACAGCGACGCCGGCCGGCGCCGGGCCAGGTCGGCGAGGCCGACGAGGTCGAGGAAGCGTCGGGCGTCGGTGCGGGCCCGTCGGGCGCGGGCACCCGCCACGGCGAGGGGGAACGCCACGTTGTCCAGCACGTCGAGGTGGGGGAACAGCCGGGGGCGCTGGAAGACCATCGCGGTCCGCCGTCGCTCGGTCGGCACGCCGCGCAGCGACCGGCCCGCGACGAGCACGTCGCCGTCGTCCGGGGTGTCCAGGCCCGCGACGAGCCGCAGCGCGGTGCTCTTGCCGGAGCCGGACGGCCCCAGCAGCGCCACGCACCCGGTCGCGGGCACGCCGAGGTCGAGCCGGTCGAGCGTCGGCTCGGCCGCCCCGGGGAACCACCGGGTCAGGCCGGCCAGCCGCAGCCCCGCCGGTGCGGCCGGACCCTGCCCGCCGCTCATCGCACCGCCGCTCATCGCCCCACCGCCCCGGACCGGGCGCTGCGGCGGGGGAGTCGCGGCAGCCGCGAGGTCCGCCGCGCGACGAGCGTCGTGAGCAGCAGCAGCGCCGTCGGGGGCAGCACAGCGGCGACCGATACGGCGGCGACGGTGGCGTCGTTGCCGCTGCCTGCGGCCAGCGCCCCGGCCAGCAGTGGCAGCGTCACCAGGGCCCCGCCACCCAGCACGAGCGTCACGACGTAGTCGCTCCAGGCCACGAGGAACGCGAGGAACGCGGCGGCTGCGAGCGCCGGTGCGACCATCGGCAGGTGCACCCGCAGCAGCACGTGCCGTGGGGTGGCACCCAGGCTGCGCGCCTCCTCCTCGAACCCGGTGTCGTACCCCGCGTACGCGGCGCGCATCACGTACGTCGTGTAGGGGACGGCGGCGACCGCCAGCACCGTGACCACGCCGGCGGCCGGGGGCACGCGCAGGTGCAGGGCGACCTGGCTCAGCCCCATCACGACCGCGAACGGTGGCACCGCGACCGGCACCAGCAGCACGGCCGCGACGACACGGGCCGCCGGCACCCGGTGCAGCGCCAGAGCGCGGCCGGCGGCGGCGCCCGTCGGCGTCGCGAGGGCGGCGACGAGCAGCCCCAGCCCGGTCGAGCGGGCGAGCGCCGCCGGGGCGCCCTGACGCAGCCCGCCGCGCCAGCCGTCGAGGCCCCAGTCGGTCGGCAGCACCGCCGGGAACGACCAGCGGTTCGCCACGGCCCACAGCACGAGCGGGACCAGCGGGACGGCGAGCCAGACCGCCGCGACCACCAGACCCGCGCCGCGCACCGCCTTGCGCCGAACCGGCTCCACTACCGCGACGCGGCCGGAGGCGACGGCTCCTGCGGGCGCGCCGCCCGTTTGGGTAGCCGCGGGCGTCGCCGTCACCGCAGCGCCCCCAGCCGCCGCAGCGCCAGCGCCGTGACCGCCACCGCGACCGAGGCGGTCGTCACCGTCACCACGGCCACCGCCATCGCCTCGGGACGCGTGGCGAGGTCGATGTCGGTGAACAGCCGGTAGGCCAGCACCGGCAGCGGCTCGGGCACGGTGCGCCCGAGCAGCCACGCCACCTCGTAGGAGCCGACCACGTACGCGAACGTGATGCCCCCGGTGGCCACGAGCGCCGGTGCGGCCAGCGGCAGCGTCACGCGACGCAGCCGCTGCGCAGGGCGCGCCCCGAGGGTGGCCGCCGCCTCGTCGAGCGACGTCTCGTGCGCCGCGAGCGCACCGAGGACGACGACCGCGACGAACGCCGACTCCTTCCAGGCGTACTCCGCGACGACGGCGACCCACCACGGGCCGGCCACGAGCGCCGGGAACGAGCCAGGCTCGGCCCCGACGAGCCGGGCCACGAGACCGGAGTCGGCGAGCAGCAGCCCGATCGCCGCCGCGCCGACCAGGTGCGGCACCGGCACCGTCGCAGCGGCCAGCACCGACACCAGGCGCCCCCCGAGCCGGGTGCGCCGCACGAGCACCGCGACCGCGAAGCCGACGCAGACCGCCACCGCCGTGCTCGCCGCGGCGAGCGCAACGGACAGCACCAGCCCCTCGCGCAGCGACGGCCCGTCGAGCACGGCGCGGTAGGCGTCGAGGGTCAGCCGCGGCTCGCCCACCAGCGGGAGCAGCCCGAGGCTCTGCGCCGCGGCTGCCACCAGGCCGACCGCGAGCACCGCCACCGTGGGGAGCAGCGCCGGCAGCACCAGCAGCCCCCCGCGCCGCGCACTCAGCGTCGGAGCACCTGGTCGCGCCAGGCGTCCTCGAGCGGCGCCACCCAGCCGGCGGGCAGCTCTGGCAGGGCGCCCCGCGACAGCTCCGAGAACGGCGGGACGACGTCGCTGCCGGTGAACCGCGAGAGCTGCTCGGCGGCTTCCGGCGGCAGCGCCGAGGGGTCGAGGACGGTGTACTGGCCCCACACCTGCGGGTCGGCCTTGGCGAGCTGCTGCTCGGGTGACAGGGCGAGGTCCGCGACGACCTTGGCTCCGGCGGCGTGGGTGGCGTTCGCGGGGACCGCCAGGAAGCTCGCGTTGCCGAGCGAGCCGCCGAGCGGGAGCACCCGGGTCGTGGCGGGGAACGTGCCGTCGGCGACGAGGTCCTCCAGCGTCGAGGGCCCGTACGTCATCGTGAAGTCCACCTGCCCGCCGGCGTACAGCTCCTCGAGCTGAGCCAGGTCCCGGGGGTAGGTACCGCCCTCGCGCCAGAGCGACGGGGCCACGTCGGCGAGGCGTTGCCACAGCGGCGCGGCGACGTCGGCGTCGAAGTCCGCCGGCACCTGCGACGGCCCGCCCGCGACGTCGTAGAGCGCCTGGCGCAGGAACGCGGACCCCGTGAAGTCCGGCGGCGCGGGATAGGTGAAGCGGCCAGGGTGCTCCTGCGCCCACGCGAGCAGGGAGTCGAGGTCGCCCGGCGGGTCCTGCACCCGGGCGCTGTCGTAGGCGAGCACGAACTGGGCCTTGTGCCACGGCGCCTCGCAACCTTCCACCGGGGTGCCGAAGTCCTCCGCGAGCAGCGGGTCCTCGGGGTCGACGAACCGGCTGTTCGGCAGCGAGCCGGCCCAGCCGCACTCCCACGCGTCGGCCTGCCGGCCGCTGCGGAAGTTCTCGCCGTTCACCCACACGAGGTCGACGCTGCCGTCGTCCCGTCCGGCCTGCTGCTCGGTCAGGACGCGGTTGAGCGCGTCAGCGGTGTCGACCACCGGAACCCGGCGCAGGTCCACGCCGAGCTCCTGCGCGGCGGGGGCGAGCACCTCGTCGACGTAGGCGTTGCCGCGGTCGTCACCGCCGTACATCCACAGCGAGACCTGCTGCCCACGGGCCTCGGCGGTGACGGCGTCCCAGTCCATCGGCTCGGACTGCGCCTCGGGGTCGGCGGCCGCGTCGCCGGCCGGGGCGCCGCACGCCCCGAGCATCAGCCCGGCGGCGGCGAGCGCGGCGGCCGCGCGCGCGGCGCGCCGCGGGCGCTTCTGGAGGCGCGACGTCATCCTGTCTCCTCGTGATGCCGGGTGGGGCCGCCACCGTGCTGTCGGCGCGGCGGCCGGAGGGTCCGCCACCGGACGGCGACGGAACCCCCTGGACCCTCCTCCGCTTCCGCGCCGGGCGCCTACCCTGCTCACGTGACGCCTGCACGTCACCGAGCGTGACTATTCGTCTCTGTGTCGCGTGCAATCTACCTGTCGGGGAGGTGACGTGCGTCTCGTCGGACGGCGCTCGCTCCCCGCGACCCCCGGCGCGGCCGCGGCACCGCGGCAGCGCGCGCCCGTGGCCGACGTCCGGAGCCGGACGGCGCCGTGGTGGCGGCTCGCGGCGCTGGGCGCACTGCTGGCGAGCGGCCTCGTGCTGCTCCTGACCGTCCCCCTCGACGTCGCCGGGGTGCGGGCCGCGGTCGAGACGGCGGGCCCCTGGGCCGCGGTCGCCTTCGTCGCCGGCTACGTCGTCGCGACGCTGCTGCTGCTGCCGAAGAACGTGCTGAGCGCGGCCGCCGGGCTCGCGTTCGGGCTCGTCGGCGGGGTGGTGCTCGTGTGGACAGGTGCCGTGGCCGGGGCGGCGGTGGCCTTCTGGGTGGGGCGGGCCCTTGGTCGCGACGGGGTCCGCCGGCTGGCGGGTGACCGCCTCGACCGGCTCGACGACCTCGTCACCCGGCACGGCGTGCTCGCCGTGCTCGTGGCGCGGCTGGTGCCGGTGGTGCCGTTCACCGCGGTCAACTACGGCAGCGGCCTGACCGCCGTCGGCTTCGGGCCCTACCTGCTCGCGACGGCGGTCGGCATCCTGCCCGGGACCGTCGCCTACACCGCGCTCGGCGCCTTCGGGACCGAGCCGGGGTCGTGGCCGTTCCTCGTGGCGGTGGGCGCACTCGTGGTCCTGACCGCCGGCGGCCTGCTCGTGGCCCGTCGTCGCCGTGCGGCGTCGGCGGAACGACCGGCGGCGCGCTGATGCTCGACGCCCCGGTCCGCCGGCTGCTCGCGGCCCCGCTCGACCGTGCGGCCGCGGCGCTCGACGGAGCGTGGGTGACCCCGGACCGGCTGACGGTGGCCGGGCTGGTGCTCGGGCTGGGGGGTGCGGTGGCCGCGGCGCTGGCCGCGTGGCCGGTCGCGCTCGTCGCGTGGCTCGTCTCGCGCCTCGCCGACGGACTCGACGGGCCGCTGGCGCGGCGCCGCCGGGAGCGCGGCGCGCCGGGGACGCCGGCGGGGGCGGGCGGGTTCCTCGACATCACGGCGGACTTCGCCGTCTACGGCGGCTTCGTCGTCGGGGTGGGCATCGGCGCGGGGGACGGCTCCGCCGCCTCGATGCTGCCGTTCCTGGCCGTGCTGCTGGCGTACTACGTCAACGGGACGGCGTTCCTGGCGTTCTCGTCGGTCGCGGAGCGCACCGGTCACCGGATCGACGACGGCCGCTCCTTCTCCTTCCTCGGCGGGCTCGCAGAGGGGACCGAGACGATCGCCGTCCACGCGCTGTGGTGCCTGCTGCCCTTCTGGGCGCCCGAGCTGGCGTGGGTGTGGGCCGCCGTCGTGGGGGTCAGCGCCACGCAGCGGGTCGTCGGTGGCTACCTCACGCTGCGCACACCCGGCCCGGCCACCGGTGGGGCATCCCGACGGTGACCGGGCCGTGGCCCGCGCGAGCGGGCCGGGCGTCGTCCGCTCAGGTCGGCAGGGGAGCGAACGTGGCGCCGCCGTCGGTAGACTCCAGCAGCGAGCCGCCGGCCACCGCGAGCACCCGGTCCCCGCCGGCCCACAGCGCCTGGGGCTGCCCACCGACCGAGGCCGCGCGTGACCATGTGATCCCGGCGTCGGTGCTCGTCGTCACCTCGCCGCCCGGCGTGAGCGCGACGAGGCGGTCCTCGCCCGCCCACTCGGCGAACGCCACGACCGGCGCCCCGTCGGGCCGGTCCCAGCTCGCCCCACCGTCGTCGGACAGCAGCGGCCCGTCCGGTGTGGTCGCGACCAGCCGTCGTCCGGACGGTGACGCCGACACGTCGAACGGCTGCTCGGGGACCGGCAGATCGCGCCACTGCCGCCCGTCCTGCGTTGCCCGCAGGGCTCCGTCGAAGCCCACGAGGCCGTCGCCGGCCGCCGCCAGGGTGTGGAAGTCGGACTCGCCGCCGCGGGAGACCGGCTGCCACGACGTCCCGCCGTCCGTCGACTCGACGAGTCCCATCGGCTGCGGCAGGTCGGACCCCGGGCCGGGGTGGCCCGACGCGTAGTAGTGCCCCGGTCCGGCGACAGCGAAGCCCATCAGGTCGAGGGAGGGGCCGACGCCCGTGGCGACACCGTCGGTGACCGTGAACAGGCCCTCGTGGGTGGCGAGCAGCACGGTCCCGTCGCCCGGGTCCGCCGCGACGCCGTGCACGTGCTCGCTGGGCAGCGGGGCGGACCCGTCCGTCGCCTCGGCGGGCCGCGCCGGTGCGTCGTCGCCGGCGCAGCCGGCGAGCAGGAGCGTCGCGGCGGCGACGGCGGCCGCTGTTCTCACAGCTGCTCTCGCAGCGAGCGCATCCGGGTGATCTCCTCCTGCTGCGACGCGGCGATCGTGCGCGCGAGGTCCACCGCCGCGGGGTCGCGGCCGTCGGCGACCTCCGCCCGGGCCATCTCGATCGCGCCGGAGTGGTGCTCGGTCATCTGCTCCAGGAACAACGGGGCGGCCTCGGCGGCGGGGGCGTCCTGCAGCGCCTGCATGTCGGCCTCTGACATGCCGCCCGCCATGCCGTCCATCTCCGTCCCCGGCATCGAGCCCGAGGTGTCCGGCACCGGCTCGTCCCACGCACGGAGCCACCCGCTCATGAGCTCGATCTCGGGGGCCTGCGCGGCCTGGATCTGCTCGGCGATCTGGGTGACCCGGGGGTCGAGGTCGTCCTTCGCCAGGACCGTCGACGCCATCTCCACCGCCTGGGCGTGGTGGGGGATCATCATCGTCGCGAACATGACGTCCGCCGCGTTGTGGTCGGCGGCTGCGCCCGCCGTCTCGGACGGCGAGGACGCCGTGGTCTCGCTGGTACCGGTCGTGGTGCTGGTGTCCTCGCCGCCACAGGCCGCCAGGACGAGCCCAGCGGCGACGGCGCCGGTCACGAGCAGGAGCGTTCTCGTCGGCCGGGTGCGGCGCCGGGTGGACGCCGTGGGGGCGGTGGCACCGCTCGTGAGGGTGGGTGTCGGGGACGTGCAGGTGCTGCAGTCGCTGCGCATGGGGGTCTCCGGTCTCGGGAGCGGGCGGTCGGGTGTCTGTGGCCGTGGACGTGCCGGGACCGGTGGTCTAGGTCCGGGCGACGCAGAGCATCGACAGAGACGGGGCACGGGGTTCGCGCGTCCGGACCGGGAGCGCGGGTTGCCGCCCGGCCCGGCCGCGACGCGGCAGCAGCCGGACCGTGACGCCACCTCGACGGGCGAGCCGCAGGAGGCCGACCACGACGGCCAGGCACGCCAGCAGCACGCTGGCCCCGGCAGGGAGGCAGCCGTGGCGGCACACCTGCCCGGCGGCACTGTCCTCGGTGGCGTGCGCCGTCACCGGCGGGTGACCGGCGGTGGGCTCGGTGGCGCTCCCGCCCGCAGCGGCGGCGTGGCCGTGCAGGTCGGGGGTGGCGTGTGCGCCACCCGTGCTCGGCGTGCCGAACAGCCCGTGCATGCCGAGCAGGGCGGCGGCGGTGAGCAGGAGGGCGGGGGCGAGCAGCCGCCACGACCCGCAGGCCGGCAGCACGCCGAAGCGGCGGCTCGGGGCGATGCGTCGCTGGTTCACCGGGCGCCTCAGTCGTCCTGCGGCAGCTCGGACAGCTCGACGAGGCGCCGCAGGCAGTGCTCGCGCAGCGGGTCGGGGAAGCCCGCGGCGAGTCGGTAGAACACGACGCGGCCGTCCCTGCGGTTCGTGACGAGCCCCGCTGTGCGCAGGACGCGCAGGGCGTACCCGACCGCGTCCTCCGACGCGTCGAGGGCCAGGGCCAGGTCGCCGACACACAGCTCGTCGACCACGTCGAGCGCGTAGAGCACGCGGGCGCGGGTCGGGTCCGCGATGAGGGTGAGCACGCTCGCCAGGCGGGCGGCGTCCTCGCGGCCTGGCACGCGGGCCCGAGCCCGCTCGACCCGCGGCGGGTCGACGGGGTGGGCGTGCACTGGCTCCTTCACCACTCGCGCACCTCTGGCTCCGCACCTCGACTGCCTCGACTATACCCGGACGACCGTACGGGTATACCCTCGTCCCGCTCGCTCCCCCGACTCCCGCGGAGCAGTCTGCATCACCGGGCACCGGCGACCGGGGCCACCTCGCACGCCAGCCACCGAGAGGAGACGCGCATGTCGACCTACCTGGGCGCCCTGTCGATGCTGGCGCTCGCACTCGCCGGGATCGGTGGCCTCTACCTGCTGCACCGCGTGACGGCCGTCGCGCCCGACCCGGTGACGTCGCTGCCGTTCCTGTCCGGGTGGGAGCCCTCGGAGCACGCCCTGTCCCGGTTCCACGCCCGCTGGTACCCGCTCACCCTGCTGTTCCTCGCCTTCGACGTGGAGATGCTGTTCATGTACCCGTGGGCGGTCGTGGTCGCCGACGTGGGCGCCTCCGCGGTGGGCGAGATGTTCGCCTTCCTCGGCGTGCTCATGCTCGCGGTCGTGTGGGCGTGGCGTGAGGGGGCGCTGCGATGGGTATGAGCGACGTGCTGGCCCGGGCCGCGGTGCGCCGCGCGCACGTGCTCGTCGTGGAGGTCCCGGGGTGGTGGGGCACCCGCGTCGCCGTCGAGCAGGCGATGGTGGCGCGCGGGTGGCGGCCCGCGCTCTCGCCCGCGGACGCGGACGTGCTGCTCGTCTGCGGCCGGCCGGGTGAGCGGCTCGCTGCCGCCGTCGACCGCGTGTGGGACCAGGTGCCCGGTCCGCGCACGCGTGGCTCCGTGCGCGACCCCGCCCACGCCGACGCGGCCCTCGGTGCCGCCGCCGCCGACCTGCTCGACTCCGGGCGGCAGCAGGACGACGCCGCAGGGCGCAGCGAAGCCGGCGGTCCGGACCACGGCGACATGGACCACGGAGACATGGACCACGGAGACATGGACCACGGAGACATGGACCACGGAGACATGGACCACGGAGACATGGACCACGGCGACATGGAGATGGCGCCGGGTGGGATCCCCCTGGCGGGCGGCGACGAGGACCGCGACGGCCTGGAGATGGACGTGCTGCGCGTGCCGCTCGGCCCCGTTCTCCCGCTCTGGCCGGCGGGCCTCGTGCTGCGCTGCACCCTCGCCGGGGACGTCGTGACCGGTGCGGAGGCCGAGGTGCTCGCTGCCTCGAACGCCCCTGCGGTGCACCAGGATCCGAGCGCGACGTCCGCTGCCCGTCGCTGCGACGAGGCTGCCACGGTGATCGCACTCGCGGGGTGGGACGACGCGGCGACGGCGGCGCGGCACGTCCGTGACGGCCTGCTCGCAGGTGGCGACACCAGCGGCGCAGCGCGGTCGCTGCTGCGCCTGCGCGCCCGGGTGGCGCGCTCTCGCACCCTGCGCTGGTCGGTCCGGGGCCTCGGCGTCCTCGGCGACACCGGTGTGACGACAGACGCGGACGACGGTCCAGCGGGGCGGACCGGCCGGGACGTGCTCGACCGCCTGCTGGGCATGCTCGACGGCGCGCTCGCCGACGTCGGCGCCCCGGCCCCGCACGACCGCCGCGCGCGCCCCGACGCGATGTCGACCGCCGAAGCCCTCGCGGCGCTGCCGTCCCTCATCGCCGGGCTGGATCTCGCGGCGGTCCGCCTCGTCGTGGCGAGCCTGGCGCTCGACACCGCCCGCGTCGAGCCGACCCGCGAGGCGACCGGTGCGTGAGGGTCTCGTGGCCACCGCGCCTGCGGGCTGGGTCGTGCTCGGCGCGGCGCTGCTCGGCGGCGCCGTCGTCCTGGGAGCGGTCCTCGACGGGGTCCTCACGGCGCGGTCCGTCGGCGGCGGCACCCGTGGCGGTGCCCTGGCCCCGGCCCACGAGGTCGCCCGCCTGCTGCGGCAACGGCGCCGGACCACGGTGTCCGCGGACCTGCTGCTGTGGCGGATCGGCGGCGGCGGTCTGCTCGTGCTGGCGCTGCTGAAGGTCGTCGTCGTCCCCCTGGGGTCCTGGACGCTCGCGGACCTGTCCGCCGGCATCGTCTGGTTCAACGCGATGGACGTCACCGTCTGGGCCCTGGTGTGGCTGGCCGGCTGGGGGCCGAACGCGGCGCTCTCCCTCGTCGGGGCGTACCGGTTCCTGGCGCAGGGCCTCGCCTACGAGCTCCCGCTCATGTTCGCGCTCACCGCACCGGCGGTCGCGGCCGGCAGCCTGCGGGTCGCGGACGTCGAGGCGGCGCAGCAGGGGCTCTGGTTCGTCCTGTGGATGCCGGTCGCGTTCGTCGTCTACTGCATCGCCGTGCTCGGTTTCGCGGTCTGGGGGCCCCTGGCCCCGGCGGCGGGGCCCGACCTCGCGGGCGGGGTGCTGGGGGAGACCTCCGGGATCGACCGCCTGCTGCTGCTCACCGGCCGGTACGCCCTGCTCGCCGCGGGCGCGGCGTTCGCCGTCCCGCTGTTCCTCGGCGGTGGCGCCGGACCGTTGCTGCCCGCCTGGGCCTGGGTGCTCGTGAAGACCCTCGTGCTGCTGGGGGCGTTCGTCGTGGTGAAGCGCCGGCTGCCGACGCTGCGGCCGGACCGGTTCGTGGAGGTCGGCTGGCTCGTACTGCTGCCGGCGGTGCTCGTGCAGGTGCTCGTCGTGGCCGTGGTCGCCGTGGGAAGGGGCTGAGTCGTGCTGGACGTCGTGGCGTTCTGGGTCCTCGGCATCGTCGCCGTCGTGAGCGGCGCCTTCGTGTTCGTCGTCGACTCGATGGCCCGGGCCACATACGCGCTCGCTCTGTCGTTCGTCGCCGTCGGCGCGGCGCTGCTGCTGATGGACCTGCAGTACGTCGGCCTCATCACGGTGCTGATGATGGTGATGGAGATGGCCGTGATGGCCGTCTACATGGTCATGTTCATGGGGATGAACCCGGCCCTGATGCCGATGAGCATGGTCCACGACAACCGCAAGGCCCTGGCGGCAGCCGCTGCCACCTTCGTGCTGCTCGCCGGTGGCGCCCTGCTGGTGCCGTGGCCGACGCGGCGAGGCGCCCCCAGCGGGGACGTCACCGCGGCCCTCGGCGAGGCGATCATGGGCTCGAAGATGCTCGTGATGATGACGATCAGCCCGGTGATGGTCGCCACCATCGTCGCCGGGATCGTGCTCGCGGCACCTCGGGGGCGGTACGACCGGCTCGGGGACGACCTGCGGCGGCGACCTGCGGACGACCCGCAGCCCGGGGGTGTCGGACGATGAGCCTGGACGCGGTGCTCGTGGTGGCGTCGGCGCTGTTCAGCGTCGGCCTGTACGGCGCGATCTCCCAGCAGGTCGTCGTGATGGTGATGATGGGCCTCGAGCTCATGATCAACGGTGTGATCCTGGCCGCCGCCGGCTTCTGGTGGTTTATGGCGCCGGAGCCCACCGGCCAGGTGCTGCTGCTCGTCGTGATCGCCGCGATGACCGTCGAGATGGCGATGGGCTTCGCGGTCGCGACGGTGCTGCACCGCTCGCGCAGCGTCGACATGACCGACATGGCTGCGGACCTCTCGCGGTGAGCCCTGCCCTCGCCGGGGCGGCCCTGTGGCTGCTCGTGATGCTGCCGGCCGCCGTCGGTGTCGCGCTGGCCCTCGGTGGGCGGCGGCTCGACCGCGCCGCCGCACCGGTGTCGGTGCTCACCGCCGGCTCCGGTCTCGTGCTGGCCGTTGTCGTCGCGTTCGCCCGCCCCGAGGTGTCCGTGCCGTTCGTGGCAGGCAGCCCGTTCTCCCTCGCGGTGGACGCGCTGTCGGCGGTCGTCGTGCCCACGGTCGCGGCGGTCACGCTGCTGGTGCTCGTGTTCGCGACAGGCGACGTCCGCGACGCACCGGCGCGCTTCCACGGCCTGATGCTGCTGTTCGCCTCGGCGGTCGCGGTCACCGCGACGGCGACGACGTGGCCGACCCTGCTGCTGGCGTGGGAGGTGATGGGCGCGACGTCCTACGCGCTCGTCGGGTTCTGGTGGCGCGACGACGACCGGGTCGCCGCGGGCGGCACCGCCTTCGTCACCACCCGCGCCGCCGACCTCGGGCTGTACCTGGCGGTCGGGGCCGCCCTCGCCGGCGGTGCCGGGCTCGCGATCGCGGACGCCCCCGCCGCCTCGCCCGGGTGGCGGCACGCGCTGGCCGCCGGCGTGCTCGTGGCGGCGCTCGGCAAGGCCGCGCAGCTGCCGTTCTCGTTCTGGCTCTCGCGGGCGATGGCCGGTCCGAGCCCGGTGAGCGCGCTGCTGCACTCGGCGGCGATGGTCGCGATGGGCGGGTACCTGCTGCTGCGCGCGCAACCGCTGCTGGCCGCGACCGGCTGGGCCGCAACGACTGCGGCCTGGGCGGGTGCGCTCACCGCGCTCGTGCTGGGGGCCGTCGCCGCGGCGCAGCGGGACCTCAAGCAGCTGCTCGCCGCGTCCACCTCGGCGCAGCTGGGGTTCGTCGTGCTCGGCGCCGGGGTCGGTGCGGTCGCCGGTGGTACCGCGCACCTCGTGGCCCACGCCGCGACGAAGGCCCTGCTGTTCCTCGCTGCTGGGGCATGGCTGACCGCCCTCGGCACCAAGTCGCTGCCCGCCCTGACCGGCGTGGCACGTCGTTGGCCGGTCGCGGGCGCAGCCGCGTCGGTGGGTGCGCTGTCGCTCGCCGGGGTCGCACCGCTGGCGCTGTGGGCGACGAAGGACGAGGTGCTCGCCGCCGCGTTGAAGACCTCGCCCGCCCTGTACGTCGTCGGGCTCGCCGCGGCCGCACTGTCGGCTGCCTACGCCGCCAAGGTCCTCGTGCTCGTCTGGCGCCGCGAGCCGGCGGGGGTCGAGAAGGCTTGGGACGACGAGCAGGCCGGGACACGGCACATCGGGTGGGTGGAGACCGGCCCGCTGCTCGTGCTGGCCGCCGGCGCCGCCGTCCTGGGCGTGCTCGCGCTGCCGCCTGTCGGCGACGCGCTGCGCTCGGCGCTCGGTGAGGAGTCCGCACCGACGGCCACGCTGCTCGAGCTGGCCGGATCGGCCCTCCTGGCACTGGTGGTCCTGGCCGCCGTGATGCGCTGGGGCACACCCGAACCGGGGTGGGCCACCTCGTGGCTGGGGCTGGGGCGCGTCACCGACGCCGTCGCCGTGCGGCCGGTGCTGCGCCTCGCCGAGACGCTCGCACGCTTCGACGACCGCGTCCTGGACCGGGGCGTGGACGACACCGCGACCGCGACGGCGGCCGCGGCGGCCCGGTTGGCCCGCGTGGACGACGCCCGCGTCGACGGCCTCGTCACCGCGGTGGCGAGGCGGACCCGCCGCCTCGGCGAGCTGGCACAGCGGCCGCAGACCGGCCAGCTGCACGAGTACTACCTCCAGGCCGCCGCGGTGCTCGCGGTCGGCGTCCTCCTGCTCCTCGTCGTGAGGTGAGCGTGCTCTCCCTGATCGTGTTCCTGCCGCTGGCCGCGGCCGCCGTCCTCGCCGCGGCGACGCAGCTGCCGGACCGCGTCGCCCGCTGGGCGTGGCTCGGCGTCACCGCCGTCGAGCTCGTGCTCGTCGTCCTGGCCTGGGCGGCCTACTCCACCCCTGCTCCGGGCGCGCTCGCGCTGGAGGAACAGGTGCAGTGGATCCCCGGCATCGGCAGCAGCTACCACGTCGGCGTCGACGGGCTGTCGCTGCCGCTGGTGGCGCTGACGAACGTGGTGTTCGCGGCCTGCGCGGTGTACGCGCTGCGTGAGCAGAACCGGCCGCGGGTGCAGGCGGCGCTCTTCTGCTTCCTGCAGTCGGTGTCGCTGGGGCTGTTCGTGTCCGCCGACCTGATCCTCTTCTTCCTGTTCTTCGACCTGTCGATCGTCGGGATGTACTTCGTCATCGCCGGCTGGGGCCACGGCAACGCGGCGCGCTCGGCGGTGAAGTTCTTCCTCTACACGTTCCTCGGCTCGCTGGCCCTGCTGCTGGGCTTCATCGGGCTGTACGTCGCCTCTGACCCGCACACGTTCGACATGGTCGCGCTCGCGGCCGACCCGCCGCTGGCGGGCAGTGGCGCAGTGGGGGCGCTGGTGCTGGGAGCGGTGCTGCTCGGGCTGGCCGTCAAGACGCCCACGGTGCCGTTCCACACCTGGCTGCCGCCGGCGCACACCGACGCCCCTGCGGTCGGCTCTGCGGTGCTGGCGGCCGTGCTGCTGAAGGTGGGCACGTACGGCTTCGTGCGGATCGGGATGCCGATGCTGCCCGACGCCTGGCGGTCGTGGGCCGGGGTGCTCGTCGTCGTCGGCGTCGTGTCGGTGCTCTACGGCGCGATGGTGGCGCTGGCGCAGACCGACCTGAAGCGGATGATCGCCTACACGTCGGTGAACCACATGGGCTACGTGGTGCTCGCCGTCGGAGCCGCCGGGGTGGTCGCCGGCAGCGACGCCGAGGCCCGTGCCGTGGCGGTCACCGGCGCAGTCACGCAGATGGTGAGCCACGGCCTCATCACCGGCGCGCTCTTCCTGCTCGCCGGCGTGCTGCAGGACCGGGCCGGCACCTACGACATGGGCGCCTACGGCGGGCTGGCCGCGCCCGCCCCGCGCTTCGCGACCCTGTTCGCGGTCGGGGCGTTCGCCTCGCTCGGGCTGCCCGGGTTCAGCGGCTTCATCGCCGAGCTGCAGGTCTTCGCGGGCGGCATCGCCGCCGTGCCGCTGACGGCGCTGGCGCTGCCGGGGATCCTCGTCACGGCAGCTCTCTTCCTGCGCGCGATCCGGCGGCTGCTGACCGGGCCCACCGCCGGGCACTCGACCGGCTTCGCCGACCTGCGGCCCGCCGAGACCTGGTCGGTGGCACCGCTGTTGCTGCTGGCCCTGGTGATCGGGGTGCTGCCCCGCCCGCTGCTCGACGTGATCGAGCCCGCGTCCGCCGCCGTCGTCGACCTCGTCGGGCGGTAGCGCGTGGAGATGGACATGGCGGCGGAGGTCCGTGCCCTCCTGCCGGAGGTGCTGCTGCTGCTCGGCGGCCTCGTCGCGCTCGTCGGCGGGTCGTTCCTGCCGCGGCAGCGGCAGTGGGTCGCCCGGCTGGTCGTGGTCGCCGCGTTGCTGGGCGCGGCGGCGGTGGCCCTGGTCGACCTGCTGGGTCCAGCGGGGGCGGCCTTCTCCGGCGCCTACGCCGTGGACGGCGCCACCGGCGCGGCCCGGATCGTGGTGGCGGCCGCGACGCTGCTCGTGATCGGCCTCGGAGTCGACGAGCTGGCGGGCGGCCGGCAGGAGAGCGAGACCTATGCCCTGCTGCTCTTCTCCGCCCTCGGCGCGGTGCTGCTCGCCGGGGCCGACGACCTGCTCGTGCTCGCCGTCGGGTTCCTGCTGGCCAGCATCCCGCTGTACGCGCTGATCGGCTCCGCTCGTACCCCCGCCGCCGCCGAGGCGGTGATGAAGACCTACCTGCTGGGCGCGCTGTTCGGCATCACCATGCTGCTCGGGGTCACCGTCCTCTACGGGGTCGCCGGCGACACCTTGTATGCCGTCCTCGCCACGCGGCTCGGGGACGCACCCCGGGCGGCGGTCGCGTTCGGTCTCGTCGCCGTCTTCGCCGGGCTGATGTTCAAGGCGGGGGGCGTGCCTGCGCACTTCTGGGTGCCGGACGCCGCGCAGGGCGCCGGTACCACCGCCGCGGCGTTCCTGACGACGGTGCCGAAGGTCGGTGCCGTCGTGGCGGCCTACCGGCTCGTGGACGCGATGCCCGCGACCGTCGACGCCTCCCTGCTCGTGGGCCTCCTCGCGGTGGCCAGCATGACCCTGGGCAACCTGGCCGCGTTCGCGCAGACCGACCCGCGGCGGCTGCTCGGGTGGTCCACCGTCAGCCAGGTCGGGTACCTGCTCGTGCCGGTCGCCGTGGCCGGCCGCAGCGACCTCGCCCTACCCGCGATGCTGCTCTACCTGTCGGCCTACTCGGTGACGAACCTCGCGGCGTTCGCCGTCGTGGCCGCCCTGCCGGAGCGGCGCGACCTCGCGTCGTGGGCCGGGCTCGCGGGCTCACGCCCGTGGCTCGCCGGCGCGCTGGTCGTGAGCCTGCTCGGGCTGCTCGGCACCCCGCCCACCGCGGTCTTCGTCGGCAAGCTCACCGTCGCGACCGCGGCGTGGGACGGCGGCGCAGCCTGGCTGGCCGTCGCGGTGCTCCTGAACACGCTGCTGAGCCTCTTCTACTACCTGCGCTGGGTGGTGCCGGTGTACCGCGGCGGTGAGCCGGTCGAACGCACTGCGCGGGGAGCCTTCTCCCCCCGGCCCTGGGCGGCCGGTGCCGCGGTCACGGCGGCGCTCGCCAGCGTCGTCCTCGGCCTCGCCAGCGGCGCCGTGTGGACCCTGCTCGACGTCCCCCTCATCCGCTGACCCCACCCCCACCCCCCGGTGATCAAGGACGCCGTGCGCCCCACACCGTGGTGATCAAGGACGCCGCGTCACCCGACCTCGACGACGCCCATCATCCCGGCGTCCTCGTGGTCGAGGACGTGGCAGTGGTAGACGGTCCGACCCGTGAAGCCGTCGAAGGCGATCCGTACCTGCACCCGGCTGCGGGCGGGCACGTCGACGACGTCCCGCCACGTCGGCTCCGCCTCGTCACCCGCGGCGCCGGAGACCACCTGCATCGGCCACACGTGCAGGTGCACCGGGTGGTTCATCGGCGAGGTGTTCGTCAGCGTCCACTCCTCGACCGTGCCGGCGGCCGGTGCCTGGTCGACGCGGTCGGCGTCGAACTCCCGGCCGTCGATGGCGAAGCTCATCCCGCCACCCATCCCGCCCATGCCCATCGAGAAGACGAGCTCGCGGCGAGCGGCGACGTCGGCGCCCCGCAGGTCTCGGGGCTCCGGCTGCGGCGGCACGGGAGCCGGGTCGTCGACGGCGCCGCCGCTGACCTCGAGGCGCGCCAGCACCTCCTCGGGAGAGGTGACGCCACCACCCGCCCCCATCATCGGCGTGCCGCGGTCGACCGGAAGGGTCCGCAGCACGGTGTTGGTCGAGGCGGCGACGAGCAGGTCGGCCCGGTTGCCCGGTGCCAGGACGACGTCGTCGACGTCGCGGGGCGTCAGCCGCCCCGAGTCGACGGCGAGCAGGCTGAGCGGCTGACCGTCCACCGCGAGTCGCAGGTACCGGGACGTGCACGCGTTCACGACGCGCCACCGCTCACGTTCGCCCGGCCGCGCGGAGAGCACCGGCCGCGCCTGACCGTTGACGAGCACGAGCTCCCCCTCGCGCCCCGCCATCCGATCCATCGCCGAGACCGAGCGGACCCGACCGCCGCCGTCCAGGGTGATGTCCGAGACGACGAGCACGCGCTCACGGGCCGACGGGACGGCGACCTCCCCGCCGTCCGCGACGACGATCGCGCCGTACAGGCCGGCGAAGACCTGGTCGGCGACGCTGCCGTGCAGGTGGGGGTGGTACCAGTACGTACCGGGCGGGTGGTCGTCGGGCAGCCGGTAGGCGTAGTCGAACGACTCGCCCGGGTCGACGCTGACGAACACGTTGTCCCCGTTGCCCTCCGGGGAGACGACGAGGCCGTGCACGTGCAGGTTCGTGGCGCGGGCGAGCCGGTTCTGCAACCGGACGCGCAGCACGTCACCGGGCCTCACGTGCAGGGTGGGCCCGGGCAGGCCGTCGTTGTAGCCGAGCACCGTCGCCGACGCACCGGCGACCTCCAGCCGTTGCTCGGCTGCCTGCAACGTCACCCGCAGCTCGCCGTCGCTGCTGCGCAGCACCTGCGGCTCGCGCAGGGGGACGCCCGTGCTCGCAGCCACCGAGGTGGCGCGGGACCCGAGCTGCTGGGCGAGCCCCGCCCCGCCGACGACGGTCCCCGCGACCCCGAGCCCGCCGAGCTGCAGTGTCCGACGCCGACTGATCGGCCGCACCTACGGGCCCTCGCCGAGGCCTGTGAGGCGCTCGCGGTACTCATCGGTGGTCATCTCGCCCCGTGCGTACCGCTCGTCGAGGATCTCGCGGGCACGACCGGGTCGCGGCCCGTCCTGGGCTCGGTTGCCGGACTGCGGTGAGCCCGTCACACCGCCGCCGAGCACCCGCACGAGGAGGACGACGAGGAGCACCAGCCCGACGAGCATGAGCAGGCCGAACAGCCACGCCCAACCCATGCCGAACCCCATGCCGTTCCAGCCCATCATGGCCGTACCTACCTTCCGTCGCGTCCTGGTCGCGCGTCCCTGCGCCGACGATGACTGCCCCGGCGCGGCCGCGCACGGGTCCAACGACCCGCGGCGGACCACAAGTTCCTTGATCACCGGGGGTTTGCGTGCGCGGCTTCCTTGATCACCGAGGGGGGCGGGGACGGCGGTGCCGCTGCAGCAGGACGGCGGTGCGGGTGAGCAGCCGCACCGGCAGGGTGCCGAGCCGCTGCTGCACGTCCTCCACCGCCGCGTTCCACGGGCCGTCACCGTACGTCGGGTAGGGGTGCGTCGTGCCGCCCAGGTCAGCGGTGGTGTGCTCGTGCCGGACGGCCAGCACCAGCTCCGCCAGCGACTCGCCGGCCCGTGGCCCGACGACGGTCGCACCGACGACGCGGCGTCGCCGGTCGAGAACGAGCCGGGCGAAGCCGTCGGTACGACCCTCCGCGACGGCCCGGTCCACCCCGTCGTGCCGGCGCGTGACGGTGCGCCGTCGCCCGGGCAGCCGCTCGCCGTCCTCGGCCCAAGAGTCGGCTCCGACGGCCGCGACCTCGGGGTCGGTGTAGGTCACCCGGGGCACGGCGTCGGTGTCGACGGCCCGTCGCAGCCCCAGCACTGCGTTGCTCGCCGCGATCGAGCCGTTGACTCCGGCGACGTGCGTGAACTGCGGCAGGGGAGTGACGTCCCCCGCGGCCCAGACCCGCGGGTTGGTGGTCCGCAGCGACGCGTCGACGACGACGGCGCCCCGCTCGTCCAGCGCGACGCCGGCGGCGTCCAGGCCCAGACCGGCCGTGGTCGGGGTGCGTCCGACGGCGACGAGCAGGACGTCGTAGTCGACCGTGCGCGCCGCCGTCCCGTCACCGACGACGACGGAACCGGCCCGGCCGTCGTGGGCGCCCTCGACGCGTGAGACGGGCTCGCCGGTGAGCACGGTGACGCCGTCCGCCTGCAGGGCGGCGGCGACGAGCGCCGCCGCGTCGGGGTCCTCCCGCGGCAGCAGGCGGGGCGCGCCCTCCAGGATGGTCACGTCGGAGCCGAGGCGGGCGAAGGCCTGGCCCAGCTCGCAGCCGATGCTGCCGCCGCCGAGGACGACGAGGCGTCGGGGGAGCTCACCCAGGTCCCAGACCGTCTCGCTCGTGACGTGCGCGGCCTCACGCAGGCCCGGCACCGGCGGCACGGCGGGGCTCGCCCCGGTGGCCACGAGCGCCCGGTGGAACGACACCGGACGCCCGGCGACCGTCGCCGTCCCCGGCCCGGAGAACTCGACATCACCCGGCAGCACAGTCACCCCCGCGCGCTCCAGCGCCGCCGGGGAGTCCGTCGGCTCGATCGTCGCGATGGCGCCCTGCACGTGGGCCATCACCGCGGCGAAGTCCACCCGCAGGCCGTCCACGTGGACGCCGAGCCGGCCCGCGGTCCGCGCCGAGGCGGCCGCCGAGGCTGCCGCCAGCAGGGACTTGCTCGGCACGCAGCCCGTGAACAGGCAGTCCCCGCCCGGGCGTGCCCGCTCGGCCAGCGCGACGCGGGCACCCAGGCGCGCCGCGGTCTTCGCGCCGACGATGCCGGCGCTGCCGCCCCCGACGACGAGCAGGTCCCAGGTGGTGGACTGCGGTGCGGTGCGGGTCACGGGGCTCTCCTGGAGGTCGGCGTTCGGCGGGTGGCGCCTCGCGGGAACCCGCCGGCGCCGACATTCGGTGCACTGGTCGCCCACGAGCCGCAGATGCGGCGCTAGAGTCACATCCGTGACGCAGTTGAGGATCAGCGAGGTGGCGTCCCTGCTGGGTGTCAGTGACGACACGGTACGGCGCTGGATCGACGGGGACCGCATCGACGCGACGCGGGACGACGCCGGCCGACTCGTCGTGGCCGGTGCCGATGCCGCCCGGCTCGCCGGCGACCTCGCCCACGCGCCGCTGCCCGGCACGACGTCGGCGGCCAGCGCCCGCAACCGGATGCGGGGCCTGGTGACGCGGGTGGTCAAGGACGGCGTGATGGCGCAGGTAGAGATCCAGGCCGGCCCCTTCCGCCTGGTGTCCCTGATGAGCCGGGAGGCGGCCGACGAGCTCGCCCTCGAACCCGGGTCGGTCGCGGTCGCATCGGTGAAGGCGACCCAGGTCGTCGTCGAGGTGCCGTCCCGGTGAGCGACGGTCCCTGCCGGCCACGGCGGTGGCGGGCCCGCCGCGGGAGCAGGGTGCGCGCCGTTCTCGCCGCCGTCGCCCTCACCGCGACCGGGCTCGCCGGGTGCGCCACGGACCCCGGGCCGGCGACGACGGCCGCCACCGGCAACGACGGGCCGACCGGCACCGTGGTCGTGCTCGCCGCGGCCTCGCTCACCGAGCCCTTCACCCGGCTGGCGAGCGAGGTCGAGGCCACGAACCCGGGGCTGACGGTCGTGCTGTCGTTCGCCGGCTCGTCGGCGCTGGCGCAGCAGGCCCTCGCGGGGGCGCCCGCAGACGTCCTCGTGACCGCGAGCGAGGCCACGATGGAGCCGGTCTTGGCCGCCGACGTCGTCGCCGGCGAGCCGGTCGTGGTCGCGACGAACGAGCTGACGATCGCCGTCCCCCCCGGCAACCCCGGTCACGTACGGGGGGCCGGCGACCTCGCCGACGGCGACCTGGCCGTGGCGCTGTGCGCGCCCCAGGTGCCGTGCGGCGCCCTGGCCCGCGACGTGCTCGCGGCCGACGGCGTGGCCGCCGCCCCCGACACGCTCGAGCAGGACGTCAAGGCCGTGCTCGCCAAGGTCCGGCTCGGTGAGGTCGATGCGGGCGTGGTCTACCGCAGCGACGTGGTCGCGGCCGGCGACGCCGTGGAGCACGTGGACCTGCCCGCCGGTGGCGTCGCGCCGACCCGCTACCCCATGGCCGTGCTGGCCGGGGCGCCCAACCCGGACGGCGCCGAGGCCTTCGCCGGGGCAGTGCGGTCGATGCAGGGCCGAGAGGCGCTGTCGGCGGCCGGTTTCGGGCCTGCCGACGCGGTTCCGTGACCGCTGTGCCGCCACCGGCGCGTGCACCGGGCGGAGCCCGCCGGGGGGCAGACCGGCGCACCCGCGGACGCGTGCCGCTGCTGCTGTCCGTGCCCGCGGCCGTGGCGGTGGCGTTCCTGCTGCTGCCGCTGCTGGCCCTGCTCGTCCGGGCGCCGTGGCGGTCCCTGCCGGGGCTGCTGGCGGACCCGCTGGTCGTGGAGGCGCTGCGCCTGTCGCTGCTGACCGCGACGCTCGCGACCGGGGTGTGCCTGCTGCTCGGCGTGCCGCTGGCGTGGGTGCTGGCCCGTACCGAGCTGCCGGGCAGGCGGCTGCTGCGGGCGCTGGTGACGGTGCCGCTCGTGCTGCCACCAGTCGTCGGCGGGGTCGCGCTGCTGCTGCTGCTGGGCCGGCGCGGCCTGCTCGGCGGGCCGCTGCTCGACACGTTCGGTGTCTCGCTGCCGTTCACCACGACCGCCGTGGTGCTCGCCGAGGCCTTCGTGGCCATGCCGTTCCTCGTCGTGTCGGTGGAGGGGGCGCTCCGCACGGCAGACCGCCGCTTCGAGGACGCCGCCGCGACCCTCGGCGCCGACCGCCTGACCGCGTTCCGGCGGGTGACGCTGCCGATGGTCGCGCCCGGGGTCGCCGCCGGTGCCGTGCTCTGCTTCGCCCGGGCCCTGGGCGAGTTCGGAGCAACGATCACGTTCGCAGGCAGCTTCCCCGGGGTGACCCGCACCATGCCGCTCGCGGTCTACCTGGCCCTGGAGACCGACCCGGAGGCGGCCGTCGCGCTGTCGCTGGTGCTGCTCGGGGTCTCGGTGCTCGTGCTGCTCGCCCTGCGGCGTCGCTGGACCGGCGCGGTGTGAGCGCCGACGGGCTGCGTGCGCGGATCCGCCTCTCCCGCGGGGACTTCCACCTCGACCTCGCGCTCGACGTCCCCGGCGGCGAGGTCGTCGCCCTGCTCGGCCCCAACGGGTCGGGCAAGTCCACCGCTCTGGGCGCGCTGGCCGGGCTGCTCGCCGTCGACGCCGGGAAGGTCGAGCTCGACGGCCGGCTCCTGGACGACGGCGCAGGGGTGTTCGTGCCGCCCGAGCGGCGCAGTGCGGCCGTCGTGTTCCAGGACTACCTGCTGTTCGCGCACCTCAGCGCGCTCGACAACGTCGCGTTCGGCCCCCGCGCGCGCGGGGCCAGCCGGCGCGAGGCCCGGCGACGGGCCGCCGTGCTGCTGGAGCGCTTCGACCTGGCAGACCTGGCGTCGACGCGCCCGGACCGGCTCTCCGGCGGCCAGGCCCAGCGCGTCGCGCTGGCGCGGGCGCTGGCGACCGAGCCGCGGCTGCTGCTGCTCGACGAGCCGCTCGCCGCGCTCGACGCCGCGTCCCGGGTGCAGGTGCGGGCCGAGCTGCGGCACCGCCTCGCCGACGTCGAGGCCGCGGTGGTCGTCGTGACCCACGACCCGGTGGACGCGATGGTGATGGCCGACCGCGTCGTCGTGCTCGAGGCCGGCGTCGTCGTGCAGCAGGGGCCGCCGACCGAGGTCGCGCGGGCCCCCCGCACCCGGTACGTGGCGCGGCTCGTCGGGCTGAACCTCTACCGCGGCCGCAGCGACGGCACGGGGGTGGCGCTGGACGGCGGCGGCCGGCTCGTGACGTCGTCCCCGGTCGCGGGCGAGGTGATGGTGGCGTTCCCTCCGGCGGCGGTGGCGCTGCACGGCGAGCGGCCGCACGGGTCGGTGCGCAACGCCTGGCCGGGGCGGGTCGCGGCGCTGGAGCAGCACGCCGAGACGGTGCGGGTGAGTGTGGACGCCGTCCCGCCGGTGCTGGCGGACGTCACCCCCGCGGCGGTCGCCGACCTCGACCTGCGGGTCGGCGCGTCCGTGTGGGCGGCGGTGAAGGCGACCGAGGTGCGCAGCTACCCGGCCTGAGCAGCCTGCTCCGGGCTGACCTCTGGGACTACCGCGCCGGCGCACGGCGTTCGCCGTGGCATGGGCGACCACGTGGGCGGGCCGGCCGTGCTGCTGTCCGCCGAGCAGGGACGGTGGGCGGCGCAGGTCGAGCAGCTGGACGCCGCCCTGGCAGCCCTGGTTGCCGCGGGGGACAACGCGAACGCCGACGACGAGCACGACCCCGAGGGCGCGACGTTCGCGGTCGAGCGGGCCCAGCTGATCGCCCAGCTCGACCACGCACGGGCCCGGGTCGTCGACGTCGACGCGGCCCTCGGCCGGGTCGCGGAGGGCACGTACGGCGTGTGCACCGTCTGCGGCAGCGAGATCGCTCCCGCCCGGCTCGATGCCCGGCCGACCGCCACGACATGCATCGCGTGCGCCCGCACGGTGCGCCAGACTGCGCCCAGCCGGCCCTGAGACGCAGGGACCCGGGGGACCGGAGCAAGAGGGACGCGCATGCCGTACTACCAGTTCACCGTCGTCGCGGGCAGTGCCGGAGCCCGGCGCAAGGCCGAGGTGGCGGCGGCGGTGACGTCGGTGCACACGACGGTCACCGGCGCGCCTGCCGAGTACGTGGCCGTGTCGTTCACGGAGGTGCCTCCCGGCAGCGTCTTCGCTGCGGGACAGGAGGTCTCGCACGGCCGCCTGCTGGCCGTCGTCC
This sequence comes from Actinomycetales bacterium, assembly GCA_038206105.1. Classification (GTDB taxonomy): domain Bacteria; phylum Actinomycetota; class Actinomycetes; order Actinomycetales; family JBBRBF01; genus JBBRBF01. Next base: position 73,780 of record JBBRBF010000004.1, on the reverse strand, counting down.
GCTCGGGGCGCACCCCCGAGGTCAAGCGCCGGCTCATCACCGGCCTGGCCGACGCATGGAGCGAGGTCACCGGCGAGCCGCGGGCGACGCTCGGGATCTTCCTGCAGGAGGTGCCCGGCAGCTCGATGCTCGAGAACGGCGAGCTGCTCCCCGAGGCCGACCAGGACTGACCCCCCCTCCCCCCGCCGGTGATCATGCACTTCGGGTACGGCCGCCGTACCCGGAGTGCATGATCACCGTGGGGTGGGGGGACGGGTGACGACGTCGAGGATGACGGCGACCAGGCCGTCGCCGCGCTCGCCCACCGGTCCCCCCGACGAGCTCTGCAGTAGCGGCCGCAGCCGCGCCCACGCCTGCGGGTGCGCGCGGGCGTAGCGGTCGACCGCGGCGAGCGAGGCGTCCGCGTCCAGCCGGTGCGCCAGCGCGCGGACGGGGCCTCGACGCCCGACCGTGACGCGGACCCGGGGGTCGGCGGCCACGTTGCGGGCCCACTGCGACGCCTCGCCGAACCCGGAGGCCACGACGTAGCGGTCTGGGCCGGCGTGGTCGACGACCTCGAGGACGACGTACCGCAGCTGGCCCGAGGTCCGGCCCCGGTGCTCCAGCAGCAGCAGGCGCGACCCGAGCAGCCACCCGAACCCGCTGCGGTACAGGGGGATCGGTGCCCGGGCCAGCCATCGCGTGCGCAGCATCGCGCGCGCTGCGCGCGTGGCGACGTCCTGGCCAGCCCTCCGCACCCGGCCAGCGTGCCATCGGTGACGTGAGATCCGAAGCTAGGTTGCCCGCCTGGCTAGAGTCAGCGTTACTGCGTAGCCGTGGACGACGAGCAGTGGCCCGGGGAGTGGATGCGGGGCGTGCTCTCGCTCTGCGTGCTCGCGGTCGTCGCCGACGAGGAGACGTACGGCTACGCCGTGGCGCAACGCCTGCAGGAGGCCGGGCTCGGGGCCGTCAAGGGCGGCACGCTCTACCCGGTCCTCTCGCGGCTCGAGCAGGACGGTCTGCTGGTCTCGACATGGCGCGAGGGCGTGGGCGGGCCCGGACGCAAGTTCTTCGCGGTCACCGACGCCGGCCGCTCCGCCCTGCACGAGCGCGCCTGCAGCTGGGCGACCTTCACCGAGCGCATCCGGCCTGCTCCCCATCGGAACGGCGGAGCGATGACCGCAGACCTCGAGGGCTACCGCACGCAGCTGCTGCTCGCCCTGCGGCTGCGCGATGTCCCCGGACCCCGGATCGCCGAGGTCCTGGCCGAGGTGGACAGCCGCGCGGCCGACAGCGGCGAGGACCCCCGCGAGGCGTTCGGCCCGCCGTCGGAGTACACCGACCGGCTGCTCGACACCTGGCGTCCCGACGGGCGGCGACGCATCTGGGGCGGGCCGCTGAGCTGGGGCGACGTCGCCGTCGGCGCGCTCGCGCTGGGCGGCGGCTGGCCTGGACCGCACGGCGCGTCGACGACCGGGTGCTGGACCCCCGCACCGGTGCGGACATGGCGCCGCCGGTCCCGCGGTGGAGCCGCTGGGTGCTCCTGGCCTCCGTCGTCGGCCTGCTCGCGGTCTCGGCCGGCCTCGGGTTCTCGCTGCGGTGAGCCGCGGCGCGGGTGCCAACGAGTCGGCCCGTCAGCGCGTCGCGAACTCCGCCCACAGCGGGTAGTGGTCCGAGAGCCGCCACGACAGCTCGCTGCGGGTGAGGTCCCGCATCACGTGGGGCACGAAGTCGAACCCGCCGGCCGTACCGGTGTACCGCATGCTGATCGCGGGGACGCCGCTGTCGCCGGTGAACCACGCGACCTGGTCGTAGAACTTCCCGCCGCCGGTGCTGAAGATCGTCCGGGGTACCGCGTCCAGCTCCGGCGGGGGCGCGAGGCCGGTCGAGGTGAACGCCTCGAACAGGGGGTCGCCGGCACGGTCGATGTTGAAGTCGCCGAGGGCCAGCAGGTTGTGGCCCCACTGCTTCTCGCGTCGTGCCCAGTCCGCTAGCCAGTGTGCGACGGCGTCCAGCTCGTCGACGCGGTCCTGCGGCCCGGTGCCGTAGCGCACGTGCAGCGTGACGAGCACGAAGGTCTCGGCGCCGGCGCTGAAGCTCACGGCGTACGGCGTGCGGGCGAACTGGCGCACCGGCTCGCCGTCCTGCTCCGGCAGCACCAGCTCGCACGCCAGCCCGGACGGCTTCACGCGCCGGGAGTCGAACAGGAACGCGAGCCGCTCGCCGTTGCCCTGGTCCCCCCGGGTGACGTCGGTGAGGATGACGCCCCAGTCGGGCCCGAGCACCCGCAGGGTGTGGCGCAGGGACTTGAGGTTGCCACGCACCTCCTGCACGGCCACGACGTCGAAGCGCCGGAGGATCTCGGCGATGCACCGCAGCGAGGCGAGGTCTCGCTTGGGGCTGTCGCGCGGGGACGAGGACCACTGCTCGGTGAGGTCGCCGAAGGCGCGGAGGTTCCAGGTGCCCACGAGCAGGTTGCGGTCCACGACCTTGGCCGGCACCGCGGCGTCCAGGGCGTCGCGCAGACCTGCGAGGTCGGCCGCCACCGACGGCGGTGGAGCATCCGTGACCACGGGCACGGCGACCTCCTCCACGGCGGTCCCCCAGGTGACGGACCGCGCCGGCACGGCGCCTCCGCCCTGGCGGTTACCTGTTCGGAGCGGGCTCGGGGACGCCGGATACACCCGAGGCGCCCGCGGCCGACCGGTCCGGGCGCTACCCGTGCAGCATCGCCCGGACGTCGCCCGCCCCCTCGGCGTCCAGGGCTCTGGAGGCCAGCTCCGCGGCTGCGGCGACGTCACAGGCGCGCACGGCCTCCTTCACTCCCGGGACGGCCGGGGGCGAGACACTGAGCTCGCGGACGCCGAGACCCACGAGCAGCGCAGCCGCCGCCTCGTCGGCCGCGACCTCGCCGCAGACCGCGACGAGCGCGTCGTCACCGGCGCCCCGGCAGACCGCGTCCACCAGGCGCAGCACGCCGGGGTCCAGCGGGTCGGCGAGCCGCGTCAGGGCGTCGTTGCCGCGCTCGGCCGCCATCGCGTACTGGGTGAGGTCGTTGGTGCCGATGCTGAGGAAGTCGACGTGCGGGGCGAACCGCGCCGCTTTCAGCGCCGCCGCCGGGACCTCGACCATGATGCCGATGCGCAGGTCCGGCGCCGGGGCACCGCCGTCGCGCGCCAGGGCCTCGTCGACCAGGGCGCGTACCGCGGCGAGCTCCTCGACGGTGGTGACCATCGGGAACATCAGGTTGACCGGTACCTCGCGCGCCACCCGCGCGACGGCCAGGAGCTGGTCGGCGAGCACCTGCGGTCGGGCGAGCGACAGGCGCACCCCCCGGACGCCGAGGAACGGGTTGGCCTCGGGCGCGACCGGCAGGTAGCCCAGGGGCTTGTCGCCGCCGACGTCCAGCGTCCGCAGCGTGATCCGGCGACCCCCCAGTGCGGCTGCGATCTCGCGGTAGGTGGCGACCTGCTCCTCGACACCCGGCGCCTGGTCCCGGCCGAGGAACAGGAACTCGGTGCGCACGAGGCCGGCGAGGTCGGCGCCCGCGGCGGCGGCGGCCCGGGCGTCGTCGACCGAGCCCACGTTCGCGCCGACCAGGACCCTCACCCCGTCCCGCGTGGTCGCCGGCTCGCTCGCACGGGACAGGGCCGCCACGCGGCGGCGGCCGAGGTCCGCGGCGCGCTGGCGGAGGCCGGCGAGGACGGCGGGCGCGGGGTCGACGACGATCTCGCCGCGGGTCCCGTCGACGGCCACGACGGTGCCCGGGGCGACGTCGAGGACGTCGGGCCCGGCACCCACCACCGCCGGGATGCCCCGCGCCCGAACGAGGATCGCGCTGTGCGCGGTCGGGCTCCCCCCGGCGAGCACGACGCCGACGACGAGCTCGGGGTCGAGCCCCGCCGCCTGGGCAGGGGTCAGGTCGGCCGCGATCACGACACCGGCGACGCCCTCCGCCGAGGCGTCGGCGGCGCCGAGGAGCATCCGGAGCACCTGCCCCGCCACGGCGTCGACGTCGGCGGCGCGGGCCTGCAGGTACGGGTCGGCCAGCGCGGCGAAGCCGTCGCGCACCTCCGTGGCGGCGCCGTCCCAGGCGGCGGCGGCGGAGCTGCCCGCACCGATCCTGGCCCGGACGTCGTCGAGCAGCTCGGGGTCCTCCAGCAGCAGCAGGTGCGCGTCGAAGACCGCTGCCTCCTGCCCTCCGACGTCGCGGGCAGTCGTGGCTCGCACCCGGGCCACCTCCGTGCGGACGGCGTCGACCGCCTCGGACACCGCGCGCCACTCTCCCTCGGGGTCCCCCCGGGGGACGTCGTGCTCGGTGACGACCGGAACCGTCTGCCGCAGCGCGAACGCCGGCCCGATCCCGATCCCCGGCGACGCGGCCACCGGCTCCGCGTTCTCCGGGATCGCCGCCGGTTCCACGGCAGCTGCCGGTTCCGGCGCGGTCGCGGCTGCCGTCGCCGCGCCCTCGCCGAAGCCGTCGGCGGCGAGGGCGAGGACGTCGTCGACCACCTCGCGGGCCTGCTCTCCCGTCGCGCGGACCTCGACCTCGTGGCCTCGCAGTGCACCCAGCGTCGCGACGCGCGACAGGCTCGCCGCCGGCACGGGACCGGCGCCGGTGGTGAGGTTGCGCAGCTCCACCGTCACGTCGTGACCCCGTACCGCCTGGACCAGGAGCGCGGCGGGTCGGGCGTGCAGGCCGTGCGGAGCACCCACGCTGAAGGTGGCGACGACCTGCCCGTCGTCGGCGCCCGGCCGCGGCGGCGCCGATGGCGCGGGCGCTGCTATCTCGGTCGCGACCGCGGCGGGCTCGCCGAGGCCGAGCTGGGACTGCTTGGCCGCCAACGCGTCCGCGGCCTCCGCGGCGACCTCGTTCCGGTCCGCGCCACCGGCCGCCGCGACCACCGCGACCACCAGACCCTCGACGAGCGGCGCGGCGCAGAGCACGACCCGGTCGCGGACGTCGTCGTCCAGCAGCTCCAGCGCCGTCTCGGTGGACAGCACGGCACTGCCGAGGTCCATCAGGACGACGACGCCGGAGTCGTCGTCCGCACGCGCGACCGCGTCGGCGACGGCAACGGCGTCGGTGCCGAAGGAGCCGTCGTCCAGGCCGGCCGCGACCTCGATCCGCACGTCCTGGCCGTGCACCATCTCGGCCGCAAGTGCCACCGCGGCCCCGGCGAGGGCGCGGCTGTGCGAGACGACGACGATCCCGACCACGGCGCGGCCCTACGCCGGGGAGCCGGCGAGGGTGTCCGACGCGGCCGTCACCAGCAGCGCGGCGGACGTGGCGCCGGGATCCTGGTGGCCGACGCTGCGCTCGCCCAGGTAGCTCGCCCGTCCCTTGCGGGCCTGCATCGGCGTCGTCGCGTCGCGTCCGGCCTCGGCCGCCTGCGCCGCGGACCGCAACCCTGCCGCGAGGTCGCCGCCGTCGGCGAGGGCCGCGTCGAGCGCGTCCGCCGCCGGGGTCAGCGCGTCGACCATCGTCTTGTCGCCCGGCCCGGCCTTGCCGCGGGACACCACGCCGTCCAGCCCGGCCCGGAACGCGGCCGCGAAGGCCACCGGGTCGAGGGACTCCGCGTCACCGGCAGCCGTCGCCATCCGCAGGAAGAAGGTGCCGTAGAGCGGGCCGCTGGCTCCCCCGACCTTGCTCACCAGTGCCATGCCGGCACCCTTCAGCAGCGGGCCTGCCGCGGCGGCGGTGCCGTCGAGCCCGGCGACGACGGCGCTCATGCCACGGTCCATGTTGGCGCCGTGGTCGGCGTCGCCGATGGCGGAGTCCAGGTCGGTCAGCCGGGTCCTGTTCTCGCTCACCCGGGTGGCGAAGTCCCGCAGCCAGGCGGCCAGGTGCTCGACGGTCACGGTGGAGCCGTCGGCCACGTCAGAGCCCCCACCGCAGGCCGGGGGTGCTGACCGGCGCGTCCCACAGCCGCAGCATCTCGTCGTCCGCCGTCAATAGCGTCACCGAGCAGCCGGCCATGTCGAGGCTGGTGATGTAGGAGCCGACGAGGGAGCGGGCCACGCCGATCCCGGCGCGCTCCAGGATGCCGGCGACCTCGTTGTACATCAGGTACAGCTCCAACAGCGGGGTGGCGCCCATCCCGTTGACGAAGGCGATCACGCCGTCGCCGCCGGTGAAGTCGTGGTCGGTGAGGATCGGGTCGAGCAGCATCTGCGCGACCTCGGACGCCGGCGCGAGCGGCACACGCTCGCGCCCCGGCTCGCCGTGGATGCCGACGCCGATCTCCATCTCGGACTCGCCGAGGTCGAACGTCGGCTTACCAGCGGCGGGCACCGTGCACGACGTGAGGGCCATCCCCATGCTCCGCGCGGTGTCATCGACGTGGCGGGCGATCCCCGCGACCTCGCCCAGGCTGCGCCCCGCCTCGGCCGCGGCACCGGCGATCTTCTCCAGCAGCACGGTGGCGCCGACGCCGCGCCGTCCGGCGGTGAACAGGCTGTCCTGCACCGCGACGTCGTCGTCGACCACCACGGCCTCGACCTGGACGCCGGAGTCGGCGGCCAGCTCCGCCGCCATCTCGAAGTTCATCACGTCGCCGGTGTAGTTCTTCACGATGTGCAGGACGCCGGCGCCGCCGTCCACGGCGGTCGTCGCCGCGAGCATCTGGTCGGGCACCGGCGAGGTGAACACCTCCCCGGCGCAGGCGGCGTCGAGCATGCCGAGGCCGACGAACCCGCCGTGCAGGGGCTCGTGCCCGGTGCCGCCGCCGGAGACCAGGCCGACCTTGCCGCTGACGGGCGAGTCGTCCCGGTAGACGACCCGGTGCTCGTGGTCGACGCGCAGCTCGGGGTGCGCGGCGTCGATGCCGAGCAGGGCGTCGCGGACCACGTCGGCCGGGTCGTTGATGAGCTTCTTCATCGGGTTCCACCTTCGTCGTCGGCGATGATGTGACTATGCCCAACAACACCGGGGAGGTCTACGGCTCGCCCTCCGCCGACGGCGAGCTCCCCGCGCGCCGCATCGGACTGGGGCTGGCCGCGGTCGCCCGCCCCGCCTACATCACCGCCAGCCGCGCCGACGACCTCGGCGGCGAGCGCGGGGTGGAGGACCTGCGCCGACGGTCCGCGGCGGTGCTCGACGCGGCGTACGCGTGCGGCATGCGCTACCTGGACGTCGCCCGCTCCTACGGTCGCGCCGAGGAGTTCCTCGCGGCGTGGCTCGCGGACCGCCCGGAGGTGGGCGACGTCGAGGTCGGCTCCAAGTGGGGGTACCGCTACGTCGGTGACTGGCGCCTCGACGCCGAGGTGCACGAGGTCAAGGACCACTCCCTCGCCGCGTTCACCGAGCAGGTGGTGCTCACGCGGGAGCTGCTGGGGGACCGGCTGGACGTCTACCACGTGCACTCCGCGACGCTGGACACCGGCGTGCTGGCCGACGCCGCCCTGCACGTGGCGCTGGCACGGCTCCGGGACGGCGGGGTCCGCGTGGGCGTGTCGACGTCCGGCGCGCAGCAGGGGAAGACCGTGCGCCGAGCCCTCGACGTCGTCGTCGGCGGGGAGCCGGTGTTCACCTCGGTGCAGACGACGTGGAACCCGCTGGAGCCCTCGGCCGGCCCGGCGCTGGCCGAGGCCGCAGACCGCGGCGCGCGCGTCATCGTGAAGGAGGTCGTCGCGAACGGGCGGCTCGCCCCGGGCGGGGACGACGGCAGTCCGGGTTCCCGTCGGGCGGCTCAGCTGGCCGCGGACCTCGGCGTCGGTGTCGACCAGCTCGCGGTGGCCGCCGCGCTGGCCCAGCCGTGGGCCTGGCGGGTGCTGTCGGGCGCCGTCACCCCGGAGCAGGTCGCCAGCAACGCCGCCGCAGCCTCGCTGGAGCTGCCGGACGGGTGGCTCGCTGAGCTGGACGACCTGGCCGAGCCCGCCGACGGCTACTGGTCCGCCCGATCCCGCCGCGCCTGGTCCTGACCCTCCTCGCCACACCTCCTCGCCGCCCCCCTCGGTGATCATGCACGACAGGTCCGGTCGCATCGATCGCCCGGCCACCCGCGCGGGCGCGCGCCTCAGGTGCCCGCGGTCGTGAGGCCGGCAGCGCCGCCCCCGACGTAGGTGACCTCGCCGAGGCCCTGGGCCTCGGACAAGGCGTCGGTCAGGTGCCGGATCAGGGCCACGTCGAGGATGGAGTGGTCGGTGCCGTCCTCGTTGACGTTGATGTTCGCGCCGTGCACGCGGAACAGCACGACGGTGCCCTCGGTGTTGGAGTCGGGGCAGACGAGCGTGTGCACGGAGGACCCCGGCTCGAACAGGTAGGAGCCGGCGGTCTGCGGCTGGTCGGGGTACTCCAGGTAGTGCCAGGGCACCCACTCGCCCAGCTCCATGTCCAGGCGCAGCGGCTGGAAGTGCACCCCGGGCCCCAGCGCGTCCTTGATCACCGGGATGTCCTTCTGGTTCACGCTCAGCAGCTCGGTCTGCGGGAGGGTGACCAGGGGCAGCTAGGCGCCGGTCGAGGTGGTCATGGGAGCCGGAGCAGAGACGACGGACATGGGGCGGTTCCTTTCACGGGGTCGTTGGCGTCGTTGACGAGCGCTGCGGCGCAACGGAGCAGCGCTCGTCACCGAAGACTGCCACGGTCGTCCAGGTCCGGGTGGGCCTCTCGACCGGGCCGATGGGACGGCTGGACGGCCTGTGGTCGCAGGACGCAGGTGAGCCTGCGAGACACTTCGCGCATGACGTACGACGTCGAGCTCGCGGACCGGATCCGGGCTGTCGTGCAGGGTGAACCCGGCCTGACGGAGAAGCGCATGTTCGCGGGCACGCGTTCCTGATCGGCGGGCACATGGCGGTCAGCGCCAGCAGCCAGGGCGGGTTGATGCTGCGTGTCGATCCGGCCGACGCCGACCGGCTGACCACGGAGCCCGGCGTCCGACCGTTCGAGATGCGTGACCGCACGATGACGGGATGGCTCGGCGTCGCTGCCGAGGCCCTCGGCAGCGACGAGGAGCTTCGGCGCTGGGTGGGCCACGGCGTCAGGCACGTCCGCTCGCTGCCTCCGAAGCCGTGACGCCACGCGTCGGCGGGGAGGCCGTCAGCCGAGGCCTGGTCCGGCTGCCCGAGCACGGCGGTCAGGTTCCCTGGGGAGCCATGCGGCGGCCGGCTCGCGCCGCGAGGGCGTCCAGGGGGGCGATCACTTCGTTCGACCGCCACGTCCGTTTGCGGCGGCGGTCGCTGGCCTCCTTCAGCACGTCGGCCTCCAGCAGCGGTGCAAGAGACCGGTAGACGTTGCTGGCGGGGATGCCCAGCTCGCGCGCGAGCAGCGGCGCGTCGACCACGGGATGACGGAGGACGAGGTCGGCGATCCTCCACGTGCGGGCGTCCCTGCGGGCCCTCACCCGCTCGTTCCAGGACTCGCGAACACGGTGCAGCTCGCCGACGAGGGTGCGGCTGTTGCCGATGGCCCTGAACGACGCGTTCGCGAGCAGCTCGACGATGACGGCGGGCTCGCCGGCGCGGTAGGCGTCGAGCGAGGCGAAGTAGGCGTCGACGTCGGTGAGCAGGCCCGCGGACACAGGTACCGTCACCGTCCGCGTCAGGCCCTTGCCCCGCAGCAGCGCATGGAGCAGGGCGTGGTCCACGGCAGCCTCTCGTACGAGGTCGACGGCCAGCTGGACCCCGCCGCCGGCATCAGCGCCTCCCGTGGTTATCGGAAAAGAGCCGAACTGATAACGAGGCGGCGGGCGTCATCGGAAGCGTGCCGCGACGTGCCGCCACGTCCCACGACGTCCCGCGGCGAGGCCCTCGACCCCCGTCGGCGCCCATCCGGGCGACGTGCACAGTGGTGGTCAGCGCCGATGAGTCGGCCGGGCGGCACCGGTCTACCGGACGGATCGCGCACACGACGACGTGAGGAGCAACGATGCGGATCGTCCTGAGTGACTTCATGAGCCTGGACGGCGTGGTGCAGGCACCCGGCGGGGCCGAGGAGGACACCGAGGGCGGCTTCGCCCACGGCGGGTGGTCCATGCCGTACTTCGACCCGGGGACGATGGGTTCGGCGATCGACACGCTCCTGAGCGCTACGGATGCGCTGCTGTTCGGTCGCCGCACCTGGCAGGCGATGGCCGCTGCGTGGCCCGGCCGGGCCGGTGACCCGTTCGCCGACCGGATGAACGCGCTGCCGAAGTACGTGGCGTCGCGCACCCTCGGCGATGGTGACCTCACCTGGTCGGGCTCGGTGCTGCTGCCGGCGGATGACGCGATCGGCGCGGTGCGCGACCTGCGCTCGCGGGACGGTGACGTGGTGCAGGTGATGGGCAGCGCCTCGCTCGCGGCGCAGCTCGTCGAGCACGACCTCGTCGACGGGTACCGGTTGATGGTCGAGCCGGTCCTGCTCGGCGGCGGCAAGCGGGTGTTCCCGGCCGACGGCCGGCCGCGCCCGCTCGAGCTCGTCTCCGCCACCACGGCCGGCACCGGCGTCCTGGTCTGCACCTACCGACCGGTTCGGGAGTGAGTGCGTCAGGTCGCTGCCCGCAGCGCTGACCCGTACCGCAGCAGGTTGCCGTCGGGGTCCACGTACGCCCCCTCGCGCAGCCCGTAGTCGGTGTCGACCGGGGCGTGGTGGCGTCCGTCGACCCCGGCGGCGGACCACTGTGTGGGCAGGTCGTCGGCGTCGGCGACGTGCAGGTACACGGCCACGAGGGGTCGTGCGCGGGTTGATGTGCGGAACCCGGCACAGGTGCAGCGAGACGTCGTCCGGGTCGGCAGCACCGGTGACACGCCGAGGATCGAGGTCACACCTGGCCCGCTAGCCCGCGGTGCGTGCTCGCGGAGCCGGTCGCCGTCGTGAGTGGGCTCAGCCCCGGTACCGGGCGGCCAGCGCGACGTAGTGCTCGGCGTTGCGCCGCAACCGGTCCACCTCGTCGCCGGTGAGCTCGCGTCGCACCCGGGCGGGCGTCCCGGCGACGAGCGATCCCGGCGGCACCTGCGTGTTCTCCAGGACGACGGCGCCGGCGGCGACCAGCGACCCCGCGCCGACCCGCGCGCCGTTCAGCACCACCGCCCCCATCCCGACGAGGACGTCGTCCTCGACGGTGCACCCGTGCAGCACCGCGCGGTGCCCCACCGACACCCCCGTCCCGACAGTCAGCGGGACGCCGGGGTCGGCGTGCCCGACACAGCCGTCCTGCACGTTCGAGCGGGCGCCGACGGTGATCCGGTCACCGTCGCCGCGCAGGACCGCGCCGAACCAGAGGCTCGCCTCCGGCCCCAGGTTCACGTCGCCGACGAGGGTGGCGCCCGGCGCCACCCAGGCAGCGGGGTCGGTCACAGGCGAGCGCCCGTCGAAGGGCACGACCAGCGGGGCGTCCACGCCCGCGATTGTGCCAGCCGCCGCACCTCTAGGCTCGCTGACCCGTGGGCCGCATCGCAGACGTCGTCGCGCCCTCGCGCCTCGGCGTCGCGTTCCGGTGGCTGCTGGCGTCGTCGTGGACGACCAACCTCGGGGACGGCATCGCCCTCGCCGCCGGGCCGCTGCTGGTCGCCTCGCTCACCCGGGACGCCTTCCTGGTGGCGCTCGCGGCGACCGTGCAGTGGCTGCCCCCGCTGCTGTTCGGGCTGGTGGCCGGTGCTCTCACCGACCGGCTGGACCGGCGGCTGATCGTCGTGGTCGTCGACATCGCCCGGGCCGGGGTGCTCATCGTCCTGACGCTCGCGGTCCTCACCGACCGCGTCTCGATCGCGATGGCGCTGACGGCCTTGTTCGTGCTCGGTACGGCGGAGGTTTTCGCGGACAACAGCTCGCAGACCCTGCTGCCGATGCTCGTGGCGCGTGAGGACCTGGCGGTCGCCAACTCCCGCCTGATGACCGGCTTCATCACGATGAACCAGATGGCGGGCCCGCCGCTGGGCGCCGCACTGTTCACCGCCGGTGCCGCCTGGGCCTTCGGTGCACAGGCGGTCGTCGTCGCCCTCGGCGCGGTGCTGGTGACGCGCGTCGTCCTCCCGCGCGACGAGCACGACGCCGGCAGCCACGCGGGTTGGCGGCGGAGCGTCGCCGAGGGCTTCGGCTGGGTGCGGCGGCACGCAGCGGTGCGGACCCTCGTGCTGACGATCTTCAGCTTCAACATCACGTTCGGCGCGGCGTGGTCCGTGCTCGTGCTGTATGCGACGCGACGGCTGGGTCTCGGCGAGGTCGGCTTCGGCCTGGTGATGACGGTGATCGCCGCCGGCGGTCTGGTCGGGACAGGCTGCTACGGCTGGATCACCCGTCGGGTCAGCCTGGGCGACCTGATGCGCGTCGGGCTGGTGATCGAGACGCTGACGCACCTGGCGCTGGCGCTCACGACGAGCCCCTGGATCGCGATGCCCGTCTTCTTCGTCTTCGGCGTCCACGCCTTCGTGTGGGGGACGACGTCGGTGACGGTGCGGCAGCGGGCGGTGCCCCGCGCGCTGCAGGGACGCGTGGGCAGCGTCAACCTCGTCGGCGTCTTCGGCGGCCTCGTGCTCGGGTCGACGGTCGGCGGCCTGCTCGCCCAGCGCTTCGGCGTGACGGCGCCGTTCTGGTTCGCCTTCGCGGGATCCGCGCTGTTCGTGGTGATGATCTGGCGACAGCTCGCCCACATCGCCCACGCCGACGAGCGGCCCGCCCCCCTCGACGGGTGACGCACCTCCCGGCCGGCGTGCGGCAGGCCGGGGCGGGTGTGGCTCGGGGGTCCACCCGCTCGCGCGGGCCGGCTGGTCCTGCCCGGGCCGGCGACACGAAAACCCCTGGGGACCCCGCGCCCGCAGGGCGCACCCTGGGTGCCGCACCACACGATCGGTGCGGGCGGAGGTGGTTCCATTGCGCGTCGCGGTGGTCGGGGCCGGACCGGCCGGCCTGCTCGTGGGGCGAGCCCTCGCCGCGAGGGGCCACACCGTCGTCGCCGTGGACCGCGACCCCGGACCGCCGCGACATGGCCGCTGGGCCCGCCGTGGGGTGATGCAGTTCCACCACGCACACGGCTTCCGGCCGCAGGTGGGCCACGTCCTGCGGCAGGAGTGGCCCGCAGCCCTCGACGCGTGGCTGGCCGCCGGCGCCGAGCCGGTCCGGTTCCACGTCCCCGGCCTCGGGTCTATCGAGGCCGGGCACCTGTCGCGTCGCGAGACGTTCGAACGGGCCCTTCGGGAGGCATCGCGCGACGTCCCGAGCCTGCTGGTGCGCCGCGGGCACGTCGACCGGGTGAGGACCCACCGTGGCCGCGCGGTCGGGGTCGTCGTCGGCGGCGCCGACGTGGAGGCCGATCTCGTCGTCGACGCCTCTGGTCGGTCGGGTCGGGCGCTCGAGGACCTGCGCGCTCCGGCGTCGGACGGCGGCCCCTGCGGGATGGCGTACGTCGACCGGCAGTACCGGCTGCGCCCCGGCGCCGCGCCCGGGCCGATGGCCAACCCGCTGGCCTGGCAGGCCGACCTCGACGGGTACCAGGCGATCGTCTTCCGGCACGAACGCGGCCACTTCTCGGTGCTGCTGGTGCGGCCGGTCTCCGACGCGGTGCTCACGGGCCTGCGGCACCGGGTGGCGTTCGAGGCGGCCTGCCGGGCCATACCCGGGCTCGCCGAGTGGACCGACGAGGCACGCGCAGAGCCGGTCACTGACGTGCTGCCCGGGGGGCCGCTGCGCAACGTCTACCGCGGTCAGCAGGCGGCGGACGGACGCGCCGTCGTCCCCGGCCTCGTCAGCGTCGGGGACGCGGTTGCGACGACCACACCGACGTTCGGACGCGGCGTGGCCACGACGTTCATGCAGGTCCGCCACCTGCTCCACCTGTTCGACACCGGGGCTGACCCCGCCGTCGTGGGCGAGCCGTTCGACGCCTGGTGCCAGGGCGCGATGCTGCCGTGGGTGAGGGACCACGTGCACATGGACGGCGACCTCGTCCGCCGCTGGCAGGGCGGGGACGTCGACCTGGGTCGCAGGCTGCCGTCCGACCTCGTGCTGGCTGCCGCGCAGGTGGACCCGCGGATCGACGCGGCGACGCCGGGCTACGTGACCATGCTCGAGCCGCCCTCCTGCCTCGACCCGGTCGAGCCGCTCGCTCGCGCTGTGTACGCGTCCGGGTGGCGCACGCCCGTCGACGCCGGCCCGACGCGCGGCGAGCTGGCGGGCATCGTGCAGGCGGCTCTGGCCGACACGGACCTGGCCGGCGTCCCGCCCCGGCCTCACGCGTTACCCGCGCGCGGGTAACGCGTCGAGGGGCCGGCGGCGGGCGTCCGGCCGGTCAGTGCCCGCCGTTCTCCTTCGCCCGCGCGTAGGAGGCCTCGATCTCGGCCTCGGCCTCTTCGCGGCCGACCCAGTGGGCGCCCTCCACGGACTTGCCCGGCTCCAGGTCCTTGTACGTCTCGAAGAAGTGCTGGATCTCCAGCCGGTAGAACTCGCCGATGTCGGGCAGGTCCTGGATGTGGTCCATCCGCGGGTCCCCGGTGGGCAGGCACATCAGCTTGTCGTCGCCGCCGGCCTCGTCCCGCATCTTGAACATTCCGATCGCGCGGCACCGGATCAGGCACCCGGGGAAGGTCGGCTCGTCGAGCAGCACGAGCGCGTCCAGCGGGTCGCCGTCCTCGCCGAGCGTGTCGTCGACGAACCCGTAGTCGGCCGGGTAGCGCGTCGCGGTGAACAGCGTCCGGTCGAGCTTGATCCGCCCGGAGGCGTGGTCCATCTCGTACTTGTTGCGCTGACCCTTGGGGATCTCGATCGTGACGTCGAACTCCACGCTGTGCTCCTGACGACGGCGGTGACGGTGGGACGGGCGGGGATAGTCTCGCCCACCGGGGGGCCGGTGATCGACCCCGGCGGCCCGGCAGCGGTGAGCAGGGGAGGCGGGGTGGTCCGAGGGGCACGCACGGCCGCCGCCGTCGCGCTCGCCGCCGCGACCCTCGTCGGGTACGGCGTCGCCGACGTCGCCGACGTGGTCCCCGGGCCCCTGACGGACGCCCCCCGGCCGACCGCGCCGCCGTTCCCGCCGGCCGCCGGCGCCCGGGCACCGGGCGTCCCCGCGACGGCGGTGCTGGAGCCGGTCACCACCGCTGCCCCCGCCGCCCGGGCACTGGCGCGGCGGCTCGACCCGCTCGTCGCCGACCCCGACCTCGGCGGCAGGGTCGGCGTTCACGTCGTAGCCGGGGTCACCGGCGACGTGCTCTACCGGCGGGGGACGCAGGCGGCCCAGGAGCCGGCGTCGACGGCGAAGCTGCTCACCGCGGCGGCGGCCCTGTCCGTGCTCGGCCCCGAGGGCCGCCTCGCCACGCGTGTCGTGCGCGGCGCCTGCGACGGCGAGGTCGTGCTCGTCGCCGGGGGCGACGTGCTGCTGACCGGCGGAGCGGCGACCACGGCCGCCGACCCGGACGGTGAGCGGGCAGGCCTCGGCGACCTCGCCGCCGCGACCGCCGCGGCCCTGGCCACCCCGGTCGACGAGGCCGAGCAGGACGACGCCGGAGCGGCGGGACCGGTCCGGGTGCGCCTGGACGACGGACTGTTCGCCCGCCAGGGCCTCGCCCCCGGCGTGACCCCGAGCGAGGTCGCCGCCGGCTTCACCGCGCCGCTCGCGCCGCTGGCCGTGGACGCCGGGCGCACCGGCAGCGGCCGGTTCGCCCCACGGTCCGGTGACCCCGCGCTGGCCGCCGCGACCCGGTTCGCGGCCCTGCTCGCCGACCGCGGCGTGGACGTCGCCGGCCGCGTCACCCGCGCCGCTCCGCCACCCGGTGCCCCGGTGCTCGCGGAGGTGCGCTCGGCGCCGGCGGCTGCCGTCGTCGCGCACATGCTGCGGACCAGCGACAACCTCGTCGCGGACTCCCTCGCCCACGTCGTCGCCCGCCGGACCGGGGAGCCCGCGACGTTCGCCGGCTCGGGCCGGGCCGTGCTCGCCGCGGTGCGGGCGCTGGGCGTCGACACCGGCGGCGCCGTCCTCGCCGACGGCAGCGGCCTCGCGGACGGCAGCTCCGTGCGGGCGTCCACGCTCACCGACGTCCTCGTGCTGGCGGGGACCCGGCCCGACCTGCGCGGCCTGCTCACCGGGCTGCCCGTCGGCGGCCTCACCGGCACCCTGGCCGACCGGTTCACCGGCCCCGCGGCGGCGGGCGCGGGCGTGGTGCGGGCGAAGACCGGCACGCTCACCGGCACCACCAGCCTGGCCGGGACGCTCGTCACCGCCGACGGCGACTACCTGGCGTTCGCGGTCCTGGCCGACGCCGTCCCCGTCACGGTCGCGGCCCGGCAGGCGGCCGACGAGGTGGCCGCGGCGCTCGCCCGGTGCGGCTGCCGCTGAGGTGACCGGGGCAGGCCACCCGTACGGTGAGCCGGTGAGGACGAGCGCACCCCCCGAGGCCCCCGTGCCCCCCGTGGACCAGGTCGTCGACTGGGACCTCGCGGAGCGGACTGCCGCCCGCCTGGTCCGGCCGGGGCCGGTGGTCTCCCGCGACGAGGCCGAGCAGGTGGTCGGCGAGCTCCGGGCGTTCGCCGACCAGTCGACCGGCCACGTCGCCCGGACGGCGCTGCTCGACACCCCGAACGGCAGCGAGCTGCTCGTGGTGGACCGGACCGGCTGGTCCCGGGCCAACATCGCGGGGTTCCGCGCCGTGCTCGCGCCCAGCGTGGAGAAGGCCTGGCGCTCGCGCGACAGCACGCCGGGTGCCGTCGCCGCCGCGGTCGGCAGCCGCGTCACCGGCGCCGAGGTCGGCTCCCTGCTGGCGTTCCTCGCCTCCCGCGTGCTCGGGCAGTACGACGTCTTCGCCGGGCTCGACGACGACGCTGCGACCGGGCCGGCGGGCCGCCTGCTCCTCGTGGCGCCGAACGTGGTGCACGTCGAGCGCGAGCTGGCGGTCGAGCCCCGCGACTTCAGGCTGTGGGTGTGCCTGCACGAGGAGACCCACCGGGTGCAGTTCGCGGCGACGCCGTGGTTGCGCGACCACCTCGTCGGGCAGGTGCGGGCGCTCGCCGACGACCTCGTCAGTGACCCGTCGGCGACCGTCGAGCGGCTCGCCGCCGCCCTGCGGAACCTGCCGGACGCCCTCCGGGGGACCGACGGGGCGGGGGTGATCGACCTGTTGCAGACCCCCGAGCAGCGCCGGGCACTCGCAGAGACCACCGCGGTGATGTCGCTGCTCGAGGGTCATGCCGACGTGGTGATGGACGAGGTCGGCCCGCAGGTGATCCCGACCGTGGCCGAGATCCGGCGCCGGTTCGGGCGCCGGCGCGCCGGCCGGGGGGCGCTCGACCAGGTGCTCCGCCGCCTCCTCGGCCTGGAGGCGAAGATGCGGCAGTACGCCGACGGTGCCCGGTTCGTGCGGGGCGTGGTGGACGACGTCGGCTGGGAGGGGCTGAACCAGGTCTGGACCGGGCCCGAGTGCCTGCCGTCGCCCGAGGAGATCGCCGCCCCGCGGAGCTGGGTGCGGCGCGTGCACGGCTGAGGGACCCGACGTGCCCGACCCGCCCGACCCTCCCCACCCGCCCGACCCGGCGTCGCGACGCGGTGGCCCGCACCCGGCCGTGGCGGCGGTTCGCTCCGCCGTCCGCGCGGGCCTCGCCGACCTCGCGGCTGCCGCGACGGGGAGCGCCGGTCCGGGGCCGCTGGTGCTGGTCGCCTGCAGCGGTGGCCCGGACTCCCTCGCCCTCGCCGCGGCGACGGCGTACGTCGCGCCCCGGGCGGGGCTGCGGGCCGGGGCCGTGGTGGTCGACCACGACCTCCAGCCCGGCTCCGGCGACGCCGCACGCGAGGCCGCGACGGCGTGCTGCGACCTCGGGCTGCACCCGGTGGACGTCACGGTGGTGCGCGTGGCGCCCGCCGGCGGCGGAGGGCCGGAGGCGCGGGCGCGCGACGCCCGGCACGACGCGCTCGCCGCCGCCGCGACCGGCCACGGTGCGGTCGCCGTCCTGCTCGGGCACACGCGTGACGACCAGGCCGAGACCGTGCTGATGCGCCTGGCGCGGGGGTCCGGCGCCCGGTCGCTGGCCGGGATCGCGCCCCGGTCCGGCGTGCTGCGCCGCCCGCTGCTGGGACTGGGTCGCGCCGACACCGAGGCGGCCTGCGCCACCCTCGGCCTCGTCCCGTGGCGGGACCCCACGAACACCGACCGCACCCAGACCCGCAGCCGGGTCCGCCACGGCGCGCTTCCGGCCCTGCGCGACGCCGTCGGCCCGGCCGCGGCGGCAGGCCTCGCCCGCAGCGCCGACCTGCTGCGGGAGGACGCGGACGCCCTCGACGACCTCGCCGCCGACCTGGCCACGGCCCTCGGGGTCCCCCCCGGGCCGGGCGGCGGCAGCGCGCTGGGGGTGGCGGGCCTGGCCCGGGCACCGGCCGCGCTGCGGATGCGGGTGCTGCGGACCGCGGCCCTGGCGGCCGGCACACCCGGCGGTGCGCTCTCGCGCAGGCACACCGAGGCGCTCGACGCCCTCGTGACGCGGTGGCGCGGGCAGGGCCCTGTGCACCTGCCCGGCGGCGTCCTCGGGTGGCGGCGCTGTGGCACGCTGGTACTGCAGCGTCCCGGGGTCCCAGCCGGGGCGGATCCGTGACCGCGCCCGTACGAGCCCCGTGTCCCGAACCGCAGAGGAGACCGCCGCCGGTGGACGCCGACGACATGGGTGACGACCTCGACAGCGTGCTCGTCGACTCCGGCCGCATCGCCGAACGGCTGCAGGAGATGGCGGCCGAGGTGGATCGCGACTACGCCGGCCTCGACCTGCTCCTCGTCGGCGTCCTGAAGGGTGCGGTGATGGTGATGGCCGACTTCAGCCGTGCCCTGAGCCACCCCGGAGTCGAGATGGACTGGATGGCGGTGTCCAGCTACGGCTCGGGCACGAAGTCGTCCGGCGTGGTCCGCATCCTGAAGGACCTGGACCGGGACATCTCGGGCCGGCACGTGCTCATCGTCGAGGACATCATCGACTCCGGGCTCACCCTGTCGTGGCTGATGGCAAACCTCGGCAGCCGCGGCCCGGCGTCCGTCGAGGTGCTCACGCTGCTGCGCAAGCCCGAGGCCGCGAAGGTCGACGTCAGCGTCCGGTACACCGGGTTCGACATCCCGAACGAGTTCGTCGTGGGGTACGGGCTCGACTACGACGAGCGCTACCGCACCCTGCCGTTCGTCGGCACCCTCACACCCAGCGTGTACGGCGGCTGACACCCAGCAGACCGCCTGCGCCGCGCGGCCGGGAGGTCGCGGGCCCCGGAACACGGCGGCGGTGGGGGGCGTTCACCCCACGTGCCCGGCCCGGGCCGCCGCGAGCGGGATGCGGCCCGCGCCAGCCCCGCGTAGTACCGTCGATGACCAGCAGCGTGAGCAGGAGGGACCGGGCACCAGCCCGCACCGATGAACTTCAGTCGCATTCTCCGCGGCCCGGCGATCTGGATCGCCCTCGGTCTGCTGGCCCTGTTCGTGGCCTTCTCCGCCCTGGGTGGCGGCGGCTTCCAGCAGATCGACACCTCGCAGGGGCTGACGCTGCTCGCCGACGGCAAGGTCGACCAGGCCAAGATCGTCGACCGGGAGCAGCGGGTCGACCTCACCCTGTCCTCGGAGTTCCGGGACAAGGGCAAGCAGGTGCAGTTCTACTACGTCGAGCCGCGCGGCGACGAGGTCGTCAGCGCGGTCACCAACGCCGTGCCGGACGGCTACACCGACGAGGTGCCGCAGGACTCGATCCTGAGCACGCTGCTCATCACGCTGCTCCCGCTGATCATCATCCTCGGCCTGTTCTGGTTCCTGCTGTCGAACATGCAGGGCGGCGGCAACCGGGTGATGCAGTTCGGCAAGTCCAAGGCCAAGCTCGTCTCCAAGGAGGCGCCCAAGGTCACCTTCGCGGACGTCGCGGGGGCCGTCGAGGCCGTCGAGGAGCTGCACGAGATCAAGGAGTTCCTCGCCGAGCCGGCCAAGTTCCAGGCGGTCGGCGCCAAGATCCCCAAGGGTGTGCTGCTGTACGGCCAGCCCGGTACCGGCAAGACGCTGCTCGCGCGTGCCGTGGCCGGCGAGGCCGGTGTGCCGTTCTACTCGATCTCCGGGTCGGACTTCGTCGAGATGTTCGTCGGCGTCGGCGCCTCCCGGGTGCGCGACCTGTTCACGCAGGCGAAGGAGAACGCGCCCGCGATCGTCTTCGTCGACGAGATCGACGCAGTCGGGCGGCACCGCGGCGCCGGCATGGGCGGCGGCCACGACGAGCGCGAGCAGACCCTGAACCAGCTCCTCGTGGAGATGGACGGCTTCGACGTCAAGACGAACGTGATCCTGATCGCCGCGACCAACCGGCCCGACATCCTCGACCCGGCGCTGCTGCGGCCGGGTCGGTTCGACCGGCAGATCGCGGTCGAGCCGCCCGACATGCGAGGCCGCGCGCAGATCCTGGACGTGCACGCCAAGGGCAAGCCGATGGCTCCGGACGTCGACCTCACCGCCGTCGCGCGCCGCACCCCCGGTTTCACCGGCGCCGACCTGGCGAACGTGCTCAACGAGGCGGCGCTGCTGACCGCGCGCACCGGCGGCCAGGCCATCGACGACCACGCCCTGGACGAGGCGATCGACCGCGTCGTGGCCGGTCCGCAGAAGCGGACGCGGATCATGAACGACAAGGAGAAGAAGATCACCGCCTACCACGAGGGCGGGCACGCCCTGGTGGCGGCGGCGATGCGGCACACCGACCCGGTGACGAAGGTGACGATCCTGCCTCGGGGCCGGGCCCTCGGTTACACGATGGTGATGCCGTCGGAGGACAAGTACTCCACCACCCGCAACGAGCTGCTGGACCAGCTCGCGTACGCCCTCGGTGGCCGCGTCGCCGAGGAGCTCGTGTTCCACGACCCCACCACCGGTGCGGCGAACGACATCGAGAAGGCGACCGGGCTGGCCCGCAAGATGGTGACCCAGTTCGGGATGAGCGAGCGGGTCGGGGCGATCAAGCTCGGCCAGGAATCGGGCGAGGTGTTCCTGGGCCGCGACATGGGCCACGGGCGCGACTACTCCGAGGAGCTCGCCAACGTCGTCGACGAGGAGGTGCGCCGCCTGATCGAGGCCGCGCACGACGAGGCGTGGGAGGTGCTCATCGAGCACCGGGCCGTGCTGGACCAGCTCGTGCTCGAGCTGCTCGAGAAGGAGACGCTGAACAAGGCCCAGCTCGCCGAGGTGTTCGCGCCGGTCGTCAAGCGCGACCTGCGACCGGTGTGGCTCTCCAGCGAGCGCCGCGACGTCTCCGACCAGCCACCCGTGCTCACCCCGGCGGAGCGCGCCGCGAGCTCGAACGGGTCCGGAGCCAACGGCGCCCCGGTGCATCACCCCGCGCCGCAGGACGAGGCTGCTGCCGCCGGCGAGCACAACCTGCCCGGGTGGACGCCCGGAGGATCGGAGCCGACGCCGCCGTCCGGTGGCGGGGCGACGCAGGCCTGACGCGCGTGCGCGAGCCAGACCAGCGGCCGCCCTACGACGCTGCCAGGGTGGAGCGCGCCGTCCGCGAGATCCTGCTCGCGATCGGCGAGGACCCCGACCGCGACGGGCTCGCCGAGACGCCTGCGCGGGTCGCGCGCGCGTACGCCGAGACGTTCGCCGGCCTGTGGACCGACCCGGAGTCCGTGCTCGCCACCACCTTCGACATCGGGCACGACGAGCTCGTGCTCGTCAAGGACATCGAGGTCGTATCGCTCTGCGAGCACCACCTGCTGCCCTTCCACGGCGTCGCGCACGTGGCGTACATCCCGGGCGAGGACGGACAGATCACCGGGCTCAGCAAGCTCGCCCGTCTCGTCGACGCCTTCGCCCGCAGGCCCCAGGTGCAGGAGCGGCTCACGACGCAGATCGCCGAGACCCTCGTGCGCGTGCTGAAACCACGGGGCGTGATGGTCGTGATCGAGTGCGAGCACCTGTGCATGTCGGTGCGCGGAGCCCGCAAGCCCGGGTCGCGCACCGTGACGTCGGCGATGCGCGGTCAGCTGCGCGACGCGGCGAGCCGCGCGGAGGCCCTGTCCCTGATCCACGGGCGCTGACCGTGGCCCAGGGACGGTCGACGGCACCGACCGGGCCGGCGGCGCCGGACGGACTGCCCGGACTGCCCACCGGGCGGACCCTGGTGATGGGCGTCGTGAACGTCACCCCAGACTCGTTCAGCGACGGCGGGCGCTGGGCCGACACCGGTGCCGCGGTCGCCCGGGGTCGGGCGCTGCTCGCCGACGGCGCCGACCTGCTGGACGTCGGTGGCGAGTCGACGCGACCCGGCGCCGCCCGGGTGCCCGCCGCCGACGAGGCCGCCCGGGTGCTGCCGGTCGTGGCCGGTCTCGTCGCCGAGGGCGCCCTCGTGAGCGTCGACACGATGCGCGCCGAGGTCGCCGCGCGCGCCGTCGACGCCGGCGCCGCCCTGGTCAACGACGTCTCCGGCGGCCTCGCCGACCCCCGGATGGCCACCACGGTCGCGGCCGCCGGTGTCCCGTACGTCGCGATGCACTGGCGCGGGCACGCCAGCGAGATGGACTCGCTCGCGCGCTACGACGACGTGGTGGCCGACGTCCGGGTCGAGCTGCGCGCCCGGCTGGAGGCGCTCGTCGACGCCGGCGTCGACCCGGCGCGGGTGGTGCTCGACCCCGGACTCGGGTTCGCGAAGGAGGCGTCGCACAGCTGGGCACTGCTCGCCGGGCTCGGCGACCTGCTGTCCCTGGGACGGCCGCTGCTCGTCGGCGCCTCCCGCAAGCGCTTCCTCGGTCACCTGCTCGGCGGCGCCGGGGACCCGGTGCCTGCCGCCGCCCGCGACGACGCGACGGCCGCGGTCAGCGCGCTGGCCGCGGCCGCGGGGGGCTGGTGCGTGCGGGTGCACGAGGTGCGCGCCAGCGCGGACGCGGTCCGCGTGGCCGCGGCCTGGGCGGGTGCGCGTGGCTGACCCCGGCACCGACGCGTCGCGCCCGCTGGACACCGTTGCGGTGCAGGGGATCCGCGTACGTGGTCACCACGGCGTCCACGCGTTCGAGACCGAGCAGGGGCAGGACTTCGTGATCGACGTGGTGCTGCACCTCGACACGCGGCCGGCCGCCGCGAGCGACGACCTCGCCGACGCCGTCGACTACGGGACCGTCGCATCGTCGGTGGCCGGGGTCGTCGGCGGGGAGCGCCACGACCTGATCGAGACCGTGGCACGGCGGGTCGCCGACGTGTGCCTGGCGGACGAGCGGGTGCGGCTGGTCGACGTGGCCGTCCACAAGCCGCAGGCGCCCCTCGACGTGGTCTTCGACGACGTCGTGGTGCGGATCCGGCGCGGGCGGGTCACCCCGTGACCTCCCCGGTGCGCGTGGTGGACCTGGACGCCGTCCCCGAACGGCCGGTCCCGGTGGTGCTGGCGCTCGGGTCCAACCTGGGTGACCGCGAGACGACGCTGCGGGAGGCGGTGTCCGCGCTGCGCGCGGTGCTCGACGCCGTCCGCGTCTCCCCGGTGGTCGAGACCGACCCGGTGGGCGGCCCGGAGCAGGGCGACTACCTCAACGCGGTCGTCCTCGGCCGCAGCGGCGCCGCGCCCCGCGCCCTGCTGGACCGGTGCCGCCGCATCGAGGCGGCCCACGGCCGGCAGCGCACCGAGCGCTGGGGGTCGCGGACCCTCGACGTGGACGTCGTCGCGGTCGGCGACCTCGTCGCGTCCGACGCGGAGCTGTCGCTGCCCCACCCGCGGGCCCACGAGCGCGCCTTCGTGCTCGCGCCGTGGGCCGAGCTCGACCCGGCCGCCGTGCTGCCGGGTCCGTCGGGCGGCCGGGTCGCCGCCCTGGCCGCGGCCGCGCAGGACGCCGGTGGCGTGCGGCGGCGCCCCGACATCGACCTGGACGCGACGTGAGGGCGACGCGGCGCCGCCACCTGGCGGCGACGGCCGCCGTCGTCGGCGTCGTCGGCTTCTCAGCGCTGGGGCTGTGGGAGTCCCGCGGCGGCACCGGCCTGCCGCTGCCGTGGCTGGCGGTCGTCGCGATGCTCGTCGTCGCGGGTGCCGTGCTGCTCGTGGGGCGGCCGGTCCGGCGGTGGAACGCCGGGCACCGGGACCGACCGCTGGACCCGCTGCGAGCCGCCCGGACCGTGGTGCTCGCCCAGGCCTGCTCGCTCTCCGGGGCGGCGCTCACCGGCTGGTACGCCGCGCAGGCCCTGCTCGTCGCCGGTGACCTCGCGATCGAGCCGCGTCGCGAGCGGTTCGTGCTGGCCTGTTTGGCGACCCTCGCCGCCCTCGCGATGGTCGTCGCCGGTCTCGTCGTGGAGCGCTGGTGCCGGCTGCCCGACGACGACGAGGCCGAGGACGATGACGACGCGGGCGGGATGCCCCCGGTGGGTGCCGCGCACTGATCCCGGAACCGGCCGATCGCGTCGCCGGACCCGGCATCGACGGGGTCAGATCAGATCAGACCGGTTCGGCCGCCACCTCGCGGGCGTCGGCGGGCACGGTCCGCCGCAGGGCGGCGTAGACGGCGTCGGGGGTGAGCACGCCCGCGTACCGGTCGCCCTCGAGCACGGGCAGCCACCCGGCGTCGTGCTGCACGATCTCCGCGAGGCCGCGCCGCAGCGAGTCCCCGAGCTCGATGGTCTCGTCGAAGCGGTGCAGCCGCTGCCGGACGGCGCCGTCGCCGTCGAGGTGCCGGCGCGAGACCCACCCGTGCAGGCCACCGCGGTCGTCGAGCACCACCGCGTACGGCTGGGGGGCGCCGTCCACGGCGTCGCGGGCGGTGGCCGCCGGGTCGTTGAGGAGCACCGTCGGCGGGTGCTCGAGGTCCTGCGACTCGATCGGTGTGACGGCGAGGCGTCGCAGTCCACGGTCGGAGCCCACGAAGTCGGCCACGAAGTCGTTGGCGGGGGCGCCGAGCACGGTGGTCGGGTCGGCGAGCTGCTCGAGCCGGCCGCCCTGGCTGAGGACCGCGATCCGGTCGGCGAGACGCACCGCCTCGTCGATGTCGTGCGTCACGAAGAGAACCGTCTTGTGCAGCTCGTTCTGGATCCGGCGGAACTCCCCCTGCAGCCGGTCCCTCGCGATCGGGTCGACCGCGCCGAAGGGCTCGTCCATCAGCAGCACCGGCGGGTCGGCGGCGAGCGCCCGGGCCACCCCGATCCGTTGGCGCTGACCGCCGGACAGCTCGTGCGGGTACCGCTTGCCGTACTCGTCGGCGGGCAGCCCGACGAGGTCGAGCAGCTCGGAGACGCGCTCACGCGTGCGGGAGGAGTCCCAGCCGAGCAGGTCGGGCACCGTACCGACGTTGCCTGCCACCGTGAGGTGGGGGAACAGCCCGACCTGCTGGATCACGTAGCCGATCCGGCGGCGCAGCTTCACGACGTCGACGTGGGTGACGTCGTCGCCCTCGATCACGATCCGGCCGGACGTCGGCTCGATCAGCCGGTTCACCAGCCGCAGGGTGGTCGACTTGCCGCAGCCGGACGGGCCGACGAGCGCGACGAGCTCGCCGCGGCGGACCTCCAGGTCGAGGTCGTCCACGGCGACGGTCCCGTCGGGGTAGCGCTTGCCGACTCCCTCGAGCCGGATCATCACTTCCTCGGTAGCGTTCCCGCCGTGTCCGTCCTCGTCACCGGTGCTGTCCACGCGAGCAGCGTCGCCGACAACTGTCTTGTCCGCAACGACTGGATCTGTCCCGAGTACGTGCGGACCCGGGCCGACGTGCTGCTCGCCGGGACGCAGGAGCACCTGTACATCACCGGGGTCGCCCTGCTGCTCGGGCTGGCCATCGCCGTCCCGATGGCGGTGCTGGCGCGGCAGATCCGCCGGATCCGCCCGCTCACCATCGGGGTCTCCACCGTGCTCTACACGATCCCGTCGCTGGCCATGTTCTCGCTGCTGCTGCCGTTCACCGGGCTGTCCGCCGCGACCGTCATCACCGGGCTGGTGCTGTACTCGCTGACGATCCTGGTGCGCAACATCCTCGCCGGGCTCGACGCCGTCGACGACGACGTCCGCGACGCGGCCCTCGGGATGGGGTACGGCCGGTGGCGACTGCTGTGGAAGGTCGAGGTGCCGCTCGCGCTCCCTGCGTCCTTCGCGGGCCTGCGCGTCGCGGCCGTCTCGACGGTCGCGCTGACCACGGTCGGCACCATCGTCGGGTACGGCGGCCTCGGTGACCTCATCACCCGCGGACTGAGCTCGACGTTCCGCGCCGAGGTGTTCACCGCATCGCTCCTGTGCGTGGTGCTGGCGGTCGCGGCGGACCTGCTGCTGCTCGCCGCGCAGAAGGCCGCGACACCCTGGCAGCGGGGGAGGGCCGGCTGATGGGCTGGGTCGGTGCGACGGCCGAGTGGTTCGGGGACCCCGCGAACTGGCAGGGGCGGCGGGGCGTCCCGGCGCTGTTCGTGGAGCACATGGGCCTCACCGTCGCCTCGCTGGGCCTCGCGTGCCTCGTCGCGCTGCCGCTGGCCGTGTGGCTCGGCCACATCGGCAAGGGCGGCGTGCTCGCCGTGCAGATCGGCAACATCGGCCGGGCCGTGCCGACGCTGGCGATCCTCGTCATCCTCGTGCTCGCGCCGCGGCCGCCGTTCGGGCTGTCGGTCACGTCCGCGCTGGTCGCGTTCACCCTGTTCGCGATCCCCCCGATCATCACGAACACCTATGTGGGGATGCGCGAGGTCGACCGCGGCGCCGTCGAGGCGGCTCAGGGGATGGGGATGACGGCGTGGCAGGTGCTCACGCGCGTCGAGCTGCCGTTGGCGACGCCGCTGCTGATGACGGGGGTGCGGCTGGCGGCGGTGCAGCTCGTCGCGACGGTCGCGATCGCCGCGATCGCGGCGTTCGGCGGTCTCGGGCGGATCGTCACCAGCGGCTACGCCAACCGGGACGTCGGCGAGCTCGTCGCGGGGGCGATCATCATCGCGGTGTTCGCGCTCGTGATCGAGGTGCTGATGGCGGTGCTGACCGACCGCGTCGACCCCGCGAAGCGCGCGGTCCGCCGGGCGCGCGCCCGTACCCGTCAGGCCGTCGCGGCCGGCTCGGGGCCGACACCTGCTGGGGCCGTGACCCGATCGTGATGCGTCTCGAGGTGTGCGGTCGCGCGTCCCCGAGTTGACTGGACCATCAGCGGGCGCTGGTCCTGGTGCCTGCCGGACACGCGCGGCCCCTGCGGCCGCGGGACACAGAAGGCGGTGCCCTGTGCGCACTCATCGACGTCTGCCCCTGCTCGCCGGACTCGCCGGCGCCTCCCTGTTCCTCACCGCCTGCGGTGGCAGCGACGACGCCGGCGGCGACCCGTTCACCGAGGAGTCCGGCGGCGCCACGGGCTCCGGCGAGACCATCGTCGTGGGCGGCGCGAACTTCACCGAGATGCTCATCATGCAGGCGATGTACGTCTCGTTGCTGGAGGACGCCGGACTGAGCACCGAGACGGTGAACGCGGACAACCGCGAGCTGTACTTCCCGGAGCTGAGCAGCGGCGACATCGACGTCGTCCCGGAGTACGCGGCGACGCTGGCGGAGTTCCTCAACCTCGGCGCCAACGGGCCGGACGCCGAGCCCATCGCCACCAACGACCCCGAGGCGACGGTGGAGGCGATGCAGCCGCTGGCCGAGGAGCAGAACGTCACGCTGCTCGACCCGGCCCAGGCCGCGGACCAGAACGGCTACGCCGTCACCCAGGAGTTCGCCGACGCGAACAGCCTCACCACGCTGTCGGACCTCGGTGACCTCGGTGAGCCCGTGGTGCTCGCCGCGACCGAGGAGTGCTCGGACCGGCCCTTCTGCGCCCCCGGCCTGACCGACACATACGGCATCGAGATCACCGAGATCCTGCCGACGGGCTTCGGCACCCCGCAGACGAAGCAGGCGGTCGCCGGCGGCGATGCCCAGCTGGGCCTGGTCGCGACAACCGACGGTCGGCTCGAGGACGACGGCCTCGTGCTGCTGGAGGACGACCAGAAGCTCCAGCTCGCCGACAACCTCGTGCCGGCCGTGAACGCCGACGCCGCCGGTGACAGCGCGCTCACCGACGCCCTGAACTCGCTCGCGGACGAGCTCACCACGGACGACCTGATCGAGCTGAACCGGCAGGTGGACGCCGAGCGGCAGCAGCCCGCCGACGTCGCCGAGGCCTGGCTGACCGACGCGGGCCTGATCGGCTGAGGTCCGCGCCGGGGACGCCGGTCGGTGCCGAGAACGCCGGTCAGTACCAGGGACGCTCGGGGAGCAGCTCGCCGACGTCGACCACGGCGTCCAGCCGGTTGCCGACAGGTGCCAGCGGGCAGGCCCACGCCGGGTCGTAGGCGCACGACGGGTGGTAGGCGAAGTTGAGGTCCAGCACGAGGCGCGGTGCGCCGTCCGGGGGCGTCGACCCGCCGAGGTCGGCGCCCTTGACGGTGTCCAGCAGGTACCGGCCGCCGCCGTAGGACGTCGTGCCCGCGCCCGCGTCCCGCAGCGGCACGAACAGCCCGCCGCCGTAGCTGCCCAGCCACCACACGTCGAGGCTGCCCAGCCCGTCGAGACGGACACGCCCGACCCGGTCGAAGGGTGCGACCCCGTCGGTGCCGGTGGCGACGTCCATGTGCTCCGAGTCGCAGGCCTCCAGCTCGGACACGAAGCGCAGCGCGGGGTCGTAGGGAGCCACAGGGATCCCCGTGAAGGCCTCCCGGGTGGCCGGCAGCAGCGGGGACGCGGGGTGCATCTCGAAGAGCTCCTCGCGGCCCACCCGCCACGCGGTGTGCGCAGCGGCCGGGTCGGTCACGGCCGCGTCGCGGACCGCGGCGTACAGGGCAGCGACCCGCCGTCGCCAGTCGAGCACGTCGAGGCGGGGTCCCGGGGCCGCCGGCGCGGCGCTCGCTGAGGGCGTGGCTGCGTTCACACGGCAACTGTCGCACCCGCCTGTCGGTGGAGACCTCGCCCGCGTCCGGCCGGCGCACCCTCCTGCGCCGGCTCTGCCACCATGGCACGGGTGAGTGAGCCCCCCGAGGAGCCCGGAGCGGACGGCGCCGACGAGCGCCCCCGCAGCCGGCGGGTCGAGGAGCCGTTCGCCCCTCCCGGAGTGCGCTGGACCGCGGTGTCACCCCGCCTGGTCACGGTCCGCCGCCTCGGTGTGCTGCTCGGGCTGGCGCCGTTCCTCGTGCCGATCACGGTGCTGACGATCGTGCTGCGGACGGGTTGGCCGCTGCTCGCGCTGCTGCCGCTGCTGCTCGTGCTGGCGTGGCTGCTGTGGCTGGTCCCCCGGCAGGTGCGGGCCATCGGCTACGCAGAGCGGGAGGACGACCTGCTCGTGCGCAAGGGCCTGATGTTCCGTCAGGTCGTCGTGGTCCCCTACGGCCGGATGCAGTACGTCGACGTCAACGCGGGGCCGGTCGACCGCCGGTTCGCGATCTCCTCGGTCCAGCTGCACACGGCCTCCCCCGGGACGGACGCGAGCATCCCCGGCCTGCCGCCGGGGGAGGCGGCGCGGCTGCGCGACCGGCTCGCCTCCCGCGGCGAGGCCCGCCTGGCGGGGCTGTGACCGCCACCGGCGGACCCGAGGTCCCGGCGGCCGGCTCCGCCGACGCCCCCGCGGACGAGGCCATGGACGTCTCCCCGGACGCGCCGCACACGCCCGCCGCGCCGGATGCACCGGCCGCACCGGGCGCGCCGGAGGCGGACGGGCAGTGGCACCGGATGCACCCGGTCACGCCGGTCGTGAAGGGCTGGAAGATCATCGCGGTGCTGCTGGCGATCTACGTGCAGCAGACCGGTGACAACCTCTTCGCGGGCCGCGACCTGCCCGGTGGCACCGAGCTGCTGGTCAGCGCGGGCATCCTCGTCGCGGGGGTCGTGGTCGCGGCCGTGTACTCGGCCCTGGCGTGGCGGATGACGCGCTACCAGGTCGGTCCTGACGCCGTGCACCTGCACTCGGGCGTGCTCAACCGCACCCAGCGCCAGGCGCAGCTGGACCGGCTGCAGGCGGTCGACGTCGTGCAGCCCCTGCTCGCCCGGCTGCTCGGCCTGACCGAGCTCAAGCTGGAGGTCGCGGGCGGCGCCGGCAGCGACGTCAAGCTGGCGTACCTGCCCGAGGCCGAGGCGCAGCGGCTGCGCAACACGCTGCTGGCGCGCGCGGCCGGCGTCCGCTACGCCGAGGGCGAGGATGCACCGGAGGCACCGGAGACGTCGGTGCTGGAGGTCCCCGTCGACCGGCTCGTCGGATCCCTCCTGCTCAGCGGGACCACTGTGGCGCTCGTGGTCGCCGTCGTCGTCGTGGTGGTGGTCGGGGTCGTGCTCGACACCCCCGGGGTGCTGCTCGGGTTCGCGCCGGCCCTGCTCGGGTTCGTGGGCGCGACGTGGTCCCGCTTCAACCGGGGCTTCTCTTTCCGGGTCGCCACGTCGGCGGACGGCGTGCGCCTGCGCCACGGGCTGCTGGAGTCGCGGGCGCAGACCGTGCCCCCCGGTCGGGTGCAGGCGGTCCGGCTGTCGCAGCCGCTGCTGTGGCGGCCCGTGGACTGGTGGCGCGTCGAGGTCAACGTGGCCGGCTACGCCACCGGCGCCGAGCAGGGCGGCTCGGACCAGAACGTGCTGCTGCCGGTGGGTCCGCGCCGCGACGCCATCACCGTCCTCTCCCTGGTGCTGCCGGACCTCGGGACCCCCGACGACCCCTGGGAGGTGGTCGCGGCCGGGCTGGAGGGGGCGACGGGTGACGAGGACCCCCGGGGCTTCGTCGGCGCACCCCGCCGGTCCCGGTGGCTCGACCTCGTCGGCTGGCGGCGCAACGGCTTCCGCGTGACCGACCGCGCGCTGCTGTGCCGCCGCGGCCGGCTCTGGCGGCAGCTGGACGTCGTGCCGCACGAGCGGACGCAGAGCCTCGCGATCCGCCAGGGCCCCCTGCAGCGCCGCCTCGACGTCGCGGCCGTCCTCGCGCACTCCACGCCCGGGCCCGTGTCACCCGGCGTGCACCACCTCGACGCCGGCGTGGCGGGGCGGCTGCTCGACGAGCAGGCGGAGCGGGCCCGGTCGGCCCGGGCGGCCGCGCCTCCCGAGCGGTGGATGCAACAGCGATCCGAGCCGTGACGGCTCGAGGCTGACCCGGTCGGGATCGAGATCCTGGTCAGAGCCGTGACAGCACGATCGTGGAGCGGGTCGAGCGGACCCGCTCGTTGTCCCGCACCGCCTCCAGCACGTCCTCGAAGTGCGTCATGTCGCTCGCTCGGATCTCGACCAGGGCGTCGGCGTCCCCGGTGACCGTCCACGCCTGCGCCACCTCGGGGATGTCGGCGACCATCGCCCGGATCGCCGCCGGGGGCACACGGCCGTCGCAGAACAGCTCGACGAAGCCCTGCACCCGCCAACCGAGCGCAGCGGGGTCCACGTCGGCGGTGAAGCCGCGCAGCACGCCCTCGGCGCGGAGCCGGTCGACCCTCCGCTTCACCGCGGGGGCGCTGAGCGACACGCGCGCCCCGATCACCGCGTAGCTCTGGCGGGCGTCCTCGATCAGCGACGCAACGATCTGCCGGTCTATGTCATCGAGATTTAACATACTGATGCTCCCTTCGCATGACTTCGACGTGGTGTTGCGTCACGTCCGACCTTACGCTCAGCCGCATGACCATTGCCGCGCCCCGCCGCTACCTGATGTGCGCACCCGAGCACTTCGAGGTGCGCTACGAGATCAACCCGTGGATGGACGCCGCCCGCCCGGTCGACACCGCCCGCGCGATGGAGCAGTGGCAGGCGCTGGTCGGCACCTACCGTGCGCTCGGGCACCGGGTCGACCTGCTGACGCCGCAGCCCGGGCTGCCCGACATGGTCTTCGCCGCCAACGGCGCCACCGTGGTCGACGGGCGTGTGCTGGGGGCGCGGTTCGCCCGTCCCGAGCGCGCCGCCGAGGCCGGTCACCACCTGGCGTGGCACACCGCTGCGGCGGCGGACCTCGGGTGGCTCGACGTCCGCGCGCCGCGCTGGACGAACGAGGCCGAGGGCGACTTCGCCGTGCTGGGCGACGTCGTGCTCGCGGGGTACGGCTTCCGCACCGACCCCCGCGGGCACGCAGAGCTCTCGGACGCGGTGGGCATGCCCGTCGTGAGCCTCCGCCTCGTCGACGAGCGCTTCTACCACCTGGACACGGCGCTGGCCGTGCTGGACGACACCCCCGGCGAGGGCCAGATCGCCTGGTACCCGCCGGCCTTCAGCGAGGGCAGCCGCCGCGTGCTGGAGCGGATGTTCCCCGAGGCCGTCGTGGCGGACGAGACCGACGCCGAGGTGCTCGGGCTCAACGCGGTCAGCGACGGCGTCAACGTGGTGCTGCCCGAGCGCGCCGAGAAGCTGGCGGCGCAGCTCGCGGAGCGCGGGTACGTGCCGGTGCCGGTCGACCTCTCCGAGCTGCTCAAGGGCGGCGGCAGCGCCAGGTGCTGCACGCAGGAGCTGCGCGGACCCGCCTGACCGAGCCGGCCCCGGCCCCTCGCGTGAGGAGGCTCGTCGCGTGAGGAGCCGGCTCAGCCGCGGCGGAGCACCACCGCCACGTCGGTGACGGCGAACAGGAACTGGCCGGCGTCGGCGAGCCGGCGCAGCCCCTCCACCCAACCCGCACCGCGGCCGGCGAGGGCGGCGTCGTCCTTGGCGGCGGCGAGCATCCCCATCGCGACCTTCCACGCCACCGAACCGTCGTCGAAGCGGCGGTGGGGGTCCGCCCACGCGTCGACGGCCGCGGTCCCCCAGCCCTCGCCGGCGGCGGCGAGAGCGAGCAGCTTGCGGCCCATGAAGCCGTCGGCGCGCTCGGCCCAGTTGGGCACCACGGCCACGAACCGGTCGACGAGCTCGCGCGTCAGGGGGTCGTCCGTGCCGGTGAACAGCGCGGTGTCCCAGTCGCTGTGCGCCAGCACGAGCAGCCCGCCGGGGCGTAGCACGCGCCGGCACTCGGCCAGGTGAGCGACCGGGTCCGCGAGGTGCTCCACGACGTTGAGCGACACGGCCCGGTCGAGGCTCGCGTCGTCCAGCGGCAGCGTGTCGTCGAGGTCTGCGACGCGGCTGACGACCCGCGCGTCGTGCAGCACGTCGTCGTCGAGGTCGCTTCCCTGGTCGAGGGCGTGGACGACGGCCGGCGGGTGCGCCTCGGCGAGCAGTGCGCGCACGGTGCGGCCCTGGGCGCAGCCGAGGTCCGCGACGGCCAGGCCCGGCCGGTCGAGGCCCGCGAGCGCCGCGACCCGCTCGTGCCGTCCCACGCCGGCCGAGCCTACGTGCCCGGGGTGCCCGACCCGGGTGCGGCGCGCCCTAGGCTCGCCCGCCATGACGGCTGCCCCCGGGGACCGCCCCGGCCGCCTCGGCGTCGGCGTGGTCGGTGCCGGTCGCGTCGGCGCCGTGCTCGGCAGCGCCCTGCGCGCGGCCGGCCACGCGGTCGTCGGTGCCACCGCGGTCTCCGCGGCGAGCCGCGAGCGGGTCGACGCGCTGCTGCCGGGTGTGCCGGTGCTGGACGTGGCAGCGGTCGTCGAACGGGCCGAGCTCGTGCTGCTGGCCGTGCCGGATGACGCGCTCTCCGACCTCGTCGTCGGCCTGGCGGCCACCGGGGCGTGGCAGCCGGGTCAGCTCGTCGTGCACACCAGCGGCCGGCACGGCGTCGACGTCCTCGCACCCGCCGCCCGCTCCGGGGCGATCCCGCTGGCGCTGCACCCGGTGATGACGTTCACCGGCACGAGCATCGACCTGCCGCGGCTCGCCGACGCGTGCTTCGGTGTCACGGCACCCGGACCGGTGCTGCCCGTGGCGCAGGCACTGGTCGTCGAGATGGGCGCCGAGCCCGTCGTCGTCGCCGAGGCGGACCGTCCGCTCTACCACGCGGCACTGGCCCACGGCTCCAACCACCTCGTCACGCTCGTGGCGCAGGCTGCCCAGCTGCTGCGCGCGGCGGGGGTCGAGGCGACCGGTCGGCTGCTCGGACCGCTGCTGCACGCCACGCTGGACAACGCGCTTCGCAGCGGTGACGAGGCCCTCACGGGGCCGGTGGCCCGCGGCGACGCCGGCACGGTCGTCGCCCACCGCGACGTGCTCGCCGCCGAGGCCGAGCGCGCGGGCACACCCGACGTGCTCGCCACCTATCGCGCGCTGGCCCGCGCGACGGCCGAGCGCTCGCTCGCGACCGGGCGCCTGCGTCCGGAGGCGGCGGAGGCGCTGCTCGACGCCCTCGCGGACCGCCGGCCCTGACCCGGCGTCCCGGTCGGGCCGGTGCGCGCCGGTAGCGTGCGCGCCGTGACGGACCTCCGCAGCACCGCGTCAGGCCCGGACGTCGTCCGCACGCGCGCCGAGCTCGCCGCCGCCCTCGCGGGCCTGCCGGGCCCGGTGGCGGTCGTGATGACGATGGGCGCCCTGCACCGCGGGCACACCGCGCTGGTCCGCGAGGCGCGACGCCGGGCGGCCTCGGTCGTGGTGACGATCTTCCTCAACCCGCTGCAGTTCGGGCCGACCGAGGACCTCGCCAAGTACCCCCGCACGCTGGACGCCGACATCGAGATGCTCAGCGCCGAGGGTGTCGACCTCGTGCTCGCGCCGGGTCCGGACGTCGTCTACCCCGACGGCGACCCCGGCATCAGGATCGGCTCCGGCCACCTGGGCGAGGTGCTGGAGGGCGCCTCGCGGCCCGGGCACTTCGACGGGGTGCTCACCGTGGTCGCCAAGCTGCTGCACCTGACCCGGGCCGACCTCGCGTACTTCGGCCAGAAGGACGCCCAGCAGCTGCTGCTGATCCGGCGGTTGGTCCGCGACCTCGACTTCGACACCGAGATCGTCGCCGTCCCCACGGTGCGCGAGGACGACGGGCTGGCGCTCAGCAGCCGCAACGCCTTCCTCACCGGCTTCGACCGCGAGGTGTCCCTGTGCCTGTCGCGGGCGCTGCGGGCCGGTGCCGCCGCCGCCGGTGAGGGCGCCAGCGCCGTCCGGCGCGCGGCCCGCGACGTGCTCGTGGCCGAGCCGGCCTGCCGGGTGGACTACCTCGTGCTCGCGCACCCGAGCACGCTGGAGGACGTGCCGGAGTGGTACCGGGGCGACGCGCTGCTCGCGGTCGCCGCCCGCGTGGGGGCCACCCGCCTGATCGACAACGCGCCGCTGGCGGTCGGCCGGCCGCTGCCGGTCGGCTGACCCCGCGGGACGCGTCGCTAGCCTTGCCCGCCGTGACCCACCAGCAGCGTGACGCGGCAGACGCGGTCGCCGCGACCGAGGACGCCGACGACGCGCTGCCGGAGCAGGTCCGCGTCCGGCGCGAGAAGCGGGAGCGCATCGAGGCCGCCGGCGGCGCCTACCCGGTCGCAGTCCCGGTGACGACGACCCTCGCCGACGTCCGCGCGTGCCACGGCCACCTCGAGCCGGGCCAGGAGACCGACGACGTCGTGGGCGTCGCGGGTCGCGTCGTGTTCGTCCGCACCACCGGCCGGCTGTGCTTCGCGACGATCCAGCAGGGGATGCAGGCGGGCGTCGACGACGTCGCCCCGCGGCTCCAGGTGATGCTGAGCGAGTCGGTCGCCGGGGCGCGGGCGCTGACGGACTGGAAGGCGGACGTCGACCTCGGTGACCACGTCTTCGTCCGCGGCAGGGTCGTCGCCAGCCGCCGCGGCGAGCTGAGCGTGATGGCCGAGGAGTGGCGGATGGCCGCCAAGGCGCTGCGCCCGTTGCCGGTGCTGCACAAGGAGATGGCCGAGGAGTCCCGGGTCCGGCAGCGGTACGCCGACCTCGTCGTCCGGCCGGAGGCCCGCAGGGCGGCGCGCACCCGGGCAGCGGTCGTGCGCAGCCTGCGCGAGACGTTCCACGCCCACGGCTTCACGGAGGTCGAGACGCCGATGCTGCAGACGCAGCACGGAGGCGCGACGGCCCGGCCGTTCGTCACGCGGTCGAACGCGATGGGGATGGACCTGTTCCTGCGGATCGCCCCCGAGCTGTTCCTCAAGCGCGCGCTGGTGGGTGGCCTGGAGCGGGTCTTCGAGATCAACCGCAACTTCCGCAACGAGGGCGCCGACTCCTCCCACTCGCCCGAGTTCGCGATGCTCGAGTTCTACGCCGCCTACGGCGACTACACCTCGGTCGCCGACCTCACCGTCGAGCTGGTCCGGGGCGCCGCGAGCGCCGCGAGCGGGGGCACGACCGTGACCCTGGTCGACGGGAGCGAGTACGACCTCGGCGGGCGGTGGGAGCGGCTTCGGATGTACCCCTCGCTGTCGGCGGCCCTCGGCGAGGAGGTCACCCCCGACACCGACGCGCCTGCGCTGCGCCGGCACGCCGAGCGCACGGGGCTGGAGGTCGGCCCCGCCCGCGCGTCGCACGGCGTGCTCGTCGAGGGGCTGTGGGAGCACCTCGTCGGCGACCACCTGCACGCCCCGACGTTCGTGCTGGACTTTCCCGTCGAGACGTCTCCTCTGACCAAGTCGACGCCGGACGACGCCCGCGTCGTCGAGAAGTGGGACCTGTACGTGCGCGGCTTCGAGCTCGCGACCGGGTACTCCGAGCTGAACGACCCGGTGGTGCAGCGGCGGCGGTTCGAGGAGCAGGCACGGCTCGGTGCGGCCGGTGACGACGAGGCGATGCGCGTCGACGAGGACTTCCTGCGCGCGATGGAGCTCGGGATGCCACCCGCCGGCGGGCAGGGGATGGGGATCGACCGGTTGATGATGGCCCTGACCGGGCTCGGCATCCGCGAGACCATCCTGTTCCCGCTGGTCCGCCCCGAGTAGCGGGAGCGGAGCGCCGCGGGCGCCGACGCGAGCGGCGGGCGGGCTGCTGCGTACGCTTGCCCGGTGGAGTACCTCGTCGCGCTGGTCCCGTCCGCGGGGGTGCTGTTCCTGTTCGTCGTGGCGATCCGGGCGATGCTGCGGGCGGACCGCACCGAGCGCGCCGCCGTGGCACGGCTGGAGCGGGAGCGCGTCGCCGAGGAGGCGCGCGTCGGCACGGAGCACGTGACCCCCGAGGTCACCCCGGACGACGGTGACCGACCGCCGGCCTGACGGACCCCTCCCGCCGGTTCTCGCCGTTCCCGTCGGTTCTCAGTTCTCCTCGGTCACGGCCGGCAGGCTTTCCGCCTTCTGGCTTTCCCGCGGTGACGTGCAGCGAGCGCGTGGTCGCGAAATGCGACCGGCGTCACGGAATCGGACACACCGAATAGCACTCGAATTGACGCCGGTGATCGCGGCCTCTCATAATCATGAGGCCGCCCCTGTGGACGGCCGGAGGTTTTCTCCGTCTTTCTCTCGCATTTCCCCGACGACGAGCTGGTGGGCAGATTCATGGCACAGAAGGTGCAGGTCATCCTGGTCGACGACCTCGATGGCGGCGACGCGGTCGAGACGGTCTCGTTCGCCCTGGACGGCGTGAGCTACGAGATCGACCTGAACGAGGACAACGCGGCGCGGATGCGCGAGGAGCTCGCTGCCTGGGTCGGGCACGCCCGGCGCACCGGTGGCCGGTCCTCGGCACGGTCGGGGTCCGGACGGGGGGCGGGTCGCCGCTCGGGGTCGCGCGCGGCCGCGACGGCGGGACCCGACACCGCCACCGTCCGCGAGTGGGCCAAGCAGAACGGCTACGCCGTGAGCGAGCGGGGCCGGATCAAGGCGGACGTGCTCGAGGCCTACCACGCGGCGAACGGCTGACGCCGGGCGCAGGTGACGACCGGGACGGCGTCTGCGGGCTTCGGGGACCCGCCGACTCCGCCGGAGTGCGTTCGCCGTCAGCGAACTCGCGGGAGGAACCAGGCGCGAGCGTCCGCCAGCGGCGAACACGACGTCCGGAACACCTGTGGTCGGGACTCGGTTGAGCCGAAGGACACGGTCACACGGTTCGGTACCCCCGGGCCGCGGTGCACGCGGACACGGCGTGCGTCCACGACCGGGGATAGCATCGAAGAGTCAGCAGGGGACCGCAGGCCCCCGCCGCCGACCGCTCGCGAGGAGCGTCACGCATGTTCGAGAGGTTCACAGACCGCGCCCGCCGCGTTGTCGTCCTGGCCCAGGAAGAGGCCCGGATGCTCAACCACAACTACATCGGGACCGAGCACATCCTGCTGGGTCTGATCCACGAGGGCGAGGGCGTTGCCGCGAAGGCGCTGGAGTCCCTCGGCATCAACCTCGACTCGGTGCGTGAGCAGGTGCAGGAGATCATCGGTCAGGGCCAGCAGGCGCCGTCCGGGCACATCCCCTTCACCCCGCGGGCCAAGAAGGTCCTGGAGCTCAGCCTGCGCGAGGCCCTCCAGCTCGGTCACAACTACATCGGGACCGAGCACATCCTGCTGGGTCTGATCCGCGAGGGTGAGGGCGTTGCCGCCCAGGTGCTCGTCAAGCTCGGCGCGGACCTCAACCGGGTCCGGCAGCAGGTGCTGCAGCTCCTCTCCGGGTACCAGGGCAAGGAGCCGGCGACGTCCGGCGGCCCGCAGGAGGGCACTCCCTCGGGGTCGCTGGTGCTCGACCAGTTCGGCCGCAACCTCACGCAGTCGGCGCGTGAGGGCAAGCTCGACCCGGTGATCGGGCGCGGAAAGGAGATCGAGCGGGTGATGCAGGTGCTCTCCCGCCGCACCAAGAACAACCCGGTGCTCATCGGGGAGCCCGGCGTCGGCAAGACCGCCGTGGTGGAGGGACTCGCGACCAACATCACCAAGGGCGAGGTCCCCGAGACGCTGAAGGACAAGCAGCTCTACACGCTCGACCTCGGTGCCCTGGTGGCTGGCAGCCGGTACCGCGGCGACTTCGAGGAGCGCCTCAAGAAGGTGCTCAAGGAGATCCGCACCCGCGGCGACATCATCCTGTTCATCGACGAGATCCACACCCTCGTCGGGGCGGGCGCCGCTGAGGGCGCGATCGACGCCGCGAGCATTCTCAAGCCGATGCTGGCGCGCGGCGAGCTGCAGACCATCGGCGCGACCACCCTCGACGAGTACCGCAAGAACGTCGAGAAGGACGCCGCGCTGGAGCGCCGCTTCCAGCCCATCCAGGTCGCTGAGCCGACCCTGCCGCACGCCATCGAGATCCTCAAGGGCCTGCGCGACCGGTACGAGGCCCACCACCGGGTGTCGATCACCGACTCGGCGCTGGTGGCGGCCGCGACCCTCGCCGACCGGTACGTCAACGACCGGTTCCTGCCCGACAAGGCGATCGACCTCATCGACGAGGCGGGTGCCCGGCTGCGGATCCGCCGGATGACGGCGCCGCCGGACCTGCGCGAGTTCGACGAGAAGATCGCCGACGTGCGGCGCGAGAAGGAGTCCGCGATCGACGCGCAGGACTTCGAGAAGGCCGCGAACCTGCGCGACGGCGAGAAGAAGCTGCTCGCCGCGAAGGCCGAGCGCGAGAAGCAGTGGAAGGCCGGCGACATGGACGTCGTCGCCGAGGTCGACGACGAGCTCATCGCCGAGGTCCTGGCCACCTCGACGGGCATCCCGATCGTGAAGCTCACGGAGGAGGAGTCGGGCCGGCTGCTCCACATGGAGGACGAGCTGCACAAGCGGATCGTCGGTCAGCACGACGCCGTCTCGGCCCTGTCGCAGGCGATCCGCCGCACGCGGGCGGGCCTGAAGGACCCGAAGCGTCCCGGTGGCTCGTTCATCTTCGCCGGGCCGACCGGTGTCGGGAAGACCGAGGTCGCCAAGGCGCTCGCCGAGTTCCTCTTCGGCGACGAGGACGCGCTGATCCAGCTCGACATGAGCGAGTTCTCCGAGAAGCACACCGTCTCGCGGCTGTTCGGCTCCCCGCCCGGGTACGTCGGCTACGAGGAGGGCGGCCAGCTCACCGAGAAGGTGCGGCGTCGTCCGTTCTCTGTGGTCCTGTTCGACGAGGTGGAGAAGGCGCACGCCGACATCTTCAACTCACTGCTGCAGATCCTGGAGGACGGCCGGCTCACCGACTCCCAGGGCCGCACGATCGACTTCAAGAACACTGTGATCATCATGACGACGAACCTCGGTACGAGGGACATCGCCAAGGGCCTGCAGATGGGCTTCCAGGCGGGCGGCGACCTGTCGACGAACTACGACCGGATGAAGCAGAAGGTCAACGAGGAGCTCAAGCAGCACTTCCGCCCCGAGTTCCTCAACCGCGTCGACGACACCGTCGTCTTCCCGCAGCTCACCCAGGACGAGATCGTCGAGATCGTCGACCTCATGGTCGCGCGGCTGGAGGAGCGCCTGAAGGACAAGGACATGGGCATCGAGCTCACCCCGGCGGCGAAGCACCTGCTCGCCACGCGGGGGTACGACCCGGTGCTCGGGGCCCGGCCGCTGCGACGCACGATCCAGCGCGAGCTGGAGGACACGCTCAGCGAGAAGATCCTGTTCGGAGAGCTCGGTCCCGGCCAGATCGTGGTCGTGGACGCAGAGGGCGAGGGGGCCGGTGCACGGTTCACCTTCACGGGCGAGACCAAGACCGAGCTGCCCGACGCGCCCCCGGTGGAGACCGCCGGCAGCGACTGACCAGCAGCGACCGACCAGCAACACCCGGCACGACACGGCGGCCCCCGGCCCTCCCATGCGGAGGCCGGGGGCCTTCGCACGTCCCCACCGCTCCGCGGTGATCATGCACTCCGGGTCCCACGCGCCCCGCCGCCGTCGTCCACCCGCTCCCGTGACCCGGCTCATCCGCCCGCTCGCGCTCCGACAGAGGCCGCGGGTTCACCCGTTCTACTTGACGGGGCGGGTCTGTGGGCACACGCTGCTCCCGGGTCCCCCCCGCGATGCGGGTGGGACCCGGAGCGCGGGAGGGCACCGTCGTCGCCGTCGGCGGCGGTGACGCGCCCCGGACGCCGACATGGGGCCGGCGCCCCCGCCGGCGTTGCCGGCCGAGAGGAAAGACCATGACTGCACACGCGATACTCGCTGCCGGGCACTCCCGGCGTTCCTTCCTGATGGCAGGCGCCGGCTCCGTCGCTGCGGGCGCGGGGGCGCTCACGGGCGGCGTCGCCGTCGTCGGTGCTCTCGCCGGAGCGGGGGGCGCTGCGACGCAGGACGGCCCCCTGGACGAGCTCGTCGGCTCGGTGGTGGCCTACGTGAGCGACGTGGCGGCCGGCGAGATCACGCTGATGGTCG
The DNA here is from genome assembly GCA_038206105.1 of Actinomycetales bacterium. Lineage (GTDB taxonomy): Bacteria > Actinomycetota > Actinomycetes > Actinomycetales > JBBRBF01 > JBBRBF01. The sequence continues at coordinate 32,924 of JBBRBF010000004.1, read as the reverse complement.
ACGACCGGGAGACGGTCGTCACCGACGCGCAGCTCGCCCGCACCCTCGCCCGACTGGCGGGGTGACGGCGTGTCCAGCCACCGCGAGGCGCCCGAGATCGCCAAGGACCCCGTCGCCGACTCCACCGACGTCTACGCCTTCGTCAGCCCGGACCGGCCCGACACCGTCACCCTCATCGCGAACTACGTGCCGCTCCAGGAGCCGGCCGGCGGGCCGAACTTCTACGAGTTCGGCGACGACGTGCTCTACGAGATCAACATCTCCAACGGCGGTCGCGCCGATGCGGACGTGACCTACGCGTTCCGGTTCACCACCGAGGTCCGCAACCCCGACACGTTCCTGTACAACACCGGCCAGATCACGTCGCTGGACGACGAGGACTTCAACCGGCGCCAGTTCTACAGCGTCTCCCGTCGCGTCGGTGGCCGTCATGGCAAGGACGACGACCGTCGCCGCGGCGGCGACTACGACGACCGTGACGACGACCGTGACGACGACCGTGACGACCGGCGGCGCAGGCGCACCGAGGTTCTCGCGGAGCGGCTGCCGAGCCCGCCGTGCAACGTCGGCCCCCGCTCGACCCCGGACTACCCGACACTCGCCGCCGCCGCCGTGCACGACCTCGGCGGCGGCCGGAAGGTCTTCGCCGGCCAGCGGGCGGAGGGCTTCTACGTCGACCTCGGCGCGATCTTCGACCTGGGCGCGCTGCGTCCGGTCCAGGACCTGCACCTGCTGCCGATGGCGGCGATGGACGGTGTGAACGCCACGAAGGACCTCAACGTCCACACCATCGCGCTGCAGGTCCCCATCAGCGACCTGACGCGGGACGGCTCGGTCCCCGCGGACGTCGACGACCCGGCCGCTGTGATCGGGGTGTGGACGTCCGCCTACCGGCGCCGCGCCCGGGTGTTCGACGACCGTCTCGGCGCCTTCCGGGGCGCCGGCGCCTTCACGCAGGTCTCCCGGCTCGGGAACCCCCTGTTCAACGAGGTCGTCGTCCCGATGGGTCTGAAGGACGAGTGGAACAGCGACGAGCCGCGCCGCGATCGCGACTACCTGCGCTTCGTGCAGCAGCCCGAGCTGGCTCGGCTGCTCCCGGTGCTGTACCCCGGCGTCTTCCCGAACCTCGCCGCGCTGGACGACGACCGGGCGGACCTCGTCGCCATCCTGCTGACGGGGCTGCCCGCGGGCGTCGTCGAGGGACTCACGACGTTCACGGGCACCACCTACGCCGACCTGCTGCGACTGAACGTGGCGGTGCCCCCGTCGTCGGCCCCCGACAACCTGGGTGTCCTCGGCGGGGACCTGGCGGGCTTCCCGAACGGGCGGCGACCGGCCGACGACGTCGTCACGATCGAGATCCGCGCGATCGCGGGGGCGACCTACCCGCTGGTGGCGGACTACACCCCGGACGACGCCGCCGGCGCCGTCACCCAGGGTGTCGCACCGGTGGACTACCTCGCCGAGTTCCCGTACCTGGGCCATCCCAAGGACGGCTTCAGCACCCCGGCGCCGTGAGCGCCCACAACCCGCACGCAGGGCAGGGACCGGTCGTGGTGGACGTCGGCGGGGACGTCGGTGCGCTCGTGCTGCGCACCGACGCCCGGCTGGCGGGCGCCGAGATCGAGATCAGTCCGCTGGACCGCCCCGGTGAGCGCAGCCACGTCGCGGTGCTGTCCCGCGGCGCCGGACCGCACGGCGAGGTGTTCGCCGCCGTGTACCCGGCGCTGCGGGAGGGCAGCTACGTGCTCTGGCAGCCGGACGGCGCGCCGACGGCGCCGGTCCACGTCCGGGGAGGGGCCGTGACCGACGTCCGGTGGTCCGAGCTCGCCCCCCGGCAGGGCCCGCCCTCTCCGGAGGGCGGGCCGGCCGCGCGGGCGGCCGGGGTTCCCTGACGGCTCAGCCGATCTCGTTCAGGACGGTGGCCATCCGGTTGATCTCGGCGCCCTGCTCGGCGACGACACCGGCCGCGATCTCGCCGACGCGCTGGTCCGCGCCGCCGCAGTCGTCGCGGTCGGCCGCCATCCGCAGCGCGCCCTCGTGGTGCCGTGTCATCAGCGCCAGCCACCGCCGGTCGAACTCGGTGCCGGTCGACGACCGCAGCCGCGCGAACCGGAGATCGCGGACACGCGCGGCGCCAACGGCATCTACGACATCGTCGGCCGGCGGGACAGGCGCGAGCTCGTGAAGCGCAGCTACTACAAGATCCCGCGCGAGAACGCGTCCACCGAGAACTGCGTCGCCCACAACGGCTCCCTGGTCCCGGTTCCGGGCCGGGACGTGATGGTGCAGTCCTGGTACCAGGGCGGGGTCTGGTCTCGGTGTGGGACTTCACGAACACGCGCAACCCGCGCGAGCTCGGCTACTGGGAGCGCGGCACGCTCGGCGACACCGAGCTCGTCGTGGGCGGCACCTGGTCGGCGTACTGGTACAACGGCTACGTCTACAGCTCCGACATCGTCAAGGGCTTCGACGTGCTCGAGCTGCGCGGACGGCGGTTCGAGAAGGCCGCACGGGTCGACTTCGACGAGCTCAACGTGCAGAGCCAACCGAAGTTCTCGAACCGCAACGGACGCGGTCACCGGTAGCGCGCCCGGAGCGCACGGCCCCGCGACCCCGCCCCGGACGGCGGTCGCGGGGCCGTCGCGCCCAACGCCTCGCCCGGGCCGGGCGCGACAGGACCGTCTCAGCGCAGGTAGGACGCCCCGTTGACGTCGAGCACGGCCCCGGACGCCCAGCCACCGGCGTCGGACGCGAGGTACAGCACCGCCTCGGCCACCTCCTCGGGCGTCGCGACCCGTCCGAAGGGACTCTGCGCGCGGACGGCGTCGCCGCCCGGGCCGTCGAGCACCGCGGCCGCCATCTCGGTCGCCACGAAGCCGGGCGCGACGGCGCTCACCGCGATCCCGTCCGGACCCAGCGACAGGGCCAGGGACTGAGCGAGGGAGTGCACGGCCGCCTTCGTCGCGCCGTAGGCGGGCACGTCGGGCTCGCCGCGGTAGGCGCCGCGCGAGCCGACGCACACGACCCGGCCCGCCGGCCGGCCCTCAGCGGCGGGCGCGGCGAGCATGTGCCGGGCGACGCACCAGGTGACGTTGGCCGTCCCGAGCAGGTTGACGTCGACGGTGCGCCGCCACGCGGTCACCCACTCCTCGTACCCCGTGTCCGCCAGACGGTGGTCCCCGCGACGGCTGCCGGAGGCGGCGTCGGTGAACAGCGCGGCGTTGTTCACCAGCACGTCCACCCGCCCCAGCCCCTCGATGGCGTCGCCGACCATGTCCCGGACGGCCTGGGGGTCGGCGAGATCGGCCTGCACGACGACGTGGCCCGCGCCGTCCAGCGACGCCGCCACCTCCTCGCCCCGCCCCCGGGCGGCGCGGCAGTGCACGGCCACCCGGTCGCCCCGGGCCGCGAAGGTGCGGGCGACCGCCGCGCCGATGCCGCGCGACCCGCCGGTCACGAGCACGCCCCGGGAGCCGCCCGCCGGTCCGGGTGCGTCCGGCGCCCGCCCGTGCGGGGACGAGCTCACCGGCTCACCGCCTCCTCGACGGGCGCGGGGACCGCGACGGCGGGGGAGCGGCTCACGCGCTCGTGCAGTGCGAGGGCGGTCACCGACGCGGCGACCACGAGCAGCCCGAGCCACTGCGTCCACGTCAGGGTGGCGCCCAGCACGGCGACACCGACGAGCGCCGCGGTGAACGGGAACGCGAGCTCGGCGAGCGTGGCCCGGCTCGCCGGCGTCCGGCGCAGGCCGCGGTAGTACAACGACAGGGCCAGCAGACCCGGGATGAGCGCCAGGCCGACGACCCCTGGGACGTCGCGCAGCGCGACCGTGACCGGCTCGCCGAGGACCACGGCGAAGGTCAGGCTCGCCGGGAGCCCGACCGCGAAGCGCAGCACCGTGAGGTCGCGGAACCCGATCTCCGCCCCGGCCAGCCGGCCCAGCACGGTGCCGGTGCCCCAGAGCACCGCCGCCCCGAGCGCGAGCAGCGCGGCGACGGTGCTGCTCGGTGTCGCCCGCAGCGGGTCTGCGAAGGCGAGCAGCCACGCACCGGCGAGCGCAGGCAGCAGGAACAGGGGGTACCGGCGGGTGACCCGCTCGCGCAGCAGCAGCCACGCCACGGCGACCGCGACGAGGGGCTGCAGCTTCTGCAGCACCAGCGGCGTCACCGGCCCGCCGTAGCCGAAGGCCTGGGTGAACAGCACGGTCGCCAGCGCGGAGGCCCCGACCCCGATGACGACGACCGCCCACCGGGTCCTCGGCGAGGCCGCGCTGAGCGCGCGGATGGCGGCGGGCAGCCAGGGCAGGGTCACCAGGACGATGACGAGGTGCTCGACCGCCACGATCGTGGCCGCGGAGTACTCGCCGGTCAGCGGGAGGCGGAGCAGGGCGTCCGTGCCCCACAGGCCGGCTGCCAGCGCGACAAGCCAGGTCGCGTCGCGGGTGGCGCGCAGCGGCATCGGTTCTCCGGGTGCGTGGGGGAGCGGGTGTCCCGCCGACGCTACCCGGCCGCCCCCCGTCCCCCCGACGCGCGCCACCCCCGGTGGTCGAGGCCGCCCCCGCCCCCATGGTGATCAAGGACGTCGTGCCCCCGCCCCCATGGTGATCAAGGACGTCGTGCCCCCGCCCCCATGGTGATCAAGGACGTCGTGCCGCCGTCCCCATGGTGATCAAGGACATCGTGCCGCGTGTGGGCCCCCCGTGCCGGCCGTACCCGATGTGCATGATCACCGGAGGGGTGTGCCTGATCGCGGATCGCCGCAGGGCGGAGAGGCAGGACCGGCCGCGGTGGGTGATGCTGCAGGAATGCCCGTGCGCAGCCGCTGGGCCGACCTCGGCGGCCCGACGCACTACCTTGAGGTCGTCGGGGACGCCGGCGATGCAGCGCCGCCGCTGGTCTGCGTGCACGGCCTCGCGGGATCCCACGCGAACTGGCTCGCGGTGGCCGACCTCCTGGCCGACCACTACCGCGTGCTGGTGCCCGACCTGCCCGGGCACGGGCTCACCCGCCCGGCGCTGCGGGACTGCACGGTCGAGGGCCACGCGCGGCTGCTGCACCGGTTCGTCACCGAGGTCGCCGCACCGGCGGGGGATCCTGTGGCGCTCCTCGGCAACTCCATGGGCGGGCTGCTCTGCCTGCGCCAGGCCGCGCGCACGCCCGCGACCGTGTCGGCGCTGGCGCTGATGGCGCCGGCCGTCCCCACCGGCCGGAGCCGGCTGCACCCCCTGACCGCGGCCGGGTTCGCCGGCTACGCCGTTCCGGGCCTCGGCGAGCTGCTGATCGGTTCGCGACGGCGGCGCTCCACGGCGGAGCAGCTGGTCGCCCAGAGCATCTGGATGTGCTGCGCGGACCCCTCCCGGGTCCCTGCCGACCTCGTCGAGGCCCATCAGCAGCTCTGGCGCCGGCGGTCGGGTCACCGCCGGCTGGACGCGGCCTACCTCACGGCGACGCGCAGCCTGCTCGGCGTGCTCACGCGGCACCGGGCGTACGCGGCCATGACGGGCGCGGTGAGCGCCCCGGTGCTCATGGTGCAGGGCGACCTCGACCGGCTCGTCCCGGTCGCTGCGGCACGCCGCGTCGCAGCCGCCCACCCCGACTGGCGCTACGTCGAGCTCGCCGGGGTCGGCCACGTGCCGATGCTCGAGATCCCCGAGCGCACCGCCGACCTGCTCCGCGACTGGCTCGCCGAGGTCACCGGCCACACCGCCCCGGCCGTCCCCGCCGGCCCCGACCGCGCCAGCGGGGCTCCGTGACCGGCAGCGGGGACCGCCTGTCCGCGCTGGACGCGGCCTTCCTGCGCGTGGAGCGTGACGTGCAGCCGGTGCACGTCGCCTTCCTGCTCGTGCTGGCCGGACCGGCGCCGGGCCGTGCCGCGCTGGGCCGCCTGCTCGCCGAGCGGCTGCCGCGACGACTGCGGCAGGTCGTCGCCACGACCGTGGGGGACCTGCGCCGCCCCCGGTGGGTCGACGCGGACGTCGACGTCGCCCGCCACCTCGTGTGGCACGACCTGTCGTCCGGCCGGGACGGCCCTGGCGCCGGGGACCCGCCGGCCGGCTCGGCGACCGAGCCCGGTTCGGGCGAGCTGCTGCTGCAGGCGGCCGTCTCCCGGTTGCTCGAACCCCCGCTGCCCCGGGACCGACCGCTGTGGGACGCACACGTGCTGACGGGCTGGGACGCGGCCACTCCAGGCCACAGCACCGGTGGCGCGGCCGGCCCCGCGTCCAGCGGCGTGCCGCCCCGGTGGGCGGTGCTCGTCCGCGCGCACCACGCCCTCGTGGACGGACTGGCCGGTGTCGACGCCCTGCTCGCGCTGTTGGACCCGGCCGGGCCGGCCGAGCCCGCCGGCGGCGCGACGGGAGCGGCACCCGGGGACCCCGGGCCGGCTCGCCGCGGCGTCGACGCGGCGGCGGAGCCGGCCCCGACGCCGGGCACGGGTCGGCGGGTGCTGGGCGCCGCCACGCCGCTGCGGGGGGTCGCGGGCGTCGCCCGCCTCGCGTCGGCCGTCGGGCCCGGCGAGCGGCTGCTGTCGGGTCCGCTGTCGCCACGGCGGGAGTGGCGCTGGGCACGCGGCGACCTCGTGACCGCCCGGGCGGCCGCGGCAGGGTTGGGGGGCAGCGTCAACGACGTGGCGCTCGCCTGCGTCACAGGTGGTCTGCGCGACCTGCTGCTCTCGCGCGGCACGCCGGTGGCGGGGCGCACCCTGCGTGCCCTGGTGCCGGTGTCGCTGCGGCACCCCGGGCAGCGGGGCTCGGGGGGCAACCTCGTCTCCGGGGTGGTCGTCGGCCTGCCGGTGTCCGAGCCGGACCCGGTGGCGAGGGTGCGGCTGGTGCACCTTCGGCTCCGGGAGGCCACGGCGGGGCCGGCCGCCCTCGGCCCGGTCGCGGCCCTCGGCCTCGTGGAACGGCTGCCCGAGCCCCTGGCGGCCGCACTCGAGCGGTCCGCCGCCCGGTCCCGGCACGGCTGGTCCGCGACGGCCGTGACGAACGTCCCCGGTCCCGCGGGGACCCGCTCGCTCGCCGGACGCACCCTGCTCGAGGCGTTCCCGTGCATCCCGCTGGGGCAGCGGATGCGGGTCACGGTCGGGGTCCTGTCCACCGGTGAGCACCTGCACTGCGGGGTCACCGCGGACGCCGTGAACACCCCCGGCGCGGACGTCGTCGCCGGGGGCACCGAACGGGCCTGGGAGGAGCTCGGTGGGATGATTGCCCGATGACCCGGCGCCTGGACCACCCGATCGAGGCGCGGCGCAGCGCCGTCCTCGCGCTGCACTGGCAGGTGAACGTGGTGCGTCCGGAGGGGTTCTTCGGGGCGATCCTCGCGGGGCCCGTCGCAGAGTCCGGCGTCGAGGCGCGGGCCCGTGATCTGCACGTCGGCGCCCGCGACGCCGGTGCGGGCGTCGTGTTCACGCGGTTCACCGTCCCCGCCGACGAGGGTGCGCTGGTGCGCAACACCGCGTTCATGCGTGCGGTGGGTGAGGCCCAGCACGCGTTCCGGCCGGACTCCGCCGGGACGGCCCTGGTCCCCGACGTCGGGTACGACCCGGCGACGGACCACGTCAGCGACAACCAGCGCCTCTCCGGTCTCGCCGGGTGCCCGTTGCCCACGTGGCTCGCCGACCACGGCGTCGACACGCTGCTCGTGACCGGGGTCGCGACCAACGTGACCGTCGAGCAGACGGCGCGGCACGGCACCGACCTCGGCTTCCACGTCGTCGTGGTCTCCGACTGCGTGGCCGCCGCCGACCCCGCCGCCCATGAGGCGTCCCTCGCCGACCTCGCCCTGACGTGCGAGGCCGTGCTGCCCTCCGCCGACGTGCTCGCACTGCTGCGCGACGGAGCGTGAACATCACCGTCAGGCGGGCGCGGGCCTCCGACGTCCGCGGCATCGTCGAGGTGGTGCGTCCCCTGGTCGAGTCGCGGGTGCTGCTGACGAAGGAGTGGGTGACCTACTTCGAGTCGCTGCAGGAGTTCCGGGTCGCCGAGGTCGACGGCGAGCTCGCGGGCTGCGGCGCGCTGCACTGCATGTGGGAAAACCTGGGGGAGATCCGGACCTTGGCGGTCTCCGCGCCATACCTCGGCCGGGGGGTGGGGCACGTGCTGATGGAGGCGCTCGTGCAGGACGCGCACGACCTCGGCCTGCCGCGCCTGTTCTGCCTCACCTTCGAGGTCGACTTCTTCGTGCGGCACGGCTTCCACGTCATCGACGGCACCCCGGTGGAGCCCGCGGTCTACGCCGAGCTGCTGCGCAGCCACGACGACGGGGTCGCCGAGTTCCTCGACCTGGCCCACGTCAAGCCCAACTCGCTGGGCAACACGCGCATGCTGCGGTACCTGTGACCGGGCCCCCAGCCCAGGGGACGGGTCCGGCGCAGCGGACCGGACCGGCGCAGCAGCAGGAGCGCGCAGCCGAGCCGTTGACGCGCGACCTGTCCACGGCCGAGGAGCTCGCGGCGCGGCTGGACCGCCCGATGGGCGCCCTCGGTCTCGTCTTCGTGCTCGTGGTCCTCGGCCAGGTCGTCGCCGAGGACGAGTCCCTGATGACGGCCCTCGCCGTGACGGGGTGGGTGCTGTGGGCGGTGTTCGTCGCCGAGTTCGCCCTGCGGGCCTACATCGCGCGGGACCAGCGCCGGTTCTGGCGCCGCCACTGGTGGCAGCTCGTGTTCCTCGCCGTGCCCTTCCTGCGGTTCCTGCGGGCGCTGTCGTTGCTGCGCCTCGCGCGGGTGGCCCGGGTGGCCCGCCTCGGCAGCGTGCTGTCCGCCGCCGTCCGGGGGTCTCGGTCCGCGGGGCGGCTGCTGTCGGGCCGGATCGGCTGGCTCGGCGTGGTCACCGGCGCGGTCGTGCTCGCCTCCAGCCAGGCGCTCTACCTGCTGGGCGGGTACGCCTCCTACACCAGTGCGCTGCACGACGCCGCGCTCGCGACGGTCACCGGCGACCCGCTGACCGCGGGCGGCGCCGGGGCCCGCGTGCTCGAGGTCGGGCTCGCGGTGTACTCCGTGGCCGTGTTCGCCACACTCGCCGGGGCGGTCGGTGCCTACTTCCTGCGGTCCGTGCCCACCGATGTGGCCACCCGGACGACGACCACCGCCGAGACGGAGGGTGAGCACGCAACCGCAATCTGTGAGCGGTCCGAGGATGACTGATCGCAGGCGGCCGGTACCGGGTCGTGACCGGCCGGACCGGGACGGAACGGGACATGACGCCCGTGATGGTGTCGTGATGGTGTGCCGCAGGGGTGGTGGTTAGCATCGCCTCCACGTAGGGCGCAGGCATTCATCTCGGAGCACGCCCGGAAGGAGCACGTTCGCATGAAGGTCCTGGTTCTGGGCGGGGACGGTTATCTCGGGTGGCCGACCGCGATGTACCTGTCGGGCAGGGGGCACGACGTCGTCGTGCTCGACAACGGCGTCCGCCGGCAGTACGACCACGAGCTCGGCTCGGGCAGCCTGGTCCCGATCGAGAGCATGCACGAGCGGGTCCGTGCCTGGCGTGAGGTCAGCGGGCGCAGCATCACCGCCATCGCCGGCGACCTGATGGACGGCGAGCTCGTGTACGACACGATCCGCGCGTTCGCGCCGGACGCCGTCGTGCACTTCGCCGAGCAGCGCGCGGCGCCCTACTCGATGATCGACCGCAAGCACGCGGTCTACACCCAGACGAACAACGTCGTCGGCACGCTGAACGTGATGTTCGCGATCGGCGAGATCGACCGCGACATCCACCTCGTCAAGCTGGGCACGATGGGCGAGTACGGCACGCCCAACATCGACATCGAGGAGGGGTGGCTCGACGTCACCCACAAGGGCCGCACCGACCGGATGCTGTACCCAAAGCGGCCCAACTCGTTCTACCACCTGTCCAAGGTGCACGACAGCCACAACCTCGAGTTCGGGTGCCGCACGTGGGGGCTGCGCGTCACCGACCTCAACCAGGGCATCGTGTACGGGCAGGAGACCGCCGAGACCGCGCTCGACCCGCGCCTGGCGACCCGGCTGGACTACGACGCGGTGTTCGGCACGGTCCTGAACCGCTTCGCGATCCAGGCTGTCCTCGGGCTGCCCCTGTCGGTCTACGGCGGTGGCAGCCAGACCCGCGCCGTCCTCGACATCCGCGACACCGTGGAGTGCATCCGGCTCGCCTGCGAGAACCCGGCCGATGCCGGCGAGTTCCGCGTCTTCAACCAGGCCACGGAGAGCTTCTCGCTCGCCGAGATGGCCAAGATCGTGTCCAACAGCTACCCCGGGCCCGTCGACGTGGAGTACCTGGACAACCCGCGCGTGGAGAAGGAGAACCACTACTACGGGTTCACTCACACCGCGCTGGAGTCCCTCGGCCTGCAGCCGCACCTGCTGTCGGACACGCTGCTGACGTCGATGTTCGGCATCATCGAGCAGCACCAGCACCGCGTCGACCGGGACGCCCTGCACCCGGCCGTGAACTGGCGGCAGACGACGAACCCCGTCGGCCCGCGCTCGTGAGCGCGGGTGCGGCGGACGCCGCGGTGCCCGCCGCCCCGCAGGTCCTCGTCACCGGCGCGTCGGGCTTCGTCGGCCGGCACGTCGTCGCGGCGCTGCAGGACGCCGGCTACGCCGTCGTGGGCGCCGACCTGGTCGGCTCCGACGACGTGCGGGGCGTGGTCGGCGACCTGTGCGACCCCGCGGTGCGCGAGCGCGCCGTCGTCGCCGGTCTCGACGCGGTCGTGCACCTGGCCGCGGCGACGTCGGTGCTCGGCTCGGTGGAGCGGCCCGCCCAGGTGCACCGCACCAACGTCGAGATGACGGCGGGCCTGCTCGAGCTCGCTCGCGAGCGGGGCGTCGGCACCTTCGTGCTGGCGTCCACGAACGCGGTCGTCGGCGACGTCGGTACCCGGACCATCGTGGAGGACCTCCCGCTGGCTCCCCTGACCCCCTACGGCGCGACGAAGGCCGCCGGGGAGATGCTGCTGCACGGCTACGCGGGCGCCTACGGGATGCGGACGCCGTGCCTGCGGCTGTCGAACGTCTACGGGCCCGGCATGCAGCACAAGGACAGCCTGGTGCCGCGGCTGATGCGGGCGGCGGCGGCCGATGGGCGGATCGAGGTGTACGGGGACGGCGAGCAGCGCCGCGACCTCGTGCACGTCACGGACGTGGCCCGGGCGATGGTGCTGGCGGTCCAGGGCTGGCCTACCGGACCGGTGATCATCGGCGGCGGCCGGTCGTACACGGTGAACGAGATCGTGCGGGTCGCCGGGGAGGTCGTCGGCCAGCCGGTCACGGCCGGACGCGTGCCCCCCAAGCCCGGCGAGATGCCCGCCGTCGTCGTGGACGTCTCCCGGGCCCGCAGCCGCGGCTGGGAGCCCACGGTGGCCCTGGACGAGGGGCTGCGCGGCGCCTGGGCCGACTTCGACCCGGCGGTCGCCGGGGCGGCGCGGGTCGATGCCCGCGCGTAGCAGGACCCGGCCGCCGTCCGCACCCCGCTCGTGGCGTGCGGCGGAGCCCGCGACACCCGTCAGCACGACCCCGGCCACCTCAGGCGCCCGAGCCGTCCGGCCGCGCGCTGTCGGGCCCCGGGCTGTCAGGCCCCGCGCCGTCGGGACTCGGGCCCTCCTGGTGCGGCACGGCGTCCTGGTCGTCGCCCTCGCCGCCGGCGTCGTGCTGCGCCTGCTCGCGCACGCCGCGGGAGCGCCGTCGGGCGTCGGTGGTGCCGTCGCGCACCTGGCCGGGCCGGCGGCAGCCGTCGCCGCCTACGCGCTGGTGCTGCGCTGGGGGGTGGCGCCCTGGCTCGCGGCCCTGGCGGTCCTGCCCGTCCTCGTGGACGCCGACCAGGTCGCCGCCGAGCACGCCGCGGTGCCCGCGACGTACCTGGCGGCCCTGCTCGCGGTCTGCCTCCTCGTGCTCGGCTGGGGGCGTGGCGCGGGCGTCGTGACCGCCGCGGTCGGTGTCGCGCTGGCCGGGGTCGCGGCGGTGGTGGGGACGGGCCCGGCGACGTCCGCCCGTGTCGAGCTCCTGTCGGCGTGGGTGCCCACCGTCCCGGACGTCGTGCCGCTGGCGGGGCTCGTCCTGGCGCTCCTGGCCGCCGCAGGCCTCGGCCGGGCGGCACGCTCCGGCCTGCGGGCGCCGAGCCTGCTCGTCGCGGCCGTCGCGGCCGCCGTCCTCGTCGTGGACCAGGCGACCGGGGGGCCGGCCGCGCTCGACTCGCCGGTCGCGCTGGCGCTGCTGCCGGCCGCGGGGGCGCTCGGGCTCACGGCGCTGCTCCGCGGGCGGCGCTCGTCGGGCAGGCGGCCCGACCCCGACGAGACCGACGTCGCGGCGCTGGCGCGCTTCCGCGACGACCACGGCACCCCGGCCCTGGCCCCGGTCGTCGTGGTCGTCGCCGCGTACAACGAGGCCGCCGGGCTGCCGGAGGTGCTCTCGCGGCTGCCGCACCAGGCGTGCGGCCTGCCCCTCGACGTCGTCGTCGTGGACGACGGCAGCAGCGACGGGACGGCGGCCGCGGTCGCCGCCCACGGCCGCGCGTACGCCGTGGCGTGCCCGGCGAACCGCGGGCAGGGCGCGGCGCTGCGGCTGGGGTACCGCGTCGCCCGCACGTACGGCGCGCGCTACGTCATGACCACCGACGCCGACGGCCAGTACGACGCCGGCGAGATCGCCGACGTCCTGGCGCCGGTCGTGGCCGGGCGGGCCGACTTCGTCACCGGCTCGCGCCGCCTCGGGCGCCAGCACACCCAGGACCGGGTGCGGCACGTCGGCGTCCACGTGTTCGCCTGGGTCGTGTCCGCCCTGACCGGGGTCTGGCTGACGGACACCTCCTTCGGGCTGCGGGCGATGCGGGCCGACGTCACCGGCGACGTCACCCTGGACCAGCCGCAGTACCAGTCCTCCGAGCTGCTGATCGGCGTCCTGTCGCGCGGGTACCGGGTGCTCGAGGTGCCGGGCACGATGCACCTGCGCACCGCCGGCAGCAGCAAGAAGGGCGGCAACCTCGTCTACGGCACGCGCTACGCGCGCGTCGTCCTCGGCACCTGGTGGCGGGAGGGGTGCCCGGCGCCGGCGCGGGAGAGCGCCCCGGCCCTGGCGCCGGTGCGGCAGGGACGCCGGGTCCAGGGCGCCGGCGCGGCTGCCCCGTGAGCACCGCGGCCACCCTGCGGCGGACCGGCGCCCCCTCGGGCGCGCACGGCGCCGGGGGTGGCCTGGTCGCCGGGCACCGGCCGTTCCTGGTGGCGCTGGGCCTCGCCGCGCTGTTGCGGGTCGTGGTCTCGGTGGCGTTCACCCCGTCCCTGATGGTCACCGACTCGCCCACGTACCTGCGCTTCCTGGACTCGTTCGCACCCAACCCGGACCGACCCGTCGGGTACGGGCTGCTGCTGCTCACCCCGCTGTCGTGGCTCACCGACTCGGTCGCGGCGGTCGCCGTGGCACAGCACCTGCTGGGTCTGGTCACGGCCACCGCGCTCTACGTGCTCCTCCGCCGCTGGGGCGTGGGCCGCTGGCCCGCGACGCTCGCGGCCCTGCCCGTGCTGTTCGACGGGCTGCAGCTGCTGCTGGAGTCGACCCCGCTCTCGGACACGTTCTTCGTGCTGGTCGTGACCCTGGGCGTCGTCGCCCTCGGGTGGCGCCGCCGTCCGACGCTGGCGCTGGCGCTGGTGGCGGGGCTGCTGCTCGGCACGTCCGTCACGGTGCGCCAGGTCGGGATGCCGCTGGTGCTGGCCGGTGCCGGGTACTGCCTGCTCGCAGGCAGGGGCACGCGAGGGCGGCTGCTGACGGCCGCCGTGCTGGCAGTGGGGTTCGTGCTGCCGGTGGGGGCGTACGCCGCGTGGTACCACCAGACCTACGGGGTCTTCGCGATCACGGACATCGGCGGCAAGTCCGCGTACATGCGTACCACCACGTTCGTCGACTGCTCGACCCTCGACGTCCCGGACTACCAGCGGGTGCTGTGCCCCCCGGAGCCGCGCGGCGAGCGGACGGACCCGACGAACTACGGGTGGCACGACCCGCGCACCGTCCCCCGGCTGGCGCCGCCGGAGGGGACGACCCCGAGCGAGGCGATGGCGGAGTTCGGTGCGGCGGCCGTCCGGCAGCAGCCCGGCGACTACGTCTCGGTGGTGCTGCGGGACTTCGCGCTGAACTTCGACGTGTGGCGCGGCGACCGCTTCGAGTACGAGCGGGCCTACAGGTGGCGCTTCGGCACGTACGTCGACGCGGAGCCGACGAGCTGGACCGGACCGGCCTTCGCCGAGCACGGCGGCGTGCAGCAGAGCACGAACCAGCCGTTCGCGACGGCCGTGGCCGCCTACCAGTGGGTCGGGTACACCCCCGGCCCGGTGCTGCTGGCGTGCCTCGTGGGCGCGCTGGTCGCCGCCGCCGGCGTGGGGCGCGCCCGGCGCTCGGGGATGCGCTCGATCGTGCTGTTGCTGGCCGTGTGCGGTGCCGGCCTCCTGCTCGTGCCCGACGTCACCACCCAGTTCGTCTGGCGCTACCAGCTGCCGGCGCTCGTGCTGCTGCCCGGTGCCGGCGCCCTCGCGTGGACCGCCCTGCGGCGTCAGCCGACGGTCGCCACGCCGAGCACCGACTGACCGAACGGCGGCCGCACCCGACGCTCCAGCGTGCGCGTCACCGGCACGACACCGGCGTCATAGAGGCGCAGCAGGCTCGGCCGGGGGGCGTCGACCCCGCCCCGGCGCACCGTCAGCCACCACGCGATGCCGCCGAGCAGGTTGACCGGGTGCACCACGGACGGCGTCAGCCCGGCGCCCTCGATGGCGGCCCGCAACGTGGCGGGGGTGTAGCGGCGCACGTGCCCGACACGGCGGTCGAACTCGCCGTAGAGCTGCATGTAGCCGGGCACCCAGAGCACGACCCGGCCGCCGGGCTCGACGAGGCGCGCGAGGGAGGCGAGCGTGCCGCTGTCGTCCTCGATGTGCTCCAGCACGTTGATGGCCACGACGGTCGAGACCGTCTCGCCCACGTCGCCGAGGGGCCCGTCGAGGTCGAGCCGGCGGGCCTCGACCTCCGGGCGGTCGGCGAACCGCTGCGCCATCCGGGCGACGCAGCCCGGGTCCACGTCGGTCACGACGTGCCGGCGCAGCCCGGTGAGCTGGCTCGCGAAGTCGCCCAGCCCGGCCCCCACCTCCAGCACCGAGTCGCCGCAGTGCCGCGCGATGAGCTCCAGCTGGTAGGCGCGGTAGCGGCGCTGGTACTGCCCCGGGCCCTCCTCCAGGCTCCTGCCGGTCGCCTGGGAGAAGGCGCCGACGCCGTCCTCGGTCTCACTCACGCGGTCCTCCGTCGGCTCCGGTCTCGGCTGGTTCGTGGTCTGGTTCGCGGGCTCGTGCAGGTGCTGGTTCAGGGACTGGGTGCTCGGGTGCGGACGTCGCCCCCACCGTCGCGGGCGCGGACGGTGCGCGGCGGAACATCTGGTCGAGCAGGTAGAAGCGCAGCAGGAAGACCGCTGCGTACACCGCGAGGAACGTACCCCCCACCCCGAGCAGGCGTACCTCGCCCGCCACGCCGGCGCCCTCGAGCGCGCGGTGCACCAGCGTCGTCGCGACGGTCGCCAGCGCCACCGTCCCCAGCACGATCGCGACGTACGGCACGAGCTCGTACCGCAGGCTGGGCCGGCCGCGGCGCCGCCACGTCCAGCTGCGGTTCAGCCAGTAGTTCGGGACGGCGCCGGCGAGCCAGCCCACCACGGACGCGACCGCCGGGGTCGCGTCGAACGCCCCGTACAGCAGCAGGAACGCGACCTCGCTGCAGCCCGCCGCGACCACGGAGCCCGTGGTGTAGCGCGCCACCTTGGCGACGGCCTCGCGCCGGGACCCGGCGCGGCCGTCGCCGGTCGGGCGGGGGGAGTCGCGGCGCACGGGCTCACCCTAGGTCGCCCTGTCGACCCGGGTCGCCCTGCCTCGCGGCCGGCCGCCCGTCCGCCCGTCCGCCCGTCCGCAGCCCGTATCCGGCCCCTACCCCCCCGGTGATCATGCGATCCGGGTACGGCTCCGGAGCCCGCCCCTCGCCGTGACGACGCGGTCCGGCACCGGATGCGGCGCTGCCAGCGCCCGCCCGCCCGTCCGTCGGGCGCGGAGGCGTGTGCGCGGCGCGGACCGCGGCGACGACCTAGGGTCGTGCCGTGACGTCGCTCGGGACCAGGCTCGCACAGGGGTCGACCGCTGCCCCCGCGTCGGTGGCGCGGGCCACCGGTCGTCGCCGGGACGGCGTGCCCGGGGCCTGCGACCGGCTGCTCGACGTCTCCGTCGTCGTCCTCGCGACGTGGACCGTCGTCTACCACGTCTGCCTCGTGCTGCGGCTGGGCGTGCAGTGGGCCGTCGCGCTGGAGGCGGTCGCGCTGGCCGGCTTGGGGCTGCTGGCCTGGCGGGCCGGACGGCGACGCCGGGCCGACGCCGGCGGCCCGCCCGACCTCACCGTCGCTGCCGTCGCTGCCGACGCCGCCGCCGCCGAGCAGGGGGTGGGGACCCGGCCGGACGACGTCCTCGGGCCGCCCGGTGTGGTGCGCGGCGTGCTCCTGACGACGGCGGCGCTGGCCGCCGTGGTCGCCGCGCTGCTGATGGCGGTACAGGCAGCGTGGCCGCTGGTGGCGGGGATGTGGCTGACCGCCGCCGTCGCCGGGACGCTGCTCGCGGTCGTCGAGCACCGGGCGGCCGTGACCGCCGGGGCCGCGGGGCTGGGTCCCGCCGTCGGGCGCGCTGCCGCGTCCGCGCGGGGCGGCGTGTCGACGCAGGCGGTCGGCGCGCGGCGGGGGCTGCCGAGGGTCCTCCGTGCGGTTGTCTCCGGCAGCGGGCCCGGTTCGGCCGTGGCCCTGGCCTGGGCCTCGGGGCTGGGCGTGCTGGCGCTGCTGGCCCGCTGGTCCAACCCCGACGACCTGTACTACGTCAACCTGGCGCAGTGGGTCGTCGATCACGGCTCGTTCCCGGTGCGCGACACGCTGTTCTCGGACCTCGTCTACCCGATGGCCAGCTGGCCGCCGGTGGCGTCCTACGACGCCCTGGCCGGCACGCTCGCGTGGCTGATCGGCGTCCCCGCGGCGACCGTCGTGTACGTCGTGGTGCCACCGCTGGCGACGTTCCTGTCCGTGCTGGCGCTGTGGCGGCTGCTGCGCACGTGGCAGGTGCGCGCCGTCGCGCTGGCCCTGTCGGTCGCCCTGGCGTTCCTGCTCCTGGACGGGGGCACCGGGTACGCGGCGCCGGGCAACCTGTTCCTGATCCGGATCTGGCAGGGCAAGGTCATCCTGCTGTGCCTCCTCGTGCCGCTGCTGCTCGTGTACGCGCTGCGCTTCGTCGAGCGGCCGACGTGGCGTCGTGCCGGGTGGCTGTTCGCCGGCGGGGTCGCGGCGGTCGGGCTGAGCACCACCGCGATGTTCCTCGTGCCGTTGCTCGCCGTCGGGGGGGTGGCCCCGCTGGTGCTGACCCGGCCCGTGCGTGCGCTCGTCGGCCTCGGGGCGGCGGCCGCCTACCCCCTCGGCGCGGGCGTGGTCACCCTCGCGCTCGGGGGGCGCTCGGCGGACGTGTTCGAGTCACGGAAGCTGTTCCGATTCGACCCGGCGTGGTTCGGGCACGAGATCTTCAGGGACGGTCCGATCGCGGCGGTCGCCGTGGCCGCGGTCCTGGCGGGTGCGCTGCTGCTGCCGCTGCGGGCGGCGCGGGTCACCACCGGGGTGCTCGTCGGCATCACCGGCGTGACCTTCGTGCCCGGGGTGACCGTGCTGGCCTACGACCTCATCGGTCTCGGGCCCACCCTGTGGCGCGTGTCCTGGCTGGTCACCGTCGCCGCGTTGGTGGGGGTGCTCGCGGCCGCGCTGGTCGGGCGTCGTGGTCGCACGGTCCGGCGGCTCGCGGCCCCCTTCGTGCTCGTGGTCGTGCTCGTGGCCTCGGGCCTGCCGATCTGGTCACGCGC
Organism: Actinomycetales bacterium; assembly: GCA_038206105.1. GTDB lineage: Bacteria > Actinomycetota > Actinomycetes > Actinomycetales > JBBRBF01 > JBBRBF01. Next base: position 15,041 of record JBBRBF010000004.1, on the reverse strand, counting down.
CAACGGCGTGTACCTCGACGTCTCCCCGGGCTGGAAGCGGGACCCGTCGTCACTCGCGGCGGCGGAGGGCGTGCTCGCGACCTCGGAACCGGGTGACCTGGTGCTGGCGCCGGACAACCTCGCGATCACGGTCACGGTGAGCACCACGGCGGTGAAGACGGTCGCGCCGCGCGCGTACTTCATGGCGCACCTGCGCGACGAGCCCGCCTTCCACTACCCGGAGCGGCTGACCCTGCTCGCCTTCGCCAACCGGGAGGTCGGCATGCGCGACCCCGTACGGGTCACCGCTGCCCTGGACCTGCTCGACGTCGACCAGGTCTGCCTCGCCCGCGAGGCCACGGCGAGGTCCGCGTTCTTGCGCTCGATCGGGTACCAGCCGTCGGGGGGCTCCTCGACCTACGTCTGCTTCCAACGGTGAGCGGGGACGTGAGCGGGGACTGGACGGCGTCCCTGGCGGCCTTCGAGCAGGCGTCCCGCTGGTTCGCCGGCGCGGCCGCCCTCGGCCGCGGCCACTGGGACGAACCGGCCCTCGGCGAGTGGACCGTGCGCGACCTCGTCGGTCACACGGGCCGGGCACTGTCGACGGTCGAGGCGTACCTCGACCGCCCGACCGCCGGGGTCGACGCCGTCTCCGCGGTCGCGTACGTGCGTCGCGCGGTCGGGGGTGATGCCGCCGCTGTCGCCGAGCGGGGCCGGGAGGCGGGCCGCGGCCTGGGCGACGACCCGCCCGCCGCGGTCGCCGCGCTCGTCGAGCGGGTGCTCCCGCGGGTGGCTGCCGCCGGCGCCGACGACCTGGTGACCACCCCCGTCGGCGGGATGCGGCTGCGGGACTACCTGCCCACGCGCACGCTGGAGCTCGTCGTGCACACCTGCGACCTGCGCGCAGTGGTCGGCGAGGAGTCGCCCGTGCCGCCGCTGGCGGGCGCGGCGGCCTTCGACCTCGTCGGGGCGCTCGCCGCCGACGCGGGGACGGCCGGGCCCCTGCTGCGCGCCGCCACGGGCCGGGGCGGGCTGCCGAGCGGCTACACGGTCCTCTGACGCGTCACGACCCCCGGGCGGCCCCGACGGACGAGGACCTACTCGAGGAGACGGCGGCACGGCAGCCCGCTGTCGGTGGTCGCGGCTAGCGTGTGCGCATGCTCGATCACATCGGGATCCAGGTCGGCGACGTCGAGGCGTCGAGTGCCCTCTACCTGCGGTGCTTCGCGCCCATCGGTCTGCAGGAGGTGGTCCGGTTCCCCGTCGGCGACTCCGCCGTCGTCGGGCTCGCCGGGCCGAACGGCGTTCCCGACCTCTGGCTGGCACCGGGGGCCGGCCCGGAGACACGCGAGATCCACGTGGCGCTCGCCGCGCCCGACCGGGCCGCCGTGGACGCCGTCCACGAGGCCGCCGCCGCGGCCGGCGTCGAGGTGCTGCACTCACCGCGAGAGTGGCCCGAGTACCACCCCGGCTACTACGCCGTGTTCCTGCGCGACCCCGACGGGCACAACGTGGAGGCCGTCCACCACGGCGGCTGACGAGGTCCTGCCGAACCGCGTCACCCGGCGTGCCGGGCGAGCCAGCCGAGCAGGAGCTCGCGCGAGCGCTCGGGCTGGTCGGTCATGAACAGGTGGTTGGCGTCCTCGACGAGCACCAGCTCCGCCCCGGGGACCTCCGCAGCGATCCGGCGTCCGTTCACGGGAGGGACCAGCCGGTCGCCGGCCCCGTGCACCACCAGCGTCGGCACCCGCACCGAGGCCAGCCGCGACAGGCCCGACCACGACGCGGTACCCCGCGCCTGGGCGACGTACCCCGCCGCCGTGCCCGCGAGCGGCAACCGCACCGCCCAGTCCTCCTCGATCCGCGACCGCGGCGTGCCCGGCGCGTAGTTGAACGGGACCGATGCCTCCGCCGCCTGCTCGGGGCTCAGCCCGCCGCGGTCGGCGAGAAGGGTCATCGCCTCGGGGTCCCAGACCGAGTCCGCGACGCCGGGATGGGTGCACCCGAGCACCAGCGAGCGGACGCGCTCCGGCGCCGACATCGCGATCTCCTGGGCGATCAGCCCGCCCATGGAGATGCCGACGACGTGCGCGGAACGCTCGCCGGCCGCGTCGAGCACGGCCAGGACGTCGGCGGCCATCGTCTCGACCGAGTACGGGGCCCCGGGCACGTCCCCGGTCCGGCCCGCGCCGCGGTTGTCGAGCCGCAGCACCCGGTACCCCTCGGTCAGCGCCGGCAGCAGCCGGAACCACATGTCGCTCGGGTACGCCAGGCCCATCACGAGCACGACGGGCTCGCCCCGGCCGGCGTCGGTCCACCAGATGCGGGCCCCGTCGGGGCGCTCCAGGACGCTCATCGGGCACCTGCTCCTCGTCGTCGGTTCGTGTCTGCGGTGACGTCGGCATCGTGCCGGGTCGGACGGCACGATGCCTCGCCGGGTGCCGAACGTGTGGTCACGCCGACGCGTGCTCGACCGGCGGTCCCGCCGCCGCAGCACCGACCCGAGCGGGGCCCGGTTCCGGGACGCCCGGAAACGGACGCGCTCCCGCTCGGGGGTGGCGTCAGTGCGCGTCTCGACGCAGCGGCGCCCGCAGCACCGCCACGAGCACGAGCAGCTGAGCGACGAGGGCCAGGGAGACGAGCGCCGAGAAGGCCGCCGTCGGCGCGGGGCGCAGCAGAACCGGCATCGCGGCCGCAGTCAGCGCCGCGACCGCTGCCACCGCGGGCAGCAGCCGGTCCAAGGAGCGCACCGCGGCCGCCGCCGCCACGTGTGGTGCCACCCCACCGCTGAGCACCGGGCGGATCCGCACGGCGCACCCCGCCGCCCCGACGAGCCCGCCGACCTGGCCGACGCCGAGCAGCAGCACCGGTGGGAGCGACGTGGCTCCGAGCCGCCCGCCGGCGGTGACGAGGGCGCCGACCGCGAACAGACCGAGCACGACGCCCCCGAGCGAGAGCCCCAGCGACGCCCGCGCCAGCCGGCTCGCGACCCGCGCGGCGTCGTCTGCTGCGCCGCCGGGGTTCACGGGGTGCCCGGCAGCCGGTAGCGCCGACCGGGCAGCGGCTCGACGAGGCCGTCGTCCACCAGCGAGGCCAGGCACCGGCGCCGCTGCGGTTCGTCGTCCCAGGCCGCGTCGAGCTCGCTCCGGTCGACCGGGCCGGAGGCCTCGCGGAGCACCTGGACCAGCCGCCCTCGGACCTGGCGGTCGGTGCCGGTCCAGCGCTGCGCACGGGGGCGTGGGCCGGTGGCGGGCGGGCGACCCGCCCGGTGCCACGCGCAGGCCGGCGCCAGCGGGCAGATCTCGCAGCCGGGGGACCGGGCCGTGCAGACGAGGGCCCCCAGCTCCATCACCGCGACGGACCAGCGGGCGGCCGCCGCGGGGTCGTCGGGCAGCAGTGCCGTGGCCAGGTCCCGCTCGGCGGCGGTCAGCGCCGACGCCGGCTGCTCCAGCCCGGTGACGGCTCGCGCCTGCACCCGGCGCACGTTCGTGTCGACCACGGCGTGCCGGCGACCGAACGCGAACGCGGCCACGGCGGCGGCGGTGTACTCCCCGACCCCGGGCAGCGCGCGCAGCGCCGCATGGTCGGCGGGTACCTGCCCGTCGTGGTCTGCCACGAGGGCGCGGGCGGCGGCGTGCAGCCGCAGCGCGCGCCGGGGGTAGCCGAGGCGCCCCCATGCGCGGACGGCGTCGCCGGGGGCCGCTACCGCGAGGTCGGCGGGACGGGGCCAGCGGTCGACCCACTCCCGCCACACCGGCAGCACGCGGGCGACGGGTGTCTGCTGCAGCATCACCTCGCTCACGAGCACCCCCCACGGGCTCGCGCCGTCCTCGCGCCACGGCAGGTCGCGTGCGCTGCCGGAGTACCAGCGCAGGACGCCGTGGTGCAGCGGGTGGTCGGGCATCGCCGCAGATCCTGCCCCACGGCGGGGCGGTCGGCGGTGTGCGGTCGGCAGTGTGTGGTCAGGGACGCCGGCCCCGGCGCGCCGTCGCCGTCCCGGGCTGCGCGCGCCCTACCGTCGGCGGGTGCCGACCGTGACGTCAGGACGCGCCCCGTGGGCGCCCCGACCCCGGCGGCGGGCCAGCCCGGCGGTCTACCGGCGACGGCGCCTGGTCGCCGTCCTCGGGCTGGCCGTCGTGACGCTCGTCGCCGTGCTCGGCGTGCAGGCCATCGCCGGGGTCGTCGGCGATCCGGCCGTCGGCGAGCAGGCAGGGACCTCCGAGGGCGGTGGCGCCCCGAGCGGGGACGCTGTCGCGGACGGTGAGGCGCGGGACGGTGAGGACTCCGGTGAGGCGGCGACCTCTCAGGACGCGACGGATGAGGACCCGGCGACCGGTGAGGACCCGGCGACCGGTGAGGACCCGGCGACCGGCAGCGCCGCGGAGCCCGAGGGCGGCGGTGGCGACGCACCGGGCTCGGACGCCGCGACGTCCGACGACGCGGCCGACGACGCGGCCGACGACGCCGGTGCCGACGCTGTGGCTGCCGACACCGGGGCAGCCGACCCGGCAGGCGACACGAGGGCCGAGGCCGGCGCCGAGGACGCGCCGGCCGCGCTGCCTGCCGCCGTCGACGCCCCCACCTGCACCGCGGATGGGGTGCAGGTGCTGGCCGGCGCCGACTCGGCGGCTGCCGGGGCCGGGTCGAACCCGGTGCTCTCCGCGGTGGTCCGCGCCCGGGCGGGCGCCGAGCCGTGTGCCGTGGTTCTCGGTGCCGACACCGTCGGGCTCGCGGTCTCCTCCGGGGAGGAGCTCGTGTACGACTCGGCGCACTGCCCGCAGGAGGTGTCAGGGCCGCAGCGCGGGCGCCCGGTGCTCGTCGCCCCCGGCGTCGAGGCGCGGGTGGCGGTGACCTGGGCCCGGGTGCACAGCGCGCCGGGATGCCCGGCGGGCATGCCTGCGGCCGACCCCGGGACCTACGAGGTGACGGCCAGTGTCGACGGGGTCGCCAGCGAGCCCCTGCGGTTGACCCTCGCGGACTGAGCCCGCGGCGGCCGGCGGTGAGGTGGCGGCGGGTCAGCGGGCCGCCGCGGCCACGGCTGACGGTCCGTCAGACGTAGCGCTCGAGGATGCTGGACTCGGCGAGGCGGGACAGACCCTCCCGAACCGCACGGGCGCGCTGCTCGCCGACGCCCTCGACACCCATCAGGTCCTCGATCGAGGCCGCGAGCAGCTTCTGCAACCCGTCGAACTGCTCGACGAGGCGGTCGATGATGGCGCCCGGGAGCCGCGGCACCTGGTGCAGCAGGCGGTAGCCGCGCGGGCTCAGGGCGCCGTCGAGGGACTCCGTCCCGGCGGTCAGGGCGAGTACCCGGGAGACGTGGCTGAGGTCGACGAGGTCGGCCGGGTCGATCCCCGCCAGCGCGTCCTGCGCCTCGGGCACCGACATCGGCCGCCGCGCAGAGTCGAGGTAGTCCAGGATCACCAGGTCGCGGTCCGGGCCGGTGCCGCCGACGAGCTCCTCGAGCTGCAAGGACATCAGCCGGCCGTCGGTGCCGAGCTCGACGACGTACCCGGCGACCTCGTCGGAGATCCGCCGCACCATCTCGAGTCGCTGCACCACGCTGGCCACGTCCCGCACCGTGACGAGGTCCTCGATCTCCAGGGCGGACAGGGTCCCGGTGACCTCGTCGAGGCGCGCCTTGTACCGCTCCAGGGTCTGCAGCGCCTGGAAGGCCCGCCCCAGGATGGCGTCGGAGGCGTCGAGCACGTGCCGACGTCCGTGGAGGTACAGGGCGACGATGTTCATCGACGCGCTCACCGAGATCACTGGCAGGCCGGTCTGCTTCGCCACCCGCTCGGCGGTCCGGTGGCGCGTCCCCGACTCCGTCGTGTCGATCGAGGAGTCGGGAACGAGGTGGACCGCGGCGCGCACGATCCGGCTCGCGGCGGCGTCCAGCACGATGGCGCCGTCCATCTTGGCGAGCTCGCGCAGCCGGGTCGACGAGAAGTCGATGTCGAGCACGAAACCACCCGAGCAGAGCTGCTCCACGCCGTGGTCCTGGCCGAGCACGATCAGGGCGCCGGTCCGGCCCCGCAGGATGCGCTCCAGCCCGTCGCGCAGCTCCGTACCGGGCGCGACGGCCGCGAGTGTCGGCAGTAGCGACGCGGTGTGCCCGCGATCCGTCGCCATCTCCGCCCCCAGGTGGTGCGACGTCGACCCGACCTACCGGCCGGTAGGTCGGAGTGTATCCAGGCGGAGCCCGGGCACCGGGATCGCGACGCGGTCACGACGTGGTCACGGTCCCGGGTCGTCGCCGACGCTGCCTCACGCCAGCCCGGCCCGCAGCGTCGCCTCCCCGACGTGGCCGACCTCGATCACCTCCATCCCCTCCGGCGTCGGGGCCGTGTCGGCGCCGTGCGGCACGACGGCCCGGGTGAAGCCGAGCCGCGCCGCCTCCGACAGCCGCCGGTGCAGCCCGGCGACCGGGCGCACGTCCCCGGCGAGACCGACCTCTCCCACGGCGACCGTGCCGGCGGGGATGGGGCGGTCGGCCACCGCACCGGCCAGGGCCAGGGCCGCCGCGAGGTCGGCTGCCGGTTCACCGACGCGCACACCACCGACGGTCGCCAGGTAGACGTCCTGGCCGCCGAGGGCGAGGCGCGCGCGACGCTGCATCACCGCCACCACCATGGCGACCCGCGAGGAGTCCAGCCCCGACGTCGCGCGGCGGGGCACCTGCGCGCTGCTCGCGGCGACGAGCGACTGCACCTCAGCGACCAGCGGTCGGCGCCCCTCCAGGGTGACGGTGACGCAGGTCCCCGGCACCGGGACCGTGGTCCGTGACAGGAACAGGCCGCTGGGGTCGGGCAGCCCGGTGATCCCGGCGTCGGACAGGTCGAAGCAGCCGACCTCGTCGGTGGGCCCGTACCGGTTCTTCACGGCACGCACGAGGCGCAACCGGGAGTGGCGCTCGCCCTCGAACTGGCAGACGACGTCCACGAGGTGCTCCAGCACGCGCGGCCCGGCGATCCCGCCGTCCTTGGTGACGTGCCCGACGAGCAGCGTGGCCATCTCGCGCTGCTTGGCGACGCGGATCAGGGCTGCGGCGACCTCCCGGACCTGCGAGACGTTGCCGGGGGCGCCGTCCACCTGGTCCGACCCCACGGTCTGCACCGAGTCCACGACGAGCAGGTCGGGGTCGACCTGCTCCACGTGGCCGAGGACGGTGGCGAGGTCGGTCTCGGCGGCGAGGAACAGCCGGGGGCGCAGCGCGCCGATCCGCTCCGCGCGCAGGCGGACCTGGGCCGCAGACTCCTCGCCGGTGACGTACAGCACCGTGCGGGCGTGCTGGGCGGCTCGGGACGCGACGTCGAGCAGCAGGGTGGACTTACCGACCCCCGGCTCCCCGGCGAGCAGCACGACCGACCCCGGCACGAGGCCCCCGCCGAGGACACGGTCGAGCTCGTCGACGCCGGTCGCACGCGCGTGGGCGGAGGTGACGTCGACGTCGGAGATCGGGCGGGCAGGGTCACTGACGACGGCCGCCGACGTCGTCCGGACGGGTGCGGCACCGGTCTGGCCGACCGTGCCCCAGGCCTGGCACTCCCCGCACCGGCCGACCCACTTCGTCGCGGCCCAGCCGCACTCGCTGCACCGGTACGAGGGCCGGGGGGGCTGGCGCGTGGCGGCGGGGCTCATGGCCGCGAACGTAGCCGTCGGCTCCGACACCGGACCGTTCGGCGCGCGGTGCACGCCGCCCGGCGCCACCGGCGCACCGGCGCCACCGGCGGGGAGGATCGCGCCAGCAAACGGTTGGCACAGGGGCGCCCCGTGCCAACCAGGTTGGCACAGGGGCGCCCTGTGCCAGCTCGGCGAGCTGTGCGGCGTGGGTACGGCGCCGGTGACGCGGGTGCAGCGCGGGTGCGGTGCGCTCAGCCGCCGGTGAGCTTCGTGGTGACGATGATGAGGCCGCCGAACAGTACGGCGGCGGCGGGCACGCCGCCGAACACGGCGATGCTGTGGTCGTGGTAGCGGCGCCAGAAGCCGAACGCGGACGTGATCATCATCAGGGCCCCGAGCACCGTGACGCTGAACGCGAGCCAGACCTCACCGGTCGGCGGCGACACGGCGCCCGGCGGCACGATCAGCGCGGGGACGAACACGGCCACGAACATGCCCGCGACCCAGAGCCCCAGCAGCGCCCACGACCGCTTGTCCGGGTGGGGCCACCGGATCGGCGCGATGGCGCGCTCGGCGCCGTGCTCGCGCCGCGGGGGACCGGACTGCGAGGGCGTCTCCTCGGTGCGCGCCATGGTCCCACTCTGCCGCTCGCAGGGCCGCGACGCCAGGAGACCGCGCCGCGCCACCGCGTTTTGCCGGCCGGTCAGTAGCGGCGCCAGAACAGGTTCACGGCGTAGTCGACGCACCGCCCCCGGTGCTCCGCCAGCGCCGCGTCGGCGACGTCGGGGGCGAACTCGATCCGGACGACGGCCTCGAAGGTCGCGCGGTCGGGCTGCTCCCACCGGATGTCGAGGTTCTGCCGGGTCCAGCCGCGCCGCGCCCAGAACCGCTCCACGGCGACCGGGTCGTACGACGGCAGGCCGCGACGGAACCAGGTGCCGAACGTCGAGCGCGTCGCGTCGTTGTCGACGACGACGGCGGTCCCGCCGCGGCGCACCACCCGGTCGAGCTCGGCCAGGCCGGGCTCGCAGCCGGGGCCGAAGAAGTACGCCCACCGCGCGTGCACGAGGTCCACCGACGCGTCCGGCAGCGGGAGCGCCTGCGCCGTGCCCTCCAGCACCTGCACCGAGGGGGTGCCGGCGACGCGGCGGCGGGCGGCGGCGGCCAGCGCCCGGTGCGGTTCGACGCCGACCACGCCGGCGGCGTCGGCGGCGAACCGCGGCAGGTGGAACCCCGTGCCGCAGCCGACGTCGAGCACGACCTGGCCCGACCAGTCGTGCAGCCGGCGGACCGCCGTCTCGATCAACCGGTCCGGGTCGGCACCCCGGTTCTCGAGCTCGTAGACGTCGGGGTGGTGCCAGACGTTCGGGCTCGGGATCGCGCCGGGCAGCACGGGCGGGCGAGTGTCGGGTAGCGAGTCCATGTCGGGTCGCGAGCCCACGTCAGGTCGCGTCGGCCCGCGGTTCGGGGCGCCGACGTGCCCGACCCGCCGCCGCCGTGGCGGGGTGCACGAGCAGCGGGAGCCGCTTGCGGGCCCCCATCGCCCGCTCGCACTCCGCCGCGACGGCGTCGTAGCCGGCGTCGCCGAGCAGCTCGCGCAGCTCGTCGGCCATCGACACGTAGACGGGGACGGCGCCGACGTGCGCGTCGGGGTTACCCGTGCAGTACCAGTCCAGGTCGAGCCCGCCGGCCCCCCAGCCGCGCCGGTCGTACTCGGCGACGGTGACCTCGAGGTAGCTCGTGCCGTCGCCGCGCTCGACGGTGCGGTAGGTGCGCCGCAACGGGAGCTGCCAGCACACGTCCGGCTTCGTGCGCGCGTGCGGGATGCCCTTGCTCTCGGCGAGGTGGTGGAACGCGCAGCCGTAGCCACCGGGGAAGTCGGTGTCGTTGAAGAAGATGCACCGGCCGTCGACGACCCGCGTCTTGCGGGCGCCGTCCTCGTCGACCTCGGTCCACCCGCCGTTGCGCCTGCGGCCCTGGTCGTGGCGCTGCCAGCTCGCGGCGTCGAGCTCGCCCACCCGGCGCCCGACGCGCTTCTCGTCGTCGGCGTCGGAGAAGTGGGCGCCGAGGGTGCAGCACCCGTCGTCCGGGCGGTCGGCGAAGATCCCGGCACAGCCCCGCCCGAAGATGCACGTCCACGACGACGTCAGCCACGTCAGGTCGACCCGGAACACCTGAGCGGGCGGCGAGCCGTCGCCGGCGGCCTCGGGGTCGGGGATCTCGGCCCACACGCGCGGGACGTCGAGCGGGGTCTCCGTGTGCGGCACCGGGCCAGGGTAGGGGTGGACGCCGGCGCGACCGGTACCGTGCCTGCACATGCGCCTGGGCGTGCTCGACGTCGGCTCCAACACCGTGCACCTGCTCGTCGTCGACGCCTACCCCGGTGCGAGGCCCTGGCCCGCGACGTCGCACAAGGTCGTGCTGCGCCTCGCGGAGCACCTCACCGACTCGGGGCGGATCTCCGAGCGCGGCTCCGACGTGCTGCTCGCTTTCGTCACCGAGGCCCTGGAGGTCGCCGAGGACGCCGGTTGCCAGGACGTCCTCGCATTCGCGACGTCGGCGATCCGCGGCGCGCCCAACGGCGAGGACGTGCTCGCCCGGGTCCGCGCCGGGACCGGTGTCGACCTGCAGGTGCTCGACGGTCCGGACGAGGCGCGCCTGACGTTCCTCGCGGTGCGGCGCTGGTTCGGCTGGTCCGCCGGTCGGGTGCTGTCCCTCGACATCGGCGGCGGCTCGCTGGAGCTGGCCGTCGGTGAGGACGAGGAGCCGGACGTCGCCCTGTCGGTCCCGCTGGGCGCCGGACGGCTGACTCGCAGCCACCTCGCGGGCGACCCGCCGGGGGAGCAGGAGATCAGGGCGCTGCGCAAGCACGTGCGGGCGCAGGTGGCGAGCGTGGTGCGGCCGCTGAACCGCGGCGGGGGTGTGGACCTGGCGGTCGGGTCGAGCAAGACGTTCCGGTCGCTGGCGCGGATCACGGGTGCGGCCCCGAGCGTGGAGGGACCGCTCGCGCCGCGGGTGCTGCGGCACGAGGACGTGCGCGCGTGGGTGCCGAGGCTGGCGGGGATGAGCGCGAAGAAGCGCGCGGAGCTGCCCGGGGTGTCGGCGGGTCGCGCCGGCCAGCTGCTCGCGGGGGCGGTCGTCGCGGACGCGGCGATGGACCTGCTGGGCGTGGGCGAGCTGTCGATCTGCCCGTGGGCGCTGCGCGAGGGCGTCATCCTGCGCCGGCTCGACTGGCTGGCGGCCCACCCCGGCGGCGGCCCGGCCACCGGCGGTCTCGCTGGGTCCGTCCCGGGCGCGGTGGCGATGGCGGGGGCGTGAGCGGCGTCCGTCGGGTAGGCCCGTCCGGAACGCCCGCACAGACCGGGCGGCCGGGTGACCCCGTGCCGCCTAGGGTGGATGCCGTGCCCGACCACGACGGTACGGTCCGCGTCCCGGCAGTGCCCGTCGCGCTGTCGACGTCGTCGGTGTATCCGCAGACCGTTGCGGACGCCTTCGCGATGGCGGCCTCGCTGGGCTACGACGGCGTCGAGCTGATGGTCTGGACCGACCCGCTGAGCCAGGACCCGAAGGCCGTCGCGGGCCTGGTCGAGCACTACGGCGTGCCGGTCGTCTCCCTGCACGCCCCGACCTTGCTCGTCACGCAGCGGGTGTGGGGGCGCGAGCCGTGGAGCAAGCTCGAGCGCTCCGCGCAGATGGCGGCCGACCTCGGCGCATCGACCGTCGTGGTGCACCCGCCCTTCCGCTGGCAGCGCGACTACGCTGCCGGCTTCGAGGACGGCGTCCGCGCGATCTCCGAGCGTACCGGCGTGACGATCGCGGTGGAGAACATGTACCCCTGGCGCGCCGGCCAGCGGGCGGTGATCGCGTACGCGCCCGGCTGGGACCCGCTCGACCACGACTACGACGCGGTCACCCTCGACCTGTCGCACGCGGCAACCTCGGGGCAGGACGCGCTGAGCGCGATGGACGTCCTGGGGGACAAGCTGGCCCACGTCCACCTCACCGACGGCACCGGGTCCGCCAAGGACGAGCACCTGGTCCCCGGCCGCGGCTCGCAGCCGTGCGGCGCGGTGCTGACGCGTCTCGCCGAGACGGGGTGGGACGGGGCGGTGGTGGTGGAGGTGAACACCCGCCGCAGCCGCAGCCCCGGGGAGCGCGAGGCCGATCTCGCGGAGTCCCTCGCCTTCGCGCGGCTGCACCTCGCCACGCCGCCGCCCGCCCCCGACCCGCACAGGTCGGGGCCGGCGGCGCGGCGACCGGCCGGGTCCGGCACGTCGCGCACCGCCGGCGGCACGGGCCGGTCGGGCGTTGGCAGGGGGTGCGGCCGGGGCTAGGTTCGACGGGCATGACCGCGGCCGTGGACGTCGAGGGTCTGCGTGTCGTCCGCGGTGGCCGCACCGTGCTGCCGGGCCTGGACCTGCACGTGCCGGCCGGTGCCCTCGTCGGCCTTCTCGGCCCCAGCGGCGGCGGCAAGTCGACGCTGATGCGGGCACTGGTCGGCGTCCAGCGGGTCGCTGGCGGCCGCGTCGACGTGCTGGGGCTGCCCGCCGGGCACCCCGCGCTGCGGCGCCGGATCGGGTACGTCACCCAGGCCCCGAGCGTCTACGACGACCTGACCGTGCACGAGAACCTGCGCTACCTGGCGCGCGTCGTGGGCGCGGACCACGGGGATGTCGTGCGGGTGCTCACCGAGGTCGACCTCCTCGATCGCGGCGGGTCCACCGTCGGGCGGCTGTCCGACGGTCAGCGCTCGCGGGTGTCGCTGGCCGCCGCGCTGCTCGGCTCACCCGAGCTGCTGGTGCTCGACGAGCCGACGGTCGGTCTCGACCCGGTGCTCCGGCGGGACCTGTGGGACATGTTCGGGCGGCGGGCGGAGGCGGGCACGACCCTGGTCGTGTCGAGCCACGTGATGGACGAGGCGACCCGCTGCGACCGGCTGCTGCTGCTGCGCGGCGGTGTGCTGCTCGCCGACTGCACCCTGCCGGAGCTGCTGACGCGCACCGGGGCCACCGACGCGGAGCAGGCGTTCCTGCGGCTCGTGGAGCACGGCGACCCGCAGCAGGGCACGGTGCGCGCGGACGGTGGCGCTCCGGGTGACGATGCGGGTGACGATGCGGGGGACGGCGCGGGCGCGGCGGTTCCGGCTGCCGCACCGCGCCGCCACGGTCGCCACCGCAAGCCGCGGGGACGCGTGTGAGCCCGGCCCTGACCCTCGCGACGGCAGCCCGGGTGCTGCGGCAGCTACGCCACGACCGCAGGACCATCGCACTGCTGCTCGTCGTCCCCTGCGTCCTGATCGGACTGCTGGCCTGGGTGTACGACGGCACGCCCGTCTTCGACCGGATCGGGGGGCCGCTGCTCGGCGTGTTCCCCTTCGTCGTGATGTTCCTGGTCACCAGCGTCGCGACGCTGCGGGAGCGGCAGTCCGGCACGCTCGAGCGGCTGCTCACGACGCCGCTGGGCAAAGGGGACCTCGTGGCGGGGTACGCGCTCGCGCTCGGCGGCGTCGCCGTCGTCCAGGCGGTGGTGGCCACCGGCTTCGCCGTCGTCGTCGCGGGCCTGGACGTCGCGGGGCCCCTGCCGTGGCTGGTGGCGGTGGCCACGGCGGTCGCCGTGCTCGGCACGACCCTCGGGTTGTTCCTCAGCGCGTTCGCGACCACCGAGTTCCAGGCGGTGCAGTTCATGCCCGCGTTCGTGCTGCCGCAGTTCCTGCTGTGCGGGCTGCTGACGCCACGCGAGGACATGCCGACGGCGCTGCGGCTGCTGTCCGACGCACTGCCGCTGTCCTACGCCGTCGACGCCATGAAGGCCGTCTCTGGCGAGGCGGACCCGGCCGGCGACGTGGTGGCCGACCTCGCGGTCGTGCTCGCGTTCGCGGTCGCCGCGGTGCTCGCGGGAGCCGCGACGCTGCGGCGGCGCACCCCCTGAGCCCCCGTCCCCGCCGGGCAGCCGGCGACCCGTGCCCCGCGTAGGCTGCCGCGCATGCTCAACGACGCGCTCCGAGGTGTCCTGCTGCAGACCGCCAAGAGCCGCCGGCTCCGGCACGTGGTCGAGACCGCGCCGGTGTCCCGGTCCGTGGTGCACCGGTTCGTGCCCGGCGACTCCGCCGAGGACGGCGTGCGCGCGGCGACCGAGCTGAACGGTCAGGGGCTTCGGGTCACCCTCGACCACCTCGGGGAGGACACGACCGACCAGGCGCAGGCGGACACCGTCCGCGAGGCGTACCTGCGGCTGCTGCGGCTGCTCTCCGAGGCGGGCCTGACCGCAGGCGGGCGGGCCGAGGTGTCGCTGAAGCTGTCCGCCGTGGGTCAGTCCCTCGGCGCGGACGGGCCCAGGATCTCCACCGACAACGCCCGGATCGTGTGCGAGGCGGCCCGCGACGCCGGTACCACGGTGACCCTCGACATGGAGGACCACACCACCACCGACGCGACGCTGGAGACGCTCGCCGAGCTGCGCCGCGACTTCCCCGACACCGGCGCGGTCGTGCAGGCCTACCTGTACCGGACCGAGGCCGACTGCAAGGACCTCGCCGGCCCCCGGTCCCGGGTGCGGCTGTGCAAGGGCGCGTACGCGCAGCCGGCATCGGTGGCGTTCCAGGACAAGGCCGACGTCGACAAGTCGTACGTGCGCTGCCTCAAGGTGCTGATGGCCGGCCAGGGGTACCCGATGGTCGCCACCCACGACCCCCGACTGGTCGACATCGCCGGTGCGCTGGCGGTGCAGCACGGCCGCGAGCAGGGCACGTACGAGTACCAGATGCTGTACGGGATCCGGCCCGACGAGCAGACGCGGCTCGCGTCGATCGGCGAGGCCGTGCGCACCTACGTGCCGTACGGCGAGGAGTGGTGGGGGTACCTCGTGCGACGGATGGCCGAGCGCCCGGCGAACGCGGTGTTCTTCCTTCGTGCTCTCGCGACGAAGGGCTGAGGGGGCCGTGGCCCCCTCGTCGCAGGGTTCGCGAGTCGCCGTCCTGGGCGCGGGGGTGATGGGGGAGACGCTGCTGTCGGGTCTGCTGCGCGCGGGCTGGACCGTGGGCGACATCGTCGTGACCGAGCGCCGGGCGGAGCGGGCCGCCGAGCTCGCCGAGCGGTACGGCGTCGAGGTGACGTCCAACGCCGACGCGGTGAAGGGGGCCGCCACGGTCGTCGTGGTGGTCAAGCCGCAGGACATGGACGCGTTGCTGGCCGAGATCCGTGACGCCCTGGACCCGGACACCCTGGTCGTCTGCATCGCCGCGGGCATCTCCACGGCCTTCGTGGAGTCCCGTCTGCCGCAGGGCATCCCGGTCGTGCGGGTGATGCCGAACACCCCCGCCCTGGTCGACGAGGGGATGGCGGCGGTCTCTCCCGGGTCGCACTGCGACGACGCGCACCTGGCGCGCGCCGAGGCACTGCTCGCGGCGACCGGCAAGGTGGTTCGCGTGGCCGAGCACCACC
>JBBRBF010000003.1:0-128219 GCA_038206105.1 Actinomycetales bacterium | reverse complement strand
AGGAGCAGCCCTCCGGGGGGTCCGGTGGGGGCTCCGGCGGGGGCGGCGGCGGTACCCCGGTGACGATGCCCGCGCTCGGCGAGAGCGTCACCGAGGGCACCGTGACCCGCTGGCTCAAGGCCGAGGGCGACACCGTCGAGGTCGACGAGCCGCTGCTGGAGGTGTCCACCGACAAGGTCGACACCGAGATCCCGTCCCCGGTGGCCGGGACGGTCCAGAAGATCCTCGTCTCCGAGGACGAGACCGTCGAGGTGGGCGCCCAGCTGGCGCTCGTCGGGGACGGCTCCGGTGGTGGTGAGGAGCCGAGCGGTGAGGAGCCGAGCGGCGAGGAGTCCGGCGGCGGTGATCAGGAGGGGGACGAGGCCGGCGAGGAGTCCCTGGCCGACGAGGCCGAGCAGCGTGCCGACGCCGAGTCCGAGGCGGAGCAGAAGACGCAGCCGTCGTCCGCGTCGTCCCACGCCGACTCCGAGCAGGCCGCCTCCGAGGGCGCCTCCGAGAAGTCCACGTCGCAGGAGCCCGAGCGGCCCCAGGCCAAGGACGAACCGGCCGTCGAGGAGCAGCCGACGACCTCCGCCGGCGGTTCCGGTGGCGGCTCAGGCAGCGGCGGGGACTCCGGCGGGTACGTCACGCCGCTGGTACGCAAGCTGGCGTCCGAGCACGGCGTCGACCTGGCGTCGGTGTCCGGGACCGGTGTCGGGGGGCGGATCCGCAAGCAGGACGTCCTGGCCGCCGCCGAGGAGGCCAAGAAGGCCGCCGAGAAGCCGGCCGAGCAGGCAGCGGAGAAGCCCGCGGGGTCCGGGGTCGCATCCAAGGGCGTGCCCGCGTCCGTGGCCGCGCAGCGGGGCACGACCGAGAAGATGTCGCGGCTGCGCAAGGTGATCGCGACGCGGATGGTCGAGTCGCTGCAGGTCTCGGCCCAGCTCACCACCGTCGTCGAGGTCGACGTCACCCGCATCGCCCGGCTGCGGACGCGGGCCAAGGCGGACTTCGAGGCCCGCGAGGGCGTGAAGCTGTCGTTCCTGCCGTTCTTCGCCCTCGCGACCGTCGAGGCCCTCAAGGGCCACGCGAACGTGAACGCGAGCATCGAGGGCGACCAGATCGTCTACCACGCTCAGGAGAACCTGGGCATCGCGGTCGACACCGAGCGCGGCCTGCTCGTGCCGGTGATCCGCGACGCGGGCGACCTGAACATCGCGGGGCTCTCCCGCAAGATCGCGGACCTCGCGAAGCGGACGCGCACCAACAAGATCACGCCGGACGAGCTCGGTGGCGGCACCTTCACGCTGACCAACACCGGCAGCCGCGGCGCCCTGTTCGACACCCCGATCATCAACCAGCCGCAGGTCGGCATCCTGGGGACCGGGTCCGTCGTGAAGCGGCCGATGGTCGTCACCGGGGACGACGGCGGCGAGGCGATCGCGGTCCGCTCCATGATCTACCTGGCGCTGTCCTACGACCACCGGATCGTCGACGGCGCGGACGGCGCCCGCTTCCTGTCCACGATCAAGGACAGGCTGGAGGAGGGGGCCTTCGAGGCCGATATCGGCCTGTAGCGCCCGCAGCACCTGACACCGCGATGACGCGGCGACGGCGCGCCACCTCGGCGACGGGGTGGCGCGCCGTCGCCGTCCGGCGGTACCCGGGCGGCGCGGCACGGGGCGGGCGGGTACCTGGCGCGCGGTCCGTGGCCGGCCCGGGGAGGATGACGCCATGAAGATCGCTGCGACCGGAGCCTCCGGGCTCGTCGGCACCCCACTCCTGCGCCGGCTGCGCACCGACGGGCACGACGTCATCCAGCTCGTCCGCCGCGAGCCGCGCCAGCCCGGGGAGGCGCGCTGGGACCCGGCAGCCGGCACGATCGAGCCGGGGGCGCTCGACGGGGTCGAGGCCGCGGTCAACCTCTCCGGGGCCGGTGCCGGCGACAAGCGCTGGACCGACGAGTACAAGCGGACCATCCACGCCTCGCGGGTGGACTCGACGCGGACTCTCGCCTCCGCGCTCGCCGCACTGGACCCGGTGCCGTCGGTGCTGCTGAACGCCTCGGCGGTCGGCTACTACGGCGACCGCGGTGAGGAGGTGCTGACCGAGGAGTCAACACCGGGCGTCGGTTTCCTCGCCGACGTCTGCGTCGACTGGGAGGCGGCCACGCTGGCGGCGCAGGAGGCTGGGATCCGCACCGTCCACCTGCGCACGGGTCTCGTGCTGTCCGCGAAGGGTGGCGCCTTCGGCCGGCAGCTGCCGCTGTTTCGTCTCGGCCTCGGCGGCCCACTCGGGCGAGGGCGGATGTGGTGGCCGTGGATCACGCTGGAGGACCAGCTGGCCGCGATCCGGTTCCTGCTCGACGTCGACGTCTCGGGCCCGGTGAACCTGACCGGCCCCGGACCCACGCGGCAGGTGGAGGTCGCACGGGCGCTGGGCGACGCGCTGCACCGGCCCGCCCTGGTGCCCGTGCCGCCACCGGCCCTGCACCTCGTCCTCGGTGAGTTCGCCGGCGACGTGCTCGCGAGCCAGCGGGCGGTGTCGACCCGACTGCTCGATGCCGGGTTCACCTTCCGCCACCCCGACATCGCGTCCGCCTGCGCGTGGGTGGTGCGCCGCTGAGGTCGGTTCCACGTCGTCCGGTCCCCGCCGCCAGGCCCACCTCAGCCGGCCTCGACGCCGGCGACCCGCCAGGGCGCGGGCTGGAGCGTGAGCACGACCGTCGTCGGCTCCGACGCGGGCACGGCGGCCACGATGCTGCCATCCCCGCGCACCCTGCGGTAGGCGGACGTCGCCACCTCCACCCGCACCCGCGCCCGGTCGGCGTCGCGCGCCAGCACCTCCGTGGCGGTGACGTCGAGCGACAGGCCGGCCAACCGCATCGACCCCCCGACGAGCCGGGCCAGCAGGCGGTCGTCCGCGGCCCGCGCGGCGGAGCCGGCCACGGTGACCGAGCGCAGCGCCTCCCGGTCGCCCGCCGCCAGGGCGGCAGCCCGCGCAGCGGTCAGCTCGCGGGCCGCGGCCGCCGGGCCCTGAGTCTCCGGGACCTGAGCCTCCCGGACGGGCTCCCGGACGGGGGAGCCGGGCGCACCGGGCGGGTCGGGCGCGGCCGTGCCGTCCACCGGCGCGGCGCCGGTCGCCCCGGACGCGGCGCCTGCGGGCACCCTCGGGGTGGGCTCGGCCGTGCGTGTCGCCGTCCAGGCGGCCGGTCGCGGCGCGGCCTCGCTCCCGCCGAGCGCGCCGGATCCGGCGAGGCCGCCCCATCCAGCGAGCCCACCCCACCCCACGAGCACCGCGGCCGCTGTGAGCCCCACCGCGGCCACACCCGCGGCCGTGAGACCGGGTCGCCGCCACCACGGTGGTGCCGCTGCCCGGCGGCGCCCGCCACCCGACACGGACCGGTCCGCGCGGGGGGCGGCCCCGCGCTGCGAGCGGCCCGCGTGCCCCGACGGCAGCGACCTGGCCCGACGCGACCGCCGGGTCTGCACGGCGCGGGCGCGGCCCGGCGGAGCCGGGTCCGCCCGTGGTGGCCGCTGCCCCAGCCGGCGGGTGAGCAGGTCCCCCACCGGGGCCGCGGGGTCGGGTGCGACGAGCCGGACGGGTGACGCCGGGGCCGCGTCCCAGACCTGACGGGCGAGGAGCGCCGCATCGGGCCGGTCGGCCGGTTCGGGGTGCAGGCAGGTGGCCAGCACCCCGCGGAGGCGGGCACCGCTGGCCGTCTGCCGGCCCTCGTCGCCGCCTGCGGAGACCTGGCCGGTGCCGTCTCCGCCGGTGTCCGGGGCGGGCGGTCCGGTCGGGGCGGGCAGGTCTGCGGTGTCGGCCGGTGGGGCTCCGGTGAGGGCGAACCAGCCGAGGGCGGCGAGCGCGCGTACGTCGCCGGCCGCCGAGGCCGTGCCGGCTGCGGGATCGGCGAACCCCGGCGTGCCGTACCGCTCCTGCGTCTGCGGCAGTGCCATCGCGGCCGCGAGCCCCAGGTCCGACAGCAGCGGACGCGCGTCGGTCGTGAAGAGCACGTTGCCGGGTGCCACGTCGCCGTGGACGACGCCGCGGCCGTGCAGGTCCGCCAGTGCACGCGCCAGCGGGCAGAGGACGGTCACGACCTCGCCCTCGTCGAGCGGCCCGCGGGCCGCGACGAGCGCGGCCAGGGAGCCACCGGCGGCGGCGTCAAGCACCAGGACCGTGCCCCAGCCCGGCGCGTCGAGCACGTCCCGCAGGGAGACGAGGTGCTCGTGCTCGACCCGGCGCAGCACGGCGCACTCGCGCAGCAGCCGTTCACGCGCGACGCCGGCCCGGACCACCTTCAGGGCCACGTCGTCGCCGGTGAGGTCGTCGACCGCTGCCCAGACCTCGCCGTGGCTGCCGGATCCGAGCAGCCGGCCGGTGCGGTAGCCCTCCACCACCGGACCACCACGGGGGATCAGGTCGTCGTCCACTCCCCCATCGAAGCGCGATCGGCCGGTCCCCGCTGGCGTCGTCCACAGGCGGGCGGCGCGCCCGCGGGGCGGGGAAGGCGGTCAGGCGTCCGCACCCCCGCCGGTCGTGAGGACGTCGGCGAGCACAGCGGGGTCTACCGAGCCGCCGCTGAGGACGGCGACGTAGCGCCCCGCGGCGGGCAGGTGGTCACGCCGGTGCAGGTAGGCCGCCAGGGTGACCGCACCGCTGGGCTCGGCGACGAGCCGCGCGTCGACGGCGAGGGAGAACATCGCGGCCCGGATCTCGGCCTCGGTGACCGTGACGACGTCGTCCACGTGGGCCTGCACGTGCGCCCAGCCGATGTCGCCCAGGCTCGGCACGCGCAACCCGTCCGCGATCGTACGGTGGGTGTCGGCGCTCGGCCACGACACCCGCGTGCCGGTCCGCAGGCTCTCCGCGGCGTCGGCGGCGAGCTCGGGCTCGACGCCGACCACGAGTGCGCGCGGGCGCAGCGCCTTCACCGTGGCGGCAACGCCCGCGACCAGGCCACCGCCGCCGACCGGGACGAGGACGACGTCGACGTCGGGCAGGTCCGCCACGACCTCCAGGCCCACCGTGCCCTGCCCGGCGACGACGTCGGGGTGGTCGTAGGGAGGCACGAGCACGGCGCTGCCGTCGGCGGCCAGCTCGGCCGCCCTGCTCTCACGCTCGTCGGGGGCGACGAGCTCGACGGTGGCACCGAGCGCCCGCACGGCGGCGATCTTGATCGGTGGCGACGGCTGCGGCATCACCACGGTCGCGCGCACGCCGGACTCGCGGGCGACCCACGCCACGGCCCGGCCGTGGTTGCCGCTGGAGTGGGTGACCACGCCGTGCTCGCGGGCCCGGTCCAGGGCGAGCAGGATCGTGTTGAGGGCGCCGCGGATCTTGAAGGCCCCGGTCGGCTGCAGCGACTCGGCCTTGAGCCACAGCGGCCGGCGCGGGTCGGCGGGTGGGTAGGGCACCAGCGGCGTCCGCAGCACCGTGTCCCGGATGCGGTCGTGGGCGGCGCGGACGTCGTCCAGGGTCACGAGGTCGGTCATGCCGGCGATCCTGCCCCGCCGGCCGGCCGCGTTCCCCCTCGGGACCCGGACGGACGTCGCCCGGTCTCAGGCGGTGTCGCCGGCGGGCTCCCGGTGCTCGACGAGCACGCACCAGTTGCCGGAGACGTCGCGCATCACGGCCTCGACACCGTACGGCCGCTCCGACGGGTCCTGGATGAACGTGACCCCGTTCGCGCGGAGCTCGCGGACGGTCGCCTCGCAGTCGTCCACACGCAGCCCCAGCCCGCTCATCTGGCCGGACTCCAGCTGGCGCCGGACGAAGTCGGCGGCCGCGGGCTCCAGCGGCGGCCCCGGGGTCATCAGCGTGACCTCCAGCTCGGGCTGGCTCGGGTGGCCGACCGTCTCCCAGCGGAACCCCTCCCCGGCGTCCACGTCGCCAGGGGACGGAACCCCAGGACGTCCACGTGGAAGTCGCGGGCCTCGTCCTGGTCGAGGCAGTAGACGGTCACGAGCGAGATGTTGGTGATCATGCGTCGACGGTAGGAGCGCACCCGGCCGGCGCGCCTCTCCGGGATTGCTCGATCGACGGGGCGAGCGCCGAGCCGGTCGTGCCCCGGGAGTCGAGCGGCCCGCGCACGAACAGGTAGCACCCTGGCACGTGCGCCCCGCCGCGCGCGGCCCAGCGGGTGCGGTAGGCGCTCGGGCTCTCGCCCACGAGCTCGGAGAAGCGGGAGGAGAACGAGCCCAGGCTGCTGAAGCCGACACCGACGCAGATCTCGGTGACGCCGAGGTTCGCGGCCCGCAGCAGGTCCTGCGCGCGCTCGATGCGACGCCGCGTCAGGTAGCGGATCGGGGTCTCGCCGTAGACCGCTGCTGAAGCAGCGGACGAGATGGTGCTTGGACACCCCGGCCACCGCGACGAGGTCGTCGAGGTCGAGCGGCAGGTCGTCGTGGCGGTCGACGTGGTCGTGGACCCGGCGCAGGCACGGCACAGCTGGTCGTGGCCGGCGTCGGTCCTCGGTCGTCGGTCGTCGCGGCTACCGTCGCGAGCATGGACGCAACGAGGCTGACGGCGCAGGACTACCGGAAGCACCTGGCGAGGGACTCGGCCCGGTTCGCCGCCGTTGCCGTCGACCTCCCACCGGGGACGACGGTGCCGACCTGCCCGGAGTGGGACGGCGACGACCTGCTGTGGCACCTCACCGAGGTGCAGTGGTTCTGGGGCGAGCTCGTCGCGACCCGCCCGTCCGGCCCGGAGGGCATCGGCCCCCGCCCGGACCGGCCCGCGGACCGGGACGAGCTGGTCCGGCTCTTCCGGGACGTCAGCGACCGGTTGGCGAGCGAGCTCGCCGACGTGGGCCCGCAGGCTCCGGTGTGGACGTGGTCCGACGACCACACCGTCGCGTTCGTGCTGCGGCGGCAGGCGCAGGAGGCGTTCGTGCACCGCGTCGACGCGGAGGTGGCGGCCGGGCAGCGGACGCCGATGGACGCTGCACTGAGCGCGGACGGCGTCGACGAGATGCTGCGGGTGATGCTCGGCGGGGTGCCGGCGTGGGGAGCGTTCGCACCGGCCACTGCCCAGGACGTCCGCCTCCGGTGCACCGATACAGGCCACTCCTGGCGCGTCACGCCCGGCCGGTTCACCGGTACCAGTCCGGGGACCGGCACCGATCACGACGAGCCGGCCCTCGACGTCGCCGACCAGGACGACGGCGGCCCCGTGGCAGCAGAGGTCTCCGCGGCCGCGGCGGACCTGGACTGCGCTCTGTGGCACCGTCCCGTCGTGGGAGACGTCTCGCGCACCGGAGACCCGGAGGCGCTGGCTGCGTTCGACGCCGCCGCGGCGAGCGGCGTGGAGTGACCCCGGCGTCCCCCGCGAGGTAGGCAGCGACCTGCGGGCGCGGTGCAGCCGACGCGTCAGCGTCCGCCGCGCTCCCGCCGGACCTCGGCGAGGCGACCCTTGATCCGCGCGCCCTTGAGCGAGGCGACGACCTCGTCCGCGTCGGCGTCGGGCACCTCCACGAGCGAGAAGCGCTCGGCGATCTCGATCGCGCCGATCTGCTTGCCCTTCAGGTGCGTCTCGCCGGCGATGGCGCCGACGAGGTCCTGCGGGCGCACGCCGCCCTGCCGGCCGGAGCCGACCCACAGCCGCGTCATGCCCGGGGACACCGCCTTCGCCGCGCCTCGCCCGGGGCGGCCGCGCTCGGGCCGACCTCCAGCGTCCCGGCCGGCGGGCCCGCCGCTGTCACGCACCGGCGCGGCCTCCGGGATCTCCTCGGAGTCCGCCGGACCCGACGTCGCCTCGTGGGCGAGCCGCACCGCCGCCAGCGCGACCTCGACGACGTCGAACTCGTCGGTGAGGGTGTCGACGACGACGCGGTAGCCCTCGAGGTCGTCCGACAGCAGCATCTCGTGCAGCGCGGCTCGGGTCGCCTCAAGGCGGCGGGCGTGCAGGTCGGCGACGGTCGGCACCTTCTCGACCGCGATCCGCTGCCGGGTGACGCGTTCGATCGTCTTGAGCATCCGGTGCTCCCGGGGCTCGGCGAGCGTGATCGCCACACCCTCGCGCCCGCCGCGGCCGACGCGCCCGATCCGGTGGGTGTAGGAGTCGACGTCCGAGGGCACCTCGTAGTTCACGACGTGGGTCAGGTGCTCGACGTCGAGGCCGCGGGCCGCGACGTCGGTGGCGACGAGCAGGTCGGCCGTGCCGGAACGCAGCCGGCCCATCACCCGGTCGCGCTGCTCCTGGTTCATCCCGCCGTGCAGCGCCTCCGCCCGGTAGCCGCGGCCGTTGAGAGTCTCGGTCAGCGAGTCGACCTCGTCACGGGTGCGGCAGAACACGATCGCGGCGGTCGGCGCCTCCACGTCGAGCACGCGTCCGAGCGCGGCGGGCTTGTGCGCGCGGGGCACCACGTACGCGCGCTGCGCGACCAGCGGCGAGCCCTCCGCCGACGACGCGGAGCGTGCGAGCGCGATCCGCGCCGGGTCGCGCAGATGGCGCCGGGCGATGGCGTCGATCCGCCGCGGCAGCGTCGCCGAGAACAGGACGGTCTGTCGCTGCTCCGGTGTGCCGGCGAGGATCTCCTCGATCTCCTCCGCGAAGCCCATGTCGAGCATCTCGTCGGCCTCGTCGAGGACGACGACCTCCAGCGAGCCGAGGTCGAGGGTGCCGCGCCCGATATGGTCCAGCGCGCGGCCAGGGGTCGCCACGACGACGTCCACGCCCCGCTCCAGGGACCGCAGCTGGCGACCGATCGGCTGCCCGCCGTAGATCGGCAGCACCCGGGCGCCGAGCTCCCGGCCGTAGCGGTGGACCGCCTCGCTGACCTGGATGGCGAGCTCGCGGGTCGGCACGAGGACGAGCCCCATCGGGGCCCGCTCCCCGCGCCGGGCCGGCAGCCGCTGCAGCAGCGGCAGTGCGAAGGCGGCGGTCTTGCCGGTCCCCGTGGCGGCCTGGCCGAGCAGGTCGCGGCCCGCGACGAGCATGGGCACCGCCTCGCGCTGGATCGGCGTCGGCTCCTCGTACCCGAGGGCGGCGAGCGCGTTCAGCAGCTCCGGTCGCAGCGGCAGGTCCGCGAAGCCCGCGACCTGCGTCGCCGCGGCGCCCGAGGGGTCGACGTCGCTCGTGGTGGTCGTGCCGGTCGCGCTCGTGTCCGTCATGTCGCTCCAGGGGGGTGGCCGGGCCGCGGCCCGACCGCGCGCACCACCCAGGATCCCACGGCCGGGCGGTGACCCGGACCGGCCGGTAGCGTCGCCGGGGACGAGCGACGGGCCCGCGCGGGTCCGCGGGACGGGAGGCGGGGTGGCAGCGGCGCAGCACGACGTGGCGGTCGTCGGCGCCGGCCTCGCGGGGCTGGCGTGCGCGGTCCGGCTGCACGCGGCCGGCCGGGACGTCGTCGTGCTCGAGGCCGGCGACGCCGTCGGTGGTCGGGTGCGCACCGACCGCGTGGACGGGTACCGCTGCGACCGGGGCTTCCAGCTGCTCAACCCCGCCTACCCCGAGATCCCACGGCTGCAGCGCGCCGGCCACCTCGACGCCGGCGCACTGGACCTGCGGGCCTTCGACGCCGGGGTCGTCGTCGCCCGGGGCTCGCGCCGCTGGCAGCTCAGCGACCCACGCCGGCTCCGCCCGGCGGCGCTGCCCCGGGCCGCGCTCGTCGCCGTGCGGGCACCGCTGGGCGGCCCCGTCGAGAAGCTGGCGTTCGCCCGGTGGGCCCTGGCGTGCGGCACGGTCGACGTCCGCAGGATCCTGGACGCCCCGGACACCACGCTCGCCGAGGGACTCGAGGCCGCGGGGGTCCGTGGTGGGCTCCGGCGGACCGTGGTCGAGCCCTTCCTCACCGGCACCCTCGCCGACGGCAGCTTCGAGACCTCGCACGCGTTCGCGCGGCTGCTCGTGCGCTCCTTCGTCCGCGGCAGCCCGGGCGTCCCCGCTGCCGGGATGCAGGTGCTGCCCGAGCTGCTCGCCGCGAACCTGCCGGACGGCGCCGTCCGGCTGGGGCACGCCGCCTCGTCGGTGACCCCGACCTCGGTCGCGACGACGGCCGGCGTCGTCACCGCCGAGGTGGTCGTCGTGGCGGCCGACCCGGCGACGGCGGCGCACCTGGCGGACCTGCCGGCGCCACGGATGCGCGGGCTGACGACGTTCTGGCACGGGTGCGACGAGCCACCGTCGCGGCTGCCCCTGCTGCACCTGGACGGCGACCGGCGCGGTCCGCTGGTGAACAGCGCCGTGATGACGACGGTGGCCCCCGGCTACGCGCCCCCGGGGCGTCATCTCGTCGCCTCGACCGTGCTCGGCGACCGGTCCGACGCCGAGACCGAACGCGAGGTGCGGGCGCAGCTCGCCCTCGTCTACGGGGTCGCGACGACGGGGTGGGACCTCGTCACGGCGCACCGGGTCCCCGCGGCCCTGCCGGCCGTGGACCCGCCGCTGCGGCACCGCCGCCCGGTCGAGCTCGACTCGGGTCTGGTCGTGGCCGGTGACCACCGGGACACGTCCTCGATCCAGGGCGCGCTCGTCTCCGGGCGCCGCGCCGCGGACGCGGTCCTGGCGCGGCTCGACGTCACAGCCTGACGGTGCGCCCGTCGCGGGCGCTGACGCGGGCGGCGTCCAGCACGTCGAGCACATGGACGGCGTCGCGCGGGTCGACCGGCAGGTCCGCCTCCCCCCGCAGGGCCGCGGCGACCTGCCGGTAGACGTCGGCGTGACCGCCCGGCGCCCGCGGCACCGGGGTGCGCTCGTCGCCGCGCACCAGCCAGCCGCAGTGCTCGTCGTCGGCGTCCGCGAGGTCGGTGAACGCGCTCGGCTCGGACTCGAAGCTCGTCACGACGTAGGCGCCGGCGGTGCCCAGCACCCGCGTGCGGGGTCCGGGTGCGCCCGCCAGCGACAGCGCCGTCGAGTGGCTCCGCACGCCGGACGCGTGCTCGCAGGAGACGAACACGTCGTCCTCGGCGGGGGTGCTGCGGGCGGCGACTTCGGCGTGGACGGAGACGACGGGGCCGAGGAGGTGCATCGCGGCGTCGACCAGGTGCGTGCCGAGGTCGAGCAGCAGCCCACCGCCCTGCTCCGGGGACGCGTTCTCCCGCCACCGGTCCTTCGGTGTCGGGCGCCACCGCTCCCACCGCCGTTCCAGCCGGATCACGTCACCGAGTGCGCCCTCGTCGAGCAGCCGGGCCAGAGTGAGGTTCTCCGCGTCCCAGCGCCGGTTCTGGAACACCGTGAGGGGCACCTGCGCAGCGGCCGCCGCCTCGACCACCCGCCGCGCGGTCGGTCCGTCGGTCGCCAGCGGCTTGTCGGTCACCACCGGGATCCCGGCAGCCACGCACGCCAGCACCTGGTCGGCGTGGGCGGCGCTCGCGCTGGCCAGCACCACGAGGTCGGGGCCACGGGTCAGGACGGCGCCGAGGTCGGGCACGACGGCGACGTCCGGGTGCCGCTCCCGGGCCGCCGCCGCGCGGCCGGCGTCCCGGGTCATGACGGAGTCGACGGCGAGGCCCGCCTCGTGCAGCAGCGGCGCGTGGATGCCGCGCCCCGCGTCGCCGTAGCCGACCAGGCCCACCCGCAGCGGTTGCATCGCGCCAGCCTGGCGCACGGCCCGCGACCCCGCCACGACCGGGGCGGTCGCGGTGCGCGTCGCCCTGGGGCGGATCGCACCAACGCGGCTTGGCACAGGGGCGCCCCATGCCAACCCGGCTGGCACAGGGGCGCCCTGTGCCAGTCGCGGCCGGGTCGGGACGACGCGCGGCTGCACGAAGCGCGGGGCCCGCAATGGGGCGGATCACGCCAACCGACGTTGGCACAGGGGCGCCCCATGCCAACCCGGTTGGCACAGGGGCGCCCTGTGCCGGTCGTGGGTGCCTCAGGCCGGGGCGTTCAGCGGTGGCGGGCAGAACCGAGACGGCGTGCGGACGTCGCCGGTCCACACGTACGCGGCGAGCAGCGGATGGGCGCCGGTGCGCATCGCGTGCGGCTGCCACGGCCGGTGGTGGCGCAGTCCCCCGGCCGGCACCGGGACGTAGCCGCCGTCGGGGTCGAGCCAGTCCGCGCGTGTCAGCGGCAGGTACACCTCGTCGGCAGGATGCTGGTGAGGCGGGTAGTGCGTGTCCGGCGCGAGCAGCATCAACCCGAGCGCGACCTCGCCGACGCCGGGGTACGCCGCGGCGCCGGCAGTGGTCGGCTCGCGGTCCGGAGGGCCGAGCAGCGTGGCGTGGGCGTACCGGTCCGCAAAGCCCGACGACGGCGGGGCGTGCAGGTACGTCGCGGTGCGCGTCCAGGGCGCGGACGGCGCCACCGCGCGCAGCAGCGCGACGACCTGGCCCGAACCGGTGGCACGACACAGTGCGGCCGGCAGGTGCTCCACGACCGGCGGCGCCGGGTCCGGTCCGGGTCCGGTCGCCGCTCCCCCGGCCGCGTCGCCGTGCCCGGCGGACGGGGACGCGGCGGAGACGTTTAGGGCGGCGAGCGCCTCGGCCTGCCGGGCGAACCCGGAGCCGGCCAGCAGACGGCCGACCGCCCGAGCCAGCGTCACGACGTCGTCCGCCGCCGACCCGGACCCGGACCGGCTCACACCGGCTCGGCGGCGTGCTGCGGCGTTCGCGCGCTGCTCGCCGTGGACCCGGCGTCGGGCTCCTGCCCGGGAGCGAGGTGCCGCCCGCGGCCGGCAACGCCGTCGGCGCCCCGCGCCAGCCGGCCCGGCCACCACACCCTCGGCCCGATGTCGTACGCCGCAGCCGGCACGAGCAGCGAGCGAACGACGAGGGTGTCGAGCAGCACGCCGAACGCGACGATGAACGCGATCTGCAGCAGGAACAGGATAGGCAGCGTCGCCAGTGCCGAGAACGTCGCCGCGAGCACGATCCCCGCGCTGGTGATCACGCCGCCGGTGACGGCGAGCCCGACGAGCACCCCCGGCCGGGTACCCTGCGCCGCGGACTCCTCCCGCACGCGCGTCATCAGGAAGATCGAGTAGTCGATCCCGAGGGCGACGAGGAAGACGAACCCGTACAGCGGGATCGAGGGGTCCCCGCCGGGCAGGTCGAGCACCTGGTTGAACACGATCGCGCTGGCGCCGATGGTCGCCGCGAACGACACCACGTTGGCGAGCACGAGCAGCACGGGCGCCACGAGCGAGCGCAGCAGCAGCACGAGGACGACGAGGATGACGAGCAGCACGGTCGGCACGATCACCCGCAGGTCGCGACCGCTGGCGTCGCGCACGTCGAGGTTCGTCGCGGTCTGGCCGCCCACGAGCACGTCGTCGCCGACCGTGTCGAGCGCGGCACGCAGGTCCGCGACGACGTCCTCGGCCTCCGGGCTGTCGTAGGCGGGCTCGAGCACGGCCTGCACCTGGACGAGCCCGTCGACGACGACGGGCTCGCCGAGCTCGGGCGGGGCGCCGGGTGGCGCGTCGGTGGTGGGCGCGGCCGCGCTGACACCGTCCACCCCGGCGGTGACGTCGAGGACGGCCGCGAGGTCCTCCTGGGGCGCGACGACCTGCGCCGGGCTGCCCGACCCGGCCGGGAAGTGCGCGGCCAGCACCTCCTGACCGACGACGGACTCCACCCGGTCCCGGAACACCTCGGTCTGCTCGATGCCGTCGGCCTTGAACTGCGGCACGAACGCGGCCAGCCCCAGCAGCGCGGCCAGCGTCACGACCCACACGGCCCGCGGGTGGTGGCCCACGAGGCCGGCAACCCGGCCCCACACCCCGGCCCCGGAGCCGACGACGTCCCGGGAGTGCACGTGGTCGAGGCGCGGGACGCGGGGCCAGAACAGCCACCGACCGGCCGGGACGCGGGCGTACCAGGGCAGCGGCTCGTCGTCCGCGGCCCCGGCGTCGTCCCGGTGGCGGCGAAGCACGCGCAACCGGGCGACGGCGAGAACCGCGATGGCCACGAGCAGCGCCACGACCGCGACAAGGGCGAACACCGCGCCGAGCGCGATCCCGACGACCGCGGCCCCGAGGCCCACGACGATCAGACCGGCCAGCAGCGAGGGCACGAGCAGGAGCACGGGAAGGAACGTCAGCACGGCCAGGAAGGCCGCGGTGATGCCGATCGCCCCGACCGGTCCGAGCCCGCGGGTCGAACCGAGGTCGGCGAGCAGCAGGCACAGCAGCCCGAGGACGACGGTGGCGGCGCTCGCGGCGATCGGCTCCACCGACGCCCGCCAGGCCACCTTCATCGCGGTCCAGCGCGACTCGTGGTCGTGCAGCTCCTCGCGGTAGCGGGCGACGAGGAGCAGCGCGTAGTCGGTGGCGGCCCCGACGACGAGGATGAACAGGATCCCCTGGCTCTGCCCGTTGAGGTCGATCACGCCGGAGTCGGCGAGGGCGTAGATGAGGCCGCCGGCGAGCGAGAGCGCGAACAGCGCCGAGAGCAGTGCCGCGAACGGCAGCAGCGGGGAGCGGTAGACGAGCAGCAGGATGACGAACACGACGGTGAGGGTGACCTGCAGCAGCGTCCCGTCGATGCCGGCGAACGCGGTGACCAGGTCGGCGAGGATCCCGCCCGGGCCGGTCACGTAGGCCTGGGGCCCGTCGTCGCGGGCGACGTCCTCGGCGAGGCTGTCGCGCAGCGCGTCGGCGATCCCGAAGATCGCCCCCTCGCCGTCCGGCAGGTTGCCGCCGGCAGCCTCGCCGTCAACGGGGACGCTCACGAGCAGCGCCTGGCCGTCCTCGCTGGGCACCGGCACGATCGGCTCGTCGGAGAGGTAGTCCTGCAGCAGCACCGTCTCGTCCGTGCCCGCGGCCTCGGTGTCATACGGCACGGCCGTGCCCGGGAGGTCCTCGACCCAGCGGGAGACGGCGTCGCGGTCGGTCGCCTCCAGGCCACCCGTGTCCTCGACGACCACGAAGAACGGCAGCGCGCTGCTGCCGCTGAATCCCGCTGAGCGGTCGGCGACCTCCGTGGACTCGGCGTCGTCCGGGAGGAAGTCGGCGTTGTCGTTGTTCTGCACCTCGGACAGCCGGCCCACGAGGGGACCGCCGACGGAGGCGACGCCCGTCCAGGTCAGCACGAGCAGCAGCACCACGACCCCGCGCAGCCACGGTCGTGAGGGGCGGGCTCGCAGGTCGCGGCGCATCGGGGTGACTCCTGCGGGGTGGACGGCACGGCCTTCGTTCAGCATGCTGAGCATGAGGCACGCTCGCGGTCGCGGCAAGCCGCATCTCCGCGGACGCACCACCCGAGGCGACAGGAGAACGGGGTGAGGAGCAGGTGACGGCGGCCCCGGACGACGGCAGCGCGGCCCCTGCCGCCCCGTCGTCCGCGCCGGGGCCGGGCGGCTCGCCCGCGACCGCCGGGCCGGGCGGGGATGACCCGTCGCGGTGGCCGACGGGGCGGCTGCTGTCGACCGCGGCCCGACTCGTCGAGCACGCCTGGGACGCCCACCTGGCCGCCTGGGACCTCAACCACGCGAGCTACGCGGTGCTGTGGCTGCTGCACGCCGGCCCCGCGAGCCAGCGGGAGCTCGCGCAGCGCACGCAGGTGCAGGACCAGACCATGAGCCGCACCCTCGACCGTCTCGTCCGCAGCGGCTACGTCACCCGTGAGCGGTCCGGGGCCGACCGCCGTCGCTCGGTGGTCGCCCTGACCGCCGCCGGGACACGGGCCGCGCGAGCGGCCGGCGACACCGCGCTGGCGGAGTCGCTGCTCGCCGACGCCGTGCCCGGTGGCGACCTCGCGGGGCTCCGCGGCCCGCTGCTCGCCGTCGTCCACCACCTCGGACGGCGGGCGTAGCCTGTCGCGATGCGCTTCTCCCACCTCGGATTCGGCGACGACGCCGTCGACTACCAGCTCGGCTGGGACGTGCAGCGCGACCTGCACGCCCGCGTCGCCGACGGCGACGCGCCCGACACCGTGCTGCTGCTGGAGCACCGGTCGGTGTACACCGCCGGCAAGCGGACCGAGCCCCACGAGCGCCCGGACGACGGCACGCCCGTCGTGGACGTCGACCGGGGCGGCAAGATCACCTGGCACGGGCCCGGCCAGCTCGTCGGCTACCCGCTGGTGCGACTGGGCGACCCGGTCGACGTCGTCGCCTACGTGCGCCGGCTCGAGCAGGTGCTCATCGACGTGTGCGCCGAGCTGGGCGTGAGCGCGGGCCGCGTCGAGGGCCGCACGGGGGTCTGGCTGCCGCCCGACCCGCCGGGCCCGGTGCCCGGGCGGCCGGCACGCAAGGTCGCGGCCGTCGGCATCCGGGTGGCGCGGGGGACGACGATGCACGGGTTCGCGCTGAACTGCGACTGCGACCTGGCCGCGTTCGAGCACATCGTGCCGTGCGGCATCGCCGACGCGGGCGTGACGTCGCTGACCGCCGAGACCGGTCGGCGCGTGCGGGTCGCCGACGTGCTCGGGCTCGTGGAGCGCCACCTCGCCGCGACGCTGCCCGACGCCGCCGCCCACGCGCTCACGGCACCGTGACACCCCCGCCGACGCCGGTGCCGACCCTGCCCCGGGTACGCCTGGGCGCCGTGCCCGGTCCGCTGGCCCGGGCGATCGGGGTCGGAACGGCCCCGGCGCTGCCCGGGCGCCTCGGCGCGCTCTGGCAGACGCTGCGCCCCTCCGCGGGCGGGCCCCTGCGGCTGCGGGTGCTGCGCGACGCCCGCGCCGCGATCCGCCTCCACGTGCTCGCGGCGGCGCTGCGAACGGGTGTGCTGTCCGGCTTGGAGCCCGGCCCGGTGGGTGCGGACGCCCTGGCGCGGCGCGTGGGGGCGACGGATCCCGAGCTGCTCGCCGCCTGGCTGCGGGTGCTGCGCGCGGCTGGGTGGGTGCGCCGCCACGGGGCCGGGTGGGCGCTGACCGGCCGAGGTCGATCGCTGCTGCGCGACGACGTCGTCGACGCGGTGCAGGAGGCCTTCACCGGCTTCCACCTCGACCTGTACCGCGACCTGCCCGACCAGCTCGCGGGTGGGCCGCGTCGCCGCGACGTCGAGCAGCGCGCCGCCCTGATCGCCGCCCTGTCGAGGTTCACCGAGGGCGTGGTGGCGGCGTCGCTCGCGCCGCTGGTGGAGCGCGAGCGACCGGCCCGGGTGCTCGACGTCGGGTGCGGCCGCGGCGGCCTGCTGGCCGCGATGCTGGACGCGGCGCCGGCGGCCCTCGGGACCGGGGTGGAGCGCGACCCGGCCGTCGCCGCGTCCGCACGGGATGCCCTCGCCGACCGCGGCCTGGGGTCGCGGGCCGAGGTCGTCGGCGGCGACCTGCGCGACCTCGTGGGGCAGGGCGGGCTGGGCGGCGGATACGACGTCGTCCTGCTCGCCAACGCGGTGTACTACACCCCGCTCGCCGACCGGGTCGCGCTGCTGCGCGACGTGCTGGCCCTGATGAGCGACCGGGGGGTGCTGCTGGTGGTGACCTCGGTCGCCGAGCCGGGGCTGGACTCGGCGCACCTCGACCTGCTGATGCGCGCCCAGGGGCTGGGGATGGAGCTGCCGGACGTGGACGAGCTCGGCGAGCAGATGCGCGCGGCGGGCCTCGGGCCGGCGACGCCACGTCGGCTGCTGCCGGGCACCCCGCTGGTGGCCCTCGCCGCCTACCGCGCGTGACCCGACCCTTCGCGGTGATCATGCACCTCGGGTCCGCCCCCCGCGGGAACAGCGGCGGCCGACCGCAGGCTTAGTGGTCTCGCCCGTAAGTTCGTCGGGGGTCAGGTCCAGGCGGTTGGGTCGCCGAGGTAGAGGCCGCAGGCGATGTCGATGGCGTCTTCGCAGGTGCCGATGGGTGAGCCGGTCGTGAAGACGGACGGGTCGTAGTCGTCGTGGCTGGCGCGGTAGATCGCGAATCCCCACTGGTGGGCCGAGCCGGTGTAGCGCAGCCGGCACAGCTTGAGGACCGTGCCGTCGGTCAGGATGCCGTCGATGTAGCTGAAGTTCGCCCGGTGGCGCACGTCGACGCGGGCCAGTTGGGGCCAGCGTTCGCGGGCCCTGTCGGCCAGCCGCCACTGCAGGGATGCCTTGGTCGAGTCGGGGTACTTCGCCACGGGGTCATCCTCCCCTGATGACCGCCGGTGTGATCGGCGGCGTGTCGTGTTGCGGAGCCTGGCTCGGGGTGGGGCACAAAGATCAGATGACGATGTCGAGTCCGTTCCTGGTTGTCCTGTCCGCCGAGCAGGAGGCCGTCCTGACCGCTCGGGTCTGCTCGTGGCGGACCGAGTTCCGTGACCGGCTGCGTGCCCAGATCGTCCTGGAGGCTGCGGACGGGGCGTCCAACGAAACGATCGCCGAGGCGCTGGAGGTGTGCGTGGACACCGTGCGCAAGTGGCGTCGCCGGTTCAGCCTCGAGGGGCTGAAGGGCCTGCGGGACCGCCCGCGCAGCGGCCGGCCACCGTTGCACGGCCCGCACGTGCGGGCCGAGGTCGCCCGTGTTGGCGTGCGCGCTGCCGGCCGAGCACGGGGTCCCGCTGTCACGGTGGTCTTGCCCGGAGATCGCCCGCGAGCTCGCAGCTCGCCGCCACGTCAGCGCCTCGGCGACCCCCTCGGCCTCGTCGGTGCGGCGATGGCTGGCCACCGACGCGCTTAAGCCCTGGCAGCACCGGTCCTGGATCTCGATCCGAGATCCGCAGTTCGCCCTCAAGGCCGCCCGCGTGCTGGACCTGTACGCCGGGATCTGGGACGGCGAACCACTGGGCAGTAACGACTTCGTGGTCTGCGCGGACGAGAAGACGTCCATCCAGGCCCGGTGCCGCTGTCATCCCACCCTGGCCCCGGGCCAGGCCCGTGCGATCGCGTCGAGCACGACTACCGCCGCGGCGGCGCCCTGGCCTACCTCGCGGCCTGGGACGTGCACCGCGGCCGGGTGATCGGCCGGTGTGAGGACGCCACCGGCATCGAGCAGTTCAGCCGCCTGGTCGAGCAGGTGATGACCGCCGAACCCTACGCGTCCGCAGCCCGCGTGTTCTGGATCGTCGACAACGGCTCCTCGCACCGCGGGCAGGCATCCATCGACCGGATGACCGCGGCGTGGCCGACCGCGCAACTGATCCACCTGCCGTCCACGCGTCCTGGCTCGACCAGGCCGAGATCTACTTCTCGATCGTCCAACGCAAAGTCGTCTCCCCCAACGACTTCACCGACCTCCACCAGATCCGTGACCGCCTCGCCGCCTTCGAGGACCGGTACAACGCCATCGCCCAGCCGTTCAACTGGAAGTTCACCCACGACGACCTCAACGACCTGCTCCGACGGATCGACGCACACCAGACCCAAGACCAAGATCACAAACTGGCCGCGTGAACACCCCCGACGAACTTGCGGACGAGACCACTTAGGGTGGTGGACGTCGCCGACCCGATGGGTCGGTCGTCGCGGCCACCACCGCCGATCGAGGAGCCTTGCGTGACCATCGCCCCGGAGGGACGCCGGATGCTGCGCCTGGAGGCGCGCAACGCCGAGACCCCGATCGAGCGCAAGCCGTCGTGGATCAAGACCCGCGCCAAGATGGGCCCGGAGTACTCCGAGCTGAAGTCGCTGGTCAAGCGCGAGGGACTGCACACGGTCTGCGAGGAGGCCGGGTGCCCGAACATCTTCGAGTGCTGGGAGGACCGCGAGGCGACCTTCCTCATCGGAGGTGAGCAGTGCACCCGGCGGTGCGACTTCTGCCAGATCGACACCGGGCGCCCCGCGGACCTCGACCGTGACGAGCCGCGTCGTGTCGCGGAGTCGGTGCAGGCGATGGGGCTGCGCTACTCCACCGTCACCGGCGTCGCGCGCGACGACCTCGCGGACGGCGGCGCCTGGCTGTACGCCGAGACCGTGCGCCAGATCCACGCGCTGAACCCCGGCACCGGCGTCGAGCTGCTCATCCCCGACTTCAACGCCGTGCCCGACCAGCTCGCCGAGGTCTTCTCCTCCCGGCCCGAGGTGCTGGCGCACAACATCGAGACCGTGCCGCGGATCTTCAAGCGGATCCGGCCCGCCTTCCGCTACCAGCGGTCGCTGGACGTCATCACCGCCGCGCGCGAGGACGATCTGGTGACGAAGTCCAACCTCATCCTCGGCATGGGCGAGACCTACGACGAGGCCCTGGAGGCGCTGCGGGACCTGCACAGCGCCGGCTGCGACCTCGTCACGATCACCCAGTACCTGCGCCCCAGCGTGCGCCACCACCCGGTGGACCGCTGGGTGAAGCCGGAGGAGTTCGTCGCCCTGTCCGACGAAGCGACCGCGATGGGCTTCGCCGGCGTGATGAGCGGGCCGCTGGTGCGATCGTCCTACCGCGCCGGGCGGCTCTGGGCGCAGGCGAAGGCGCGCCGCGGCGAGGCCGTGCCGCCCGAGCTGGAGCACCTGACGCGGCCGGGGTCGTCCCGGCAGGAGGCTGCGAGCCTGCTCGAGCGCGGCTGACGGGCGTCTGCGGCCGGCTCCGGGCCGTGGCCCGCCGCTGACCGCGGCCCCGCGACGGGCGCCGGGGGACGTATCCTCGACGTCCATGGCCCGCACCTCTGCTCCCCCGTCCGCGGACGGCGCCAAGCCGCCGCGTCGCGGCCTCCTGCGCCGCCGCAAGCCCGCCGGCGGAAAGCCCGGCCGCCTCGCGCAGTTCCGCCAGATCTACGCGATGACGCGCAAGTCCGACCCGGCCGTCACGTGGTGGATGCTGCTCGTCGTCGCCGCGGTGATGGCGATCGCCCTGGTGATCGGCATCATCTGGGGACACCCGGTCTACACCAGCGTGCTGGGCCTGCCGGTCGCGCTCATGCTCGCGCTGCTTCTCATGGCCCGCCGCGCGGAGCGCGCCGCGTACGGCCAGATCGAGGGGACCCCGGGTGCCGCTGGCGCGGCGCTGCGCTCGCTGCGCCGCGGCTGGACCGTGCAGGAGGAGCCGGTCGCGATCGACCCGCGCACCCAGGACACCGTGTTCCGCGCGGTGGGGCGCCCCGGCGTCGTCCTCGTCGGCGACGGGCCGGCGCACCGGGTCGGCAGGCTGCTGGAGACCGAGCGGCGCAAGGTCGCGCGGGTGCTCCCCACCGTGCCGGTCCACGTGATCCAGGCCGGCAACGACGACGGCCAGGTGCCCCTGCCGAAGGTCGGCCGCAAGGTGCAGAAGCTCAAGCCGAAGCTCACCAAGCCCGAGATCGCCGAGGTCCACAAGCGGCTCAAGGCCCTGGGCGGCCTGAAGCCGCCGGTGCCGCGGGGCATCGACCCGATGCGCGCCCGCCCGGACCGCAAGATGATGCGCGGCCGCTGAGGACAGCGCAGCGGAGGCGGTCCCGGCTACGAGCGCTCACCCGCGTCGCGGCCGGCGTCCGGCACCCGCCGCAGGGCCGAGCCACAGCGCGATGGCCACGAGCAGCGCGGTCGTGACCGCCGAAGACGTCGGCCACGCTGGGTGGGGCGTCGTCGTCACCCCACGCCACGTCTGACGCAGCGTAACCTCGCTGTAACGCGGTTGCGGTTGCATGGGGCGCGGTACCGGGTGTCGGCGAACGGAGGACGACGTGCTGCTCCGAGTCCCCACCACGATCGGGTACCGCCCGCTGCTCGTCGTCGCCGCCCTGGCGCGCGACGCCGACTCCGGTCTCGCGCGTGCCGGCGCCCGGAACGCCGCCCTGGCCCTCGCCACCGAGCAGCGGCGGCGGCTGGAGCGGGACGCCGAGGACGCGGCGGTGGCGCGGATCCCGGGGCCGAGAGCCCGCCCGCTCGGCGCCTGAACGGATCGGTGTCTCGGTCGGCGAGCCGCGGCCCCGTCCGGCGTTACGCCGGTGAAACACTCGGGTCACCCTCGGGAAACCCCGCGTCCCTAGCGTCTGCCGGCGTACCGGGCCGACCGAGGAGTCGACCGATGCCCGCCTGCTTGGAGGATGCATGTTCACAGACGCCGACGAGGTCCTGAAGTACCTCAAGGACCAGGACGTCAAGTTCGTCGACGTGAGGTTCTGCGACCTGCCGGGGGTGATGCAGCACTTCACCGTGCCCGCGGAGTCCGTCACGGCCGACTTCTTCACCGAGGGCCAGATGTTCGACGGGTCCTCGATCCGCGGCTTCCAGGCCATCCACGAGTCGGACATGAAGCTCGTCCCCGACCCCGCCACCGCCTTCGTCGACCCGTTCCGCAAGCAGAAGACGCTCGCGCTGAACTTCTCCATCGTCGACCCGTTCACCGACGAGCCCTACAGCCGCGACCCCCGCAACGTCGCTGCCAAGGCGGAGGCGCACCTGACGGCGACCGGCATCGCCGACACCGCCTTCTTCGGTCCCGAGGCCGAGTTCTACGTCTTCGACGACGTCCGCTTCGAGACGAAGGCGAACGCCGGGTACTACTTCATCGACTCCATCGAGGGTGCCTGGAACTCCGGCCGCGCCGAGGAGGGCGGCAACCGCGGGTACAAGCCGCGCTACAAGGGCGGGTACTTCCCCGTGCCGCCGCTGGACCACTTCGCCGACCTGCGCGACGAGATGGTGCGGGTGCTCGCGATGTCCGGGCTGGAGGTCGAGCGGGCCCACCACGAGGTCGGCACCGCCGGCCAGGCCGAGATCAACTACAAGTTCGCGAGCCTGCAGCTCGCCGCGGACCAGGTGATGCTCTTCAAGTACATCATCAAGAACGTCGCCTGGGAGGCCGGCAAGTCGGCCACCTTCATGCCCAAGCCGCTGTTCGGTGACAACGGCTCGGGCATGCACTCCCACCAGAGCCTGTGGAAGGGCGGGGAGCCGCTCTTCTTCGACGAGCGCGGCTACGGCGGCCTGTCGGACACGGCGCGCTGGTACATCGGCGGCCTGCTGCGCCACGCGCCGTCCCTGCTGGCGTTCACGAACCCGACGGTGAACTCCTACCACCGGCTCGTGCCCGGCTACGAAGCGCCGGTGAACCTCGTGTACTCCCAGCGAAACCGCTCGGCATGCGTCCGGATCCCGGTCGCGGGGACGTCGCCCAAGGCCAAGCGGATCGAGTTCCGGATCCCGGACCCGTCCTGCAACCCGTACCTGGCGTTCTCGGCGATGCTCATGGCCGGCCTGGACGGGATCAAGAACCGGATCGAGCCGCCGGACCCGATCGACAAGGACCTCTACGAGCTGCCTCCGGAGGAGCACGCCTCGATCGAGCAGGTCCCCGCCTCGCTGCCGGAGGTGCTGGACCGGCTCGAGGAGGACCACGAGTACCTCACCGACGGCGACGTCTTCACTCCGGACCTGATCGAGACGTGGATCGAGTGGAAGCGGACGAACGAGGTGGACCCGATCCGCCTGCGCCCGCACCCGCACGAGTTCGAGCTCTACTACGACCTGTAGGAGCTCGTAGACCCCGAGAGCGGCCCCCGACCTGCGGAAGCGCGGGATCGGGGGCCGCTCTTGTGGGGGCTGGACCCTGGACCCATCAGACGCGCTCAGGCCGTCAGGATTCGAAGCGCTGCCTGCCCGTCCACCCGCCGCTCAACGGGTAGCGACCGCCACTCGCGGGCATCGTCCGGCAGCGCCCCCAGGAGGGTCTGCAGCCTCTGCCTGTCAGATCCGGTGAAGTCGCCACGCTCGGCGTACGGGTCTTCGATCACCGCGAGCAGGAGTGCTGCGTCCAGCAGGTGGCGCTCCTTGTCGCGGGAGTCGGTCTGATACGCCGCCGCCTTGAGGATGACCGCGCCGAAGGCGGACGGAACACTGACGGTTGCCGTCTGCCCCGGAACGATGTCGAGTCGCGCATCGACGGTTCGCTTCAGCGCCTGTGTGCCGCCTTCGACAGCGACCATGGTGTGACCACGCATCTTCTCGATGACGCGTGGTGCCGCGTGATCGGCGACCAGCACGTCGACGACGTCGTGGGAGCTGGTGACCACGTCGACTGCGGACTCGCCGCGTCTGAATCGGTGCGCTCTGTCGTTGCGATCGTCGATCGACGGCGAGAACTCGTAGCCGAGCGACTCGAGTGCGCTGGCTGTTTCGGCCGCAACGCCTCGAGTGGTCTCGACGTGGAGCACGATGCCGACGTCCTTGGTCGGGCGCAGGGTGTCGATGCCACGGTGGATTCCGTGGAGCTGGGCCATCAGCCCACCGATGAGCGTCCACTTCTCGTGCGGGAGCACCGCCTCGATCTCCGCGACGTTCGGCCACGGCGCGCCCCATCCGCCCGGCGGTCCGGGCACCTCGATGGTCGGGCGCTCAACCACGGAATGTCTCCAGTGCGCGGTCCAGGGCGTCGATCCCTGCCCGGCGCTCGCGGACGTCGAGCGATCCAGCCAGGTCGAGCGCGGGCAGCACAACGCTTCGCCTGCTCAGGTCTCGGACGACGTCGAGGTCCATCGAGGTTGCTCGGAGCGTGACCCTGCCCTCCTCGTCACGGATCAGGCCGTGACGGGAGACGACTCCTGCGAGGTCGTCAGCAGCAAGGTAGCCGTCGATGTCGTTCGTCTCAGCCAGGCCGAGCCGGCCCGCGACATCCGTGGCGTGCACCAGCCCGGCGACCAGGTACTGCCCTGCCCTCGAGTGAGCTCGGTAGCCGGTCACCCCGGCTCGCTCACGGGCGCGTTCAACGAGCTCAGCAGCGCTGAGTCGACGGAGCCGACCCTTGAGCCGCGACCGTTGGCTCTCCCCCATCCACTCCGCTCCAGCGCCCGACAGGAGCGACACCGCGCCCCAAGCCGTCGCTTCGGACCACGCGCGCTTGTGAGAGCCACCCCGCGCAGCGATCAGCCGATCAACCGACGTCTCGTCAAGCACGCCGCGAGCTACCTGTCGCAGCTCCGCTCTCGCGACGAGGTGCTGCACCTGTCGCGTCGAGACGCCGAGCCGCTCAGCGGCCACGGAGACAGCGAGTAGGCCCATGGCAGATAGTTTCC
The DNA here is from genome assembly GCA_038206105.1 of Actinomycetales bacterium. Lineage (GTDB taxonomy): Bacteria > Actinomycetota > Actinomycetes > Actinomycetales > JBBRBF01 > JBBRBF01. Next base: position 103,523 of record JBBRBF010000003.1, on the reverse strand, counting down.
TTTAGGCGAATCTACCTGTCAATGCGCTGTGGAGGCGGTCGCCGCTGGCCAACAGGCTCGCTTCCCTCGGGAGCTCTGGTCGACCAGCCCGAAAGCACCAGCAGCACGTGCAGCACCAAGGCCGCCTCCCCTGGCCGCTGCCTCGGGGACGCAGCCGTGCTGGAGTGCACGATCACCGCCAGGTGGAACGGCGCTCGGGTCGCACGCGGCGCGGCGGACCTGGAGTGCATGATCACCGCCAGGGGTATCTGTGGGGACGGCCGCGGCCTCCTGGGGGCACGACGACCCGCGCCGGCGAGGGAGGCCACTGCATGACGTGCGAAGACTGCGCACCGACGGACCCGCGTCCCGAGACCGGCCGCGAGATCACCTGCGTCGGGCGGTTCACGGTCCGCCGTGGCGGCGCGCTGCTCGACGTGCCGCCCGCCGCCCGGCGGCTCCTCGCCTACCTGGCGCTACGACCGGGGCCGCGCGAGCGGGACCGCATCGCGTCGGACCTCTGGCCCGACCTCCCGGTCGACACCGGCCTCACCCGGGTCCGCAACGTGCTGTACCGGATCGGCTGCCTGGACGACGACCTGGTGCGCGCGCAGGGGGCGACGGTCCGCCTGGCCGGCGGTGTCGACGTCGACGTGCGCCGCGCCCGGGACGTCGCCGACCGGCTGCTCGGCGATGCTGCGGGACCGGTCGCGCCCGCCCACGTCGTCCCGTCGGACGCCCGGGCCCTCTTCGGTGCGGACCTGTTGCCGGAGTGGGACGACGAGTGGCTGGAGGCCGACCGGGAGCAGTTCGCCCGGGTCAGGGTGCGCGCGCTCGAGCGGCTGGCCCGCCGCGACCTCGGCGCCGCCCGCTACCACGAGGCCGAGCGCGCCTGCCGGTCCGTGATCGATGCCGAGCCGTACCGGGAGACCGCTCACCGGCTGCTGGCCGAGGTCCACCTCGCGGAGGGCAACGCCGTGCAGGCACTGCGCCAGCTCCTCGACTTCCAGCGGCTGCTGCACCAGGACCTCGGTGTGGCCCCCGGCGAGGACGTCCGCCGGCTCGCGGACGCCATCCGCGGCCGGGCCCTGGCACCAGGGACCGGAGCGGTAGCGCGGACCGGCGCGCTGCCCGGCCCCCGCACGGCGCGGAGCTGGCAGGCCGAGGTCGCCTGATCGCCGGGTCGCCGGCGTCCTCGCTCAGCGGACGGGCCGCAGCAGCACAGGAACGGCGCGGCCTCGTGCCACGTCGTCCTGGGTGACGCCGACGTGCTCCATCACCCGGTAGTCGCCGACGGCGGTCTGTCCGGACCCGTCGACGTCCAGGTGCGCCTCCAGCGCCAACCGCCCGCGCGGCAACGGGTCCGGCACGTCGAGGAGAACCTCGACGGGTGCTCCCGCGGGGTCCGCGGCGACCCCGGGCACGTCGACGGCGGCCAGCACGTCCGCGGCCGCGTCCGCGCGGCCGACGTCGAGCAGCCGCACGTGAAGGGTGCCCGCGGGGCCGCCCGAAGGCGGCCCCGCGAACGTGAGCGTGCACGCGAGCCGGGGCATCGCTACAGCCCGGGCCCGTCCCCCGCCGGCGGAGCGTCCCCGGAGCGCCCCAGTGCCTCCAGGTCCGCGGGCGGCTCCCCCGCGGTCGTGCTGTCGTCGCCGGCGACGAGGACGTCGTCGGGCGGGTCCCCGGCGACGTCGCCCGCGACGGGTGACCCGGCGGCCCCGGACCCGAGCTGGGCCTCGGGCGCCGGCGGCGGTCCGGCCTCGGACGCCGACGCGTCCGAGGTGCCGGCGGCCGGGTCCAGCGTCGGCGGAGCCCCGTCGTCCGGGGCTCCCGCCGGGACTCCGCCGGTCGCGGACCGGTCGGTGGCGACGGCGGGGGTCTCCCCCGCGTCGACGGTGATGGTGACGGTGACGCTCATGTCGCTGCTCCCTCGTGTCGCGCTGGCGAGCCTACGGCGGTCACAGGTAGACCGCGGTGATCTCGTTCGACCCGTCGACGGTGACGTGCGCCTGCTTCGCGTTCGCCTTGGCCAGACCGAGCAGCAGCAGCACGTTGGTGACGCCGCTGTCCGAGGTCGGCTTGATCTTGCGCCACGCACCCGCGCTGGCCGGGTGGGCCCAGGCGTTGCGGGACGCGGGGGTCGCGTAGGTCTGGTTGATGGTGGTCCACATGGTCGTTCCTCCGTTGTGTGAGTGTCGTTCTGGTGGTGCGCAGGCAGTCGGGCCGAGGTGGCCCACGCCCTCAGGTGCCGTAGACGGCGTAGACGGTCGTCCCGTCGAGCAGGACGTGCACGGGACGGCTGTTGGCCCGCGCTGCGGCCAGCAGCGCGAACGTGTTCGTGACGCCGTCCGGCTCGTCGGGGTTCACCGTGCGCCAGCCCAGACCGGGGAAGCTGGCCCAGGCGTTCTCGGCGTGCGGGGTGGCGTAGACCAGCGAGACGGTCTGGTTGTAGTGCATCGTGCGGTACATGTGGTGCACCGCCGCGATGTCGCCGGCGCTCAACGCGGAACGCTGCCCGATGGTCGGCCCGCTCTGCAGCTGCAGGATGGTCGGCTGCCCGTTCTTGGAGAACGCGAACCGGCCGTAGTGCATGATCGAGCTGTAGTCGTACGCACCGATGTCGTCGCCGTCGGAGATGTGCTGGTTGAAGTTGCTCTCCTTGCCCGACTCGATGTTCGCCCACTGGATGCTGACGAACGCGTCGCGGTCCTCGCGGCTCTGCTCGTGCCACAGCCCCCAGGCGTGGCCGAACTCGTGGATCGTGCTGCCCGTCGTGCAGCCGTCGGCGACGCTGAGCAGCTGCTGCCCGCCCTGCATCCCGACGTACGACCAGCAGCCGTCGCCACGGAACACGCGGACGTAGTTCGGGTACTGGGCGGCGTTCGCGGCGGTGCGCTGCACGAACCGCATGTTGGTGTTGGCCTCCCAGTGCGCGATCGCGTCCGTCACCCTGGCCTGGTTGGGCAGGGCCGGGTCGATCTCGTACGGCATCAGGGCGTTGGGCCACCGGTACTGCGACCCGGTCACCCCCACGCCGGCTGCCTTCATGTCCTCCGTCGCCGTCGCCTGGGCCAGCGCGGAGCCCCGCTCCAGCTCCGCGACGGTGCCGAGGCAGATGTCGCCCTCGAACATCGCGAGGTCGCCGACCACCGAGTACTGGACCGCCTTGTTCCGGAACGTCGCGCCCGAGATGAAGCCGGTGCGGACGTCGTCACTGGCCAGCAGGCCGATGGTGTCGGCGTCGACGTCGGAACCGTCGCCGCCGCCAGGGTCGTGTGCCATCGCTGTCCTCTTTCTGCCGTCTGCGACCCCGGCTCTCGGGGTCGCAGGACCAGAACAGGGCAGCGGTGTCGCGACGCCGTCGCCGCCGCGTCGCGCGGGCGTCGCGGCGCGGCGACGACGCGGGCGGGACGTCTGCGCGTACCTGACGTGCATGATCACCGCTGTGGGGTACCCGAGGTGCATGATCACCGACGGGGTGGAGGGGCTGACGGGTGTCGGCACTCGGGTCTAGCCTTCCCGGATGAGCCAGCAGGCGGTGGGACAGCAGGAGACGGCGCGGCCGACGGTGGGCCGGCAGGCCGGCGAGCCGCACGCACGTCCTCTGCCGTCGGGGCAGCGCCCGGACATGGCCGACCTCGAGATGCACCGGCGTGAGCTGACCGCCCACTGCTACCGGATGCTCGGCTCGGCCTTCGACGCCGAGGACGCGGTGCAGGAGACGCTGACGCGCGCGTGGCGTGCCCTGGACCGCTTCGAGGGCCGGTCGTCGGTGCGGACGTGGCTCTACCGGGTCGCCACCAACGTCTGTCTCGACGCGCTGGCTGCGGGACGCCGCCGCGCGATGCCCGTGGACCTGGGCCCGGCCGGGACGGCGCAGGACGCCCTGGCGCCGCCGCTGCCGGAGGCGACGTGGGTGGGCCCGATGCCCGACGCCACCGTGCTCGACCCGGCGAGCGTCGCCGAGGAGCGCGAGTCGGTCCGGCTCGCCCTCGTGGCGGCGCTGCAGCACCTGCCGCCGCGGCAGCGTGCGGTGCTGCTGCTGCGCGAGGTCCTGCGCTTCCCGGCGGCCGACGTCGCGGCGCAGCTCGACCTGACGGTGGCCGCGGTCAACAGCGCCCTGCAGCGGGCGCGGGCGACGCTCTCGGCCTGCGACCTCGACCCCGCCGCGGCGCCACCGAGCCCCACCGACGACGCCCTGCTCGCGCGGTACGTGGACGCCTTCGAGCGCTACGACATTCCCGCTCTCACGTCCCTGCTGCACGAGGACGCCACCCAGTCGATGCCGCCGTACCCGATGTGGCTGCGCGGACGGGACCAGATGGCGGCGTGGTTCACCGGCACAGGGTCCGGGTGCCGCGGCTCCCGGCTCGTGCCCGTCGCGGTCAACGGCACCCGCGGCTTCGCGCAGTACCGCGACGGCGGCGCGACCCCCTGGTCGATCCAGGTGCCGGTGATCCGTGGAGGCGTCGTCACCGGGATCACGTTCTTCCTCGAGACCGACGGCTCCCTCTTCTCGCTGTTCGGCCTTCCTCCTCGGCTCTGAAGCCGACGGACCGACGGGCGGTCCGGCCCGCGGGCCGCGGGGCCGCCGGGCATCAGCCGAGCCGACGGGTGGTGGCGTCGTCCGTGGCCCCGCCGAAGTACCGGCCGAGAACGGCCGCGAACACCGGCTGCGCGGGGTCGGCGGCCGTGAACAGCGTCATGGACGACCGGAGCTTCTGGGCGTCGACCGGCCCGAGGACGGCGACGGCCTCGTGCCCTTCGAGGTCGAGGAGGGCTCGAGCGCAGGCCAACAGCCGGGGGCCGAGCACCGGGTGGGCGAGGTAGGCGCGAGCCTCCTCGAGACCGGACAGCGCGTAGCGGCGCGCGGTGGTGCTGCGTCCCAGCCCCTCGACCTGGGGAAAGACGAACCACATCCAGTGCGACCGCTTGCGGCCGTCGTGCAGCTCCGCGAGCGCCGCCTCGTACGTGCCGCCGGCGTCCTGGGCCGCCACGAACCGCTGCAGGCCGTGCACGTCACGGCCGGATCCCTCCACGGGACCCACGGTGCCCGGTCGGGCGGGCGGCCACAACCTCGCGTCGCGCAGCCCGTGATCCAGATGGGGCCTGCCGGTGCCGATGCGTGCCGTGGAGCCCGCCACGGTGGCGGGCCGCACCGGAACGGAGCAGCAGTCAGATGACCACTCCCAGCGACAACCGCCGCACCAACACGATGGCGATCCTTGCGCTCGTCTTCGCGTTCGTGTTCTCCCCGCTGGCCATCGTCTTCGGCGTCGTGGCCCGCAAGCAGATCGCCCGCACCGGCGAGGGCGGCCAGGGACTGGCCACGGCCGGCCTGGTCCTCGGCATCGTCTTCGTGCTCGTCTCGTTGGTCTCGTTCGTGGCCCTGATCGCCCTGGCAGGTGCCGGCGCCGGGGCCTGACCCGCCGACCGGCGGCCGGCTGGCGGCCGACCGGCGGCCGGCTGGCGGCCGGCTGGCGGCCGACCGGCGGGCGCCGACCAGGCGACCCCAGGCCCGTCCGACCCACCGGGGCGGGCGGGCCGTGCCGTTCAGCGCCCCGGGCAGGCCGCGAGACCGGTTCGTCCGAACGGGTCAAGGGAACCACCCGTCCGGCCGATGCGACGGGGGTGAGCGACCAGAACCCGACCACGGGCCCCCTCGTCCTGGTCGTCGAGGACGACCCGGACCACCGCGACCTGCTCGCCTGGGCCTGTGCGACCGCGGGCGCCGACCCGCTGCCGGTCGGCGACGCGACAGCGGCCGACGCCGTCCTCGCGGGACCGCTCGGAGCCTCGATCTGCCTCTTCGTGCTCGACCACCGCCTCCCGGGCCGCGACGGCCTGGCGCTGTGCCGCGACCTGCGCCGCGACGTGCGACACGTGGTCACCCCCGTGATCCTCGTGTCCGCGGCGGCGGGGGCGACGGCCGCCGACGAGGCCCTGGACGCCGGCGCCGACGCCTACGTCACCAAGCCGTTCGCGATGGCGGACCTGCGCGCGCACGTCGGACGCCTGCTCGCCTCGCACGCGGCTGCGCCGGTCGTCGCGGGCGTCGCGGGCGTCGCGGACTGGGCCGCACAGTTCGCCCGGTACGCCGCGCTCGCGGGCGCCGCCTCGGGCGCACACGCGGCCGGGCTCGAGTACCTGCGCCCCCCGATCGAGATCGAGGAGCGACGCAGGGCCTGACTCCCGTGGACCCGGGGGTGGCGCGCGGATGTTCAGACGGTGGCGGCGTCGCCGCGGGAGGCCTGTCGCATCACGTCGAGGATCGCCTCCTGGTCCTGGGTCGTCCCGCGTCCCGCGGCCGAGGAGATGCCGTCGCGGTGCGCGATCAGCGGGATGTCCGGCTCCCCCTCCGCTGCGACCTCGGTCATCGCCCAGCGCGCGAAGACCCGGTCCTCGACCGTCTGGGTGTCCACGAGCGTGACGCTGTCGTGGCGGGGGTCGCCCTCGATGGTCGTGTACAGCGCCCGGACGGCGTCCTCGTCCCCCTCCAGCGTCTGCACGAACCAGTCGCCGGAGAGCAGCAGGGCACCGCTGATGTGCTGCTGCTTGTTGTTCGACCGGGCGTGGCTGAACAGGGCTCCGTGCTCGACCTTGCGGTCCGGCCCGGGGATCAGGTTGCGGCTGCGGTAGATCAGTCGGAAGACCCGGTCCTCGGCACTCGTCCGCTCGGTCTCGGTCATCGTCGGCTCTCCGTCCCTCACGTCCCCCCGGGGGGCACGCAGCACCGGAGCCCCGCCGGGCATCCTTCGGGAGCCCGCGCACCTCGGTGGTCTCACTTTGCGACGTCGAAGCCGGATGCGGCGCAGCGTGCACGGCGGTCACGAGGCGTCGCCGCTGTCGCCTCGTGGCCGTCCGGGCGGCGTCGGTGGGAGCCTGCGTGCGTGGCCTACGACGACGAGCTGCTGGAGCGCCTGCGCGACGTCCTGGCTGCCGAGCCGGGGCTGTCCGAGCGCCGCATGTTCGGCGGCGTCGCGCTCACGCTCGACGGCGCCATGCGCGTCGGCGTGATGCGCGGCACCGGACTGATGGTCCGCCTTCCCGTGGCCGAGGCCGACGCGGCCCTGGACCGCCCGCACACGCGACCGATGGACATGACCGGACGCACGATGCGCGGGTGGGTCGTCGTCGATGCCGACGGCTACGCCGACGACGCGGAGCTCGAGGGCTGGGTCCGGCAGGCGGTGCGCCACGTGCGGTCACTGCCCCCGAGGCGCCGCTGACCTCTCACAGCGCGCGGCCGAGCACGAAGCCCACCGACGCCGCGGCCACGGTCGCGGCGACCGACAGGACCACGTTGCCGGCGGCGAGCACACCGTCGCCCCGCCGGGCGAGGGCGACGGTCTCGCCCCCGAACGTGCTGTAGGTCGTCAGCGCGCCGCAGAAGCCGGTGCCCACCCCGGCGACCAGCGCAGGGGGCAGCGCCAGCTGCTCCGCGGCACCGAGCAGGGTGCCGAGCAGCAGCGACCCGACGACGTTCACGGTGAGCGTGCCCCACGGGAAGCGGGTGCCGAACCGGGCCTGCACCGCCCGGTCGGTGAGGAACCGGGCGGGCGCCCCCAGCGCCGCGCCGACGCACACCAGCAGGAGCGTCACCGCCCACCACCCGTCGCCCGGCCCGCCCGGCCCGCCGGCGAGGCGGCACGGACCAGCACGGCGCCGACCTGCACGGCGACGACGGCGCCGAGCGCGGTCCCGACCAGGTAGCCCAGGGCGAGGCCGGTGCGTCCCGCCTCCAGCAGGGCGTGCACGCCGACCGCGTACGTCGAGAAGGTGGTGTACCCGCCGAGGACCCCCGTGCCCAGGAACGGGCGGAGCAGGGGGTGCGCGGGTCGCCGCTCCAGCGCCTCCAGCAGCACACCCATCAGCAGGCAGCCCGTGAGGTTCGCGACGAGCGTGGCCCACGGCACCGCGCCGCCGGGGATCGCCTCGGACACGCCGTAGCGGGCCGCCGCACCGACCGCTCCCCCGGCCGACACCGCAGCGAGCACCGCGGCGCCCGGCCGGCTCCCCGCTGCCACCTGCGCTCCTCGCTGTGCGCCGGACGACGACCGGCTCCGTGTCCCGAGTTGGTTCGCCGCCCCCGGGGCTGGCCAGGATAGGGCGGGTGACGCGGATCACGGGCCGGTGGTGCCGTCCGTGCGGTCGTGACCGGGACCGCCCCGGCCGTGACCGCCCGGGCCCCCGCGCTGCAGCTCCGAGGCGTCCTGCTCGACCGCCTCGGCCACGCGGTCGGGCAGCTCGGCGATCACCTCGTCGGCGCGCTCGGCGCTGAGGCGTCCGTCGTCCACGCCCTGCCGGACCCGCTCGGTCGCCGCGGCAACGAGATCGTCCACGAGGTCGGCCGTCTCGACACCCTGCTCGGCGGCGACGTCGGCGAGGCTGGTGCCCTCCGTCGACAGGGCCTCGCGCAGCTCGTCGGCGGTCATGCCCAGCGCCTCGGCGGCCGTGTCGAGGCCGGCCCCGATCAGCCCACCGCCGTGCCCGCCGTGCCGCCGTGCCCGCCGGGCCCTCCCCGCAGCGCGTCGCTCTCGGCGAGCGTGCCGGCGACCTCGTCGGCCTGGTCCTGTGTGATCGTGCCGTCGCCGACCAACCCGGCGAGCGCGTCCTTGATCCGCTGCAGCCGGTCCGCCAGGAAGCCGCTCTCGCCGTTCTCGGTGGTGGTGCTCTCGCTGGCGGACACGGCCAGCGGCGCGCCGGCCACGGTGACGCCGAGGCCGGCCAGGCCGACCACGCTCGCGGCGCCGACGGCGGCGACCTTCGTCCTCATCCTCATCGCTCGACTCTCCTCCCGCTCCCGGGTCCGTCCCGGGTGCATGTGAGGAGACTCGGCCGCGAACCTGGCCGGAGCCTGGGACCGTGCTGGCAGGCCCCACCGAGGTGCGGTGCCCGCGCACGTGCCGTCCACTGGGGGTGCGTCGGCCTTGTCGGCGCTCCATCCGGCAACGCGAGGAGGGCACGGTGCGGGTCGTCGTCACCGGAGCGAGCGGCAACCTGGGGACGGCGCTGCTGCGGCGACTCGCCCAGGACACCGAGCGGCACGACGTCGTGGGCGTGGTCCGGCGTCCCCCGTCCGGGCCGCCGTACGACGGCGTCGAGTGGGTCGCGCTCGACCTCGGGGCGGACGACGCGGCGGCACGTCTGACCGAGGTGTCGCGGGGCGCCGACGCCGTCGTCCACCTCGCCTGGCTGTTCCAGCCGGCGCGCGACGTCGCCTACCTCGAGCGCGTCGGTGTCGGCGGGACCCGGGCCGTCGTGGCGGCGGTCGAGGCCGCCGGGGTGCCCCACCTGGTGCACATGTCGTCCCTCGGGGTCTACTCGCCGGGCCCGCAGGACTCCGCCGTGGACGAGGGCTGGCCCACCGGCGGCGTGGCGAGCCTTCCGTACAGCCGGCACAAGGTCGCCGCCGAGCGGGTCCTGGACGACCTCGAGGCACGCAGGCCGGAGGAGCCGGTGGTCACCCGGATGCGACCCGGCCTGGTGCTGCAGCGCGACGCGGGCAGCGCCCTGCTGCGGTACGGGCTGCCTGCCGCGGTCCCGGCACGGGTGCTGCGGCACGTCCCGGTGGTCCCGCTGGACCGCTCGCTGGCGTTCCAGGTCGTCCACGCCGACGACGTCGCCGCGGCCGTCGTCGCGGCGCTGTACCGCCTGCCCGGGGGTGCGTTCAACCTCGTCGCCGACCCGGTGGTACGCCCGCCGCAGATCGCAGCGGTCCTGCGCGCGCGGTGGGTGCACGCGCCCCGCGCGGCGCTACGTGCCGCGGCCGCCGCCGCGTTCGCCGCCCGCGTCAGCCCGCTGGACCCGGGCTGGGTCGACCTCGCGTTCGCGGTGCCCCTGCTCGACGCCGGCCGAGCCGAGGACGAGCTCGCCTGGCGTCCCTCGCACTCGGCTGTCTCGACGCTCGAGGACGCCGTCTCGGGGATGGCGGACGCAGCGGGCACGTCCAGCCCCGCGCTGCGGCCTCGGACGGTCGCGGCCACGCTGCTGCGGGCGGCGAGGGGACCCCGGACCCGGCAGCGGCTGCCCTGAGGCTCAGTCCAGCGTGTCCATCAGCATGATCACCCCGGCGGGGCGGCCGTCGCCGCGGCGCAGCGTGCTCAGCCCCACCCAGACCCGGACGTGCCGGCCACACGACTCCGCCGGCGGTCGTTGCCACGACCGGGGTCCAGGCGCGCGGAGAGCCGCTCCCGCCACGTCCGGTCGTCGGCGACCTGGTCGAGCAGCGCCTGGATCTGGTCGTGCTGCGTCGCGAGCTCCTCCTGCGCGACCCCGCAGCTCCTCGCACGCGATCTCCACATCGGCCTTCGCGGCCACCATCTCGGCCCGGCTCTCCGGCGCGGCCGCGTGCTCACGCGAGCCCCCGGCGGGCCGGCGGTCGAGCGCAGCGACGCGGGCAGGGTCCCGCGCCTCAGGGACCTGCGCAGACCCCCCGCTGCTCGTCACGGTCTCCCCAGCCCCTTGCGCCTGCACGCTGCGGCGGACGGCCCGCCTACGGTGCGGCGCCCACCTTCCGAGCGATCACGCGCCGCGGTCGGCGGCCGCGCCTGCCGACGGTAGCCCCCCGCCGCCCGCCGGTCTGCGGGCGAGGACGTCGACCGTGACCCCGCGCTCGGCGGCGGCCTCGTGCACCGCTGCGAGCACGGTCTCGGAGCACCCGTCCAGGGTCGCGCGGGAGACGTCGAGCACCAACGTCCGACGAGCGCGGGACAGGCACTGCAGCAGCGCGCGCTGCGCCGCCTCGCCGGTGACGGGGTCGACGTCCCCGACGACCTCGACATGCACGTCGCCGGCGACGCGCGTGGCCTCGGGCAGCGTGGCGCTCACGTCGACGACCGCCAGGTAGGACGGGTCCCGCCGGGGGTCGCGCTCACGCAGCCAGGGGTCCATGTCTGCCGCGTCCGCGCCCGGAGGGAACTCGTCCCGCGACGTCGCCATGACGGACCACCACGTCTCCCGGTCCCGAGGACCACGGTCGAGCACCGGAGCGATGCCATCCGGCAACGGCGAGGGACTCGGCCGTCGACACCACTGTACGGAGGAGGACGACGCCCGGTCCAGGCAGTGCCCACCAGGGCACCGGCGCCGGGTCACCGTTCACGCGTAGAAGGTGCGCTCCACGACCGCCCGCGCACGCCGGGTCCGGCGCAGGTGGTCCTCCTCCAGGTCGGCCGCGCCCCCCGCCGGGTAGCCCAGGAGCCGTGCGACGCCCTCCAGGTCGCGGCGGTCCGTCGGCAACACGTCACCGGCGCGACCCCGCCACAGCACGACCGCGTCCCGCACGAGCGACACCGACCACCAGGCGTCGGCGAGCACGTCGGCGTCCTCGGGGTCGAGCAGCCCTGCGCCGGCCGCGGCGCCGAGCGCACCGGGCGTCGACGCGGTGCGCAGCGTGGGGTCCTGGCCCGCGTGACGCAGCTGGAGCAGCTGCACGGTCCACTCCACGTCGGACAGGCCCCCCGGGCCGAGCTTGAGGTGGCGCCTCGGGTCGGTACCGCGCGGCAGCCGCTCCGCCTCGACCCGGGCCTTCACACGGCGGACCTCACGGACGTCGGCGTCGGGAAGGCCGCCCTCGCGGTAGCGCACCGGGTCGACGAGCCGGACAAACTCCTCGCCGAGCGCCGGGTCGCCGGCGACGGGGACGGCGCGCAGCAGCGCCTGCGCCTCCCACACCAGGGACCAGCGCCGGTAGTACTCCGCGTACGAGGCGAGCGAGCGCACCAGCGACCCGTTGCGGCCCTCGGGCCGCAACGTCGCGTCGATGTCCAGCGGCGGCTCGCTGCTCGTCGCCTTGAGGCGCTTCTGCAGCTCGCTGGCGATCGCGTGCGCCGCCTCCTGCGCGACCTGCTCGTCGGCATCGGCGACCGGGTCGTGCACGAACAGGACGTCGGCGTCGCTGCCGTACCCGAGCTCGCCGCCTCCGAGACGCCCCATCCCGACGACCGCGAACCTCACCGGCAGCCGCCCCCCGTGGCGGGTCTCGGCGACGTGCTCGCAGACCGCCCGCAGCGCCCCGGTGACGGCGGCGACGGCTGCGTCGGTGAGGGCGGCCCCGACCCGCTCGCCGCCGAGCACGTCGACGGTGTCCCCGAGGGCGGTGCGCAGGATCTCCCTGCGGCGCAGGGCCCGGGCGGACTGCACCCCCGCGTCGACGTCCACGGCGCGCTCCACCTGGGCCAGCGTCTCCTCGACCAGGGCGGCGCGGCCCCGGGGGGCCAGGGCGCGGTCGTCGCCGAGCCACCGGGTCGACTCCGGCGCCCGCTGCAGCAGGTCCGCGGCGAACCGGCTGCCCGCGAGCACCTGTGCCATCCGCTCCGCCGCGCCGCCGGAGTCCCGCAGCATCTTCAGGTACCAGTGGGTGCTGCCGAGGTCGTCGCTGACCTTCCGGAACGCCAGCAGCCCGGCGTCGGGGTCCGCACCCCGGGCGAAGTACCCGAGCAGCACCGGCAGCAGCTGCCGTTGGATCGCCGCCCGGCGGCTCACCCCGGCGGTGAGGGACTCCAGGTGCCGCATCGCGCCGGCCGGGTCCGCGTAGCCGAGCGCCGACAGGCGGGCACGGGCGGCCTCCGGTGTGAGCCGCACCTCGTCGGTCGACAGCCTCGCCGCTGCCGCCAGCAGCGGGCGGTAGAACAGCAGCTCGTGCAGGCGCCGCACCTGCCGGGCCGTGGCCGGCCACGTGTCGCGCAGGTCGGCGGCGCCGCCCACGCGCGCGGCGCGGGCGAGCCGGCGCAGGTCGTCCTCCGAGGTCGGCAGCAGGTGGGTACGGCGCAGCCGGTACAGCTGGGCGCGGTGCTCCACCACGCGCAGCTGCCGGTACGCGCGGTCCAGCCGGGCGGCGTCGTCGCGGCCGACGTAGCCGTAGTCGGCGAGCTGCTCCAGCCCGAGCAGGGTGTTGCCGGTGCGCAGCGCGCGCTCGGACCGGCCGTGGACCATCTGCAGCAGCTGCACGCTGAACTCGATGTCGCGCAGGCCGCCGGGACCGAGCTTGATGTTGCGGTCGGCCTCCTTGGCCGGCAGGTGCTCCTCGACCCGGCGACGCATCGCCTGCACGTCCGCGACGAACCCGTCGCGCTCGGCCGCGCTCCACACCAACGGCTGCACCGCCTCGAGCCAGCGGCGACCCAGGTCCGCGTCACCCGCCACCGGCCTGGCCTTCAGCAGCGCCTGGAACTCCCACGTCTGCGCCCAGCGGTCGTAGTACGAGAGGTACGAGTCGAGGGTGCGCACCAGCGGGCCGTTGCGGCCCTCGGGTCGCAGGTTCGCGTCGACGGGCCAGAGGGTGCCCTCGCCGGTGGCCTGCGAGCACGCCCGGGCCAGGGCGGAGGCCAGCCGGGCGGCGACGTCGAGCACCTCCGCGTCGTCGTCGTCCTCACCGGCCGGCTCCGCGATGTACAGCACGTCGACGTCGCTGACGTAGTTCAGCTCGCGGCCGCCGCACTTGCCCATCCCGACGACCGCCAGGCGCACCCGCTCGTGGCCGGCGACCTCCCCGCGAGCGAGGGCGAGGGCCGCCTCGAGGGCGGCTGCGGCCAGGTCGGCGAGGTGCCGGCTGACGATGTCGAGCCGGTCCGCCGGCTCGTCGTCGGCGAGGTCCCGGGCCGCCAGCGCGAGCAGGTGTCGGCGGTAGGCCACGCGCAGGGCGTCGTACCCGGCCGGGCCCGCGGGCACAGCGACGGGTGGGTCGAGCGGCCCCTGCGCCGAGTCGTCCCCGCCGCGCGTGGCACCGACCGCGCTCAGCAGGTCGGAGCGCACCGCGGTGGCGTAGTCGGCACCGGTGTGGTCCCGCGTGTCGTCCAGGCCCTCGCCGCCGGACGGCTCGTCGAGCAGCACCGGCCAGTGCTCGGGGTGGCGCACGAGGTGGTCTCCGAGCGCGGACGACGCGCCGAGCACCGCCAGCAGCCGGTCGCGGACCCCGCCGCCGCCGCGCACCGCGGCCACCAGGCGCGAGGGCTGGGTGGGGCCGGTCAGCTCGTCCCCGTCGGCGTCACCCTCCCTCGCGTGCAGCGCCTCGAGCACGCGCACGAGCTGAAGCAGTGCCAGGTCGGGATCGGCCGTCTGCCCCACCGCGCGGGCCAGACCGTCGTCGAACACGTCCTCCAGGGGGTCGACCAGGCCCCGCAGCGCCGGGTCGGCGAGCAGCCGCTCGGCGCGCCGGCCGTCGGTGAACCCGAGCCGGGCGAGACGTCCGGCGGTGGTGCTCGCGCGGCCCCGGCCCGCGGCGGGGCCCACCTAGCGCGTCCCGACCGCCGCGCGCTCCCCCACGACGGAGGCGAACGCGTCCCCGTGGACGCCGGCCACAGCGGCTAGGAGGTCGTCCGCCGCATGCATCCGCGCGACGACGGCCTCCGGGCTGGTGCCCCGTCCCAGCAGGTCCTCGCGGTGCCCCTCCAGCCAGCCGGCGAGCACGTCGGCGGTGACCTCGGGGTGGTACTGCACGCCCCACGCCCGCTGCCCGACACGGAAGGCCTGGTGGGGGTAGGCCTCGTTCGTGGCCAGCAGCACGGTGCCGTCCCCGAGGGAGACGATCGCGTCGCTGTGGCCCTGCGGCCCCAGCCAGGTCGACCCGAGCCCGGACAGCAGCGCGTCGTCGGCGGCCGCTGCGGTCGCCCGCAGCGTGCACACGCCCAGCTCCGGGCCGTCCGCGCCCCGCTCGACGCGCCCGCCGGTGGCCGCGGCGAGCAGCTGCGCCCCCAGGCAGATGCCGAGCACCGGGACGCCGTCGACCGCGCTGACCGCCAGCAGCGCCCGCGTCGCGGGCAGCCAGGGTGCCACGTCGTCGTCCCACGCGGACATCTCCCCGCCGAGCACGACGAGACCGTGGTGCCGCTGCGGGTCCAGCCGGTCCGGCAGCGTCTCCCCCCGGTCGGGCCGCACGACGTCCAGGGCGACCCCGGGGAAGGCGAGTCGCCCGAGGGGGGCCTGGTCCTCGTGCTGCACGACGAGAACCCGCGGGCTCCCGCCGCCGACCTCCGCCACGACGGCGCTCACAGGATCGGCAGGTAGCGCCGCAGCTCGAACGGCGTCACCTGCAGGCGGTAGTCGTGCCACTCCTGCCGCTTGTTGCGCAGCACGAAGTCGAACACCTGCTCCCCCAGGGTCTCCGCGACGAGCTCGGAGCCCTCCATCGTCGCGATCGCCTGGTCCAGGCTGCTCGGCAGCGGGGGGATCCCCAGCGCGCGGCGCTCGGCGTCGGTGAGCGCCCAGACGTCGTCCTCGGCGCCCTCGGGCAGCTCGTAGCCCTCCTCGATGCCCTTGAGGCCGGCGGCGAGCATCACCGCGAACCCGAGGTAGGGGTTGCAGGCGGCGTCGATCGCGCGGTACTCCACGCGGCTCGACTGGCCCTTGCCCGGCTTGTACATCGGCACCCGCACCAGGGCGGACCGGTTGTTGTGGCCCCAGCAGACGAACGACGGGGCCTCCCCGCCGCCCCACAGGCGCTTGTACGAGTTGACGAACTGGTTCGTGACGGCACTGAACTCCGGGCCGTGGTGCAGCAGCCCTGCGATGAACTGCCGCGCCACCTTGCTCAGGTCGTACTGCGCCCCGGGCTCGTGGAACGCGTTGCGCTCCCCCTCGAACAGCGACATGTGGGTGTGCATCCCGGTGCCCGGCTGGTCGGCGAGCGGCTTCGGCATGAACGTCGCGTACACGCCCTGCTCGAGCGCGACCTCCTTGATCACCGTGCGGAACGTCATGATGTTGTCCGCGGTGCTCAGGGCGTCGGCGTAGCGCAGGTCGATCTCGTTCTGCCCCGGGCCGCCCTCGTGGTGGCTGAACTCCACCGAGATCCCCATCTGCTCCAGCGTCGAGATCGCCCGGCGCCGGAAGTCGTGGGCGGTGCCGCCGGGGACGTGGTCGAAGTAGCCGGCGGTGTCGACCGGGACGGGCACGCCGCCGTCGGTCCATCCCTGTCGCAGCAGGTAGAACTCGATCTCCGGGTGCGTGTAGCAGGTGAAGCCCGCGTCGCCGGCCTTCTTCAAGGTGCGCTTCAGCACGTTCCGGGGGTCCGCGGCGGCCGGCTCACCGTCGGGGGTGAGGATGTCGCAGAACATCCGGGCGGTCCCGGTCGGGGCGGAGTCCTCCCGCCAGGGCAGCACCTGGAAGGTCGACGGGTCGGGACGCACGAGCATGTCCGCCTCGTGGACCCGCGCCAGCCCCTCGACCGAGCTGCCGTCGAAGCCGATGCCCTCGGCGAACGCGCCCTCGAGCTCGGCGGGCGCCACCGCGACCGACTTCAGGAAGCCCAGGACGTCGGTGAACCACAGCCGCACGAAGCGGATGTCCCGCTCCTCGATGGTCCGCAGCACGAACTCCTGCTGTCTGTCCACGTCTGGCCACTCCGCGGGTCGGGGCGCCGGCCTGTCGCGGCCGGCCGTGACCGTGACGGTAGCGGCCCGGAGCGGACCGCGTGGCGCGGGGCCGAGGACCCCTTCACGCGCCCGGTTCGGCGGCCAGCCGGCCCTGCCGGACGGCGTCCACCATCGCCTGGTGGTCCCGCTCGGTCTGGTCCGCGTAGGCACGGGCGAAGCGGCACAGGGCGACGTCGAGCTTGTCCGAGCGCCCGATGTACCCCGCGATCATGGACGCGCCGCTCGTGCGGGCGTGGCCCTTGGCCAGCAGCCGCCCGCAGATGCCCACGTAGTCCTTCAGCGCCGGCACGTCGATGCTGTCGAGGGCGAGGCTGCCCTTCATGTTGCGGAACTGGCGCACGTAGTACTGCCGGTCGTCCAGCGTGGTCCAGCCGAGCAGCGGGTCGCTGACGGTCTGCAGCGCCTGCTGGTACTCCACGACCCGCTGGCCCTGGTGCGCGTGCCAGGCGGAGTCGCCGTGCACGAACGGCGCGACCACCGAGCGGCGTGCCTGCTTCAGCTGAAGGAACAGCACGTCGTCCGGGCTGCTCCCCTCGCACAGCGCCACGTACGCCCGCAGCCCGACGCTGCCGACGCCGACGACCTTGTAGGCGGAGTCCAGCAGCGTGTACCCGCCGAGCACGCGCCGCCAGTGCGACGCCAGCGTGGTCAGGTACTCGTCGAGGGCCTCCGCGAGGCGCTCGGCCTCGCCGCTGCCGAGCCGCATGATCAGGGGCGGCTCCTCGACGATCCGCCGGCTGCCCTCGTGCTCCTCGGTGAAGCGGGGCAGGGCGCGGTCGCTGGTGCGGCCCCTCGCCCGCCGCGCCGCCCGCTCGACCGCCTTCGTCAGCGAGGAGGTCGACGTGGTGGCGCGCAGCCGGTCCAGGTCGAGCCGCTCGAACGAGCGCGACAGCAGCGGCTCGCTGGCCAGGCGTCGCACCTGGTCGCGGTACGCCGCCACGCAGCACGCGACAGCGCGCTCGCAGTGCCGCTCCGACAGCCCGTTCTGCCGGCCCGCGACCCAGATGCTCGCGGTCAGCCGGCGCAGGTCCCACTCCCACGGGCCGGGGTGGGCCTCGTCGAAGTCGTTGAGGTCGAGCACGAGCTCGCGCTCCGGGGAACCGTAGAAGCCGAAGTTGCCGACGTGCGCGTCGCCGCAGATCACGGGTGTGATGCCGGTCGCCGGGAGCCGTGCCAGGTCGTGCGCCATCACGACGGCGGCTCCGCGCAGGAACCCGTAGGGAGACGCGGTCATCCGCCCCACCCGCACCGGCACGAGGGTGTCGAGGCGTCCCCGGTGCGACTCTGTGACCAGGTCGACGGGGTCCGGCCGGTCCGCCGGGGGCTCCCACGCCCCCAGGGACGACCGCGGCACGCCGACGCGCATCAGCCGGCCCATCGTGAAGCGCTCCGAGCGGGGCGTGGGCCGGCTGCGCAGCGACGAGTACGGCTGGCTGTCAGCGCCCGCCAGCACCACGTGGTCGCGCGCCGTGGTCACGGTGGCCCCCTCCTCGCAGGTCGGTGCCGTCGGTCGGCCCCGCCGCGATCATGCACCCGGTGCCGCAGCCGGGGAAGTCCCGGTCGCCCTCGGACGTCACCCTCGGACGTCACCCTCGGACGCGGCCCGCGCCGTCGCCGTCGCCGTCGCTAACGTCGCCCACCGTGCGAGGACAGGGTGGGCGCGCCGCCGAGGGCGTCCCTGCCGGCCGGGAGCCCGACGCCGGGGACGCACCCGACCCCCGCCGCTGGCAGGCGCTGGGGGTCTGCCTGGTCGCCGGGTTCATGACCCTGCTCGACGTCAGCATCGTGAACGTGGCGCTGCCGTCGATCCGGCGGGGCCTCGACGCCACCGACACCCAGCTGCAGTACGTGCTCGTCGGCTACGCGCTCGCCCTCGGCCTGGTGCTCGTGCCCGCCGGCCGCCTCGGCGACGCCCGGGGCCGCCGGCGTGCGTTCGTGCTGGCCGTGACGCTGTTCACCGCGGGCAGCGCGGCCTGCGGGCTCGCGCCGACGGCCGGCCTGCTGGTCGCGGCCCGCGTGGCCCAGGGACTCGGGGGCGGCCTGCTCCAGCCGCAGGTGTCGGGCCTGATCCAGCAGCTGTTCTCCGGTGCGGAACGGGGCCGGGCGTTCGGCCTGTTCGGCGGCACGGTCGGCCTGTCGACCGCGGCGGGCCCGCTGGTCGGCGGCCTGATCCTCACCGTCGTCGGCGGCGACGACGCCTGGCGCTGGGTGTTCCTCGTGAACGTCCCGATCGGCGCGGTCGCCGTCGTCCTCGCGCTGCGGCTGCTGCCCGCCGACGCCACCACGCGGCCCGGCCGGTTCGACCCCGTGGGCACCGTGCTGCTGGCCGGGGCACTCGCCGGGCTCCTGCTGCCAGTGCTGGAGCGCGGCGCGATGCCGCCGCTGCCCGCCGTCGCGAGCGCCGTCGGCGGGGTCGGCCTGCTCGCCGTGTTCGTGCGCTGGGAGCAGCGGCTCGCCGGCCGCGGCGGGGCGCCCGTGCTCGACCTGTCGCTGCTCGGGCGACCCCGCTACCGGGCGGGTCTGGTCACCGGGTCGCTGTACTTCGCCGGCTTCACGTCGATCTTCTTCGTGCTCACGCTGTACCTGCAGACCGGGCTCGGCTACACGCCGCTGCAGGCGGGGCTGGCCCAGACCCCGTTCGCGATCGGGGGGGCGGTCGCCGCGCCGCTGGCCGGGCGGGCGGTGACCCGCGTCGGCCGGCGGCTGGTCGTGGTGGGGCTGGTCGCCGTCCTCGTCGGGCTGCTCGCGGCGCTGGCGGTGGTACTGGCGCTGCCGGCGACCGCCGAGGGCGCCACGGGCTGGGCGCTGGCGCTGCCGCTGCTCGTGGCGGGCGCCGGCGGCGGCATGGTGATCTCTCCGAACGTGACTCTGACGCTGGCGGAGGTGCCGGTGGGCGGGGCCGGCAGCGGCGGGGGCGTGCTGCAGACGGTGCAGCGCGTCGGCTCGGCGGCCGGCATCGCAGCGGTCGGTGCGGTGTTCTTCGTCGTCCTCGGCGAAGACCGCTGGCGGCTCGCGTTCACCGGCGGGCTCGCCATCTCGACGCTGCTCGTCGCCCTGGCGCTGGCACCGGCGCTGGCCGACCTGCGCCGCGAGCGCCGGCAGGCACGCGCCGCCGCGGCGGCCCACCGCGGGTAGGGCGGCCGCGGTGAGGAGACAGGCCCGCCGCGCATAGGCTCCTGGGCATGCCGCAGCTGCGACTGGCCCTGGCGCAGGTGAACCCCACCGTGGGCGACCTACGGGGCAACGCCGACCTCGTGCGGGCCGCTGCCGCCGACGCCGCCGGGCGGGGCGCGCACCTGCTCGCGCTGCCCGAGATGGTGCTCACCGGCTACCCGGTGGAGGACCTGGCGCTGCGCAGCTCGTTCGTCGAGGCGTCGCTGGCCGCCCTGGACCGGCTAGCCGCCGACCTCGTCGCGGACGGCCGCGGCGACCTGCCGGTCGTCGTGGGGTACCTCGGCAGGGCCACCGGTGCCGACGCGGACCTCGACGGGGACGGCGTCAGCGAGGACGGGCGCACCGGCATCCCGAAGGGGATGCCGCAGAACTGCGCGGCGGTGCTGTTCCGCGGCGAGGTCGTCGCGCGCTACGCCAAGCACCACCTGCCGAACTACGGCGTGTTCGACGAGTTCCGCCTCTTCGTGCCCGGCCGGGACCTCACGGTCGTGCAGGTGCGGGACGTCGACGTCGCCCTCGCCGTCTGCGAGGACCTGTGGCAGGACGGCGGACCGGTGGCCACGACGCGCGAGGCCGGCGCGGGCCTGCTGTTGGTGCTCAACGGCTCGCCCTACGAGCGCGACAAGGACGACACGCGGCTCGACCTCGTGCGGCGGCGGGCGGGCGAGGCGGGTTGTCCGCTGGCCTACCTCAACCTCGTCGGAGGCCAGGACGAGCTCGTCTTCGACGGTGACTCCCTGGTCGTGGACGCCGGTGGCACCGTGCTCGCCCGCGCACCGCAGTTCACCGACGACCTGCTCGTGGTCGACCTCGACCTGCCCGCCGCCTCCGCGGACGCTGCCGTGGCACAGGACGGCGTCCGCCGCGTGGCGCTGCCGGACGAGCCCGCCGCGCCGTACGAGGCCGTACCGGGCTCCGTCGCGGACCGGCTGGACGACGTCGCCGAGGTGCACACCGCGCTCGTCACGGGGCTGCGGGACTACGTGCGCAAGAACGGTTTCCGCTCCGTCGTCCTCGGTCTGTCCGGCGGTATCGACTCCGCGCTCGTCGCCTCGCTGGCGTGCGACGCGATCGGAGGCGAGAACGTCGTCGGTGTCTCGATGCCGTCGTCCTACTCCTCGGGGCACTCCCGCGACGACGCGGCGGAGCTGGCCGAACGCACCGGGCTGGACTACCGGGAGCAGCCGATCGCCCCGATGGTCGAGGCGTTCATGGCCGAGATGCACCTGCCGGGCATCGCGGAGGAGAACCTGCAGGCCCGGGTGCGCGGCGTCGTCCTGATGGGGTTGAGCAACGCCGAGGGCCACCTCGTGCTCGCGACCGGCAACAAGAGCGAGCTCTCGGTCGGGTACTCCACGATCTACGGGGACTCCGTCGGCGGCTTCGCGCCGCTGAAGGACGTGCCCAAGACGCTGGTGTGGGAGCTGGCCCGCTGGCGCAACGCCAGGGCTCGCGCCGTGGGCGAGACCGAGCCGGTGCCGGAGTCGTCGATCACCAAGCCGCCGTCCGCCGAGCTGCGTCCGGACCAGACCGACCAGGACTCGCTGCCGGAGTACGACCTGCTCGACGCGGTGCTGGCGGCGTACGTGGTCGGGGCGCGCGGCCGCTCCGAGCTCGTGGCCGACGGCTTCGACGCCGAGGTGGTCGACCAGGTCGTCACCCTCGTGGACCGGGCGGAGTGGAAGCGCCGTCAGTTCGCGCCGGGCCCGAAGATCAGCACCGTGGCGTTCGGGCGCGACCGGCGGCTGCCGGTGACCAGCCGGTGGCGGGAGCACACGAGCGGGTCGCGCTGACGACCGCGCCGGCACCGGAGCACGACCGAGAGGACGTCATGTCACAGCCGACCAGCCGGAGCCCTGGCGACGCCGTCCCGGGCCAGGACCCGGCGCTGGCCGTCTCGCCGAAGCGCGTGCGGGTGCACCACCTGCGCGCGATGAAGGAGGCGGGCCAGAAGATCACGATGCTGACCGCCTACGACCAGAGCACCGCCGAGATCTTCGCCGAGGCGGGTGTCGACGTGCTGCTCGTCGGGGACTCCGCCGGCGACAACGTGCTCGCTCACGACACCACGATCCCCGTCACGGTGGACGAGATGGTGCCGCTCGTGCGGGCGGTCGCACGCCGCGCCGGCCGGGCCCTCGTCGTCGCCGACCTGCCGTTCGGCTCGTACCACGCCTCCCCCGAGCAGGCCGTGTCCACGTCGGTGCGGCTGATGAAGGAGGGCTTGACCCACGCGGTGAAGTTCGAGGGCGGCCGGTCCGTCGTGCCGCACGTGCGGGCGGTCAGCGGCGCCGGGATCGCCTTCATGGGACACCTCGGCTTCACGCCGCAGGCCGAGCACGCGCTCGGCGGCAAGCGCGTGCAGGGGCGGGGCGGCGCGGCGGACGAGCTGCTCGCCGACGCGCTCGCGCTGCAGGAGGCGGGCGCCTTCGCCGTCGTCCTGGAGATGGTGCCCGCGCCCGTCGCCGCGAAGGTCACCGCTGCGCTCGACGTCCCGACGATCGGGATCGGCGCCGGACCCGACACCGACGGCCAGGTGCTCGTGTGGACCGACATGGCCGGCATGTCCACCTGGTCGCCGCGCTTCGCCAAGCGGTTCGCCGACGCCCGCTCCGTGCTGCTGCAGGCGGCCCGCG
The DNA here is from genome assembly GCA_038206105.1 of Actinomycetales bacterium. Lineage (GTDB taxonomy): Bacteria > Actinomycetota > Actinomycetes > Actinomycetales > JBBRBF01 > JBBRBF01. The sequence continues at coordinate 81,361 of JBBRBF010000003.1, read as the reverse complement.
ACTACGCCGGCGAGGTCCGCGGCGGCGCCTTCCCCGGCCCGGAGCACTCCTACGACAGGTGACCGGGCGGCCGGGCCCTGCGAAAGGCGTTGGCGTCCGGCGTCCGCAGGGGCATGCTGGGGTGATGAGCGAACCGCAGGACAAGGCCCCGGCCACCCCCGAGGAGACCCGGCTCCGGTTCCGCGAGGCGTTGGAGCGCAAGCAGTTCGGCCACCACGGTCGCGAGGCGGCCGGCAACGGCCCGGCGGGGGCGCACCCGCACACGGCTCCCGCCAAGCCGCAGCGCACCTTCCGCCGCAAGTCCGGCTGACCCTCGCGGGTCTTCCCCCGCGCGGTGATCATGCATCGCGGGTACGCCAGTGGTCGCTGGTCAGTAGTCGTCGGACGCGTCGGTGGGGCGTGCCGCGCCGGACCGCGTCCGCTGGATGTGCATGCGGCGGGCGAGTCGGATCGCCGGTCGCACCATGAGCTGCACGCTGCCCAGCAGGAACAGCCAGGTGCCGGCCGTTGCGGTCGACTCGGAGAAGAACAGCACGCTGCCGATCGCGAACCACACGGCGATGAGCAGGTCGTTGGCGATGCTCGCCACCTCGTAGCGCTGGCGCAGGACGACCTCGTCGTTGCCGATGTGCAGGGTCAGGGCGTTCTCGCGGCCGCTGCTCACGTCGTCCTCTCCTCCCGTGGGCTCAGGGTGGCCGGGGGCCGGCTCCATCCTGCGGACTCCGCGCCCGCGCGCAAGCCGGCGGTTCCGCAGCCCGCGGGTCAGCGCGGGATCGTGGTTGCGAGCTGGGCCGCGAGCCGGCGGGGCGCGGTCACCAGGCTCGGGCCGTACCAGGTGAGCATCCGGCCGTCGACGAGCGCGCTGGGCGCGTCGAACGCCTCGGGGCCGTCGTCCGCCGCGAACGCGTAGGGCTCGTCGGGCAGCACGACGACGTCGTGGGGGGGCAGGTCGCCGAGGTCGACCCGCGGGTACCGGTCGTCGGCGGCCGCGAGCACGTTGTCGACGCCGAGCCGCGCGAGCACGTCCCCGGCGAACGTGTCGCGGCCCAGTGCCATCCAGGGCCGGCGCCAGATCGGGACGACGGCCCGCCGGCGTACCGGGACCGGCGGCAGCCGCCACGCCCGCTCGGCGTCGTCGAGCCAGTGCGGCCGGCCCACGCCGCACGCCTGCAGCGCCGACGCCAGCGACGCGAACGCCCCGTCGACGGTGCGGACGTCCGTCACCCACACGGCGACGCCCGCGGCTCGCAGCGCGTCGAGGTCCTCGGCCCGGTTCTCCTCGGCGTTGGCCAGCACGAGGTCCGGGTGCAGCGCGACGACGGCGGCGACGTCCGGGTTCTTGGTGCCGCGCACCCGCGTCACGGCGAGGTCGCCCGGGTGGGTGCACCAGTCCGTGGCCCCGACGAGCAGCCCGGGCGCGCTTACCGCGACGGTCTCGGTCAGCGACGGCACCAGCGAGACCACGCGGCGCACGACGTCGGGTCGCCGGACCGGCGCACCGGTGTCGTCGGTCGCATCGCGGGTCGGGTCGTCGGTCGCGTCGGTCGGGTCGGTCGGCTCCACGCCGGCATCCTCGCGGCCGGTAGCGTGCGGCGCCATGGCCTTCTCAGTCGGGTATGCGGCGATGCTCGAGCAGTTCCACCCGAGCGACGCGGTCGCCCTGACCGCGCTGGCGGAGCAGCACGGCTTCTCGGGCTGTATGGCGGCCGACCACTTCCAGCCGTGGGTACCGAGCCAGGGCCAGTCGTCCTTCGTGTGGAACGTGCTGACCGCCGTCGGCGAGCGCACCGCCGGCGACCTCGGCCCGGGGGTCACGTGCCCGTCGTTCCGCTTCCACCCCGCGGTCGTCGCCCAGGCCGCCGCCACGCTGGAGGCGATGTACCCGGGCCGCACGTGGCTCGGGGTCGGCACCGGCGAGGCCCTCAACGAGCACGTGGTCGGCGGCTACTGGCCCGAGGCCGGCGAGCGGTCCGCGCGCCTGTTCGAGGCCATCGACCTGATGGAGAAGCTCTTCGACGCGTCCCTCGCGGGCAAGGACACCAAGCACACCGGCCAGTTCTTCCAGCTCGAGACCACGCGGCTGTGGACGATGCCGGAGCAGGCGCCGCCGGTGCTCGTGGCGACCGCGGGCCCGGTCAACGCGCGCCGCACCGGCGAGCACGCGGACGGGATGATCACCGTCGGTGCCCCGCTGGAGAAGGTGGAGATGCTCTTCGAGCGCTTCGGTGCGGGGGCCCGCGGTGTCGGCAAGGACCCCGACGCGATGCCGAAGGTGCTGCAGCTGCACCTGTCGTGGGCCGACACCGACGAGGAGGCGATGGCCAACGCGATGACCGAGTGGCCCAACGGCGGCATGAAGTTCGGCAAGGCCGACATCCGCTCCCCGCACGACTTCGCTGCGATGGCGGCGCTCGTGCGCCCGGAGGACTTCGAGGGCCGGATGGTGGTCTCGGCCGACCCCGACGTGCACCGGGCCGCCATCCAACGCTTCTGCGACCTCGGCTTCGACCGCGTCTACCTGCACAACGTGGGCCGCAACCAAGCCGAGTGGATCGAGGTCTTCGGCCGCGAGGTGCTGCCGAAGCTGACGCGCTGACGCGCTCGTCAGAGGTCCTGCACCACGCGGGGGGAGGCACCGGCGTCGAGTCACTGCGAGAACCACTTCATGTCCTCGGCGCGCCCGAGCATCGTGCACCCGTCGGTCGCCTTCCACCTCGTGCCGCCGATGGTCGACGTGTGGTAGAAGATGCCGGATCCCTTGCCCTGCACCGGCGCCGGGCCCGACCCGGGGGTCACGCGGATGTTGTTGTATCCGACGAGGAAGCCGTACCTCATGGAGCTGCGGTTGCCGTCGGTGCGGCCGGCCTCCTCGATCCACGTGTTGTAGCAGTAGCCGGACCGTCCGGTCACGGTGGACGTCGCCCTGCGCTGGCGCCAGGGCATCCGGGCGTTCGGCGACGTCGACGTGGTCGAGAAGACCAGCGGGATGGTGTAGACCCCGGTCCGGCTCCTGCCGTCTCCGGCGCGGGTCTTGCCGAAGCCGTTCGGGCCGATGGTGGACCGGACCGGCTTGACCTGCCGCAGCCTCCTCTACCCTGCCGCGCGTGACCTCACAGCGGTACGACGCGGTCGTCGTCGGCGGCGGCCACAACGGCCTCACCGCCGCTGCGTACCTGGCTGCTGCGGGGCGCCGCGTGCTCGTGCTGGAGCAGCTCGACCACGTCGGCGGCGCCGCGGTCTCGGCGCGGGTCTTCCCTGGTGTGGACGCGGGGCTGTCGCGCTACTCCTACCTCGTGTCGCTGCTGCCACGGCAGGTCCTGGACGAGCTCGGGCTGGAGCTCGAGCTGCGGCGACGCCGCTACTCCTCATACACCCCGCTGCGGCGAGCCGGCCGCGACACGGGCCTGCTCGTGGACGGCGGCGACGCGGTCGCCACCCGCGCGTCGTTCGTCGACGTCACCGGCTCCCGCGAGGACCACGACGCGTGGACGGAGCTCTCGGACCGCATCGCCCACGCCGCCGCGCGACTGTGGCCCACGGTGACCGAGCCGTTGGTCTCCCGCGCGCAGGCCCGGGCCCTGGTCGGCGACGACGAGGTGTGGTCGTGGCTGGTCGAGCGTCCCGTCGGCGACGTCGTGCGCGAGCGCATCGCGGACGACGACGTGCGCGGTGTCGTGCTCACCGACGCGCTGATCGGCACGTTCACCAGCGTTCACGACCCGTCCTTGCTCGCGAACCGGTGCTTCCTCTACCACGTCGTCGGCGGGGGCACCGGGCACTGGGACGTGCCGGTCGGCGGCATGGGAGCCGTCAGCGGCACCCTCGAGTCCGCTGCGCTGCGCGCCGGTGCCACCGTCGTCACCGGGGCCGAGGTGCTCGCGGTGGACGCCGGCACCGGCGACGTCACCTGGGCCGACGCCGCCGGCGCGGAGCACACCGTGACCGCCGGGAGGGTTCTCGCCGGCTGCGCGCCGTCGACGCTGCGGCGGCTGCTCGGGCAGGAGCCCGGTCCGTCGCCGGAGGGCGCACAGCTCAAGGTGAACATGCTGCTGCGCCGCCTGCCCCGGCTGCGCCGGCCCGTCGACGAGCGGACCGCCTTCAGTGGGACGTTCCACGTCAACGAGTCGCTGCAACAGCTCGAGCAGGCGTTTGCCGAGGCGGCCGGCGGCACGATCCCGAGCACGCCGCCGTGCGAGATCTACTGCCACTCACTCACCGACGACTCCGTCCTCGGGCCCGATCTGCGGGCCGCGGGAGCGCACACCCTGACGCTGTTCGGGCTGCACATGCCGGCGCGGCTGTTCCGCGCCGACCCCGAAGGCGCCCGGGAGCGGGCCCTCGCGGCGACGCTGCGCTCGCTGGAGCAGGTGCTCGCGGAGCCGATCGAGGACTGCCTGTGGACCGACGCGGACGGGCGGCCGTGCATCGAGGCCCGCAGCCCCGTCGACCTGGAGGCAACCGTCGGACTGCCCGGTGGCCACATCTTCCACCGGGACCTGCAGTGGCCCTTCGCCGAGACAGGTGAGGACGTCGGTCGCTGGGGGGTGGAGACCGAGCACCCGCGGGTGCTGCTCGCCGGCTCCGGGGCACGCCGGGGAGGCGGCGTCAGCGGCATCCCCGGCCGTGCGGCGGCCATGGCCGCACTCGGTCGCTGACCGCGGGCACGGGCTCGACACGGGGGTGCGGACCGGAGGTGCATGATCACCGCGGGGGTGCGGACCGGAGGTGCATGATCACCACGGGGGGGCGGACCCGAGGTGCATGATCACCGAGGGAGTCAGGTGGCCGCCGTGGCGGCGAGGCGGTCCAGCGACTCCTCCCAGTGCCGGCGCAGGGACTCGGGGTCGGCGCCGGCGGGCAGGTGCTCGTGGCTGAGGTCGACGCGGGTGCCGCCGGCCTCGGCGTGCAGCCGCAGGTCGATCAGCGTGGCGGGGTCCTCGGGGCGGGCGTGCCACGAGACGCGGATCTGCTCCAGGGGGTGGTGGCTGCGCAGCACGCCGTGCGGACCCTCCTCGCTGTGCCACGGCTCCCCCTTGCCGCCGAGGCGCGCCCCGCTGCCCAGCAGCGCCTGCGTGCCGGCCGCGGAGTTCAGCGCCTCCCAGACGCGTTCCACCGGGGCCTCGACGGTTCGTGACACCGCCACCGACGCCTCCGGCGCCGCGGCCCCACCAGGCCCGCCGGCGTCCGCCGCCGGGCCTGACCCGGACCCGGGACCGGTCTCCGTCTCGGTCATCGTCGACCACCTCCGTGCCAACGGGCCCGCGCACCGTCGCCGGGCCGCTACCGACAGCACACCAGTCCCAGGGGGGTGGCACAACGTCCGGGACGGGATCGTCTCGCCCCCTGTCCCGGCGTCGGGGACGAGGGGACCTCAGTCCTCGCCCTCCTCCCACGCCCGGTCCTCGGCGTCCCAGCGCTCGGTGTTCTCGCGCGCGGTGGCCAGGGCACGTGCCGCGGCCTCGCGCGTCGGGTACGGACCCAGCAGCGACGTCCAGTCGCTCTGGTGACCCTCCTCGACGGTGCCCGTGCGGGTGTTGAACCAGTACTCCACGTCCGCCCTCCTCCTCGCCGTGCTGCGGCGCCGCCGCGTCCTGCGCCGGGCCCGCGGCGCCGGGGCCGAGGGTGGCGCGAGGCGAGCCTAGACTTCTCGGCATGCCCTCGTCCGCACCCTCCGACGCTGCAGCGACCGCGACCTCCGCGACCGCCGCGACCGCCCCCGTGGGCAGCCTGGCCCCTGGCCGGGTGTCCCCCCGGCGCGAGGTCCCGAGCGGGATCGTGCGCCCGGAGTACGTCGACCGCCCTGCCCCGGAGCGGTTCGAGGGCGAGGAGGTCAAGGACGCCGAGACGATCGAGCGGATGCGGGTGGCGGGCCGGCTGACCGCGCGGGCGCTGGACGAGGTCGGGCGCCACGTGCGGCCGGGGGTCTCCACCGACGATCTCGACCGGGTCGGGCACGAGTTCCTGCTCGACCACGGCGCCTACCCCTCGACGCTCGGTTACCGAGGCTTCCCGAAGTCGCTGTGCACGTCGGTGAACGAGGTGATCTGCCACGGCATCCCGGACTCGACGGTGCTGGCGGACGGCGACATCTGCAACGTCGACATCACCGCGTACCTGGTCGTCGACGGCCTCGGCGTCCACGGGGACACGAACGCCACGTTCTGCGCCGGCGACGTCGACGCCGAGTCCCTCGACCTCGTCGAGCGCACCCGCGAGGCGACGCGGCGCGGCATCGCAGCGATCCGGCCGGGTCGCGCGGTCAACGTGATCGGGCGGGTGATCGAGTCGTACGCCCGCCGGTTCGGCTACGGGGTCGTCCGCGACTTCACGGGGCACGGCATCGGCACCGCGTTCCACTCCGGCCTGGTGATCCCGCACTACGACTCCTCGCCCCACCACGCCGAGGTGATCGAGCCCGGCATGACGTTCACCGTCGAGCCGATGCTGTGCCTGGGGACCCCGGAGTGGGACCTGTGGGACGACGGCTGGACCGTCGTCACCAAGGACCGGCTCCGGTCCGCGCAGTTCGAGCACACCGTGCTCGTCACCGCGACCGGCGCCGAGGTCCTCACGGCGCCCTGAGCCGCGGGGCTAGCGTGACCCGGGACGGAGACCGGCGCGCGCCGCGCGCTGCCGCACGGCGACCGGAGGGTGGACGTGGACTCGCAGGGGGCTCGCGGCACACCGCGCTACGCGGTCGGCGTCGACATCGGCGGCTCGGGCATCAAGGGGGCGCCCGTCGACCTGGACCGGGGTGACCTCACCGCCGAGCGGCTCCGGGTCGACACCCCGAGCCCGTCGACGCCGGACGCGGTCGCGGACGTCGTGGCGGCCGTCGTCGCCGAGGCGGTCCGTGCCGGAACCGCGCTGGACCCGGCCTTCGACGCCGGCCCGGCACCGGTCGGCGTCACCTTCCCGGCAGTGATCACCCACGGCATCGCCCGCAGTGCGGCCAACGTCGACCCCGCCTGGGTCGGGACCGACGTGGCGGCGCTGCTGCACGAGCGCACGGGCAGGCCCGCCCACGTCGTCAACGACGCGGACGCCGCCGGGGTCGCCGAGGCGCGCTACGGCGCGGCCCGCGACTGCCGGGGCGTGGTGGTGCTGACGACGCTGGGCACGGGGATCGGGACCGCCGTGCTAGTCGGCGGGACGCTCGTACCGAACAGCGAGCTGGGTCACCTGGAGGTGGAGGGCCACGACGCGGAGACCCGGGCGTCCGACGCCGCCCGCAAGCGCGACGACCTGTCCTGGGGGCAGTGGGCGGCACGGCTGCAGACGTACTACCGCGTGCTCGAGGACCTCGTCTGGCCCGACCTGATCGTGGTGGGAGGCGGCGTCAGCCGCAAAGCCGAGCGGTTCGTCCCGCTGCTGGACCTGCGCACGCCGATGGTCCCGGCGGAGCTGCTGAACCGCGCCGGCATCGTCGGGGCCGCTGCGCTCGCCGCCGGTCGCCCCGGCTGACGGCCGACCCAAGTCGCTGCCCGCGGGTGCCGGGCGGCCCGGCGGTGGATCACACCGGCGGGGCGCCGGACGAGCGGGGGGCCGGACGAGCGGGAGGTCAGACGAGCGGCAGGCCCGTCGCCCAGCCGGTGGCCCGCCCGACGAACGGGACGGTGACCGGATCGCCGGGTGCCACGTCGCCGTCATCGGTGGGTGCCGGGGCGGACGGCACCGGTGGCGTGCCGGACGGACTCCCGGGGGTGTCGCCCGGGAGCGGCAGCTCGGCCGGTGGCTCCGCAGGTGGCTCGACACCGCCTCCCGCCAGCTCCTCCTCGCCGGCATCGCCCAGCGGCGCGCCGGCAGGCGGCGCGAGGATGTCGGTGGGCGCGTCGGGCGGGGTGATCGCCGGCACCGTGGGTCCGGTGAGCGGAGGGATGATCGGCGGGGGCGACTCCGGCGGGCCCTGCAGCGGCGGGGGCGTCGAGGCGGGGTCCGTCGCGCCGTCCGGCGTCGTGCCTCCCGTGGACGGCGAAGGCACCGTCGTCGGGGGCGTGGTGGTCGGGGTCGTCGCGGGGGGCGTGCTCGGTGTGGTCGTGGACCCCGTCGGGGGCGGGGTGGTGCTCGGGTCCGGCGTGGGCGTGCGGGCGGGAGGAGTCACCTCGGGCGCGGTCGACGGCGGCTGCGTCGACGGCGGGGAGGTCGTCGACCCTCCCGTCGTCGGCTCCTCCGGCGTCGTCCGGCCGCCGGGGTCGACCGGTGCGGACGTGGTCCCGTCGGTCGTCGCCGGGGCGGAGCCGGGCCGGCTGTCCGGCTGCGACCCGACGCCGGAGGCGGTCCCGGCCCCGGGCGCGGAGGACGCCCCGGTCCGGCCCGCGGCGCCCGAACCGCCCTGGGCGGCGTCCGCGGCGGTCGGGGACGGGGCCACCGGCACCTGGGGGGCGGGCAGCGCCGACGTGGACGGCATCCGGAGCACGCCGGTCGGGGTCGGCGTGGCCACGCGGCGACGCGGCGAGTTCTGCAGCTGCGGGTCCGGCGCGGTCGTGGTCGGGGTCGCCGACTCGCTCGAGGACCCGTCCGCGACGACGTCGTCGGCGACGTCGCCGATCTGGGACCCGATGACGGTCTGCAGGGCGACGACGAGCAGGACGACGGCGGCGATCACGGCGACGGCCTCGGAGACGGGTCCGGCAACACGACCGGGCCGGTGCGCCATGGTCCACCTCCGCCGTCCGAGCCACGGCGCGGACCGTCGTCCGTCGCCTCACCCCTTGGAAGAGCATCGAGGGCATTCGTGAGAGGGGCGTGTGACTTGGCCTGGTCGTGACCGGGATTTCGCCGGAGGCGAACAAGGGCACGATCGGGTCACGCCCCTCAAAGGCGGCAACGTGGATGCAACCACCCCGTCGACACCCCCGCCGGGCGCCCGGCGGGGGCGGACGAGCCGGCCTGTACGCCGGGTCCTGTCCCCGCTACCGTCGCCGGTCGCGAGGGGCGGCCATCCATCTCGGGACGCCGTCGCCGACGCCCTCGTGCCCACCTCCCGCGGGGGGCGGCGGGCGGTAGCGACCTACCCGGGAACTCGGGCGGGCAACCCTCGAACGCTCCCTGTCTGGTCTTGCTCCGGGTGGGGTTTGCCGAGCCGCACCGGTCACCCGGTGCGCTGGTGGTCTCTTACACCACCGTTTCACCCTCACCGCCCCGCCCTGCGGCGCGGCGGCGGTCTGTTCTCTGTGGCACTGTCCCGCGGGTCACCCCGGGTGGGCGTTGCCCACCACCCTGCCCTGCGGAGCCCGGACGTTCCTCGGCGGGCACCGGGTCGCCCCGGTGCCCGACGCGGCCGCCCGGCCAGCTCGTCCGCACCGGCGATGCTACCGGCCGCGGCGCCGCCTAGGGTGGCGGGCCGTGCTCGTCCTGCTGCCGCCGTCCGAGGGCAAGGCCCGGCCCGCGCGGGGGCGGCCCGCCGACCTGACCTCGCTGTCCTTCCCGTCGCTGACCCCGGCGCGCCGGGAGGTGCTCGCCGCGCTCGCGGCCGCCAGCGCCGCGCCCGGCGGCGCACGGACCCTGGGGGTCGGCGAGGGGCTGGCGAGCGAGGTCGCGGCGAACACCCGGCTCGGCGGAGCACCCGCGGTCGCGGTCCGCGACCTCTACACCGGCGTCCTGTACGAGGCCCTCGACCTGCCCGGTCTCGACGCGGCGGCGAGACGACGGGCCGCTACGCGGGTGGTCGTGGTGTCGGCCGCCCACGGCCTGTTGCGACCCGGTGACCGGGTCGCGCCGTACCGGTTGTCGATGGACGTCGACCTGCCGGGTGTCGGCCGGCTCGCGGCGTACTGGCGCCCGCACCTGCGGGAGGTGCTCGACGACCTCGCCGGCACGGGCCTGGTCGTCGACTGCCGGTCGGCGGCCTACGCCGCGGTCTGGAGCCCCGGCGCGCAGACCGCGCGGCACACCGTGGCGGTGCGTGTCGTGCGAGAGGCCGGCGGTGCGCGCGCCGTGGTCTCCCACTTGGCCAAGCACACCCGGGGTCTGCTGGCGCGGCACCTGCTGAGTCGCGGTGGGCGTGACCCGCGGACCCCCGAGGCACTGCACGACGCCGCCGCCGAGGCGTTCACCGCCGAGCTCGCGCCCCCGACACGGCCCGGGGCGACGGGCACCCTGACGCTGGTCGTCGCGGGCTCATATGGACGCTGCTGTTGTCAGGGGGCAGGGTGAGGCGCCCGTCCTGCCGGTGTGATGCGGCCGGGGCGGGCGCCTCGGGGCCTCGTCGTGGTTGGCCGGTTGGTGAGCGTGTCGTTGGCGACGCGCGGTCAGACCCAGATCCGCGAGTAACGCGCTGGATGCGCAGATGGGGCGAGTCGAAACGAGCAGATGCCCTGCGACTTGCGAGTATTGCTGACGTTCCGCACATCTCGCGCGGGTTATCACGTTGAATGGGGTCTCCATCTCAGTGCCGTAACTGGATCCCATGGTGCTGGTCGCAGGGCGGGACTACCCGCAGTCGTATACGGCGCTGCGTGCCTGGTTCGACGAGGACTGGAAGTGCCTGGGACTACCTCGACTGGCTGCGCTGGCCTGACGGCTTCGGATGCCCTGAATGCGATTCTGAGCAAGGCTGGCGAGCACCGGACCGACGGTGGCGGTGTGGCGGCTGCGATCGTCGGGAGACAGTCGGCCACGGCGGGCTAGTGTTCCGCATAGCGTATTCGCGGGCACGGTGCCCGAACCCGAGACCAAAGGGACGACCCGATGACCACGCCGATGACCGGGACGGGCGGGCGGCACTTCCTGCAGATCCCAGGTCCTACCAACGTGCCCGACCGGGTGCTGCGCGCGATCTCGGCGCCGACGATCGACCACCGAGGCCCTGACTTCGCCGCGCTCGGCCTCGACGTGCTCGAACGGGTCCGTCCCGTCTTCGGGACGACGGGCCCGGTGGTGATCTACCCGGCCTCCGGCACCGGCGCCTGGGAGGCGGCCCTGGTCAACACGCTCAGCCCCGGCGACCGGGTGCTGTGCTTCGAGACCGGGCACTTCGCCACGCTGTGGCAGGAGATGGCGGCGCGCCTCGGACTGGCGGTCGACCTCGTCCCGGGCGACTGGCGCCACGGCGTCGACCCGGCGGAGGTGCAGGCGCGCCTGTCGGCGGACACCGGCCACGAGACCAAGGCCGTGATGGTCGTGCACAACGAGACCTCGACGGGAGTGACGAGCCGCGTGGCCGACGTCCGAGCGGCCATCGACGCCGCCGGGCACCCCGCGCTGCTGCTGGTCGACACCATCTCGTCGCTGGGCAGCATCGAGTACCACCACGACGCGTGGGGGGTCGACGTCACCGTCGCGGGGTCGCAGAAGGGGCTGATGCTTCCGCCGGGGCTGAGCTTCAACGCCGTCAGCGACAAGGCCCGCAAGGCGGCGTCGACTGCGAGGCTCGCGCGCTCGTTCTGGGACTGGGAGCCGATCCTCGCGGCCAACGAGCGCGGCTTCTTCCCCTACACGCCGGCGACGAACCTGCTCTACGGGTTGCGCGAGGCGCTGGCGATGCTCGCCGAGGAGGGACTGGACAACGTCTTCGCCCGGCACACGCGCCACGCCGAGGCGACGCGGGCAGCCGTCCGCGGCTGGGGGCTGGAGGTGCTGGCCCTGGACGAGCGGGAGCTCTCGGGCTCGCTAACTGCGATCCTGCTGCCGGAGGGCCACGACGCCGACGCCGTGCGCGCCATCATCCTCGAGCGCTACGACATGTCGCTGGGCGCCGGGCTGGACCGGCTCGCGGGGCGCGTCTTCCGGATCGGCCACCTGGGGCACTTCAACGACCTGACGCTCGCCGGCACCCTCGCAGGCGTGCAGATGGGACTCGTCCTGGCCGGCGTCCCGGTCGACGCCGCCGGCCTCCAGGCGGGCATCGACCGCCTCCAGGCGCCGTGACCGCCGCGCCGGCCCAGGCCCTCGGCGCGGCCTCGGCGGGGCTGGAGCACGAGCTGCGGCGGCGGCTCGACGGCGAGGTCGCCTTCGACGACTACACCCGGCACCTGTTCTCACGCGACGCAAGCATGTACTCCATCTCGCCCGCCGGGGTCGCCTTCCCCCGGCACGCCGGCGACGTCGTCGAGGCGGTGCGACTGGCCGGCGAGGCCGGCGTCCCGGTGCTGGGGCGCGGGGCGGGCACCAGCCTGGCCGGGCAGACGGTCGGGCCGGGCCTCGTGCTCGACCTCTCTCGCCACATGTCCCGCATCGTCGACCTCGACCCGCAGGCCCGCACCGCCACCGTCGAGCCGGGTGTGGTGCAGGACGACCTGAACCGCGCCGCTGCCGCCCACGGCCTGATGTTCGGGCCGGACACCTCCACGTCGAACCGCGCCACCGTCGGCGGGATGATCGGCAACAACTCCGCGGGCAGCGGATCCCTGCGCTACGGCATGACGATCGACCACGTGCTCGAGCTGGGCGTCGTGCTCTCCGACGGGTCGACAGCGCGGTTCGCCCCCGTGGACGAGCCCGAACGGGCGCGCAGGGCGGCGGGCTCCGACCTCGAGGCGTCGCTGTACCGCGAGCTGCCGCGCATCCTGGCGGCGCGCGCGAACGCCGTGGGCACGGGCTTCCCCCCGTACTGGCGCCGCGCCGGCGGCTACCGCCTGGACCGCCTCGCCGACCCGACGCCCTTCGACCTCGCCACGTTCGTCGTCGGCTCCGAGGGGACGCTGGCCCTGACGACGTCCGCCCGGGTGCGGCTGGTGCCCAAGCCCACGCGCCAGGTCTTCGCAGTCGGGCACTTCGCGACCGCGCAGGCCGCGATCGAGGCCACCGTTGACGCGCTGTCGTGCGACCCGGCCGGCGTCGAGCTGATCGACAAGTCCATCCTCGACCTGTCGCGCCGCACGATCGAGTACCGCGGCCTGGCCGACATCCTTGAGGGCGACCCCGGCGCGCTGCTGTTCGTCTCGTTCACCGGTGACGACGAGGACGCCCTCGTCGCGTCGATGGACCGGCTGGTCAGGGCGTGGCGGGACAACGGCCACGGCTACCACGTGCTGCGGGCGGTGACGCCGGAGCAGCAGGGCGCCCTGCTCAAGGTGCGGAAGGCCTCTCTGGGACTCCTGATGGCGGCGAGCAAGGGCGCCCGGCGACCCCTGGCCTTCGTCGAGGACACCGCCGTCGACCCACGGCACCTGGCCGAGTACACCGCGAGGTTCGCCGAGGTCCTCGACCGGCACGGCCTGGAGGCCGGGTTCTACGGGCACTGCTCGGTGGGCTGCCTGCACATCCGCCCGTTCGTCGACCTCACCGTGCCCGGCCAGGTCGAGACGATGCGGGCCGTGGCTGAGGAGATCAAGGACCTCGTCCGCTCCTACGGCGGCGTGAACTCCAGCGAGCACGGGGACGGCCTTGCGCGCAGCGAGTTCAACCGCGAGCTGTTCGGCGACGACCTGTACGAGGCGATGCGTGAGGTGAAGGGCCTGTTCGACCCGCAGTCGCTGCTGAACCCGGGCAAGATCGTCGACTCCCCCGCGATGACCGAGTACCTGCGAGACGCGCTGGCACCAGCGCCGCCGCCGCTGAGCACCAGGCTGGCCTTCGACGTCGTCGGCGGCATGCACGCCTCCGCCGACCGCTGCATGAACATCGGCCAGTGCCGCAAGTCGACCACCGGGGCGATGTGCCCGTCGTACATCGCCACCCGCAACGAGGAGGACTCGACGCGGGGTCGAGCCGGCGCCCTCGTCAAGGCCCTCTCGCAGGGCGACCCGCACACCGCCCTGGGTGACGACCGCCTGCACGAAGTGCTCGACCTGTGCCTGATGTGCAAGGCCTGCAAGAGCGAGTGCCCGCTCGGTGTGGACATGGCCTCGCTCAAGAGCGAGGCGCTGGCGGCGCGCCACGACACGCACGGGGTGCCGATGCGGTCGCGGGCGTTCGCGGCGATCCGGACGCTGAACCGGCTCGGCTCCGCGACCGCCCCGCTGTCGAACCTGCCGGGTCGGCTGCGGCCGCTGCGCGCCCTGCTTGACACCCGGCTCGGGATCGCGCGGCAGCGCCGACTGCCGGTCTTCGAGCGCGACAACCTCGTGCGCTGGTTCGCCCGCCGGGACGCGACGGACCGCGCCACGCCCCAGGGCAGCGTGACCCTGCTGGCCGACTCCTTCACGAGTTACACCGAGCCCGGGATCGGCAAGGCGGTCGTGCAGCTGCTCGAGCGCGCCGGGTACGACGTCCGGCTGGAGGGCACGGGCTGCTGCGGCCGCGCTTCCATCTCCAAGGGCCTGCTCGACGACGCGCGCTCGAAGGCGGGCTCGCTGGCCGCGTCCCTGTGCGCGACGACCGAGCCCGGGTCGCCGATCGTCGGGTGCGAGCCCTCGTGCATCCTCACGCTGCGCTCGGAGCACGTCGACCTGCTGCCCGACGACCCGGCCGTCGCCGACGTCGCCGCGCGGGTGCGACTGCCCGAGGAGCTTCTCGTGGAGGCGATCGACGCCGGGCGGCTGTCGCTGCGCCCCGACTCGTGGCTCTCCGGGCGCACGGTCGTGTTCCACGGGCACTGCCACCAGAAGGCCGAGGTCGGGACGGCCGCGACCGTCGCGATGCTGCGCCGCATCCCGGGCGTCGTCGTCGACGAGCTGGACGCAGGCTGCTGCGGGATGGCGGGGTCGTTCGGGTTCGAGTCCGAGCACTACGACATCTCCCTGACCGTCGGCGAGGACCGGCTCTTCCCCGCCGTCCGGGCCGCCCCGGCGGACGCGGTGATCGCCGCCACCGGGGTCTCCTGCCGCCAGCAGATCCACCACGGCACCCAGCGCAGCGCGTGGCATCCGGTCGAGCTGTTGCTGGAGGCGGTGCGCTGAGACGGCGCCGTCCGGGCTGACGTGACCCGCGAGGCCGGGGCGCTGAAGTCCTCGCGTCCCACGTGGCGCAGCCACGCGTCGTGGGCCTGGGACCAGGCCTTGCCGCCGGAGTAGACCAGCCCGTGGCGCAGCAGCAGCTTGGACAGCCGGTGCCGGGCCCGCATCAGGTCCCCACGCGCGTCCTCCCGGGCGCGGACCAGGTCACGCGCCGCTTCCTGCTGAAGCGTCGGCACGGCGACCGCGGTGACCTCGTCCAGGCGCAGCAACCGGGACAGGTGCACGGCGTCTTTCGCTGGGGGCACCTCCCGCGTGCGGGGGACGGTTTTCACCCGGTCCCCGGCTGGGCGCTGCAGCTTCGAGGGCGCCACCACCACACACCGGATCCCCGCGGCGTTCAGCGCCCGGGACAACCCGAAGCCGGTCGGGCCGGCCTCGTAGGCCACCGCGACCGGGCCCGGCAGGTCCCGCAACCAGTCGACGATCTGCCCATGCGAGGGGGTCAGCCGCGACTGTCTCAGCTCGCCCGTCACGCCATCGATCGCCGCTGTCGCAACCGATCGTGCATGCACGTCGAGCCCCACACTCGTACGCTCGGTGAACACCGGGGCCTCCCACAACTGTCGGATAGGCCGAGCAGGCGGCCCCTGCCCGGCAACCCACGAATGTTGTGAGCGAGGCCCCGGCCCGCAACCCCCTCACACCGAGGGCGTCACGCCATCCCGTCTAGGACATGATCAAACCCCCGCGGCCCGAACGAGACGGAGGACTGTCATGACGTCTACCGAGCCGGACAGCGACACGGTCACTGCCGCACCACAGATCGAGTCCGTCTTCTCCGTTATGGCAGCGTTGAGATCCAGGAGCCGGCTGCGGACGGAGGTGCTGGCCGGCCTGGTGGTGGCGCTGGCGCTGATCCCTGAGGCGATCTCGTTCTCGATCCTGGCCGGCGTGGACCCCCGCGTCGGGCTGTTCGCCGCGTTCACCATGGCCGTGACCATCTCCATCGTCGGCGGACGCCCGGCCATGATCTCCGGCGCCACCGGCGCCATCGCCCTGGTGATCGCACCGGTCGCGCGGGAGTACGGCCTGGACTACCTCATCGCCACCGTGATCCTCGGGGGCGTGTGCCAGATCGTTCTGAGCCTGCTGGGCGTCGCCCGGCTGATGCGGTTCATCCCGCGGTCGGTGATGGTCGGCTTCGTGAACGCCCTGGCGATCCTGATCTTCACCGCACAGCTACCGCACCTGATCGGCGTTCCGTGGCTGGTGTACCCGCTGGTCGCAGGGGGGATTGCCGTGATGGTGCTGCTACCCCGGGTCACCAAGGTTGTGCCGGCGCCGCTGGTCGCGATCGTGACCCTGACTCTGATCACAATAGTCTTCACCGTGCAGGTGCCGACCGTCGGTGACGAGGGCGAGCTCCCGGACAGCCTTCCGTCCCTGTTCTTCCCCGACGTCCCGCTCACCCTGGAGACCCTGCAGATCATCGGCCCCTACGCCGTTGCGATGGCCCTGGTGGGGCTGCTGGAGTCGCTGCTGACCGCGAAGCTGGTCGACGACGTCACGGACTCGCACTCGCCCAAGACCCGTGAGGCGTGGGGACAGGGCGTCGCCAACGTGGTCAGTGGCTTCTTCGGCGGGATGGGCGGCTGCGCCATGATCGGCCAGACCATGATCAACGTGAAGGTCTCCGGAGCCCGGACCCGGATCTCGACCTTCCTCGCCGGTGTCTTTCTGCTCACCCTGGTGGTCGGGCTGGGCGACCTGGTCGCGATCCTGCCGATGGCCGCGCTGGTCGCTGTCATGATCATGGTCTCGGTCGGCACGCTCGACTGGCACAGCGTGCAACCGGCCACCCTGCGCCGGATGCCGTTCAGCGCAACCGCAATCATGCTCACCACCGTCGCGGTCACCGTGTTCACCCACAACCTCGCCTACGGCGTGATCGCCGGCGTCGTCGTGGCGATGATCTACTTCGCCCGCCGCGTCTCACACTTCACAGAGGTCGTCGACGTCGCCCACCCCGACGAGAACACCCGCGTCTACGCCGTCCGAGGCGTCCTGTTCTTCGCCTCCAGCAACGACCTCGTCTACCAGTTCGACTACGTCGGTGACCCCCACAACGTCATCATCGACCTCAGCGACGCCCAGATCTTCGACTCCTCGACTGTCGCAGCCCTCGACGCGATCGAGCTGAAGTACCACCAGAAGGGCAAGAACGTCCAGATCATCGGCCTGAACGAGGCCAGCCAACACTGGCACGGCCGCCTGAGCGGCCAGCTCGGAGCCGCCCACTAGCCTGGGACTCAACCGGGGGCCAGGACTGGGCTAGGACCCGGTCGGTCGGCGCCGTCACCGACCGCGGAGCGCACCCTCGAGGTCGTCGAGCAGGTCCTCGACGTCCTCCAGCCCGACACTCACGCGCACGACGCCGTCGGTGATGCCCACGCGGGCGCGGCCTTCGGGCCCGAGCCGGCGGTGGGTGGTCGTGGCAGGGTGCGTCGCCAGCGACTTCGTGTCCCCCAGGTTGTTCGAGATGTCGACCGTGCGCAGCGCGTCGAGCAGGGCGAACGCGGCGTCCTTGCCGCCGTCCACCTCGAACGTCAGGACCGTGCCCCCGCCGGACATCTGCGCGCGCGCCAGGTCGTGCTGCGGGTGCGAGGCCAGGAACGGGTAGCGGACCCACCGGACCCGGGCGTGGGACTCCAGCCAGGTCGCCAGCCGCACCGTCGACGACTGCGCGTGCTGCACCCGCATCGCGAGCGTCTCCAGCCCCTTCGTCAGGACCCACGCGTTGAACGGGCTCAGCGACGGGCCGGTGTGACGCATCAGCGTCTGCACCTCGTCGTCGACCCATGCGGCGGGGCCGAGGATCGCACCCCCCAGCACCCGGCCCTGCCCGTCGAGGTGCTTGGTCGCGGAGTAGACGACGACGTCGGCGCCGAGCTCCAGCGGCCGCTGCAGCACCGGCGTCGCGAAGACGTTGTCGACGACCACGGTGGCGCCGGCGGCGTGCGCCAGGTCGCAGACGGCGCGGATGTCGACCAGCTCCTGCATCGGGTTGGACGGCGACTCGAAGAAGACCGCAGCGGCAGGCGTGGCGAGCGCCTGCTCCCACTGCTCCAGGTCGGCACCGTCGACGAACTCGCACTCGACGCCCCAGCGGGGCAGCAGCTCGTCGAGGATGACGAAGCACGACCCGAACAGCGACCGGGC
The DNA here is from genome assembly GCA_038206105.1 of Actinomycetales bacterium. GTDB lineage: Bacteria > Actinomycetota > Actinomycetes > Actinomycetales > JBBRBF01 > JBBRBF01. The sequence continues at coordinate 63,365 of JBBRBF010000003.1, read as the reverse complement.
CGCGACGACCCGGTCTCCGGACCGCACCAGGGCCGCGAGGGCCGTGAACACCGCCGCCATCCCGCTGGCGGTGGCGAAGCCTGCCTCCGCGCCCTCGAGCAGCCGGAGCCGCTCCGTGAACGTCGCGACGGTGGGGTTGCCGTAGCGGGAGTAGATGAACCGGTCGGTCTCCCCGGCGAACGCCGCCTCGGCCTCGGCGGCGCTGGCGTAGACGAAACCCGACGTGAGGAACAGGGCCTCGGACGTCTCGGCGAACGCCGTGCGGTCCAGCCCACCGCGGACCGCCTGCGTCGCGGGCCGCCACCCCCCGTCCGGGCCTGCCGGTGGCGCCGGGCGCGGGTGGGGGGACGTCACGACTGCCGCCAGGGCAGACCGCTCGCCTTCCAGCCGGCGACGGCGCGGTGGCCGCGGGCGTCGACGGGGCCCTCGAAGCCGTCGCTGACGTTGTACGCCGGGCCGAGCCCGGCCGCCGTGGCGGCCTCGGCCGCGGCCGCCGAGCGAGCCCCGCTGCGGCACAGGAACAGCAACGGCGCACCGGGCGCGACCCCGGCTGCTCGCAGCTCGTCGAGGAACGCAGGGTTGCGCTCGCCGTCGGGGAACGTCGTCCACTCCACGGTGAGCACCTCGCGCGCTACCTCGCGCAGGTCCGGCACCCCGACGAAGGACCACTCGGCGCGGGTGCGGACGTCGACGAGCACCGCGTCGGGATCGGCGGCGAGGCGGTCCCAGGCCTGGCGGGGCTCGAGGTCGCCCGCGTGCCCGGCCCCGCTCACGCCGTGCCCCGGGCGGGCAGCACGACGGCCTGCGCGGCGACGACCCGGTCGCCGTCGTGGGTCAGCGCCGGCGGGCCGTGCAGCACGTAGCCGTCGGCGAGGGCACGACTCACCTTCTCGCAGAACGCGCGGTCGTCCGCCCCGGTGAGCAGCCGGTAGGCGAGCCGGTCGTCGCCGGCGCCGCGTCCGGGGCCCTGGCCGGAAGCCGGGTCCGCCACGGTGGAGCTGGTCTCTGCCATGCCCGGAAGCATCCCACCGCCGTCGTGGGCGTTCGCCTCCCGCCCCCCGCCCGCAGCCCGCGACCCGACCCGCTCGCCGTCCATCGCGGCGTTCGCGAGCGCGTCGGCGGCGGAGTTGCGCTCCCGCGGCACCCAGGTGTAGCGGACCTGCTCGCGCGGCAGCACCTGGCCCGCCTGCAGCGCGAGGTCGCGCATGTCGGCGTGCTTGATCTTCCACCGCCCGGACATCTGCTCGACGACGAGCTTGGAGTCCATCCGCACCTCCACGGTCGCGGCCGGGTCGACCTCGGCCGCGGCGCGCAGTCCCGCGAGGAGCCCGCGGTACTCGGCCACGTTGTTCGTCGCACGACCGATGGCCTCGCCGACCTCGACGAGGACGTCGCCGCTGTCGGCGTCGCGGACCAGCGCTCCGTACCCGGCCAGGCCCGGGTTGCCGCGCGAGCCGCCGTCCGCCTCCACTACCAGCCGCCGGCCGGTGCCGGTCCCGGGAGCGGGGCGCGTGCCGCCCACGGCACTCACTGCCCGGAGTCGGGCACGCGGACCAGGATCCGGCGGCACTCCTCGCAGCGCAGCACCTCGTCCTCCGGCGCGGTCCGGATCCGGCCGAGGTCGACGGGGGTGAGCTGCAGCCGGCACCCCTCGCAGCGACCCTGCCGCAACGGGGCGGCGCCGAGACCGCCCTGCTGCTCGCGGACCTTGTCGTAGAGGGCCGCCAGGGACGCGTCCAGGCCGGCGGCCGCGCGCTCGCGCTCGGCGCGCACGCCGGACGCCTCCTCGTCGAGCCCGGCGACCGCCGCGTCGCGGCGCGCGGTGACGGCGTCCCGGGCGGCGACGACCTCCTCGAGCTCGGCGGCCAGCGTCGTCGCCTCGCCCTGCGCGGCCTCCAGGCGCTCCATCACCTCGAGCTCGACGTCCTCCAGGTCGGACTGGCGCCGGCCCAGGGACACCAGCTCGTGCTGCAGCGCCTGCAGGTCCTTCGCGCTGCCCTGCCCGGCCTCCAGGCGCGAGCGGTCCCGGTCCGCGCGGCTGCGCACGAGCTGCACGTCGGCCTCGGCCTTGGCGACCTCCCGCTGCAGGTCCTGGGTCACCGTGCGGGCCGCGACGAGGCGGTCCCGCAGCGCGTCGTGGCGCGTCGACAGGCCCGCCAGCTCGGCGTGCTCGGGCAGGGTCCGGCGCCGGTGCGTCAGCTGGGAGAGGCGGGTGTCGAGGGACTGGACGTCCAGCAGCCGCTGCTGGTCGGCCGCGGGGGCGGTGCTCACCTGACGAGTCCTCCAGAGCTGGGCACGCGGAACACCCACGGGTCGGTCCGCCGGGTGCTGATCCAGCACGCCACCGTAGCCCCGTCGCGGGCGAGGTCCTGCTCCAGCCGGGAGGCCGCGCCCGCGAGCCAGGGCCACTCGCTGGCCCAGTGGGCGACGTCCAGCAGTGCCGGGGGCGCCCCCGCCGGGCCCCCGCCGGTCTCGAGCGCCTCGGACGCGGGGTGGTGACGAAGGTCCGCGGTCAGGTACGCGTCCGCACCGCTGGCCCGTACCGCGTCGAACAGGGAGTCGCCGGACCCCCCGCACACCGCCACGCGCTCGACTGTGGTCGCGGGGTCACCGGCCACGCGCACCCCCTGCACGGTGGAGGGCAGCGCGGCGGCGACGACCTCGGCGAACCGCTCCAGGCTCACCGGCCGCGAGAGGCTGCCGACCCGACCGATCCCGGTGGGGGACGACCACGACGCGAGCTCCAGGACGTCGACCGCCGGCTCCTCGTACGGGTGCGCGGACCGCAGCGCCGCGAGCACGCGCTCCCGCGCCGCCCGCGGCGCGACCATCTCGACGCGGACCTCCGCGACGTCCGCGCGCTCGCCCCGCCGGCCCACGGCGGGGTGGGTCGCGTCGCCTGCGGTGAACGTGCCGTGGCCGGCGCTGCTGAAGGCGCACCGGCGGTACTCCCCCACCTCGCCGGCACCGGCGGCAGAGAGGGCGTCGACGAGGCTCTCGGCGGCGTCCGGGGGGACGAACGTGACGACCTTGTCCGTCTGCGGGCCCGCCTCCGCCGACAGCGGCACGAGGCCGTCGAGCCCCACGACCCGGGCCAGCGCGTCGGAGACGCCGGGACGGGCGGCGTCGGCGTTGGTGTGCACGACGTGCAGCGCGCACCCGGCGGTGACGAGGCGGTGCACGGCACGACCCTTCGCGCTCGTGGCAGCCACGCCGTGCACCGGCCGCAGCAGCAGGGGGTGGTGCACCAGGAGGAGGTCGGCCTGCCCCTCGAGCGCCTCGGCGACCACCTCGGTGACGGGGTCGACGGCCAGCAGCACCCGGCGCACGGGCCGGTCCGGGTCGCCGCACACCAGGCCCACGGCGTCCCAGTCCTGCGCACTGGCCGGCGGGTAGCGCGCGTCGAGCGCGGCCACGACCTCGGCCAGGCTCGGGGCGCGTGACCCCGCGGCGGGCTCGGAGGTCGCGCGGCCGTCGGGTCGCACGGTCCGGGGTCGGGTCGCCACGAGCGGTGAGGCTACTCGGGAGACGCGGCTACCGGATCGGTGGTCGGGGGCGAGCGGCCGGCCGGACGGGGCGGGTGCTCCGGTGGGCCCGGCCGGGTTCGAACCGGCGACACCCGCGGTGTAAGCGCGGTGCTCTGACCAGCTGAGCTACGGGCCCGGGTGCGGCGCCTGGCGCCCGCGAGCCGGCGGTCGAGGGCCACGGCCGCCGTAGTCTCGGGCCAGCGGCGACCGTGGCGCGCACCACGGTAGCCCAGCCGGGCCGGCTCGTGGTACCGCTCCGGCAGTCCGCCTCGGTGTGCGAGGCCGGAGCGCGAGGTGAGCGCGCGAGGTCGCCGCCCGACGTCAGCGGGTGAGGTCGGCGACGGCCTCGCGGTAGGCCGCGGGGTCCCGGGCCTCGCCGGGGTGGTTCAGCATGTGCCAGCGCACGACGCCGTCGGGGTCGAGCAGGAAGCTGGCGCGCTCGGCGCGGCCGGCGCCGTCGGCGAACACACCGAACGAGCGCGCCACGTCGCCGTGCGGCCAGAAGTCCGACAGCAGCGGGAACGTGTACCCCTCCTGCTCGGCCCAGGCCCGCAGCGAGAACACGGGGTCGCAGGACACGGCGACGAGCTGGACGCCTGCCGCGGCGAGTGACACCTGGTCCTCGCGCAGGTCCGCCAGCTCCCCGGTGCAGATGCCCGAGAACGCGAAGGGGAAGAACACCACGAGGGCCGAGCGCTCGCCCCGCAGGTCGGCCAGGTCGACGACCTCGCCGTGCTGGTCGCTGAGCCGCAGCGCGGGTGCCTGCGTGCCGAGGGCCGGCAGGCCGTCGGCTACCGGGGTGCCGGGTCGGGTCGCGCTCACGGGGGTCCTCCTGCCAGGTGGTGGGTGCCGCCTCCACCGGCGGGCCGACGGGCGCCGCATCCGGCGGCCGGCTGACGGGCGCGGGCTGGCACGATGGCAGTGTGCCAGTCGCCGGTTCGTCGCTGACCCCGCGCCCCGGGGAGCGGGGACTGGCCTCCGCCCCGTCGTCGGAGGCCGCGGCCCTCGTCGGTCGTGCCTGGTCCGCCGTCCTCGACGTCGCCGAACGCGTCGACCTGGACGCGCCGACCCGGCTGCCCGGCTGGTCGGCGCGCGACGTGCTGGTGCACCTCGGCAGCTGGGGCGCGGGCGGCACCGTGGCCGAGCGCGTGGCGCGCCACGCGGGGGGCGTGCCGGGTGCCCCGGCGGACGTCGAGGCGCGCAACGCGCTGCTCGTGGCGGCCCACCACGACGCGCCGCGGGGCGAGGTGGTGGCCGCGCTGGAGCGCGGCCGGGACCGCGCCGACGCCTTCCTGCGCGGCCCGCAGGCCGAGGAGCTCGGTCGGCGGTGGGTGCAGTCCCCGGTCGGCGACCTGCCCGCCTCGGGCGTGCTGATCGGCCAGGCCTACGAGCTCGCGGTCCACGCCCTCGACCTGGCGCCGGCCGGGGTCGCCCCGGCGGACCTGCCCGACGCGCTGCTGGACGCCGGTGTCGCGGCGCTCGTGGACGTCACCGGGGCGCTGGCCGCCCGAGCGGGGGTGACGACGACGTTCGCGGTGCTCACCCCGATCGCCCACTGGGCGTCCGGAGCCGTCGAGAGTGCCTGGACGACGGTGCGCCTCGACGCCGGTCCGGCCCCGGCGTGGCCGTCGGTGGCCGGCACGGCCGCCGACGTGCTCGACGCCTCGGCCGGCCGGGTGATCGCGGTGCAGCTCGTGCTCACCCGCCGGCTGCGGCTGCACCGGGCACCCGGGCTGGTGGCGCTGCTGCCGGCGCTGCAGGCCGCACCGGGCCTGCCGGGCGGCACTGCGGCTCAGGCGACACTACGGACCCTGGGCCAGACCGGGCGGCTCGTGGGCCGCTGGGGCAGCGACCTCGGGTCCGGCGTGGCCCGCGCGGTTCGGCGCCGCTGAGACCCAGCGCCCACGACGACGCTGCGCGCGCGCCGGCCGGGTGGCGCCGACGCCGGGTCAGCGGCGGTTCTTCGGCGTGGACAGGCGCGTGCCGGCCCAGTCGCGCGACGCGCTGATGCTGCTCGTGGCGTGCAGCCCCGCCGTGGGGGCCGCCTCCTCGACGTCCTGGGGCTCGACGTGCCCGCTGCGGCCGGTCTTGGGGCTGAACAGCCACACCCAGCCGCCGTCGGCGAGCGAGGTGAGGGCGTCCACGAGGGCGTCGACGAGGTCGCCGTCCCCGTCGCGCCACCACAGGAGGACGACGTCCACCACCTCGTCGGAGTCCTCGTCGACGATCTCGGAGCCGGTGGCGTCCGCGATCGCGTCGCGCAGGTCGTGGTCGACGTCGTCGTCGTAGCCGAACTCCTGCACCACCTGCCCGTCCCGGAAGCCCAGCCTGCCCGCTGCGCTGCTGTCCGCCGCGGCATCCGCGGTCGCGCCCACTGACAACCCCTCCTGCGTGGGGCCCTCGAGGGGCCCCGTCCCGGCGGCCCCGTGCGGAGCGGGCCGCTGCTGGTCGACTGGTCGTGTCGTGCTGGTCCTGACGTGCTGGTGGTGACGTGCCGGTCGTGACGTGCCGGCCGTGACGTCCGGAGCCGCCGACGCTACCGCGCACCGGGCGGCGGCGGCACGGCACCGGGTGGATCGCACCCTGTGGCCGTCGGGCGGCCGTCGGGCGAGCCCGGCGGGCGCGACGTACCGTGACGCGGGTGGGACGCCTGATGCAGCGCACGCCGACGGTGCGCGTCGACGTGGGCACCGGGCGCGTCGTGCACCGGCCGGACACCCTCGCCGCGGAGGAGCCGCTGGAGGTCCGCGTCGGCGGCGAGCCCGTCGTGGTCACGATGCGCACCCCGGGCGACGACCTCGACCTGGCGCTGGGGTTCCTGCTCACCGAGGGGCTGCTGGCCGGGGCCGCGGACGTGCGCACGGCCGTGCACTGCACCGACCTCGGCGAGGACGGCCTGCCGACCTTCAACGTGCTGGAGGTGACGCTGCGCGACGGCGTCCCAGCGCCGGACCTGGCCGGTCGGCGCACGTTCGGGATGACGTCGGCGTGCGGGGTCTGCGGCTCGGCGAGCATCGACGCCGTCCGCGCCCGGGCGGGCTTCGACCTGGCGCAGGACGACGTGCGCGTCCCGGCCGAGCTGCTCGTCACGCTGCCGGACCGGCTGCGCGAGTCCCAGAAGGTGTTCCGCCGCACCGGCGGGCTGCACGCGGCGGGGCTGTTCACCGCCGCTGGCGACCTCGTCGTGGCCCGCGAGGACGTCGGCCGCCACAACGCGGTGGACAAAGTCCTCGGCCGTGCCGCCCGTGACATCGGGTGGCCGCTGCGGGGGCACGTGCTCGTGCTCAGCGGCCGGGCGTCGTTCGAGCTGGCGCAGAAGGCGTGGACGGCGGGTGTGCCCGTCGTGGCCGCCGTCTCGGCGCCGTCGTCGCTGGCAGTGCAGGTCGCCACCGAGGCGGGGATGACCCTCGCCGGCTTCGTGCGCCCGCCGTCCCTGAACCTCTACTCCGCACCGGAGCGCGTCACCCTCCCCTGACCCCCCTTCGCGGTGATCATGCACCTCGGGTACGCCGGGCGCCGCCGTGAACCGCGCCGGCCTCACCCCGGCAGGAACGACAGCCGCACCGAGCGGGTCCGGTTGTCGGTGTTGGTGTCCACCAGGCAGACCGACTGCCACGTCCCCAGCGCCATCCGGCCCTCCAGCACGGGGACGACGACGGACGGGGACACCAGCGCCGGCAGCACGTGGTCCCGGCCGTGGCCGGGTGAGCCGTGACGGTGCTGCCAGCCGGCGCCGGCCGGTCCCGCGGGCGGCAGCAGCGCCTGCAGCGCCGTCAGGAGATCGTCGTCCGAGCCCGCACCGGCCTCCAGCACCGCGACCCCGGCGGTGGCGTGCGGCACGAACACCGTCAGCAGCCCGTCGTCCTCGGCCGCCACGAACGCGGCGCACTGCCGCGTCAGGTCGACGACCGTCTCCACGTCGCCGGTGAGCACCTGGACGACCTCGCTGCGCATCCGCCGAGGATAGGAGCGACGCAGGTGGGGCAGCGGCCCGGGCGCCGCTACCGGCGGGTTAGATGTGACGTCCACCCCCGGGGAGGGACAGGATGGGTACCTACCGCCGCACCCCGGTCGGCCGGGGCGGCGCGGGCACGAGAGAAGGGGCTCCACGGTGGCACGACGCGACCAGAACGCACCGATCAACGGCATGCCGAGCCAGCTGCCGGACATCGACCCGGAGGAGACCGCCGAGTGGCTCGAGTCCCTCGACGGGCTCGTGGACGAGCGCGGCCGCCAGCGGGCCCGCTACCTCATGCTCGCGCTGCTGGGACGCGCCCGGGAGCAGCAGGTCGGCGTCCCCAGCCTGACCGCGACCGACTACGTCAACACGATCCCGCCAGAGTCGGAGCCGCGGTTCCCCGGCGACGAGGACGTCGAGCGGCGGTACCGGGCGATGCTGCGGTGGAACGCCGCCGTCATCGTCCACCGGGCGCAGCGTCCCGACATCGCCGTCGGCGGCCACATCTCGAGCTACGCGTCGTCCGCGACGCTGTACGAGGTCGGCTTCAACCACTTCTTCCGGGGCCGCGACCACGACGGCGGCGGCGACCACGTGTACATCCAGGGCCACGCCTCCCCCGGCATCTACGCCCGCGCGTACATGGAGGGTCGGCTCTCCGAGGACGACCTGGACGGCTTCCGGCAGGAGGTCTCGCACCCCGGTGGCGGGATGCCGAGCTACCCGCACCCGCGCCTGATGCGGGACTTCTGGGAGTTCCCGACCGTCTCGATGGGGCTGGGCCCGGCGAACGCGATCTACCAGGCGCAGTTCGACAAGTACCTGCACGCGCGCGACATCAAGGACACTTCGCAGCAGCACACGTGGGCGTTCCTCGGCGACGGCGAGATGGACGAGCCGGAGAGCCGCGGCCTGCTGCAGACGGCCGCGCACGACGAGCTCGACAACCTCACGTTCGTCATCAACTGCAACCTGCAGCGCCTCGACGGGCCGGTGCGCGGCAACGGCAAGATCATCCAGGAGCTGGAGTCGTTCTTCCGTGGCGCCGGTTGGAACGTGGTCAAGGTCGTCTGGGGTCGCGAGTGGGACCGCCTGCTCGCCGCCGACCGCGACGGCGCGCTGGTGAACCTGATGAACACCACGCCGGACGGCGACTACCAGACCTACCGCGCCGAGGACGGCGCGTTCATCCGGGAGCACTTCTTCGGGCGTGACCCGCGCACCCGCAAGCTCGTGGAGAAGATGTCGGACGACGACATCTGGAAGCTCAAGCGCGGCGGGCACGACTACCGCAAGGTCTTCGCGGCCTATCAGGCCGCCGTGAACAACACCGGTCAGCCGACCGTCATCCTGGCCAAGACCATCAAGGGCTACGGCCTCGGCCCGCACTTCGCCGGCCGCAACGCCACCCACCAGATGAAGAAGATGACGCTGGAGGACCTGCAGCTGCTGCGGGACAGCCTGCGGATCCCGGTCACGGACGAGCAGCTCGAGGCCGACCCGTACCTGCCGCCGTACTACCACCCCGGCAAGGACTCCGACGAGGTGCAGTACCTCCTCGAGCGTCGCCGCAAGCTGGGTGGCTTCGTGCCGCAGCGGCAGGCGCGGCCCGAGACGTCGACGATCAAGTTGCCCGGCGACGAGGCGTACAAGACCGTGCGCAAGGGCTCGGGCAAGCAGCAGGTCGCCACGACGATGGGCTTCGTGCGCCTGCTGCGGGACCTGATGCGCGACAAGGAGCTCGGCAGGCGGATCGTGCCGATCGTGCCCGACGAGGCGCGCACGTTCGGGATGGACTCGTTCTTCCCGACGGCAAAGATCTACAACCCGCACGGCCAGCAGTACACCTCCGTCGACCGCGAGCTGATGCTGGCGTACAAGGAGTCGAAGTCGGGCCAGATCCTGCACGTGGGGATCAACGAGGCCGGTGCGATGGCGGCGTTCACGGCGGCCGGCTCGTCGTACGCGACGCACGGCGAGCCGATGGTGCCGGTCTACATCTTCTACTCGATGTTCGGCTTTCAGCGGACCGGCGACGCGATGTGGGCCGCCGCCGACCAGATGAGCCGCGGGTTCCTGCTCGGGGCAACGGCCGGCCGTACGACCCTGACCGGCGAGGGGCTGCAGCACGCCGACGGCCACTCGATGCTGCTGGCGGCGACCAACCCGGCGGTCGTGGCCTACGACCCCGCGTACGTCTACGAGATCGGCCACATCGTCCGGGATGCGCTGCAGCGCATGTACGGGGAGAACGACGGTCTGCTCGGCGAGCGCGACCCGAACGTCATGTACTACCTCGCCATCTACAACGAGCCGATGGCGCAGCCCGCCGAGCCCGAGAACCTCGACGTCGAGGGTCTGCTGCACGGGATGTACGTGCTGTCGCCGGCCTCCGGGTCCGACGGCGACCGGCCGCGGGTGCAGCTGCTCGCGTCGGGCGTGGGCGTCGCCTGGGCGCTGGAGGCCCAGGAGCTGCTCGGTTCCGACCACGGCGTCGACGCCGACGTGTGGTCGGTGACGTCGTGGAACGAGCTGCGTCGCGACGGCATGGCCAGTGACGACCACGCCTTCGACCACCCGGGCGAGGAGCGCCGCGTGCCGTACGTGACGCAGCGACTCGCGGACGCCCCCGGGCCCGTGGTCGCGGTCAGCGACTGGATGCGCGCCGTCCCGGAGCAGATCGCGCCGTGGGTGCCGGGCGACTTCACCGTGCTGGGCGCCGACGGGTTCGGGCTGTCCGACACGCGCCCGGCGGCACGTCGGCACTTCCGCGTCGATGGGCCGTCGATGGTCTACCAGGCGTTGTGCCGGCTCGCCGCCGCGGGCGAGGTCGACACCGACGCGCCGCGCGCCGCGTACGAGAAGTACCAGCTGGACGACGTGACGGCCGGCACGTCCGGCACCGCGGGTGGCGACGCCTGAGAGCAGCCGCCCCACCTCACACCGCCGCAACCGCACCCCACCCCGCTGCACCCCGCCGTCATCTGGCACAGGGGCGCCCCGTGCCAACCCACTTGGCACAGGGCGCCCCTGTGCCAACGCGCGATGGGATCTAACGAGCCGACAGGCGGCGACCCGGGGCACACCTGCCTTCCCGCACGTCAGCACCGAACGGCGGACGCCGGCCAGCCACGCCCGCGCGTCTCTCGCGTCCCACGGGTCACGCATGTCACGAACTGGCGCGATCTACACCAGCACCGGGTTGGCACAGGGCGCCCCTGTGCCAACCCACTTGGCACAGGGCGCCCCTGTGCCAACAGGGGTCGGGGGCGGGGAGGGCGCGGGCTCGACCGGGCGGTGTGGGGCGGCGTGCTGGCGGGCGGCGAGTGCGGCGGTGAGCGGACACGCGGAGGACGCGCGCAGAGACGTCCGCGGGCGGTACGCGAGGGGCGCGTGCAGACGCGGCGGCGGGCGGCCGCCGAGCGGTCAGGACCGGGTGCGGCGGCTGTCGGCCTGAGCGACGTAGCGCTCGAGCTCGGCGCGCAGCGGGGCGACCCGGCCCTGGTCGGGGTGGTTCGACAGCACCTCGAGGTGCTTGCGGGCCTCGCCGATCCGGCCCGCCTCCACCGCCGCGTAGACGATGTGACGCCCCGCCTCGACGTCGTGCTCGTTGGGACGCCAGTGCCCGACGCCCAGGCCGAGGGCCTCGCTGGGCATGCCCGCCTCGCGCAGCACCGACAGCCCCTCGGCGAGCGCCTGGCCCTGCGGGTCGCGCTCGGCAGCGGTGGACAGCCGCCGCAGGGCACCCTCCCGGTCCTCCACCAGAGACAGGCGGCCGAGCTCGACGAGCGGGTACCAGGCGTGGTGGTTGCCGGCGATCTCCTCGGCCAGTGCCCAGACGGCGTCGTCGGCGGCGCGCTGCGGGTCCCCGCCCTCGTGCCCCTCCGCCGCGCGGCGGCGCACGATGTCGGCGAGCGACCGGAACGCCCTGGTGTCGTTCGGGTCGTCGTGCAGACGCGCCCGCAGCCGGTGCTCGGCGGCAGCGTCCACTGGCGGGCGGCGCTTGCGCCCGGCCACGGTGCGCAGTGCCGGCTTCAGGCGCTCCGGCGTGACCTGGGCAGCCCGCCCCCTGAGCCGGTCCAGCAGTCGCATCCGGTCCTCGAGTCCTTCCGGTGACGGCCACCGGCGGCGGCGCTCCGCCCCGGTGTCACCCCGACCCTATCGGCTCGGCGCCGGGCGGCCTACCGGAGCACCGGCCGCCCCGACCGGAGCGGGCATGTTGTCGCCGTCCGACAACGTGGCCCGCCAGCCGGTCGACCGGGCCGCGGTCGCCGACCTACCCTGGGCGGGTGCCCCGACCCGGTCAGCGGACGCCGCCGAGGCGGGCGGGGACGCCGGTGGAGGTCGCGGACCGTGACGACAGCGACGCCACCGACGACTCCGACGCGCCGGCGGGGGCCGCGGAGCCGCCCGCCGGGACCTCGGACAACGCTCAGACTGAGACCCCGGACACCCACACCGACGCCCCGACCCCGGGCACCCACACCGAGACCCTCGCCCGGCTGCACCGGCGCAGCGGCCAGCTCGCGACCGCCGCCCTGCGCCGGCTCGACGACACGCTGCCGTGGTACCGCGACATGCCCCCGGCGGAGCGCTCGTGGGTGGGGCTGGTGGCCCAGGCCGGCATCTCCGCGTTCACCGCCTGGTACGCCGACCAGCGCCGGCCGCCGGAGATCACCGCGGACGTGTTCGGCACCGCCCCGAGGGAGCTCACGCGTTCGGTGACGCTGCGCCAGACCCTGGGTCTGGTGCGGGCCGTGGTCGAGGTCGTCGAGCGGCACGTCGACGTCCTCGCGCCCCACGGCCAGGTCGGGGCGCTGCGCGAGGCCGTGCTGCGCTACTCCCGCGAGGTCGCGTTCGCGGTCGCCGAGGTCTACGCGCAGGCCGCCGAGGCCCGCGGCGCCTGGGACGCCCGCCTCGAGGCGCTCGTCGTCGACGCGCTGCTGCGGGGCGAGAGCGACGACGCGCTGCAGTCCCGCGTCGCGGCCCTCGGCTGGACCGGCCAGCCGCACGTGCTCGTCGTCGCGGGCCAGGTGCCCGACACCGGCGCGGACGGCGCCCTCGACGAGCTGCGGCGGGGTGCCCGGGCAGCGGCGGACGACGCCCTCGTGGGGGTGCAGGGCGACCGGCTCGTCGCGGTGCTCGGCAGCACGGGCGACCCCCGTCCGCACGTGCACGGCCTGGCCCGGCACTTCGCGCCGGGACCGGTCGTGACCGGGCCGGTGGTGGCGGGGCTCGGGGACGCCGCCCGCTCGGCCCGCGCGGCGCTGTCCGGCCTCGTCGCGGCCCGGGCCTGGCCGGGCGCGCCCCGGCCGGTCTCGGCGACCGAGCTCCTGCCCGAGCGGGTGCTCGCGGGGGACGTCGCGGCCCGGCGCGCGATGGTGGACGAGGTGTACCGGCCGCTGGTCGCGACCGGGACCGCGATGGCGGGCACCGTCGCGGCGTACCTCGAGCACGGCCGGTCCCTCGAGGCCACTGCCCGCACGCTGTTCGTGCACCCCAACACCGTGCGGTACCGGCTGCGCCGCGTCGCGGAGACGACCGGCTGGGACGCGACCGAGTCCCGGGACGCGTTCGTGCTGCAGACCGCCCTGGCGGTCGGCTTGCTGGCCGGGTCACCGGGTGGCCCCCCGTGGGGCCCCCGGCGCACGACCGCGGCCCCTGCCGGGCCCACGGCCTGACCGGTTGTGGAGGAAACCTCCAAACGCCGCGCCCGAGGTTCGTGCCAGCCGCCAGCCGCGACACCACCGGGCACCCGTCAGGGTGGAGGGGTGCTCGCCATCGTCTGCCCCGGCCAGGGGTCACAGTCCCCGGGCTTCCTGACCCCGTGGCTCGACGTCCCCGGCGTCGCCGACCGGCTCGCGTGGCTGTCCGCCGCCGCCGGGCTCGACCTCACGGGCCACGGCACCACGTCCGACGCGGAGACGATCCGCGACACCGCGGTGGCGCAGCCGCTGATCGTCGCCAGCGGACTGGCCGTGCTGCCTGCCCTGCTGCCCGACGGGGACCCCGCGGCCGCCGGGGTTTCGGTCGTGGCGGGGCACTCGGTCGGGGAGCTCACGGCAGCCGCCCTCGCTGGCGTGCTCGGCCCGGAGCAGGCGGTCGTGCTCGTGCGCGAGCGTGGCCGGGCGATGGCAGCCGCCAGCGCGTCCGCGCCGACCGGGATGAGTGCGGTCGTCGGCGGCGACCCGGGTGAGGTGGCCGAGGCGCTGGAGCGGCACGGCCTGACCGCCGCGAACATGAACGGCGCGGGCCAGGTCGTCGCCGCGGGCACCACCGAACAGCTCGCGGCGCTGCGCGCCGACCCGCCGGCGAAGGTGCGCGTGGTGCCGCTACCGGTCGCCGGTGCGTTCCACACCCGGCACATGGGCTCCGCGGTCGACGTGCTCGCCGGCTACGCGGCTGCCGTGGCGACGCGCGACCCCCGCGTCACGCTGCTGTCGAACGCCGACGGCGCGACGGTGACCGGCGGTACCGACGTGCTCGCGCGCCTCGTGGCGCAGGTCAGCAACCCGGTCCGGTGGGACCGCTGCCAGGAGGCGCTGGTCGGCCTCGGCGTCACCGGCGTGATCGAGCTGCCGCCGGCAGGCACGCTGACGAACCTCGCGAAGCGCGCGATGCCCGGCGTCGAGACGCTCGCGCTGCGCGCGCCCGACGACCTCGACGCCGCCCGTGCGATGGTGGAGCGGCACGCCGACGGCGTGACCGTGGACCTCGACTCGGTGGTCGCCCCCCGGGCCGGCCGGGTCGCGCAGTGCCTCGTCGGGGACGGCGACGAGGTCGCTCCCGGCCAACCCATCCTGCGCCTCCACCCGACGGGAGCCCGATCGTGACCACCCAGCCCGCGGCCACCACCATCACCGCACCCACCGGGGCGGCGCACGCCCGCCTGCTCGGCGTGGGGGCCTACCGGCCCGAGCGGGTCGTCACGAACGAGGAGGTCTGCACCTGGATCGACTCCTCGGACCAGTGGATCCGGGAACGGTCCGGCATCGTGACACGCCGGTTCGCGGCGGAGGACGAGACCGTCACCGACATGGCCGAGCACGCGTCGCGGCGTGCGTTGGAGGCGGCCGGGATCGAGGCGGCCCAGGTCGACGCGGTTCTCGTGGCGACCGTGACGCACCCGTACCAGACACCGTCGTCCGCGGCGCTGCTGGCGCACCGGATCGGAGCGACACCCGCTGCGGCGCTGGACATCTCGGCGGCCTGCGCAGGCTTCTGTTACGGCGTCGCGCTGGCGCAGGACATGGTGCGGGGCGGCTCCGCAGGGCACGTGCTCGTCGTCGGCGTCGAGAAGCTGTCGGACTTCACCGACCACAGCGACCGCTCCACGGCGTTCATCTTCGGCGACGGCGCCGGCGCCGTCGTGATCGGTCCGAGCCGGACCACGGGCGTCGGCCCGACGGTGTGGGGCTCGGACGGCGCGCAGTGGGACGTCATCTCCCAGAAGCACTCCTGGATCGACGTGCGCCACCACACGACCGAGTGGCCCGACCTGAAGATGGCCGGGCAGAGCGTGTTCCGGTGGGCTGTGTGGCAGATGGCGCCGGTGGCGCAGAAGGCGATGGACGCCGCCGGCGTGCGCCCCGAGGACCTGACCGCGTTCATCCCGCACCTGGCGAACACCCGCATCATCGACGCGATGGTGAAGCAGATCGGGCTGCCCGCCCACGTCGCCATCGCCAAGGACATCGTCGACAGCGGCAACACCTCGGCCGCCTCGGTTCCGCTGGCCATGGAGCGGCTGCTGCGAGAGGGTCTGGCACCGTCCGGCGGGCTGGCGCTGCTCATCGGCTTCGGCGCGGGGCTCGCCTACGCCGCACAAGTCGTCGAGCTGCCCTGACCCCGCACCACCGGGGGCGCGGGTCCACCTCGGCCCCGGCACCACCCCCAGGACCCCGTCGCACGCCGGCGGACCCGCACCGCGGGAGAACGAGCAGGACTCACCGAACGAGAAGGGACCGCACCGACATGGCGCATAGCGAGCAGGAGATCCTCGACGGCATCGCCGAGCTGGTGAACGAGGAGACGGGTCTGCCGAAGGAGTCCGTCGAGATGGACAAGTCCTTCACCGACGACCTGGACATCGACTCGCTGTCGATGACCTCCATCGTCGTGCAGGCCGAGGACAAGTTCGAGGTCAAGATCCCGGACGACGACATCAAGAACCTGCGCACCGTGCGCGACGTCGTCTCCTACGTCCAGCAGGCCCAGGGCTGAGTCGCGCTCCGGGCGGGTGGCGGCCGCGCCGCCGCCCGCCCGGGCCACCGCCCGCGCGCCGCGACACCCCCACAGACCCGATCCACGAACCACCGGGAGGCACCCCATGGCTGGCGAGAACCGCCGCGACGTCGTCGTCACCGGACTGGGCACCACCTCGCCCCTGGGCGGTGACGTGCCGTCCACCTGGCAGGCCGCGCTGGAGGGCCGTTCCGGTGCGCGCACGCTGACCCACGACTGGGTCACCGAGCACGGCCTTCCCGTCACGTTCGCGTGCTCGGTGGCCGTCGACCCCTCCGAGCAGATGGCGCGCCACGAGCAGAAGCGGCTCGACCCCTCGGGGCAGTACGCCGTCATCGCCGCCCGGGAGGCCTGGGCCGACGCCGGCTCACCGGACGTGGAGCGAGAGCGGCTCGGTGTCGCGATGGCCACCGGGATCGGCGGGGTGTGGACGCTGCTGTCCTCCTACGACACGCTCAAGGAGCGCGGCCCCCGGCGCGTGCTGCCGAACACCGTGCCGATGCTGATGCCGAACGGCGCGGCCGGCGCGGTGAGCATCGACCTCGGAGCCGCGGCCGGCGCCCACTCCCCCGTCTCCGCCTGCGCCTCCGGCGCCGAGGGCATCGCCTACGCGATGGACATGATCCGCAGCGGGAGGGCCGACGTCGTCGTCGCCGGCGGCACCGAGGCCGCCATCCACGCGCTCCCGATCTCGGGCTTCGCCGCGATGCACGCGCTGTCGACCCGCAACGAGGCCCCGGAGCTCGCCTCGCGGCCCTGGGACACCGCCCGCGACGGCTTCGTGCTGGGCGAGGGCGCCGGTGCGGTCGTCCTGGAGACCGCGGAGCACGCCGCTGCCCGCGGCGCAAGGGTCTACGCGCACGTCGTCTCCGCGGGCATGACCGCGGACGCGCACCACATCGCGATCCCCGACCCCGAGGGGGCCGGTGCGACCCGGGCGATGCGCCAGGCGCTCGCGGACGGCGACATCGGCACCGACGAGATCATTCACGTCAACGCGCACGCGACGTCGACCCCGGCCGGTGACGTGGCCGAGGCCGCGGCGCTGCGGTCGCTGCTCGGCAGCGGCGCGGACCGCGTCGCGGTGACGAGCACGAAGTCGATGACCGGTCACCTGCTCGGCGCGTCGGGGGCGCTGGAGTCCATCTTCACCGTGCTCGCCCTCTACCACGGCGTCGTCCCGCCCACGATCAACCTCGACGAGCTCGACCCCAAGGTCGACCTCGACATCGTCCGGACGGCGCGCGACGGGCTGGGCGCCGGCGTCGCGATGAACAACTCGTTCGGCTTCGGAGGGCACAACGTGGCCCTCGCGTTCCGCAGCGTCTGACGGCGCCGGCAGGCGTCCCGCCCCCGTGCTCGGACGTCGCGCCCGCCCGCCGCCCGGTGCCGGCGGCTCTCAGCCGACGCGGTGGAGCCAGCGCACGGGGGCGCCGTCCCCGGCGTACCGGAACACCTCGAGCTCGTCGTCCCAGGCCCGGCCGAGGGCGAGGTCGAGGTCGGTCCGCAGCCGGGCCGCGCCGTCCTCGCCGTCGGCCTGCTCGAGAGCGGCGCGGACCCTGTCCTCCGGGACGACGACGTTGCCGTGCACGTCGGTGACCGCGTGGAAGATGCCGAGCTCGGGGGTGTGGCTCCACCGGCCGCCGTCCACGCCGGCGCTCGGCTCCTCGCTGACCTCGTAGCGCAGGTGCGCCCACCCGCGCAGCGCCGACGTCAGCCGCGCCCCCGTGCCCTGCGGTGCCTGCCAGCTCAGCTCGGCGCGCAGCAGCCCTGGCGCGGCGGGCTGGGTGGTCCAGTCGAGCCCGACGGGCACGTCGAGGACCCCGCGGGCCGCCCACTCGACGTGAGGGCACAGCGCGCGGGGTGCGGAGTGCACGAACAGCACACCGCGGGTGATGGCACCGGACATCATGACCTCCCTGGTCCTCGCGCGAGGTGCGTCTTCCCCAACGACCTCGGTACGCAGGACCCGGGAGGGTCGTGCCGACAGGTGCCTGTCGCGCGGCCCATCATGCCTCACACGTCGCTGCAGCACCACACACCCCGCCCGTCACGTCGGCGTGGCGGGCGGGGTCCGATGCGATCCGCCGATCCGACCCGGACCCGCCGGCTCCAGTTCACCCGTCCGGCTGCCGACACACGAGAGACCCGGTCGGATGGGAGAGGAGCAGCGTGGACGGTTTCGAGCAGCTGATGCAGGAGGCGTACGACGAGGGCGTGGTGACCGAGGTCATCCGCCCGGCCGCGATCGTGCCCGAGGACGCGGCCCGCGCCGTGCTCGTCGAGCTCGCGCTGCGCGACGTCCAGAACGGCGGCCTGTGGCAGTCCGAGCCGAGCGTCTGGAGCCGCTACGACCGGCCGTGGCACGGGGCCCGCAACCCCGCCGGGGCCGAGCTCGTCGGGGCGATCCAGGTGGCCTACGGCACGCCCACCAAGTACGAGATCACGGTGTACCGCGTGACGGTGACGAAGTTCGGCACCGAGCACGGCTGGACGGTCGAGTCCCTCACCGACGAGGCGCTGGGCTACGGCGGCCTGACGCTGTCGAGCTGCCCCCGCGCGACGCTGGCCGCCCCGCCGAAGCCCTTCCGCTTCTAGCGCGCGCCCGCGGTGCGGGAGCCCCGTTGCGACCGCCATCGCAGCGAGGCCAGCAGCCCGAAGGCGACCCCCCAGACGACGGCCCACAGGGACCACAGCGAGCCGAGGCCGGCCGAGTGCTCGGGGTAGGCCAGGGAGACCGCCCCCAGCCACACCGCCGTGACCGCCGTGACCGCCGTGACCGCGACGGTCCACGCGGCGACGAGCGTGCCGCCCCACCGGTGGCGGGTCCCGGCCGCGACCACCACGGCCGTCGCCAGGACCGCCAGCGGCACCGCGGCCTGCATGCCCCAGTGGTCGAGTCCCATGCTGTTGTCGAGCGGGGGCGGGCCCTGGCGGGCGGCGGCGGCCATGTCAGCCGCGTACAGCAGGGCGACCGGCGCAGCGGCGACCGTGGCGGCGGCGAGCACAGCGTCGAGGCGCGGCACCGTCCAGCCGGTCGTCGGTCGGACGGACCCCCGCGACAGGTCGGCGACGAACGCCGCGTTGAGCACCAGCACCAGGGCCGGCAGCAGCTGCAGCAGCTGGGTGCCGACCAGGGCGGCCACGCCGACGCAGACGCCCACGACCGCCACCTGCAGCAGGAGTGCGGGCAGCCGCGGCCGCACGGCGAGCACCGCGAGCGGGGCCGCGACGAGGACGGTGAACAGCAGTCCCCACCCGGTCCGCAGAACGTACGAGCCGCCGGCGACGGGGCCCGTGTCCACCGCGCTGCTCAGGTGGATGACACCGAACAGGAAGCCGGCCCAGACCAGCACGCCCGCGCCGGCGATGACGCGTGCGATCAGCACGTCCGGCGCCGCGGGGTGGTCCGCCACGACCTCCACAGCCAGCAGTGTCCGCGCGCCGACTGGCGCCGTCCACCCGTTTCGCCGCGCCGGTGGAGGACCGGCTCCTCGGAGGCGCTCGGGCCGCCCAGGGGCGCCGACAGGCCGACGTGAGGCAGCATGGACGCGTGCAGCACCCCCGTCGCCCGACGTTCCTCGGCCCGGTCGCCCTCGGCAGCCTGGCCGCATCGGACGACCCTGCCCAGCGCGAGGAGGCGGCCCATACGACCGCCCGGCTGCTCGTGCAGGGAGCCCGCTCGGTACAGGACGCCGACGTCGCCGAGCGCGTCGTGCGCCTGGCCGACGAGCACGGGATCGACCTCGTCGCCGAGCTCTGGTCCGAGGCGGCCGCCGACTCCCTGGCGGGCACGCTGTGGCGGCTGTACGCGCTGCGCCAGTGGGTGCATGCCGACCCCGTGGCCGCGTCCCGCCAGTACGGCCTCGGTCGGCTCCGCGCACCCGTCCTGGAGGTCGTCGCCGGCGTGGCCGACCCCCCGGGGCCCGCCGAGGTCGCCGAGCTCGTCGACGCGGTGCTGCGGGGCGTGAGCAACGGCGACCTCGCGACGACGCTGGAACGCGCGGCTGCCTTCGCCCGGGTGGTCAGCGCCGGTCGCGCCGACTCCGGCGAGGACGACGCCCGCGGCGCCGCCCGGCTGCAGCGCACCGCCGAGCAGCTCGAGCACGCCGCATCCCGGTGGCGCGACGGCAGTCTCGCGTGAGCGCCGTCCGTGCGGCAGCTGCGCGTCGTCCGGCAGCCCCGCATCGGTTGGCACAGGGGCGCCCTGTGCCAACCGGGTTGGCACAGGGGCGCCCTGTGCCGGTCGGGGACTGGCGCGGGTGCACCCGGTCGGTGGACCTCGGCCGGCTCGTCCCCAGGGCGGGAACACCGGACCCCGGCGTCGGGTTACGCTTGGCGTGCGTCGGGCCGCGGTAGCCCCGGGCTCCACCTGAAGCCGCTACGAGCGGCCACCCGCCGAGAGGCGCTCCCGGCCCGACGCACCTACTTCTCCCGGTGGGCAGCCCCGGGATCAGGCGTCGCGGCGCTGGAACAGCAGCCAGGCGGGCGTGAGCACGAGGGCGACGAACCCGGCGAACACGGCGCCGGTCTGCCACCGCGACAGCGGGTCGGGCAGGCCGTCGCCCGCGAAGGTGCCCGCCGTGAGGTCCACCGTCTGCGCGAGCTGGGTGCCTGCACCGAACGGCAGGTACAGCGACGCGGGCAGCAGCGGCTGCAGCGCGGGGACCAGGAACAGCGCCGCGGACACCGCAGGCTCCACGACGAGCGGCAGCACGAGCAGCAGCACGACCGTGAGCACCATCGACCGCAGCAGCAGCGTGGCGCTCACTCCCAGCGCGCCCCACAGCACGAGCAGCAGCACGTACCCGACGAGCCCGGCCACCACGTCGCCGGTGACCTCCACGTCACCGCCGCGCAGCAGCGCCACGACCGCCAGGTCCAGGCCGACGCTCACGACCGACACCACCAGGCACGTCGCGGCCACCACGACGAGCTTCGCCACCACCACCGTGCTGCGCCGGGGCAGCGCGCCGAGTGTCGCCCGGATCGTGCCGTGGCGGTACTCGTGCCCCACCGCGAGCACGCCCAGCAGCCCGAGCAGCACCGCGGTCACCGGCAACGGGGAGAAGGCGACCCCGACCGTCAGGGCGACCCCGACGGCCTCCGCCGGCAGGTCCGAGCCGCGGCTCAGGAGCCCGGTGAGCACGGCGACGACCAGACCGACGGCAAGCGCCGCGCCGACGAGCCAGTACGTCGACCGGAGCGTCCGCAGCCGGACCCACTCGTACCGCAGCGCGTCACTCACCGCGCACCCCGTCGTGCCGGAGCCTCGTAGTCCGTCGCACCGCCGGTCGCCTCCAGGAACGCCTGCTCCAGGGACGCCGTCCGGCTCGCCAGCTCGTGCAGCGCCACGCCGAGCGAGGCCGCGAGATCGCCGACCTGCTCGCTCGTGGCGCCGGTGACGAGCAGGGAGCCGTCCGGCTGGGGCGCGGCGTGCGCGCCCTGCTCGGCGAGGGCCGGTGCGAGGCGGTCGAGCCCGGGTGAGCGCACGACGACGGCCGCGGCGGTGAACCGGGCGACGAAGTCGGTCACGCTGCCGGTGTCGATGAGGCGGCCCCGGCCGAGCACCACCAGCTCGTCGGCCATCAGCGCCATCTCCGAGAGCAGGTGGCTGGACACGAACACCGTCCGCCCCCTCGCGGCGAAGGCCTTCAGGAAGTCGCGGAGCCAG
The DNA here is from genome assembly GCA_038206105.1 of Actinomycetales bacterium. GTDB lineage: Bacteria > Actinomycetota > Actinomycetes > Actinomycetales > JBBRBF01 > JBBRBF01. The sequence goes on along the minus strand of JBBRBF010000003.1, from coordinate 41,962 downwards.
TGGATCCCCTGCGGGTCGAGCCCGTTCGCGGGCTCGTCCAGCAGCAGCGTGTGCGGGTCACCGAGCAGCGCGGCCGCCAGCCCGAGCCGCTGGCCCATCCCGAGGGAGAACCCCTTGGGACGTCGCCGCGCCACCGACCCCAGGCCCACCTGTTCGAGCACCTCGTCGGCGCGAGAGGCCGGCAGTCGGTTCGCGGCTGCCAGCATCCGCAGGTGGTTGCGCGCGCTCCGGGTGGGGTGGAACGCCCGGGCCTCCAGCACCACCCCGATCTCCCGCAGCGGGTGGTGCAGGTCGCGGTAGCGCCGCCCGTCGAACCGGGCCTGTCCCTCACCGCGGTCCAGGTCGAGCATGAGGCGCATCGTCGTCGACTTGCCCGCGCCGTTCGGCCCGAGGAAGCCGGTGACCACGCCGGGGCGCACCGCAAAGGACAGGTCGTCGACGGCACGTGTGCTCCCGTACCGCTTGCCGAGGTGCTCGGCAGTGATCATGTGGGCCCCCCTCAGCCGTCACCGGCGCGGGGACCCTATCGGCTCAGCCGAGCGGCGGGACCGCCCGTTCCGCGAGGATGCGCCGGAGCAGGCCCGCGCTGTCCTTCGGCGTGCGCCGCTGGGTCGCGTGGTCGGCGTTCACGGAGCCGGTGCCGCCGGGCAGCACCCGTGGCCACGCGACCGAGAACCGGTAGGCGTCCGGCCCGAGGTCGACGATCAGCGCGACGTCCTGCTCGAGGCGGTGGTAGTGGTCCGCGGCGACGTCCCCGGTGTCGCCGCCGAGCGTCGTCCCCGGCCGGTGGGAGAACGTGTCCCAGATCGACGGGCCCCGGCCGCCTCGGCGACGGCGCCCTCGATCTGGTACGCCGCGGTGGCTCCGAGCAGGAAGCCCTCGGGCAGCGGCCGCGCCCCCTCCCGTGCTCACCGGCACCGGCACCGGCCGATGGCGACGGGGCGCATCACTCCTGCCCCGGTGGGGATCCCCCGGACTCGGGCGTGGTCGCCTGCTCTCGCCAGCGGTGCACCTCGTGCTCCAGCTCGGGGTCGGTGATCACGATGCGGCCGGCGGCGATCTCCTCGGCGCACGTCGTCAGCCAGGTCTCCGGTTGTGGGTCGAAGCCGTCGGCAGCCAGGCCGGCCTCCAGCGTCTCCCTGATCTCCTCGACGGACCTGCCCTGGTGCTCCTCGGCGACCCGCAGCACGAGGCGCTGCAGCAGCGCCTCCGCGCCCGGGGAACCGGCGTCCTCGTCGTCCACGCTCATGGGCCCACAGCGTCCTCGCGGGGGGGCCGAGGCGCAACCGATCCGGCCACGACTCAGAGCATCCCGACGCCGGTGACCCGCACGACCGGCGTCCCGGCGTCGTCGCTGGCGGCGAGGTCCACCTCGGCCGAGATCCCCCAGTCGTGGTCCCCCGCCGGGTCCGCGAACGTCTGGCGCACGAGCCAGCGGACGGGTTCGCGGGTGACCATGAAGAACGAGGGCCCCCGGGCATCCGGTCCGGTGCCGATCTCGTCGTGCTCGGCGAAGTAGGCGTCGAGCGCGCCCGCCCACGCGTCGGCGTCGTAGCCGGCGGCCGCGTCGAGGTCCCCGAGGTCGTGGTGGCGGCGAAGGGCGGCGAGCTCGACGCGGCGGAACATCCCGCTGCGCACCATCGCCGTGAAGGCCCGGTCGTTCGCCGTCACCGGTCGCGGCCGCGACGGGTCCGCGGGGCGCGCCACGGCCTCGGCGCCGGCGGCACCGCTGGTGAGCGCCTCCCACTCGTCCAGCAGGCTGGAGTCGACCTGGCGGACGACCTCTCCGAGCCACTCGGTGAGGTCAACGACCTCCTCGGTGCGGGCCGCCGCCGGGACGCCGGCGCGCATCGCCCGGTAGGCGTCCGCGAGGTAGCGCAGCACGAGGCCCTCGGAGCGGGTCAGGCCGTAGAACGCGACATACTCCCCGAACGTCATCGCCCGCTCCCACATGTCGCGGACCACCGACTTCGGGGACACCCGGTGGTCGGCGACCCACGGGTGCCCCTGCCGGTACATCTCGTAGGCCGCCTCCAGCAGGTCGGCGAGGGGCCGGGGGTGAGTGACCTCCTCCAGCAGCTCCATCCGCTCGTCGTACTCGATGCCCTCGGCCTTCATCTGCGCCACGGCCTCGCCCCGGGCCTTGAACTGCTGCGCGGAGAGGATCTGTCGAGGGTCGTCGAGGGTCGCCTCCACGACGGACAGGACGTCGAGCGCGAACGTCTCCGACTCGACGTCCAGCAGCTCCACGGCCGCCAGCGCGAACGTCGAGAGCGGCTGGTTCAGGGCGAAGTGCGCGGGCAGGTCCACAGTGAGCCGCACCGTGCGACCGTGCCCGTCGGGGGTCTCCAGCCGCTCCACGACCCCGGCGGAGAGCAGCGCGCGGTAGGCACCGATCGCCGTCCGCACGTGCCGCACCTGCGCGGACCGCGGCTCATGGTTGTCGGTGAGCAGCCGGCGCATCGCAGCGAAGGCGTCGCCCGGACGCGCGACGACGTTGAGCAGCATCGAGTGGGTCACCGCGAAGTGCGAGGTCAGCTGCTCGGGCTCGGCGGCCACCAGCCGGTCGAACGTCGCCCGGCTCCACGACACCGATCCCTCGGAGGGCTTCTTGCGCACCACCTTGCGGCGCTTCTTCGCGTCGTCCCCGGCCTTCGCCAGCGCCTTGAGGTTCTCGACCTCGTGCTCGGGGGCCTGCACGACGACGGTGCCCGCGGTGTCGTAGCCGGCGCGGCCCGCGCGACCGGAGATCTGGTGGAACTCGCGCGCCTTGAGGTGGCGCACGCGTGTGCCGTCGTACTTGCTCAGGCCCGTGAGGAGCACGGTGCGGATCGGCACGTTGATGCCCACGCCGAGGGTGTCGGTGCCGCAGACGACCTTCAGCAGCCCCGCCTGCGCCAGCTGCTCCACGAGGCGCCGGTACTTCGGCAGCATTCCCGCGTGGTGCACGCCGATGCCGTGGCGCACCAGGCGACTCAGGGTGCGCCCGAACCCGGCGGCGAACCGGAAGTCGCCGATCGCGGCGGCAGTCGCGTCCTTCTCCTCCCGGCTGCACACGTTGACGCTCATCAGGGCCTGCGCCCGCTCCAGCGCGGCCGCCTGGGTGAAGTGGACGACGTACACCGGCGCGCCGTGGGTCTCGAGCAGCTCGGAGATCGTCTCGTGCAGCGGGGTGGTGGCGTAGTGGAAGTGCAGCGGGACCGGGCGCTCCGCGGACGTGACCACCGCCGTCGCCCTCCCGGTGCGCCGGGTCAGGTCGGCCTCGATGAAGGAGACGTCGCCCAGCGTCGCCGACATCAGCAAGAACTGAGCCCCGGTCAGCTCCAGCAGGGGCACCTGCCAGGCCCACCCCCGCTCGGGCTCCCCGTAGAAGTGGAACTCGTCCATCACGACGAGGTCGACGTCGGCGGCCGCGCCCTCGCGCAGCGCGATGTTCGCCAGCACCTCGGCGGTGCAGCACACGATCGGCGCACCGGCGTTGACGGCGGCGTCGCCGGTGAGCATCCCGACGCGGTCCGCGCCGAACACCTCGCACATGGCGAAGAACTTCTCGCTCACGAGCGCCTTGATCGGGGCGGTGTAGACGCTGCGCCGTCCCGCCGCGAGGGCTGCGAAGTGTGCGCCGGTGGCGACGAGGGACTTACCCGAGCCGGTGGGTGTCGCGAGCACGACGTTGGATCCGGTCACGACCTCGATCAGCGCCTCGGTCTGCGCGGGGTACAGCTCGATGCCGGTCCCGGCGACCCACTCCGAGAAGGCGTCGAACACCGCGTCGGGGTCGGGGGGTGCCCCGTCGGCACCGAGCCCGGTCAGGGACTCGCCGAGCGTCGTCGTCGTCATGTCGGCCTCCAGGGTGCCGGGCGAGCCTCGGTCCGGCGCACCCGGGTCGCCGACCGGTGCGACGCCGGGCCGGGCGCGCCCCGACGTCGGGCAGGGCGGCTACCGTCGCGGCGTCCGGGGTCGAGCCTGCGATGCGTCACGCGTGAGAGGCCCGCCCCGTGCCCTGCCCCCCTGGCGACCACCTGTTCTGGCCCGCCGCGGCCGCCACCGCCCGCCGCATGGCGGCACGCGGCCACCCGCCGTCCTACCTCGTGGGCTGCGCCCTGTGCGGGACCACCGTGGACCTCGTCACGGCGTCGGGGACGACGGACGCCTCACCCGTGGCCGCCGCGCCGACCGCGGCCCCGGCTACCGCCACGGGCCCGACGCGTCCGCGCCACGGCGAGTCCCGCGAGCACGAGGCAGGCGATGCCGATGAACCCGGCGCGGCGCGCACCCGTCCCGTCGGCGACCGCGACTGCGAACAGACCGACCAGGGCGACGCCGAGGACCACGAGCACGGACACGGGTAGCCGCCCGAGCAGGGTGAGCACGTGGCAGACGCTACCGGTGGCCGGCGCGAGGAGCGCCTCTTCGGCTGCGGCACGTATCACCGCCCCGGCGAGGGTCTCCGGCCCGGTGTAGCGGCGACGGCGCCCCGACCACCGGGCCCCTGTCGACCGGCCGGAGCCACGAGGTACGGGGTGCAGCATGGCGGGGCGCTGGACGTCACCGGAGAAGGTCGCTCGGCTGGACCGGGTGGAAGCCGAGTCGCGCGACGCCTCGGCGCCGCTGCGCGAGGTGCCGGCGGCACCGCGGCTGGCCGCGGACCGGATGGACGCCCGCGCCCGCGCGCGGTGGCTGCTCGTCGGCCGCCGACCCGACCCGGTACCGGCGCGGCTCGGCGTGCTGCAGCAGCCGCCGGCATCGGGCGAGCCGCCCCGTGTCGGGGTCTGCTGCTCCGGCGGCGGTGTGCGGTCCGCGTCGTTCAACCTCGGTGCGCTGCAGGCCCTGCAGCGCCGCGGCGTGCTCGACGACGCCGCGTACCTGTCCGCGGTGTCCGGCGGGTCGTACATCGCCGCCGCCTGGACGATGATGCGCAGCACCGGGGGCGACGACGACTCCGACCCCGAGATGCTCGCGAAGCTCCCCGCGTTCGACCGGACGTCCCCCGAGGAGCAGTACCTGCGCAACCGGCTCTCATACCTTGCCCCGGGTGTGATGGGCAAGGTCGAGCTCGTCTACCGCATCGTGCTCGGCCTCGGTCTGAATGTGACGTCGGTGCTGTTGCTGCTGCTCCCGGCCGGGATCGGGCTCGGCGCCGTCTACCGCGCCTCGCTCGGTGCCCTGTCGCAGGACCCCGGCGCCGTCACCGTGGCAGGCGTCGTGAGCCGGCCGTTCGTGGTGGCGGTCGTGGCACTCGCCGCAGCCGGCGTGGCCCTGGGTACCTTCGCGGTCCTCTTCCACGGGCGAAGCGAGCTGTGGCGCCGGGCCCGTGAGGTGTGGTCGCTGCGACTGCTGGGTGCCTCCGCCGTGCTGGCGACGCTCACGATCGGCCTGCCGGTGGTGCTGGCGGTCATGGTGCAGGTCGCCTGGGCCGCCGAGCCTGGCCACACCGACGTGCTGCCCGAGCTGGGGAAGGTCGCCGGCGGCGACCTCACCGCCCTTGCCGACATCCCGGACCCCGCCGCCGCGACCGGTGCCGTCGGGGCGGGCAGCGTGCTTGCGGTCGCCGCAGCGGTCCTCATGCAGCTTCGCGCCAAGGCCGCCGCGGCGGACCGGGTGCTGGAGTCGGTCGGCCCGGTGCGTGACCGGCTGCTGCGCAGCATGGGCGGTCTGCGCTCGGCCTTCGTCTTCCTCGCGGCCACCGTCGCCGGCCCCGCCCTGCTGGCAGCCGCGCTCCTGGCAGCGGTCTACGCCACGGCGGTGGCCGCGGACGCCGACGCGCTGTACGTGGCAGCTGCACTGCTCCTGCTCGTGCTGCTGGCGACGTACCGGTGGACCGACCTGACCTCGTGGTCCCTGCACCCCTTCTACCGGCGCCGGCTGTGCACCGCGTTCGCGTTGCGCCGGGTCGCGGGACCGCACGGCGAGCCGGTCGCCCGGCAGCGTGACTACGACCGGCCGGTGCGCCTGTCGGAGATGCCGGAGCGCGGTCCGCGGCTGATCGTCTGTGCCGCCGCGAACGTCTCCGGGCTCGGCGCCACCGCGCCGGGTCGCGGGGTCACGAGCTTCACGTTCGACGCCACCGCGATGGGTGGTCCCCTCGTCGGGTACGTCAGCACGAGGATGTTCGAGGACGCGCTGGCGTCCCGGCGCCGTGACTTCACACTGCCTGCGGCCGTGGCGATGTCGGGTGCCGCCCTGTCCCCGTCGATGGGCAAGATGACGCGCCCGCACCTGCGCTTCCTGATGGCGCTCGCGAACATCCGGCTCGGCGTGTGGGTGCCGAACCCGCGGTGGTCCCCGCGCTGGAAATCGCTGCGGCGCGACGGCGGCAAGGGCCTGCGCCCGCGCCCCTCGCAGCTGTGGAGCGAGCTGCTCGGCCGCAACGCGGTCAACGGCAAGTTCCTGTTCGTCAGCGACGGCGGGCACTACGAGAACCTGGGCCTGGTCGAGCTGCTGCGCCGCGGGTGCACCCGCATCTACTGCTTCGACGCCAGCGGTGGGCCGGAGTCGGCCCTCGGCAGCCTCGGGGACGCCGTCGCGCTCGCCCGCAGCGAGCTCGGCGTCCGCGTCGAGATCGACCCCACGCCCTTGACCCCGGACGAGACGACGGGGCTGGCGCGACGGGACTGCGTTCGCGGCCGGTTCACCTACCCGGACGGTACGGAGGGCACGATCGTCTTCGCGCGCACCGTGCTGACCACCTCGGCGTCGTGGGACCTGTTGTCGCTGAAGCACACCGACCCGCGGTTCCCCAACCACTCGACAGCGAACCAGCTCTTCACCGACCAGAAGTTCGAGGCGTACCGGGAGCTGGGCTGGCAGGCCGCCCACAACGCCGTGTCGCTGCAGCCGGGCGCGACCGCTCAGGACGACGACTCCCGCACGGCGCCGCCCCCCACACCCGAGACTCCGGCCGCGCCGACCGCGCCGGTCGCGCCGGTCGCGCCGGTCGCGCCGGTCGCGCCGGTCGCGCCGGTCGCGCCGGTCGCGCCCGTCGCGGTCGACACGGTCCCGGTGCCGCGCCGGCCGAGGGTGCCCCTTGCGATGGACCGGCTCAGCGGCTGACGACCACCTTGCCGACGGTCCGGCCGGTCTCGACGAGGCGGTGCGCCTCGCGCAGGCCACCGGCGGTGAAGTCCCGGATCGTCGTCGTCGCCGTGCTCCGCAGCCGTCCGGCGTCGACGAGCGCGGCCGCCTCGGAGAGGATCCACCCCTGCTCGGTCATGTCGGGTGTCCGGAACATCGAGCGCGTCAACATGAGCTGGACATGGCGAGACCCTCCCAGACGACCGCGCTGCCGGGACAGGCCGTTACGGCCGCTCGCCCTCGATGATGTGGCAGTGCCCGCGGCAGTCCGCGGGGTCGAGCTGCCGGGTCCGCGCCTCGAGCTCCAGCAGTCGGGCGCGCATCCGCTCCAGCTCCGCCAGTCGGCACTCGACGTCGGCGAGGCGCTCCGCGACGAGCGCCTCGACGTGCCGGCACGGCGCCTGACCGCCGTCGTGGATCGCGAGCACCTCGCCGACCTGCCGGAGGGTGAAGCCGGCTGCCTGGGCCGCCCGCACGAACGAGACTCGCTCGACAGCGGCAGCGGGGTAGTCGCGGTAGCCGGACGGCGTGCGGCCGGGGTCGGGCAGCAGCCCCTCCGCCTCGTAGAAGCGCAGCGTCTTCGCCGAGACGCCCGCACGCTCGCCGAGCTCACCGATTCGCATCGCGGTCCTCCGGACTTGACCTTCTAGCGCGCTGGAAGCCTTAGCGTATGGCGACGGGCGACCGGAGACGCCGGCAGCCCGACACCGAGGAGGTCCACGTGCAGGTCACGCTGCAGTACGTCGCCGGTTGCCCGAACGTCCAGGTCACCCGCGACCGTCTCGCCCTGGTCGCCGACGAGCTCGGCCTCGTGGTGACGACCGAGCTGGTCGAGACACCCGAGGCCGCGCAGGCACGCGGCTTCCGGGGGTCCCCCACCGTCCTGGTCGACGGCCGGGACCCCTTCGCGGACGCGGCCTCCCCGGTGGGCCTGGCATGCCGGCTCTACGCCACCGCGGACGGCACGGTGGGGGCACCGACCCTGGAGCAGCTCCGCGCCGTCCTGTCCTGACCACGGGCCCTGGCCCGAGTCAGGACAGCATGCCGCGAGAGGACTCCTCTCGGACCCGGGTGGGCGGCATCCGAGACGCCCCCGCGACGCCGGCCTCAGCCCGGCAGGCGACCGCTCTCGTAGGCCCAGATCGCGATCTCGACGCGGTTGCGGGCGCCGATCTTGGTCATCAGTGCCCCGACGTGGGTCTTCACGGTGCTCATCGAGACGTGCAGGTCGCAGGCGATCTCGGCGTTGGTGCGGCCACGGGCGACGGTGAGCAGCACCTCCTCCTCGCGGCGGTGAGCGGCTCGACGGGCTGGGCCGGTGGTGGTCCGCCGCTGCGCGCGAACGCGGACAGCCGCCTCTTCGTGGCACTGGGCGCGATCAGGGCGTCGCCGCGGGCCGCGGAGCGTACGGCCTGCACGAGCAGCTCGGGGCCGGTGTCCTTGAGCAGGAGGCCGCGGGCGCCGCTGTTCAGCGCCGCGTGCACGTACTCGTCGAGGTCGAACGTCGTCACCGCCACGACGGCCATCGGGTCCTCGACGTCGGGGCCCGCGAGACGCCGGGTCGCCTCGATCCCGTCGAGCCCGGGCATCCGGACGTCGAACAGGCAGACGTCCGGCCGCAGCCGGCGTGCCAGCGCCACGACCTCGACGCCGTCCGCGGCCTCGCCGACGACCTCGATGTCGGGCTGGGCGGCGAGGATCATCACGAGCCCGACGCGCACGAGGTCGTGGTCGTCGGCGACGACCACCCGCACGGTCTCCGCCGGCGCGCTCACCGGGCCTCCAGGGCGTGGGATCACGGCGGACACGGTCCAGCCGCCGCCGGGGCGCGGTCCCGCGGCCACGCTGCCGCCGAGCACCTCGACCCGCTCGGCAATCCCACGAGCCCGTAGCCGGGACCGCCGGCGGGGTTCCCGGCGCTGCCGTCGTCGCAGACCGTGACCCGCACCGCGTCGGGCTCCCCCGCGACCTGCACGTCGACGCGGGAGGCGCCGACGGCGTGCCGGCCGGCGTTGGTGACCGACTCCTGCACGAGCCGGTAGAGCGCGGCGTCCACCGCCGCCGCGAGGTCGTCGAGGTCACCGGCGAGCGAGACCTGGACGGCGACGCCGCCCGCGCCGCCGTCGGCCAGCCGGGCGATGTCGGCGACACCGGGGAACGGGGGCCCGCTCGGCTGGTGCGCCGTCGCGCAGGTTGCCCACCACGGAGCGCATCTCGGCCAGGGACCGCGTGGCGGCCGCCTCGATCGCCGGGAGCAACCCGGAGTGCCCGGCCCGGGTCGGTCGCCGCGACGGCCTGACCCGCCTGGGCCTGGACGACGATGCCCGAGACGTGGTGGGCGATGGTGTCGTGCAGCTCCCGCGCCGGCCGCTGGCGCTCACGCATCCGGATCTGCTCGGTCTCCCGCCGGCGCGAACCCACGAAGAACCGCACCGCCGCCCCGAGCGCCGCCGGGGGCATGAGGAAAACCCAGGCCGACCACGATGGAGGCCGTGGAGGACCCGTACAGCGGCTCCCGCAGCACGTGGGCGGCGGCGAGCAGCACGAGGCCGACGATGACGTGCCGCCCGGACCCCCAGCGGGCCAGCGAGGCGGCAGCAGGAGCATGCACGAGATCACGTACAGCACGCCGTTTCGGCCGGGTCGAGTGCGGCCCCGACGCCGGTGACCGACGGCGCCACGGCGCCACGGCGCCACGGCGCGGACGCTGGTGGCCAAGAAGACCACCGACACCGCCGTCCCGACTACTCCTACCTCTCCGACCGGCCCGGCCGCTCCGTCCGCTCCGTCCACTCCGACCGATCCGTCGGCTCCGACTCCCTTGGCCGTCGTCGGCACCAGCCGCCCTGCGCCGGCGCTGCGCCGCGCCGGCGGCATCGCCGCCGGTCGCGGCCACCACCTACGTCGTCGGCTTCGGCGCGATCGCCGCATACCTGGGGCCGCAGGGCTACCTCGACACCGGCGGCGACCCCGCGGCGTCCCTGGCGTTCCTGCTGGAGCACCCGGTGGCGCTGTACCCCTGGCACCTGGTGCTCTACGTGGTCGGCGGGGCGGCGCTCGCGGTCCTCGTGGTCGCGGTGCACGACCGGCTGCGCCTCGCGACGGCGGCACTGGCGCAGGTCGCCTCCGTGTTCGGCCTGGTCTGGGCCGCTCTGCTGCTGGCCAGCGGGATGACCAGCCTCGTCGGGCGCGTGCCGTCATCGACCTCGGCGCCGGCGACACCGCCGGCGGCGTGTCCACCTGGTCGGCCGTCGGCGTGGTGCAGGACGCGATCGACGGCGGGATCGAGCTCGTCGGCGCCCTGTGGGTGCTGCTGGTCTCGGTGGCCGCGCTGCGCTCCGGGGCGTTCCGGCCGGGCCTGGCGGTGCTGGGCGTCGTCGTCGGCGTGGCCGGCCTGTGGACACTGGTCCCGCAGGTCGAGGCGGCCGCGGCGCTGTTCGGCCTCGGCTCCATCGCCTGGCTCGTCTGGGCGGGCGTCGCCCTGCTGCGGCGCTGACGACCCTGCCCGCCGTCCGTGGCTGCCAGGATGGGCCGACGCCGACGAAGGAGGCACCGATGACACCCGACGGTTTCTGGACGGACGTCGAGCGCCACCTCGTCCGCTACGGCGGGTCGTTCGTCCCGACGCGGATCGACCGGGCGCAGGGCTGCTTCGTCCACGACGCGTCCGGCCGGGCGATCCTCGACTTCACCTCCGGCCAGATGAGCGCGGTGCTGGGCCACGCCCACCCGGACGTCGTCGCGACGGTCCGCGAGTCCGTCGGCACCCTGGCGCACCTGTTCAGCGGCATGCTCAGCCAGCCGGTCGTGGACCTCGCCCGCGCACTGGCAGTGGCCACGCCGGAGCCACTGCAGAAGTCCCTGCTGCTGACCACCGGCGCCGAGGCCAACGAGGCCGCCCTGACGATGGCGAAGCTGTACACGGGTGGGCACGAGGTGGTCAGCTTCAGCCAGTCGTGGCACGGCATGACGTCCGGCGCCCGTGCGGCCACCTACAGCGCGGGCCGACGCGGCTACGGCCCGCCGGTGCCGGGCAACCTGGCGATCCCGGCGCCCAACGCCTATCGGCCGCGCTTCGGTGGCGTGGACGGCGGGGGGCCGCACTGGCGGGCCGAGCTGGACGACGCGTTCGACCTCGTCGACCGCCAGTCGTGCGGCGCCCTCGCGGCGTGCCTGGTCGAGCCGATCCTCAGCTCCGGGGGACTGATCGACCTGCCCGTCGGCTACCTGGGTGCGTTGCGTGACAAGTGCGACGAGCGGGGCATGCTGCTCCTGCTCGACGAGGCGCAGACAGGACTGGGCCGCACCGGTGCGATGTTCGCGTTCGAACGCGACGGCGTCGTCCCGGACATCCTCACGCTCTCCAAGACGCTCGGTGCCGGGCTGCCGCTCGCGGCGGTCGTGACCACCGCCGAGATCGAGGAGCGCTGCCACGACCTGGGGTACCTGTTCTTCACCACGCACGTCTCAGACCCGCTGCCGGCGGCGGTCGGGTGCACCGTGATGCACGTGATCGAGCGGGACGGCCTCGTCGCCGCGGCCGCCCACCAGGGCGAGCGGCTGCGCAGCGGCCTGCTCGAGCTGCAGTCACGGCACGAGTGCATCGGCGACGTCCGCGGACGTGGCCTGATGCAGGGCATCGAGCTCGTCGCCGACCGCGTGAGCAAGGCACCCGCCGAGGACCTCGGACGGCGCGTCACCGCCGAGTGCCTGGACCGGGGGCTGCACATGAACATCGTCCAGCTGCCCGGCATGGGCGGGGTGTTCCGGATGGCCCCACCGCTGACCGTCTCCGACGGCGAGCTCGACCTCGGCCTGGAGATCCTCGACGTCGCGTTGGCGGCCGCGACCACCACCGCGACGCGAGACGCCGAGGTCACCATCCAGGTGTGACGACGCGGCGTCCTGCTGACAGATGCGTCACCCGGCGCTCGGCCCGGCGACCTCGTCGGCCCAGACCTCTGCGAGTGCCACGCCCGCTGGCGGTGAGAATCGTTGTGCCGTGAGGCGTGTCGCGCGCAGCCCCTCAAGGTCGACCACCCTCGCGGAGGAGCCGTCTGCGACCGCGAGGTGCCAGCCGCCGGCCTTGAGCACCAGCCCCAGCGGTTCGACGAGGAGGCGCCGGTCGTCGCCCAGGTCGAGCTCGACCCGGCGGTGTGCGGTGATGCAGCCGACGATCCGCCGCAGCTCGCCGTGCGGGATCCGGTGCCCGGTCCACGGGTCGGGGTCGTGCACGAACCAGCCCGGCAGGGCGTCGGCCTGCTCCGCCAGGACCCGCGGGAGCGCCGCGTCGAGCTTGTGCCGTGCCCGGCGGGTCGGCGCACCGAGCCCGAGCCGGTGCGCCACCTCTGGCTGCCCGACGAGGTGCAGGCACGCCGCCTCGTCGGGCGTGAGCCCGGTCAGGCGGGTCTCGAACCCATCCAGCAGCTCGATCCCGCCGCCCGCACCCCGGCTCGTGTAGACGGGGACGCCCGCTTCGCTCAGCGCCTCGACGTCGCGCAGCACCGTGCGCTCGCTCACCTCCAGCGCAGCGCCCAGCTGGGCAGCGGTCAGGCGACCACGACGCTGCAGGAGCAGCAGCATGTCCAGCACCCGCGCAGCACGCACCCGATCGAGTGTAGGAAGGAACCCGACAGGTGATGACCGGTTCCGCCCGGCACCGTGTCCTCCATGAGCACCGACGACGTCGACGGCACCGGCACCCCTACCGACCCCTGGCACCTGCGTACCCCACCGGGGACCAGCGAGTTCACCGCCTACCGCGACCCGGACGCCGACCTGCCCGCCCTCGTCGTCGACGTCGGCCGCACGCAGCTGCGCTACCACCTGTCGTGCATCGAGGACCTGCACCGCATGCTCGTCGACCGCGGGGACTGGGTGCCACTCGGGAACACGGACGAGAAGAAGCCGGCCTCCGACGGCACGGTCGAGGCGTGGGGCCGCTCGGAGCAGAACCCGGTCGGCGGCTGGTACGGCGTCAAGAAGGGCCTGCGGGGCCGGTTCGGCGGCTACGTGCCGCCGGTGCTGGAGGCGCTCGGCCTGGCCGAGGTGGAGCACGGGGCGCGCAACAACCGGATGCGGGCGATCTGAGGTCGTGACGCGCCGGTACGCCGTCTCACGCACCATCGAGGCGCCGCCGTCCGTGGTCTGGGGGCTGCTCACCGACGCGCCGGGCTACCGCGACTCGAACCCGGCCGTCGTGAGCATCGAGCGCGAGATCGCGCCGAGGGCACCAGGTCGGGCTGGTCTCGGTCGCAAGCCCGCAGCGCACGTTCACGCTGACGGTGACGGTGACGCAGATGCAGCCGCCGCACCGGATGGTCTGGGCGGACGGGATGCCCCTGGGACTGCTTCGCGGCGTGCGGACCTACGAGCTCGAGGACGCCCCGGCGGGGACGGTGTTCTCGATGACCGAGGAGTTCACCGGTCCGCTGTCCGGGCTGATCGCCAGGACGATCCCCGACCTCACCGGTTCGTTCGACCAGTTCGCGGACGGGCTCAAGCGCGCCGCCGGACGCGTGCGGTGACGCGCGTCATTCGACGCGGAAGCCGTAGGCGAACGCCGCCGTGGTGTAGGCGATCCCGCGACCGCTGCGACGGATCCGCTCCGGTTCGGCCGCCTCGGGCTTCCTCGGCACCAGGTACGCCCGGAGCGTGCCCGTGTCGAGTCGGTACCGGCCGTCGCGGTGCAGGACGGCGGCCACGAGCTCGAGGCCGGGGTCGAGCGCGGCGAGGCCGGCGTCCCCGTGGCTGGCGTTCGCCAACACCGGCCCGCCCGGCCGCAGGTACCGACGACAGTGCTGGAGCACCGGCCCCGCGTAGAGCGAGACGAGCAGGTCGAACCCGGACTCCGGCACCGGGAGATCAGTCGCGTAGTCCGCGGGCAGGAACCTGACCTCGATCCCGGCCCCGGGGCGGGTGCGGTCGGCGAGCTCGGAGGCCACGAGGTCCGCGTCGGCGAAGAACCGTGCGGCGCGGCGGTCGGTGTCGACGTAGGTCACGGACGGCACGGCGGTCGACGGCGACAGGTCGACGTAGCTGCCCGGGTACAGCGCCCGCGCCGGTGCCTATGCCTCCACGACCGACGCGAAGATCCCCGACCGGTCGCCGATCCACTCCCGGTACCTCGACCAGGTCGCCCCGGCCGCGCCGCGCCGACCGGTCGCCACGCAGACCATCCTGCTGTGCCGGCGGGGTTGCATCAACCGGCCTGGGTCCCGCGGAACACCTGGGGTTCCCGCCCTTGCACGGGGTGCGGGACAGCCCGACTGCCTAGGGTGCTGACCGCCATCCACCTGCGAGCCGAGGAGCCCCGTGCCCGACGACCGACTGGACGCCAACAAGGCCACCGTCCGGGCGTTCTACGACCTGATGTTCAACGAGCGTCGACCCGCCGAGGCCACCGAGCGGTACGCCGGCGCCACGTACACGCAGCACAACCCGCACGTGGGCGACGGCAAGCAGGCGTTCGTCGACTACTTCGAGACGATGGCGCGCGACTACCCAGGCAAGCGCGTGGAGTTCGTCCGAGCGGTCGCCGAGGACGACTACGTCGTCCTCCACTGCCACCAGGCCTGGCCGGGGGACGAGGACTACGCCGGGATCGACATCCTCCGTCTGGACGACGACGGCCGGGTCGTCGAGCACTGGGACGTGCTCCAGGTGGTCCAGGACGACTCGGCGAACGACAACGGCCTGTTCTGAGCCCGCGTCCGCTCGGCGCGGTGGGAACGACGCGCCGAGGGCGCCGACACTCGGCGCACATCGACCGGCGCTCACCCGACTGCCGTCTCGCTGGGTGGGGCAGGTGGGGCTCGAACCCACGACCGACGGATTATGAGTCCGCTGCTCTGACCGGCTGAGCTACTGCCCCGCGTCAAGACGAACCCTAGCCAGGCGCAAAACGGTCCTGGGGGGCGTCATGCTGGACGGCGTGACCGGTCCCCTGCCCGTGACGCCGGGCCTCGTGGTGCCCGCGGACGAGCTGTCCTGGCGCTTCTCGCGCGCCTCGGGCCCCGGCGGGCAGGGCGTGAACACGACCGACTCCCGCGTCGAGCTGTCCTTCGACGTCGCGGCGTCGAGGGCGCTCGGCGACACGCAGCGCCGCCGTGCCCTCGACCGGCTGGCGACGCGGCTCGTGGGTGGCGTGCTGACCGTGGTCGCGTCCGAGCACCGCAGCCAACGCCGCAACCGCGACGCCGCCCGCACCAGACTCGCAGTCCTGCTGCGGGAAGCGGTCGCGCCGCCGGCCCGCGAGCGCCGTGCCACGCGCCCGACGCGCGGGTCGGAGCGTCGGCGGATCGAGGCCAAGAAGCAGCGGGGACGCACAAAGTCCCTGCGAGGACGGGTGGACCCGGAGTGAACGAGGCCGACCTGGACCACGTGCAGCGCCTGCTCCCCCGCCTGCTCGGCGCCTGGGCGGCGCTGAGCGTGCTCGGTGGGCTGGCGGCCTACGTCGCCGGCCGCCGCCGCGGCGACGAGGCTCTGGCGGCCTTCGGCCGGCAGAGCGCGGCGTGGGGCGCGGTCGACGCGGCCATCGCCGCGGCGGGCGAGCGCGGACGCCGTCGCGGCGAGCACCGGCCCCCCGAGGTCGCGGCGCGCCGGTTGCGCCGGCTGCTGTGGGCGAACGCCGTGGCGGACGTCGGCTACGTCGCCGGTGGGGTGGCCTGGGCCCGTCGCCCCGGGTCGACCGCGACCGGCGACAGCGCGGCGGTCGTCATCCAGGGCGCGTTCCTGTTCGTGCTCGACGTCGCCTTCGCCCACGCCCTGCGCAGCGCTCAGGGCTGATTTAGCGCGGCGTCCAGCCACCGCGGTCCGACGGCGACGGCCCCGGCCGGCAGCCGCGCCCGCAGGCCGCGGTCGGCGGTCACCACCACCAAGCGCGACCCGCCGCGCCGGCAGATGTCGACCACCGCGTCGTCCCCGCTGCCCGGCGCGAGCACCACCTCGATCCCGGCGTCCACCGGGACGACGGCATCGCGGGCCCGCCCCTCCAGCACGACGACGACACCGGCCGCCACCGCGGACTCACCGGCGACGTCAACGACCGAGCCCGGTAGGCCGCGCAGCCGCTCCAGCAGCCGCGTGGCCGCGCCGGTCCGGTCCCGCCACCAGCCGTCGGGACGGGAGCCGACCACGTTGGCCGCGTCCACCACGACGACCACCTCGGCGACGTCCACCGGCCCACCGAACCACGGCCCGCACGGCGCCTTGCCCGGTGGTCGCCGCACGCACCAGGATCACCGGCACCTTGAAGGAGGTCTGCCCATGCTGCGCCCTGTCCCGGCCGACGCTGTCCGTGGTCGAGCGCTGGCTGCCGAGCGCGCTGGTGTTCGCCGTCGCGCTCACCGCCGTCGTCGCCGTCCTCGCCCTGACGCTGACCGACACCGGCCCCGTCGACGTCGTGCGCGGCTGGGGCGACGGGCTCACCGGGCTGCTGGCGTTCATGACGCAGATGTCGCTGATCATGTTGTTTGGGCACACGCTGGCGAACACCGGCCCGGTGCACGGCCTGCTCGTGCGGGTCGCGTCCGTGCCGCGGACCCCCGTGCAGGCGTACGGTTTCGTCACCCTTCGTCACCGACCAGCTCGGCGCGCCGATCCCCGTGACCGAGACGATCTTCTCGGCGTGGAACATCGCCGCGGTCGTCGTGACCGTCGTGGTACTCGTCGCGTCGATGGCGTCGCTGCGCCCCAAGCCCGACGAGCGCATCGTCGAGCTCCCCGCCGACGCGGTCGGTGCGAAGCGGCCTACCGCGCACCCGACCACCGACGACGGCGAGCGCACCCCGGCCCAGCGCGTCGACGGCAGCCGGGTGATCACCACCGCGCTGGGGTCGGCCCTCGTCACCTACCTCGTGACGTACTTCACGCAGGAGGGGCTCGCGCTCACCCTCGACATCGTCAACTGGACGTTCTTGACCGCGATCCTGCTGCTCGTCCGCTCCCCCGCCGAGCTGGCCGGCCTCGTCGTGAACGCCGCCCGCAACGTCGGCGACATCCTGCTGCAGTTCCCCCTGTACGCCGGGATCCTCGGGATCATGACGGCGTCCGGGCTGATCGGCGTGTTCAGCGACTTCTTCGTCGAGCTCGCCACGCCCGGCACGCTCGGCGTGTGGGCGTTCGTCTCCGGCGGCCTGCTGAACCTGTTCGTCCCCAGCGGCGGTGGCCAGTTCGCGGTGCAGGCGCCGATCTTCGTGGAGGCGGCGTCGCAGCTGGACGTCGACCCCGCCGTCGTGATCATGGGGATTGCCTACGGCGACCAGTGGACGAACATGATCCAGCCGTTCTGGGCCCTGCCGCTGCTGGCGATCGCCGGGCTCGGGATCCGCGACATCCTGGGCTACACCACCATCGCCCTGCGCGTCACCGGCGTCGTGTTCGGCGGCACCCTGCTGCTCGTCGGGGCGGGCTGACGCGTGGACGACGTCTGGCCGCTGGTGCACGACGAGCGCGGGGCGCTGATCGCCGACCTCGAACGCCTCGACGACGAACGCTGGGAGCTGCCGTCGCTGTGCGAGGGCTGGACCGTCCACGACGTGGTCGCCCACCTCGTCGACACGGCGCGCACGACGCGAGTCGGTTTCGTGGTCGGCCTCGCGCGGGCACGCTTCGACTTCGACCGCCAGAACGCGCGGGGTGTGGCGCGGGAACGCGGGGCCTCACCCCGGGAGACGCTGACCCGGTACCGGCGGGTGGCGCCGAGGACGTCGACCCCGCCCGCGCCGCTGGACAGCCGGCTCGTCGAGGAGGCCGTCCACGGTGAGGACATCCGCCGGCCGCTGGGCCTCGAGCGGGCTTACCCGCCGCAGGCGCTCGCCAGGGCCGTGCAGTACCTGGCCCTGACCCCCGCGTCGTTCGGCGGCGCGAAGGAGACCCTTGCCCGCGTCCGGGTGACCGCGAAAGACGCCGACGTCTCCGCCGGCGACGGTGCGCCCGTCCGCGGCACCGCGCTGTGTCTCGTCCTGGCCCTGTCCGGACGGCGGGTGGCACTGGACGATCTCCAGGGCCCCGGCGTCGACACCCTGACGGAGATGATCTGATCGCCTCCGAGCCCACCCCGAGGACCTCCGAGCCGCTGCTTCGCTTGCGCCATCGCCGTGCATGGGTCGATGCCGAGCTCGTACGACAGCGACTCCGCCGGCACCGCCGCGCCATGCACCCGCTGCAGCAGCCGATGCGACGAACGTCCTGCCCCGATGCCAGGTCGGCTCATCCGTCGCAGGCCGCGATGTAGTCCTGCATGAGGCTGTCGACCGCCGCCAGGGCCAGGCTGCGCGCAGTGGGTGCCACGCGCCCGCTGCGGACTGCTTCGTAGCGCGCCCCCAGGTAATGGCCGATCAGCGTCTCCGGCAGCTCGGTGTCCCCGAGGATCTCGAACAGGCGCTCCACGGCCGCGGCAGCCTCCGGCTGAGGCCAGTAGTACCGCATCCGGTCGCTGTACGAGAAGTGCCGCTGCAGAGCGCGCTCGGCATCGTTGCCCTCGTAGTACTTGTCCCAGTTCTGAGGTGCGGCCAGCATGATCTGCTCCATCGTGGCGCGCAGGGTCTGGTCACGGCTGCCGGGGTACAGCTCCTCGGCGATGCCGTCGAGTCCGTAGAAGGCCTCACGGAGGACGAAGGTCAGGCCGGGGCCCACCTTGAGGATGGCGAACCCGTCCCGCACCAGATCGGTCAGGTTGGCGCGGGTCTGGTAGTCGGTGGAGTGAGCTTCGTAGACGAGACCGGGCACGTCTGCCAGCGCGGCGCTCAGGGCACGAGCCTTGCCGCTGTCGTACTCGACGACGTTGTGGCTGCCGAACTCCACGCCCGGCTGGACCACTGCAGCGATCACACGCGTGAAGGCGTCCGACTGGCCGGCCTGGGCGAAGGCCGCTTCGTGGATCTCGACGGTCGCACGGGCATCATCGGCACCGGTCAGCTCGAGCTCCTCGAGGGCCTCCATCGCGCCGCCGGGAATCGGGACCTCGGTGCCGATGACATAGACCGGTTTGGGGACGTCGCCGCCCGGCAGCGCCGATTCTGCCGCAGCGGCCAGGCGCGCAGCGCGGGACGCGGTCTCGTCGTCGTTCAGCGCCACCGGCTCACCCTGGCAGCCCATGGAGCAGTCGAGGTGCAGCTTGCTGAACCCCGCGGCCGCGAAGGCGCGGATCATCACCTCGGCCTTCCCCATCGCCTCCTCGGCGGGAAAATTCTTCCAGGGGTTCGGCCCGAGGTGGTCTCCCGCCAGGATGATGCGCTCGGCAGGGAAGCCGGCGTCGTCGGCGATCCGCTCGACGAAGCCGCGGAAGTCGCGCGGGGTCATGCCGGTGTAGCCGCCGTCCTGGTTGACCTGGTTGCAGGTCGCCTCGATCAGCAGTGGCAGCTTCGTCGGGAGGGTGGCGCGCATCGACGCCTCCAGGACCATCGGATGCGCCGAGCAGACCGAAGGGATGCCCGAGGGGCCTTCGCGGTCGAGCCACAACGCGATGTCGTGCAGCGGGTTCGTTGTCATGCGGTCATCCCTTTCCATGCCCCAGAAGGGCATCGAGTTCGTCACGGGTGGCCGCGCCCTCCATGGGCCCGACCTTGGTCACCGCATGGGCGCCGGCGGCATTGGCGTAGCGGAGAGCGGTCTCGGCAGGCGCACCCGCGAGCCAGAAGCTCACGAAGGCGCCCCCGAAGCAGTCACCCGCGCCGGTCGGATCGACCTCCTCGACCGGGAGAGGGCTCATGTCGGTGCGGCCGCCGCGGTCGAAGTGGCTCGCTCCTTCGGCTCCGCGCTTGATCACGATGTCGCTGACGCCGCGGTCCAACAGCTCCTCGACGGCTCCGGCCTCGTCGCGCGCCTCGGTGAAGAGGAAGATCTCCTCACCCGAGGGCAGGAAGAGGTCGCTGAGGGTGAGCGCCTCGTCCAGGGCCTCGCGCAGTCCGGGCGTGTCGAGGATCTCGGCCCGCAGGTTGGGATCGAAGCTCAGCGTGCCGCCGCGCGCCTTGATGCGTGCCATGGCCTCGCGCGCGACGTGGGCGACGCGCGGCGCGGACAGTGCCGTGCCCATGACGTGCAGGTGGTCGCAACGCGCCATCAGCGTCTCGGCGCCTGGCGTGAGGACCAGGGTGCCGGTCGCGCTGTGGGCGATGTTGAAGACGAACGTGCGCGAGCCGTCGGGACGGTAGCGGACGAACGCCGATCCCGTGGCCTCTCCCGCCGCCACGTCGACTCCCGAGACGTCGACCCCGTCTGCCGCGAGACGATCCAGGTTGAGCCGACCGAAGTCGTCGTCGCCGACGCGGGAGACGATGGCGGCCGGCGTGCCGAGGCGGCCGACCTGGTCGATGAAGATCGCCGGTGCACCCGAGGGATACGGGCCGACGAGGGGCTGGGGCTCGCGAAAGCCGTCGCCCTTGGTGGTGGCCACGATCTCGACGAGGACCTCGCCGACCGTCAGGACCTTCTTCACCTGGCTCATTCCCTTCCTCTGCACCGAGCGGTCGTTGCGCCGACACCGCATCGGTCAGACGCGGAGTACCTCGATGCCGGCGTCGTCCAGGAGGGACTGCGCGTCCGGTCGGCTCATCCCGTCGTCGGTGATGAGGACGTCGATGGCGTCGAGGTCGGCGTACTTGAACAGAGCGTCCCGGCCGAACTTCGTGTGGTCGGCAAGCAGTACGGTCAGTCGCGCCGACTCGACCATGGCGCTCTTGACGGCCGCCTCGGCCGCGTCCGGGGTACTGAGGCCGTGCCCGAGGGAGAAGGCGTTGGTGCCGACGAACGCGACGTCGGCTTGGACCTCCTGCAGGTCGCGCAGGGCCCACGAGTCGACCGTGGCCATCGTGGCGGCCCGGACCCGGCCGCCGAGCATGTGCACGGTCAGCTGTGGGTGGGCCATCAGCGCGAGCGCGACCGGCAACGCGTTGGTGACCGCGACCAGCGACGACCCGCGGGGCAGGTTCGCGGCCAGCGCCGCGGTCGTCGTCCCCGAGTCGATGAGCACAGCGCCGGTCGGGGGCACGAGGTCGGCCGCAGCCGCGGCGATCCGCTGCTTCTGTTCGGCCATCGCCGTGCGCGCGCCGATGCTGGGCTCGTACAACAGCGACTCCACCGGTACCGCCCCGCCGTGCACACGCTGCAGCAGGCCGAGGGACTCCAGGGCCAGCAGGTCCTTGCGGATGGTCTCGTGCGTGACGCCGAGGTCGTCGGCGATCTGGACGGCCCGGACCTGCCCCCGCCGGCGCAGAGCCGCCAGGATGGCCTCGCGCCGGGCGCTGGCCGGACGCAGGTCCTGCTGACCGTTGAGGTCGGTCGGAGTCACGGCCGGATCAGCACCTTGATGTGCTCGCCGCTGGTCGAGGCCTCGAAGGCCTGCTCAGCCTGCTCCAACGGGAACTGCCCGGTGATGAAGTCCTCGGCGCGTACCGCACCCGACTGGATCATCTCGATCGCTGTGGCGTAGTCCTGTGGGACGTACGTCGCAGACCCCTGGAGCCGGATCTGCTGGTCCTGCATGATGCGCATCGGCAGCTCGAAGTCGGCGGCCGGGATGCCGACGACGGCCACCGTGCCGCCCTTGAGGACCATGTCGATCGCCGCGAGGGTGGTGGACTTCACTGCGACACAGTCGAAGACGGCGTCGGCGCTCTCCCCCAGCGCGGCTCGGACCCGAGTTGCGACATCCGGGACCATCGCGTCGACGACGGCGTCGGCGCCCAGCCGAAGCGCGGCGTCGCGCTTGGCGGGCAACGGGTCGGTGACGACGACCTTGGAAGCACCGGACCAGCGCGCCACCGCGAGCATCAGCAGTCCGATCGTGCCCGCCCCCAGCACGGCGACCGTGCGACCCTGGAGCGGCCCGGCGATGCGGCCGGCGTGGACCGGTGTCGCCAGCGGCTCGATGAGCGCCGCACCGAGGTCGCTGATGTCATCGGGGATGACGTGCAGCCGGTCGGCGCGGACAACGAACCGGTCCGCCATACCGCCCTGGGGGTAGCCGCATCCGAAGAACTCGAGGTTCTCGCACACATTCTCGGCACCGTTGCGACACTGCTTGCACTCCCAGCACGGCAGCGTCGGCTCCACAACGATGCGGTCACCGACCGCGACGGACGTGACGCCATCCCCGAGCTCCTCCACCACTCCGGTCGCCTCGTGACCAGGCAGGTAGGGGATGGGAATGAAGGGGTGCCGGCCGTGGAAGGCGTGCGTGTCCGACCCGCACACCCCGATGTAGGTGCTGCGTGCCCGGATCTCGCCCGCCGCGGGCACCGGGATCGGCTCCTCGCGCAGCTCCATCGACTCGACGGCGGTCACAACGATCCGACGGTTCTTGGTCATCGCGTCAACCTCTCAACGTGGGGGCAGTCGACAGAGCCGACGGTGGTCCCGTCAGCGGGGTCCGGCGGGTAGGTCAGGGCAGGGGCGACGGTCATCGGCGACAGACAAGCGGCCCTGGCCCAGCGGAGCGCACGGATCATCCGGTCGGCCGGCGCTGCGACACGGGCGAGCCACCCGGACAGGAGGGCGTCGCCGGCACCGACGCTGTTGACCAGCGCGCCGGCCGAGGCGGCCCTCGGACTGACCTCGGCGAGCTCCCACTGGTTGGGAGCGACCAGATCCGCCCCCTCTGAGATGGCAGCCGTCAGTGCCTCCCCCGACACGTCGAGGGCACAGAGCGCGTCGCGGGCATGCGCCAGCGCGACGAGCTCACCCACCACCGCCGGGCCTACGCCAGGTGGCAGGGACCCGCAGACCGCCAGCCACACCTCGCCGTCGTGCGTGACATCGCTCAGCACGGTGGCGACCTCGTGCTTGCGTGCCTCCAGGTCCGATCCCGTCAACCTGCCCCCCGGTCCGTTCACCTTGACGGGTCCGCGGCCTCTGACGGCCATCGTGATGTTGACGCGCGTGGCCTCGACCGACGGGACGGTGCGGTGCACAACGCCTTCGACGTCGAGCAGCTCGGACAGGTGGTGCCCCGTGGACCCACCGAGAGGCAGGACGGCGACCGTGCGAACACCGTTGTGGTGCAGGGCTCGTGAGACATTGGCTCCCTTGCCGCTGGCCTCGATCGTTGCCCTCGTGGCGCGGTGCACGTCCACCTCGCCCACCCACGACTCGGTGAGCGTGTAGGTGAGGTCCAGCCCCGGGTCGAGCGTGAGCGTGACGATCATGCCGGGTGCCCGATCCTGGTGGACAAGCGAGCCACCACCTCCGCCACCGCGTCGCGAGCCGGGCGCACGTACGTGCGGGGGTCGACGACCGCCGGGTCCTGCTCCAGGACCTCCCGGATCGCTCTCGTCCACTCCACGTTGAGGATCGTCCCGATGTTGATCTTGACCATCCCGGCTCGTACCGCGTCGGAGAGCATCGCGTCGGAGACGCCCGACGACCCGTGCAGGACGAGCGGGACCGGCAGCGCGCCGGCCAGCTTCTCGATCAGCGCGAGGTCGAGCGTGGCGGTCCGGTCGAGCATGGCGTGCGAGCTACCGACCGCCACCGCGAGCATGTCGACGCCGGTCGCGGCGACGAAGTCGGCCGCCTCGACAGGGTCGGTGCGCACGCCCGGCGCGTGGGCGCCGCCCTTGCCGCCGACCTTGCCGAGCTCCGCCTCGAGCAGGATCCCACGGGCGCCAGCCCACTGCGCGGCATCCCGCGTCGCAGCGACGTTGGCGTGGTAGTCCAGGTGCGAGGCGTCGAACATCACCGAGCTGACTCCGGTGTCCGCCACCTGGTGCAGGACGGCGGGGCCCTCGACGTGGTCGGCGTGGACGGACAGGTCGACTCCTGCCTGCCGTGCCACCTCTACCGTCGCGGCTGCGATCGGGCCCAACCGTCCACCATGGAACGTGACCGCGTTCTCGCTGATCTGAAGGATCACCGGGCAGCCGGCCCTCTCGGCGCCGACGGCGACCGCCTCGGCGTGCTCGAGGGTGATGACGTTGAACGCGGGGACCCCGACGCCGGCCGAGCGGGCCTGCTCGACCAGGTCGGCAGTGTTCGCCAGGGGCATGCGATCGAACCTCACTGAACGGGTGGATGAGAGGTCGAGACGGTGTCGAGTCCCGCGAGCAGCTCCTGCCCCATGACACCGTCCCCGGACCCTGAGCGGTTGCTTGGATCTGCTTGGACTTGGATGGACTTTAGGGCGGACCCTTGAGATACGTCAATACCTCGCGTCCGCCGCGCGCCCTGGCGAGGCGGGCGAAGCCAGGGTCCGGTCCGACGTGGACGGCCGCACTCGCCGTCGCACCGGAGGCGGCGCTCGACCGCGTCCCGGGTGTCGGCGGTAGCGGACCGATAGCCGGGCGCGGCTTCGTGGACGGGGTTCTGGTGACTGTGCTCCCGCAGTTGGACTCGAACCAACAACCTGCCGGTTAACAGCCGGCTGCTCTGCCAATTGAGCTATGCGGGACCGTCACGCGAGCCGGTGCGGCCCGAGCGCACCGTCGACCCTAGCAGCCGCTACGTCACGTCCCCGGACGGGCGGAACGCCCCGGCGTCCTCCAGCACCGCCACCGCCTCCGGCAGCTCGGCCAGGGCCGCGCGCAGGTCCTCGGGCCGCGCGACGCGGTGCGCCTGGTCCCGCACGTAGGTGCGCAGCGCGGCGTCGAAGGACTCGGCGCCGGCGGCACGCCGCGCGTCCAGCAGCGCCGCCGCGCCCTGCTGATAGACCCCGGCACCGTAGAGCTGCTCGGCGTCCTCGCGCTCGGACCACCACGTCATCGGCTCCCCCAGGTGGCCATGCGCGTCGGCCGGCACCGGCAGCAGCGGCAGCAGCTCGCCGGTACCCGTCGCGAGGGCCTCGACGAAGCTGGCGAGGCCCTCGTCGAGCCACGGGTCGCGGCCCTGGTCGTTGCCCACGAGCGCGTAGAACCACATGTGCGCGGTCTCGTGCGGCACCAGCGCGGTGACGGCGGCCGGGTCGACGTCGCCGTAGAAGACCGCGCCGGGGAACTCCACGCCGGTGGGGAAGGCCGGCACCACGCTCACCCACAGGTCCGAGTAGGGGTACGGGCCGAGGTAGCCGGCGACGGCGCCCAGGGACCGCCGCTGCACGTCGAGCCAGCGCCGCGGCCCGACCGCGGTGTCCCGGCCGGCGGGGACCGCCACGTGGACCCGGACCGGCTCGTCCCCGCCGGCGTCGACGGACGCCTCGACGACCTCCAGGTCCCCGACAGTGACCGCCACGTCGCGCACGGCCGGGGCGCGGAAGGTGTGCGTGGTCGTGTCGCCGTCCTGAACCGTCCCCGCCTTCTGCCCGGTGCCGGTGACGACGTACTCCGACGGCGCGCTCACCTCCAGGGTGCGCAGGTCGAAGGCCTCGCTGCCCGCGCTCTCGCCGAACAGCGGGACGGCGGGCTCGCGCATCCAGCCCTCGCCGTGCTCCCACGCCAGCAGCGGGAAGGCGGTGGCGAACCACGCCATCTCGTCCTGCGGGGCGTACCCGACCCGCTCCTCGGCGTCCTCGCCGAGCTCGACGGTGAACGCGAGCTCTGCCGCCACCGGGTCTCCCGCCTCGGAGCACCCCTGCAGCGGGAGCTCCAGCAGCGTGCCCGGTGTGCCGGCCCCGCCACCGGCGCGCTCGACGCCCACGTCGACCTTCGAGCCGTCCACGCTCGCGGACACCACGTCGAGCACGGTGCCCGACGCCGCCGTCTCGGGCGTGTTCGGCCACAGCCGGAAGACGAGCTCGCAGACCCGGCGGTCCGGGGTGAGCACCACGGACTCGGTGCCCGCCAGGGACGACAGGCCGGCGGCGACCTCGTAGGCGAGCTCGACGACCGGCCGGTCCGGGCGCGGCTCGGCGTAGGCGCCCGCCGCGGCCCTCCCGTCCCCGCCCAGCCCGCCGTCGCCCAGCCCGCCGTCGCCCAGCCCGCCGTCACCCAGGTCACCCTGGCCGCCGGTGTCGGGCAGCCCGTCGAGGCCGCCGTCGCCGGTCAGCGACCCCGGCTCCTGCAGCAGGGTCCGCACGCCGACGACAGCGGCCCCGGCGGTGTAGCCGACGAAGCCGCCGAGCACGGCGGACCCGGCGATGCCCACGGCGGACACGGAGACGACCAGCGCCCGCAGCCCGCCGCTCAGCGCCACGTCCGCTCCCCCGGCTGCTCGCCGCCGGCCGGTGCGTGCGCGTCCAGCCCCACCTCCGCGGCCAGCGCGTCGCGCTCGGACGCGAGCACCGCCTGCGTGCGTGGCGACCCGAGGTCCACCCCGCGGTCGGCGACCTCCTGCAGCAGCAGCCCACGCGGGGCGCGCCGGACGACGAGCCGCACCCCCCGGGCGCCGTCCACGAGCACGTGCCGTGAGGCGACCACGGTCGACTGCACCCGCTCCCGCAGCACCTCCGGCAGCCGGGTGCCGGTGTCGCCGACCACGGCGAGGGCGTCGCGACCGCCGCCGACCCAGCTGACCTGCAGCACGCGGCCGGCGTCGTCCCAGGTGCCGGCGTCCACCTCGTGCCAGGGCCGCCGCCAGCGCAGCGCCGGCGACGCAGCCGCACCGGCGCCCGGGTCGACGACGGCCAGGTGGTCGCGGGTCGCCACGGCGGTGCCGCCTTCGTCCAGCACCGCGACGGCAAGTGGTCGCTGCCAGCGGCCTAGGCCCGCGGCGGCGCGGACGGCGGCGGGTGGGTCACGACGTGCGCTCACCCCGGGCACCGTCACGTCTCCGCCAGCCGCTTGCGACGCGCCGCGAGCGCGTACAGGTCGCCGTACGCGGCGGAGGCACCCTCGGCGTCACCCGAGGCCTCCAAGCGTTGGGCGCGGCCCCGCAGGTCCGCCTCCTGGCGCACGAGGCCCCGTTCGAGCACACCGCGGACCAGCCAGGTCGCGAGCCCGGCGACCCCGTCGGCCCCCGCTACCGGCAGCCCGGCGACCGCGAGCTCGCCGACCAGGGGCCGGACCGGCTCCGCGGCGGTCTCGCGGACCTGTTCGGCCCAGCCGGGACCGGCCGCGCCGGCCCCGCCGAGCGCACGGACCGCCTCGTGCACGGCTCGGTGCGCCGGCGCGGTGAACCCGTCGGTTGGCAGCGCGTCGAACTCGGCCGCGGCGGCCTGCTCCGGGTGCTGCAGCACCGCCTGCAGCAGCTGCCGCTCGGCGGCGACGACCGGGTCGCGCAGGTCGGGAGCCGGCAACGGCGGCGCGGGTTGCGCCGTGCCGGTGGCGTCGCCGGTCCACGCCGTCGTGCCTGTCGCGGTCCCGTACGCCTGAGCGGGGCGGCGCATCTGGGCGGTGCTCGGTCCGGCCCGACCCGCCGCGTGGACGGCGCGGCGCACCCCCTCGACGTCCATCCCGAGCCACCCGCCGAGCCGGCGCGCGTACTCCGGGCGCAGCGTGGTGTCCCGGATGCCCGCGACGACGGGCGCCGCCGCCCGCAGCGCGGCGACCCGGCCCTCGGCGGAGTCGAGGTCGTAGCGCCGCAGCGTGGAGCGGATCGCGAACTCGAACAGCGGGGTCCGCCCGGACACGAGCGCCTCGACCGCGGCCGGGCCCTGCTGCAGGCGCAGGTCGCACGGGTCGAGGCCGCCGGGCTCGACGGCGACGAAGGTGCGGGCCACGAACCGCTGGTCCTCGGCGAAGGCCCGCATCGCCGCCTGCTGGCCGGCCTCGTCGCCGTCGAAGGTGAAGACGACCTCGCCCGCGGCGGCGCTGTCGTCGCCGAGCAGGCGCCGCACCACCGGGATGTGGTCGGCCCCGAACGCGGTGCCGCACGTCGCCACGGCGGTCGGCACGCCCGACAGGTGGCAGGCCATCACGTCGGTGTACCCCTCGACGACGACGACCTGCCGGCGGCGGGCGATCTCCCGCTTGGCGAGGTCGAGCCCGTAGAGCACGGTGGACTTGCGGTACAGGGGTGTCTCGGGGGTGTTGAGGTACTTCGGCCCGGAGTCCTCCTCGAGCAGCCGCCGGGCGCCGAACCCGATCGGGGCACCCGTGACGTCGCGGATGGGCCACACCAGCCGGCCGCGGAACCGGTCGTAGACCCCGCGCTGACCGCGGCTGACGAGGCCTCCCGTGGCCATCTCGTCGGCGTCGAAACCCCTGCCCCGCAGGTGGTTCGTCAGCGCGTCCCACCCCGGTGGGGCGAACCCCACCCCGAACTGCTCGGCGGCGGGACGGTCGAACCCGCGCCCGGACAGGAAGTCGCGTCCCACCTGCGCCGCGGGCGACGCGAGCTGCTCGGCGTAGAACTGCGCGGCGACGGCGTGGGCGTCGAGCAGCCGCTGGCGGCGGCCGACGTCCTCCTTGCGGGGCCCGGCGCCGCCGTCCTCGTACCGCAGCTGCACGCCCGTGGCCGCGGCGAGCCGCTCCACGGCCTCGCTGAACGTGACGCCGTCGACCTTCTGCAGGAACTCGAAGGCGTCGCCACCCTCCCCGCAGCCGAAGCAGTGGTAGCGCCCGACCTGCGGGCGCACGTGGAAGGACGGCGAGCGCTCGTCGTGGAACGGGCACAGCCCCTTGAGCGACCCGACGCCGGCGGGCCGCAGCGTGACGTGCTCCCCCACGACCTCGTCGATGCGGGTGCGCTCGCGGACGGCGTCGATGTCCTCCCGCCGGATCCGCCCTGCCACGCGGTGAGTCTAGGTGCCGCCCAGGGCGGTGGGCCGGGCGCGCCCGAGCAGCTGTGCATGCCGCTCCAGCGCCCGCATGTCGGTCAGGGACGACACCTGGTCGGCCACCGCGCGGCGCCGGCCGGCGTCGTCGCCCGCCTCGTGCCAGTCCGCGGCGAACGGTGGCTCCAGCGCGCTCGGGCCACGGTCGCACAGCAGGTGCACGAGGTCGAGGACGACGTCGCGCTGCTGCTCGTACAGCGGTGCCCGGTCGGCGGCCTGCATCACCGACACGGACGCGACCGCCTTGAGCGCGGCGACCTCCGCCAGGGTGCCCCGCGGGACGACGACCCGGGCGCCGTACCGGGTCAGCGTCGCCCCGGGCCCGGCCGCCTCGCGGGTGGCCTCCTCCGCGGCGGCGGCGAAGCGGCCGATCAGCTGGCTCGTCATGGTCTTCAGCGCCGCCAGCGCACCGCGGCCGCCGTCGTACGCACCCACCCACGACGGGGTGGACCGGAGCCGGTCGAGCGCCGCCAGCGCCTCGTCCGCCCCGACGTCGGGCAGGTACCCGGCCGCAGCCTCGACGAGCCGCTCGCGCACGCCGTCGGTCGCCAGGTCCGCGGGGTCGAGCCGGCCCGCCACCACGGCGTCCTCCACGTCGTGGACGCTGTACGCGATGTCGTCGGCGAGGTCCATCACCTGCGCCTCCAGGCACGGCACCCCGGGGGGCGCGCCGTCGCGCAGCCACGCGAACGCGGCGGCGTCGGAGGAGTACACCCCGAACTTGGCCGTCCCGTCGGGGCCCTGGCCCCTGCCCCACGGGTACTTCGTGGCCGCGTCGAGGCAGGCCCGGGTGAGGTTCAGCCCGGCCGGGGACCCGTCGTCCGCGGCGATCTTGGGTTCCAGTCGGCTCAGCAGGCGCAGCGTCTGGGCGTTGCCCTCGAAGCCGCCCGCGTCCGCCATCGCCTCGTCGAGGGCTCGCTCGCCGTTGTGGCCGAACGGGGGGTGCCCCAGGTCGTGCGCGAGGCACGCGGTCTCCACGACGTCCGGGGAGCACCCGAGGGACGCGGCCAGCTCCCGGCCGACCTGGGCGACCTCGAGGCTGTGGGTGAGCCGGGTGCGCGAGAAGTCGTCCGTCCCGGGCCCGACCACCTGGGTCTTGCCACCGAGCCGCCGCAGCGCCGAGGAGTGCAGCACCCGGGCCCGGTCCCGCGCGAAGTGGCCGCGACCGGGGCGCTTGCGCGGCTCGGCGACGAGCCGGGCGACGTCCGCGGGTCCGTACCCCGGCGGGGGGTCGGACGGGCCGGAACGCTCCTGCGCGCAGCCACCGTTCACGTCGTCGCCCGCTGCCACCACCAGTAGAGGTAGGCGGCGGTCTCGCGGGCGGTGTACGGCACGGCGGCGGCGAGGCCGTCGTTCGCGGGCCCCGTGCGCGTCGGCGACGACACCGTCTCGACGCCCTGCTGCTCGAGCATCGCGCGCGAGCGCAGCGAGTGCCACGGGTCGGTGACGACGACGGCGGTGCCGAGGTCTCGCTCGCGCAGCGCGGCGGCCACGGCGCTCATGCTCGCCAGGGTGTTGCCGCCGACGCCCACACCGAGGGTCGCGTCCTCCGGGACGCCGTGGTCGAGCAGCCAGTCCCTCCCCGCCGAGGCCTCGGTGAACCGGTCGCCGGGCTGCGAGCCACCGACGGTGACGACCAGCGGTGCCGCGTCGCTCTCGTACAGATCGAGCGCGTGCTCCAGGCGTGCAGTCAGGTACGGCTGCGGGGCCCCGTCGTACTGGGCGGCGCCAAGGACGACGATGGCGTCGACCGGGCCGGTGTCGTCCGAGCGGGCCGCGAGCACCACCCGACCGGCGGTCACCGCGACGACGAGGACGGCGGCGAGAAGGACGAGTCCGATCACGCGCGCCAGGACGCTCCCGAGGCCGCCACGGTCGCGGGAGCGGTCGTGGTGGCCGGACGAACGGTGACGGTCGGACGAAGCGCCCGTGGGCGGGTCGTCGGGCGGTCGCGGCGCCGCCGGCTCACCCACCGCTGACCGCGAGCTCGGCCTCGCGCACCTCCCGCCGGGCGCCGGGGTCGAGGTCGCGGCTGTCGAGCCAGCCGTCGGGCAGGGCGACACGCTTGGCCGCCGCGGTGCGCCCCCGGGGGCCTTCGGCGGGCGCGCCGGGGTGCGGCTGGTCCAGGTCGAGCGAGCCCAGCAGGGCATCGAGGTCGGCGAGCGAGTCGACCAGGCCGAGGCGCGAGCGCACGTGAGAGCCGACCGCGTAGCCCTTGAGGTACCAGGCGACGTGCTTTCGCACGTCGCGGCAGGCACGCACCTCGTCGCCGTAGTGCTCGGCGAGCAGCACGGCGTGCCGGCGCAGCACGCCGGCGGCCTGCCGCAGCCCCGGCGCCCAGCGCCGCGCCCGCGGACCCGCGCCGGCGAAGGCGGCAGCGAGGTCGGCGAACAACCACGGCCGGCCCAGGCAGCCGCGACCGACGACGACCCCGTCGCACCCCGTCGCGGCCACCATCGCCAGCGCGTCGTCGGCGGACCAGATGTCGCCGTTGCCGAGCACCGGGACACCGGTGACGACCTGCTTCAGCCGCGCGATCGCCGTCCAGTCGGCGGTGCCGGAGTAGTAGTCGGCCGCGGTGCGGGCGTGCAGTGCGACCGCCGCCGCACCGCAGTCCGCCGCGATCCGGCCCGCCTCCAGGTACGTGAGGTGGTCCGCGTCCACACCCGTGCGCATCTTGACCGTGACCGGGACGCCGGCCGGCGCGGCGGCGTCCACGGCGGCTGCGACGACACCGGCGAGCAGGCCCGGCTTCCAGGGCAGAGCCGCCCCACCGCCCTTGCGGGTGACCTTGGCGACCGGGCACCCGAAGTTGAGGTCGACGTGGTCGGCGAGGTCCTCGTCGACGAGCATCCGCACGGCGGACGCGACCGTCGCCGGGTCGACGCCGTAGAGCTGCACGCTGCGCGGGCTGACGCCCTCCTCGTGGCGCACGAGGCGCATCGACTCCGGCGTGCGCTCCACCAGCGCGCGGGACGTGACCATCTCGCTGACGTAGACGCCCGCACCGAACTCACGGCAGAGGCTGCGGAACGCGGCGTTCGTGATGCCCGCCATCGGCGCCAGCACAACTGGGGTGGTGACCGTGTGGGGGCCGATCCGCAGCGGCGGCAGCACCGGCGAGCCGGGCTGCGCGCCGGGGTCGGCGGCGGCCGGGCGCGCGGGAGCGGCGGTCGTCACGGGCATGCCTCCATGGTCGCACCCGAGTCTGGGTGCAGCCTGGGGGTGGTCGGCCCGCTCAGCAGCCCAGCAGTCAGCAGCCCAGCAGTCTGGCGGCGAGGTAGGCCCCCACCTGGTCGAGGGCGACACGCTCCTGCGCCATGGAGTCCCGCTCCCGCACCGTGACGGACTGGTCGGCGGCGGTGTCGAAGTCGACGGTGAGGCAGAACGGGGTGCCGATCTCGTCCTGGCGACGGTAGCGGCGGCCGATGGCGCCGGCGTCGTCGAACTCGACGTTCCAGTGCCGCCGGAGCCGTTCGGCCAGCGCCCGCGCCGTCGGCGAGAGGTCCTCGTTGCGCGACAGCGGCAGCACCGCCGCCTTCACCGGGGCGAGCCGCGGGTCGAGGCGCAGCAGCACCCGCTTGTCGACGCCGCCCTTGGCGTTCGGGGCCTCGTCCTCGGCGTACGCCTCGACCAGGAACGTCATCAGCGACCGTGTGAGGCCGGCCGCCGGCTCGATCACGTACGGCGTCCACCGTTCGCCCTTGGCCTGGTCGAAGTAGGACAGGTCGACCCCCGAGTGCTCGGAGTGGGTCGACAGGTCGAAGTCGGTGCGGTTCGCGACGCCCTCGAGCTCGCCCCACTCCGAGCCGGGGAAGCCGAACCGGTACTCGATGTCGACGGTCCGCTTGGAGTAGTGCGAGAGCTTGTCCTTCGGGTGCTCGTAGTGGCGCAGGTTGTCGCGGGCGACGCCGAGGTCGACGTACCAGTCGGTGCGCGCGTCGATCCAGTACTGGTGCCACTCCTCGTCGCTGCCCGGCTCGACGAAGAACTCCATCTCCATCTGCTCGAACTCGCGGGTGCGGAAGATGAAGTTGCCCGGGGTGATCTCGTTGCGGAACGACTTGCCGATCTGGCCGATCCCGAACGGCGGCTTCTTGCGGGCCGCGGACATCACGTTGAGGAAGTTCACGAAGATGCCCTGGGCGGTCTCGGGGCGCAGGTAGTGCAGGCCCGACTCGTCCTCGACCGGGCCGAGGTGGGTGCGCAGCAGACCGTTGAACTCCCGCGGTTCGGTCCAGGCGCCCTTCGTGCCGCAGCTCGGGCACGGGACGTCGGTCAGGCCGGGCACGGGCTCGCGGCCCTTGCGCTCGGTGAACTCCTCGGCCAGGTGGTCGGCGCGAAAGCGCTTGTGGCACGACTGGCACTCGGTCAGCGGGTCGACGAACGCGTTGACGTGGCCGCTGGCGACCCACACCGCGCGGGGCAGGATCACCGAGGAGTCCAGCCCGACGACGTCCTCGCGGCTCGTGACGACGGTGCGCCACCACTGCCGCTTGATGTTCTCCTTCAGCTCGACCCCGAGCGGCCCGTAGTCCCACGCCGACCGCGTGCCCCCGTAGATCTCACCGCAGGGGAAGACGAAACCGCGGCGCTTGCAGAGGCTGACGACGGTCTCGATGCGACTGGCGGGCGCGGCCACGCGGGATCACTCCATCCGGTGCGGTGCGGCGGCGGGCGGGGCACCGATCACGTCGGTCCCCGGGTGCGTGCCCTCGTCGGTGGCGGCACCGGCAGGGGCACGTCAGCCTAGCGGCGTGGGTGCCCGTGACCGGCCGGGCCCTCGGCGCCGCCCGTCGGTCGGTGGGGTCAGTCGCCGGGCCCGTGGACGGTACGTCCGGGGGCGGCGGTGGCCGCGTCCGGTGCCAGGTCGCCGGTGTGGGTGCGCAGCCCGCCGTCCACGACGTCCGCCAGCACCTCGAACGCGGTCGGCTCGTCCAGGCAGCGCGACAGCAGCGGGACGGCGTCCACCTTGACCTCGTACGACGACAGCGCCCGCCGGTAGCTGCCCGCCCCGTCCCACTCGCTGGTGAGCAGCCACAGCGACGGGTCGTCCGTCGCCCGCGCGAGGCGGGCAGAGCGGCACCCCGGCCGGGCGGCCAGGGCGAGCAGCGCCGTCCCGGCCGCGGCGACGAGGTCGTCGGCTGCGTGGGCGTCGTCCGGGTCGAGCCGGTAGCGGGTCACGACGAGCACGACGGGCCTCCCTGAGGGCGAGCGGACGGGCGGGCGCACGGGCGCGCAGGTCTGGCCACCCACGACGACCCCGGTGGGCGCACCTGCACCAGTCCCCCGTTGGCACAGGGGCGCCCCGTGCCAACCGGGGGCCGCGGCTGCCGGGCGGGGGCGGCGGGTGGGGCGGGGGCGGGGAGCAGGCGAGGCGGCGGCCGGGCGCGTGGGACGGCGTGGGCGCGGCGGCGGGGAGCGGCGGGTCCGACAGGATGCGGGGCATGGACGGCGAGGGGCTGCGGCCGCGGATCGAGCGGGCGTCGTCGCCGCTGCTGGAGGCGCTCGGTCGCCGCCGGCTGCTGCTGCCGGCGATGCTGCTGGTCGCGGTGCCGGTCTCGCTGCTGTTCACCGGGCGGTGGGCGGCGATGCTCGGGCTGTTCGCCGTGCTCGTGATCGCATGGCTGACCTACCTGGCGTGGTCCCACCTGTCGCCGGCCGGCCGGGCGCTGCGCCTCCTCGTCCTGCTCGGCTACGCCGCGTGGCTCGTGCTCGGTGGCTGAGCCGGGCTCCCCCGACCGTCCACCCCGGCGATGCAGATGAGAATCGTTTTGACGGGCCGCGCTCTCACTGGTGAGAATGGTCCTCATGAGCATCCGTGGCGTCGCCGCCGCCGTGGCGGCCCTCGCGCTGCTCGCCGGCTGCGGGACGGCCGGAGGCGCGTCGCGTGCCGACGCCGGGCCAGGCGGTGACGTCGTCGCCTCGTTCTACCCGCTGCAGTGGGTCGCCACGCAGGTCGCCGGCGACCGGCGCGAGGTCACCGACCTGACGCCTCCCGGCGCCGAGCCGCACGACCTCGAGCTCACCCCGCGGGGCGTCGCCGGCCTGAGCGAGGCCGGCCTGGTGGTCTACCTGTCCGGCTTCCAGCCCGCCGTCGACGAGGCCGTGGCGCAGGCCGACCCCGACGCCGTGCTCGACACGGCCGAGGCCGCCCGCCTCGACCTCGACGCCGGGACCGAGGGCACCGAGGGCGCCGTCACCGACCCGCACTTCTGGCTCGACCCGACCCGGCTCGCCGACGTCGCCGACGCCGTCGCCGACCGGCTCGCCGCCGACGACCCCGACGGCGCGAGCGCGTACGCAGCGAACGCCGCCGCCGTGCGTGCCACGCTCACCGCGCTCGACGCCGAGCTCGCCGCCGGGCTCGCCGGCTGCGAGTCCCGGCTGCTCGTCACCAGCCACGAGGCCTTCGGGTACCTGGCCGAGCGCTACGACCTCGAGCAGGTCGGCATCAGCGGGCTGAGCCCCGAGGCCGAGCCCGGCCCCGCCGCCCTCGCCCAGGTCACGGACCTCGTCCGCGACCGCGACGTCGGCACGATCTACGTCGAGACCCTGGCCAGCCCCGACGTCGCCCGCACCGTCGCCGACGAGACGGGTGCGACCACCGCCGTCCTCGACCCGGTGGAGGGCATCACCGACGCCTCCGCCGGCGAGGACTACCCGGCGGTGATGCGGGCGAACCTCGCCGTGCTCAGGGAGGGGCAGCGGTGCTCGTGACCGGCGGGGAGCCCCCGGTGCTGGCCTACCGCGGCTGCGACGTCGGCTACGGCGAGGTGACCGTCGTGCGCGACGTCGACCTCGAGGTCCGCGCCGGCGAGGCCGTGGCGCTGCTCGGGGCCAACGGCTCCGGCAAGACCACGCTGGTGCGGGCCGCCCTGCGCCTGGCCGCGGTGCAGCGCGGGTCGCTGGAGCTGTTCGGGACGTCGGTGGACCGGGCGCGCGACCGGGCCCGCGTCGGGTACGTGCCGCAGCGTCACACCGTCGCGACGTCGGTGCCGGCGACCGTCGCCGAGGTCGTGGCGTGCGGCCGGCTCGCCCGGACGTCACCGCTGCGGCGGCTCTCGCCGTCGGCCCGGCGTGCCGACGCCGCGGCGGTGCACCGGGCGCTGGACGCCGTCGGGCTGGCCGGCCGGGCGCGCTCCAGCGTCGGCGAGCTGTCCGGCGGGCAGCAGCGGCGGGTGCTCATCGCGCGGGCGCTGGCCGCCGAGCCCGAGCTGCTGCTGCTCGACGAGCCGACCGCCGGCGTGGACGCCGCCAGCCAGCAGGCCCTGGCGTCGACGCTCGCCGCGCTGTCCGCGACCGGCACGACCCTCGTCGTCGTCACGCACGAGCTCGCCCCGCTGGCCGGGGTCGTCGAGCGGGCGGTGGTCGTCCGCGACGGTCGGGTGGTGCAGGACGCGCCCATCGCGGCGGTCACCGCGGCCGGGTACGACGAGGTCGGTCACCACCACGACGACGACCACCACGACGGCGAGCCGCACCCCGGAGAGCCGCACGACGCGTGGCTGCCGCGGCCCGCGGTGGGTGGGTGAGCGCGGTGGAGATCCTCGACTACGACTTCATGCGCCGCGCCCTGCTCGCCGCCGCCCTCGTGGGGCTGGCCGCCCCCGTCGTCGGAGTCTTCCTGGTGCAGCGGCGCCTGTCCCTGATCGGCGACGGCCTCGGCCACGTCGCCCTCGCGGGCGTCGCGACGGGCGTCCTGACGGGTGCGGCGCCGGTGTGGACCGCGCTCGTGGCCGCCGTCGCGGCCGCGGTCCTCGTCGAGCTCGTCCGGTGGGGCGGACGCACCAGCGGCGACGTCGTGCTCGCGGTGATCTTCTACGGCGGCATCGCCGGCGGCGTGGTGCTCATCAGCCTCGCCCCGTCCGGCAGCCCCGCCAACCTCACCGCCTACCTGTTCGGCGCGATCACGACGACCAGCGCGGCCGACGTCCGTGTCTTCGCCGCGCTCGCGGTGCTGCTGCTGGCGGCGCTGGTGCTGCTGCGGCCGTGGCTCTTCGCGGTCAGCAACGACGAGGAGTACGCCCGTGCCGTCGGCCTGCCCGCGCTGGCGGTCAACGTCGCGCTGGCCGTGATGACCGCGGTCACGGTCGTGCTCTCGATGCGCACCGTGGGCCTGCTGCTCGTGTCCGCGCTGATGATCGTGCCCAACGCGGCCGCGCAGCAGCTGGCCGGCAGCTTCCGCGCCACGGTCCTCGCCGCCGTCGGGATCGGCCTGGTGTGCAGCCTCGCCGGGGTGGGCGCGTCGTACTACGCCGACGTCCCCTCCGGCGGCAGCATCGTGCTCGCCACCATCACGGTGTTCCTCGTCGCGGTCGCGCTGCGGGCGGTCCTCGACCGCCGACACCGGCTGCCGCGCAGCGGGTCCCGCGGCGGCCCCGCCCCGGCGGCCACGCCGGACCCGGGCGGGGTGCGCTGATGGACAGCCGGGCGCCGCAGCGACGCGCCACCCGGCAGCGTGCCGCGGTCTCGGCGCTGCTCGATGCGCAGCAGACCTTCCGCAGCGCGCAGGACCTGCACGCCGAGCTGCGCCAACGCGGCGACCCGGTCGGGCTGGCCACGGTCTACCGCACCCTGCAGGCGATGACCGAGGACGGCGAGCTCGACGTGCTGCGCGCGGACGACGGGGAGGCCGCCTACCGCCGCTGCGCCACCGGCGCGCACCACCACCACCTCGTCTGCCGGGGCTGCGGGCGCACCGTCGAGGTCGAGGACGCACCGGTCGAGGCGTGGGCGGCCGGCGTCGCGACCGAGCACGGCTTCGCCGACGTCGAGCACCAGGTCGAGGTGTTCGGGACCTGCTCGGCGTGCCAGCCCGTCCCCTGAGCCGCCGCGCCGGCGTCAGGAGCCGACGGTCGGGACGTCGACCGCCCCGCCGTACCGGCGGTCGCGGCGAGCGTAGGTGTCGACCGCCCGCCACAGGTGCCGGCGGTCGACGTCCGGCCAGAGCTCGTCGAGGAACACCAGCTCGGCGTAGGCGGACTGCCAGAGCATGAAGTTCGAGGTCCGCTGCTCACCGCTGGTGCGCACGAAGAGGTCCACGTCGGGCAGGTCCGGCTCGTCGAGGTACCGGGCGACGGTCCGTTCGTCGACCTTCTCGGGGTCGAGCCGTCCGGCGGCGGCCTCCCGCGCGATCTGTCGCGCGGCGTCGGCGACCTCCGCACGGCCGCCGTAGTTGACGCACATCGTCAGGGTGCAGACGTCATTGTCGGCGGTGAGCTGCTCGGCCTCCTCCAGCTCGCGGATCACGCTGCGCCACAACCGAGGACGCCGTCCCGCCCAGCGGACCCGCACCCCCCACGAGTGCATCTGGTCTCGCCGCCGGCGGATCACGTCGCGGTTGAAGCCCATCAGGAAGCGCACCTCGTCAGGCGACCGCTTCCAGTTCTCGGTGGAGAACGCGTAGGCCGAGACGTACCGGACGCCGACCTCGATGGCGCCCGCGACGACGTCCAGCAGCGCCGCCTCCCCCGCCTCGTGCCCGGCGGTCCGCGGCAGGCCGCGCGCGTTGGCCCAGCGACCGTTGCCGTCCATCACGATCGCGACGTGGGCGGGCAGGAGCTCAGGGGGCAGGTGCGGGGCCCGCTCCCCCGACGGGTGAACCGGCGGTTCGACCCGCACGACAGGGGAGTCGGCCCCGCGACGCGCGCGCTCGCTGCGACTCACACCCGCTCCACGTGCCGCAGCGAGCGGACGCCGCGCTCGAGGTGCCACTGCAGGTACGCGGCGACCAGCCCGCTGGCCTCGTCGCGGGGTCGCGGCTCGCTGGCGTCGGCGGCGTCCCAGTCGGCGGTCAGCAGCGCGCCCATCAGCGACAGCGTGGCGGGTGCCGGCGCGGACGCGCCCGGCGGACGGCACTGCGGACAGACCGTGCCTCCCGAGGGCACCGAGAACGCCCGGTGCGGACCCGCGGCTCCGCAGCGGGCGCAGTCGACGAACGAGGCAGCCCACCCGGCCACGGCCATCGACCGCAGCAGGTAGGCGTCGAGCACGAGCCGGGCGTCGTGGGACCTCTCGGCCAGCGTCCGGAGCCCACCGACGAGCAGCAGGTACTGCTGCGTGGCCGGCTCCCGCTCCTCGTCGGTGAGCCGCTCGGCCGTCTCGGCCATCGCGGTCGCCGCCGTCCACGCGGGGTAGTCCGCGGCGATGGCACGCCCGTAGGGCGACAGCGTCTCGACCTGGGTGACGACGTCGAGCGAGCGGCCCTGCCACAGCTGCAGGTCGACGAGCATGAACGGCTCCAGGCGGGCCCCGAAGCGGCTGGTGGTGCGGCGCACCCCCTTGGCGACGGCCCGCACGCGCCCGGAGCGCCGGGTCAGGACGGTGATGATGCGGTCCGACTCCCCCAGCTTCTGGGTGCGCAGCACGACGCCCTCGTCGCGGTAGACGCTCACCGCCCCATGGTCGCACCGACGGCGGCCCGGTCGGGGCGCAGCCGGCCCACGACACGCGCCGGCTCGGGACCTCGGGCTCAGGACCTCTTGCTCAGGACCTCTTGTTGCTCAGGACCTCTTGTTGCTCAGGACCTCTTGCTCAGGACCTCAGGCGCAGGAACTGCAGGTGCTGCTCGTAGCGGTCCAGGACGTCGTCGATGAGCTGGCTGTGCGTGTACCCCATCACGTCGTACCCCTGGCCCCCTTCGCGCAGGTGCACCTCGACGCGGTGGTAGACGTCCTCGCCACCCGGGCGCCTGGCGTAGGCCGGCACGTCCGCGACGAGCGTGGACAGGTGGTAGCGGAACGGGGCGTCCTCGCCGAGGTCGGCGCTGAGCTCGACGAACGGCGGGTCCTGCCCCGTGCCGTCCTCGACGGCCGCCTCGACGCCGTGGCCCTCCAGCTCGGCGGCGACCTCGCGCAGCGCGGGCACCGCGACGTCGGCCAGGTACTCCGAGGCCTGCGCCTCGCCGGGGAAGTGCATCGCGCGGCCCAGTCGCTGCCGCCACGGTCGCGGCTGGCCCGGTTCGCCGCCACCGCCGCCCCGGCCGGTGAGCCACCCGGGCAGAGCGTCCCGCCGGCTGTCCTCCTGGTGCGCCTCCAGCCGCAGGGCCCGGTACAGACCCAGCATGATGAGCACCATCACGAGCCCGAACGGCAGCCCCATGATGATCGTGGCGCTCTGCAGCGTCGGCACGCCACCGACGACGAGCATCGCGAGGGTGAGCAGCCCGGTGACCGTCGCCCAGTAGATCCGCACCGGCTTCGTGGCGTCGTCCTGCGGCGTGGCGCGGTGCGAGGTCAGGTTGCCCATCACGAGCGCGCCGGAGTCGGCGGACGTGACGTAGAAGAGCAGGCCCACGAAGGTGGCCAGCGACGCGGTGACGCCGAACGCGGGGTACTGCTGCAGCAGCGTGTAGAAGCCGCGCTCGGGCTGGTTCATCGCGATCTCGCCGAACGCCGCGTCCCCCCGGCGGATCAGGTCGAGCGCGCTGTTGCCGAAGATCGACACCCACATCACGACGTAGCTGAACGGGATCACCATCGTCCCCAGCACGAACTGGCGGATCGTGCGGCCGCGAGAGATGCGCGCGAGGAACAGCCCGACGAACGCCGCCCAGGCGATCCACCAGGCCCAGAAGAACAGGGTCCACGCGTTCAGCCAGTCGGTCGGCCGGTCGAACGCGAAGGTGTCCAGGGTCGTGCCGGCGAAGCCGCTGACGTAGTCACCGATGTTCGTGACGACGGCGTTGAGCAAAAACACGGTCTGGCCGCTGACGAGCACGAACCCCGCGAGCACCACCGAGAGCAGGACGTTGAGCTCGGAGAGCCGCCGGATCCCCTTGTCGATGCCGCTGACGGCCGAGACCGTGGCCATCGCCACCGCGAGCACGACGAGCCCGATCTGCGCGGTGAGCCCCTCCGGGATGTCGAACAGCAGCGCGAGCCCGTAGTTCAGCTGCACGACGCCGATCCCCAGCGACGTCGCGATCCCGAAGATGGTTCCGAGGACGGCGGCGAGGTCGACGCCGTGACCCAGCGGGCCGTAGATCCGCTTGCCGAACAGCGGGTACAGGGCCGACCTGATGCTCAGCGGCAGGTTCATGCGGTAGGCGAAGTAGGCCAGGGCGATCCCCATCAG
The DNA here is from genome assembly GCA_038206105.1 of Actinomycetales bacterium. Lineage (GTDB taxonomy): Bacteria > Actinomycetota > Actinomycetes > Actinomycetales > JBBRBF01 > JBBRBF01. The sequence goes on along the minus strand of JBBRBF010000003.1, from coordinate 1,227 downwards.
CGCGTACATGCCCCACCCGGTGATGCCGTAGTGGAACAGCGTCCAGACCGTCGCCTCGCGGGCCGCCTCGACGGTGCCGCCCTCGCCCACCGGCGGGGCCAGGTACTGCGTGACCGGCTCGGCGACGGCGAAGAACATGATGTCCGTGCCGATGCCGGCGGCGAAGAGCATGGCCGCCCACGAGAACGTGCTGAAGTCGGGCCTCGAGTGCTCAGGGCCGAGCTTGACCGACCCGTACCGCGACAGCCCCAGGTACAGCACGAAGGCCAGGACGACGGTCGCGATGGTGATGTAGAACCACCCGAACCCGGCGGAGATCCAGCCGACGACCACGCCGATCGTGGTGTTGGCGCCCTCCGGTGAGACCATCGCCCAGATCGCGATCGCCAGGACGCAGGCCGACGACCCGTAGAACACGACCGGGTTGATCCGGACCGCCGGCGCGCCGGCGGCGGGATCGGACCCGGTCGCGGGAGGCCTGCTCGACGTCGTGCTCATCGCGCCACCTCGGCGTCGGTCGTGTTGCGTGGGTCGCCCGGCGGCCACAGCGGCATGCCCTGCCCGCTGCGGTACCAGGGGACCTCCTCGGGAGCCAAGGGCGTGTTGCCCATCACGAGGTCGGCGGCCTTCTCGGCCAGCATCATCACCGGGGCGTAGATGTTGCCGTTGGTGACGTAGGGCATCGCCGAGGCATCGACGACCGAAAGCCCTTGCAGGCCATGGACATCCATCGTCAGCGGGTCCAGAACCGACAGGTCGTCGGTGCCCAGCTTGGCCGTGCACGACGGGTGCAGCGCCGTCTCGCCGTCCCGCCGGACCCAGTCCAGGATCTGCTCGTCGGTCTCGACCTCGGCGCCGGGCGAGATCTCGCCACCGTCGTACGGCGCCATGGCCGACTGGCTCAGGATGTTGCGGGTGACCCGGATGGCCTCGACCCACTCCCGGCGGTCCTGCTCGGTCGAGAGGTAGTTGAAGCGGAGCGCTGGCTTGGTGTGCGGGTTGGTGTCCTTGATCGTCACGCTGCCGCGGGCGTCGGAGTACATCGGGCCAATGTGGACCTGGTAGCCGTGACCCTGGACCGGGCTGGTCCCGTCGTACCGGATGGCGATGGGCAGGAAGTGGAACATCAGGTTCGGGTAGGCCACTTCCTCATTCGATCGTGCGAACCCGCCACCCTCGAAATGGTTGGTGGCGCCCGGCCCGCTCCGGAGGAACAGCCACTGCGCC
>JBBRBF010000002.1:0-148985 GCA_038206105.1 Actinomycetales bacterium | reverse complement strand
TGGTGGCTGCCGTCATGCCGAGACGCCGCCTGCCCCCACCCGTCAGCGCTACAAGTTCCTTACCGTGGCGCTCTTGGAAGTAGATGCTGCTGATCTTCTGCTGAGGGTGCGATGCGCAGACCACGTCGCACTGCCACGTCGTTTCTATCCGGTTGGTTTGGGGACGTCGGCGGCTCATGGCGTCCTCCACTCGATGCGCACCAGTTCGGGGTCGAACACGTTGCCGCGCTTGCCGCTCGGCAGGATCGTGACGGTGACCAGCTCGGACAGGATCGCCCGCTGGCGGTCGAGCCCGATCTTGTGCCACTGCTTCGCCGGGTCGGCGGCACCCGCGAGCGCGGCCAGCGCACCTCCTCGCGCATGCCGGGTCATCGCGGCTTCCACGTCGCCGAGTCTTTCTCTGATCTTGACTGTCGCCCGCTCCATCATCGCTTTGGTAACCGCACCCTCGGCGAACGAGTCGGCGACCTCCCCCAGGCGCATCCGTAGCCCAACCGCCTCCACGCGCAGGTCGTCGGTGTCCGCACCGGGCTCCGACAGCAGCAGGTCGTGCACGTCCGGGCGGGACAGCCGCTCGACCATCACGGCGTGCACGAGGTCATCGAGCGGGATCGCTGATCGGGCGACGTGCCCGGGCTCCGCGGACGTCCTGCCGGCTCTCGTCGTGGCGCATCGGTAGATCGTGCGCGTCGTGCCCTTCGCTCGGTTGCTGCTGACGGCCGCCGACCGGACAGGCTCACCGCAAGCGCCGCAGACCGCGAGCCCGACGAGCAGCCACTTCACGCGGTTGGTGGTCGACGTCCTACGGTCGGGGTCGGCGAGGAGCGCGACGACGGAACGCCAGGCGTCCTCGGTCACCAGCGGCGGCCAGGTGGACTTGCCCACGATCTCGTCGTGGTACGTCGACAGACCGGCGTTGCGGGGCCTGGTGAGTACCTGGCGGACGGTGGCGTATGACCAGCGGCGACCCGTCGAGGTGAGGACATCGCGGCCGTTCCAGTCCGTGATGATGGAACCGAGCGACGCGCCCGCGAGGAGCGCCTTCGTCGCGTTACGGACCTCCCGAGCCTCGGCCCGGTTCAGGACGGCGGACCCGTTCTCGCGGACGTTCCAGCCGAACGGGCGCCCGCCACCGAGCCACTTGCCCGCCGTGGCTGCTTGCAGTTGCGCCGTCCGCGTCCTCTCGCTCTTGTGCTCCACCTCGAACCGTGCCCACGCGCCCAGGGTGCGAGCCACGGCGCGGCCAGACGGGGTGGCGAGGTCCAACTCTCCGGCTTTGCACGTCTGCGTGATGACCTTACGCCGCTCGCAGATGTCGACGTACTCCTCCAGCTCTCGCGGGGATCGGTGGAGGCGGTCCGTGTGCCAGACGAGCACCGCGTCAGCGCGGCCGTCGTCGAGGTCCGCCAGGAGTGCGCGGTACCCGGGTCGCGGCTTGCCGGAGTATGCCGACAGGTCGTTGTCGGTGTGCGTTGCGACGATGGTCCAGCCCATCTTGACGGCGAGCGCCTCGCAGTCCTTGCGCTGCCGCTCGACGCCGAGGCCGGCACCTTCGCGGTCTTGGCTGATCCGGCAGTAGATGGCCGCTCGTCTCGTCGTCACTCCTGCATTGTGCCCTGACAATCCCCGGCAGACCGGAGTTCAGCGCGATGAGCAGGTCGAGGCTCTCGGCCTGGCGTACCTCGCCGACGATGATGCGACCCGGGCGCATCCGCAGCGCCTCGGTCACCAGCCGCCGCAAGGGGATCTCGCCGGTGCCCTCGAGGCTGGCCTGCCGGCACTGCATGCTGACCACGTCCCGCACCGGGATCTTCAGCTCGAAGACCTCCTCGCAGGTCACCACGCGCTCCTGCGGCGGCACCGCGGCGGCCAGGCAGTTCAGCAGCGTCGTCTTGCCGGCCTGCGTACCACCGGAGACCAGGACGTTGAGGCCTGCGTGCACCGCCGCGTCGAGGAACTCGGCGGCCTGCGCCGTGAGCGTCCCCAGGGCCACGAGGTCGTCCAGGCGGTCCGCACGGACGACGAACTTGCGCACGTTGACCGCCCAGTGCTCCCGCGTCACGTCGGGGATCACGACGTGCAGCCGCGACCCGTCCGGCAGCGTCGCGTCGACGAACGGCGACGACAGGTCCACGCGGCGACCGGACGACTTCAGCATCCGCTCGACGAGGTCGCGCACCTCGTCGGCGGTCAGCACGGTGGTCGTCAGCTCCGGCCGCCCGCCGCGGGCCACGAAGATCTTCCCTGGTTCGTTGATCCAGATCTCCTCGACGGCAGGGTCGTCCAGGTAGCGCTGCAGCGGGCCGAACCCGGCGACCGCGTCGAGCACGGCGCGCACGGCGTCGCGGTGCGCCGGCAGCGGCGGCAGCGGTCCCGCCGACGCCCGTTCGTCGTAGTCGGCGACGGCCACCTCGACGAGCCGCACCATGTCGGCGTGGTCACGTGAGGGGTCGAGACCGCGTCGGCGCACGAGTTCGCGCACCTCGTCCTCCACGATCGCCACGCCGTCCACGCCCACCTCCTCCCACGCGGGCCCGTCGCCGGGCCCCGACTGCCGGGCACTGTAGAACGATCCGGGCCGTTCGGGCACGGCACCCTGTGGACCACGCCGGGAACCCCTGCTGCGCGATACGCACTGTGACTGAACGCTTTCCAAGCGATGGTCACCCGACCACGCACCGATGCTGGGTGACACATGGAGTGCCTGCCTGTGGACGGCGCCGTTCCTCCACAGTCGCGCCGGCCGGGCTGGTGGGTCAGCGGGGCTGGCCGTGAGGGTGACCGGACGTCGACCCGACGTGACGAGCCCGGAGGTGGGAGGTCGGAGATGCGACTGCGGTGCACGGTGGCGCGGCCCGACGGCACGAGCACCGACCTCGAGGTCCGGGCACCGCGCAGCACGCCGGCCACGGACGTCGCGCGCGCCGTGGCCGACGCGACGGCGACGGATCCCGGCCGGCTGCGCGTGTCGGGCCGCGCGCTCGACGACCACGTCCCGGTCGGGCTACCGCCACTCGTCCACGGGGCAGTCCTCACGATGGCACCGGTCGACCTCGCGGCACCTGGCCACGCGAGCGCGTCGGACCGGCCTGCCGCGAGACGCCACCGGGGACGTGACGGGCTGCTGGAGATCCGGGTCGTGTCCGGACCCGACAGCGGCTCCACCTATCGCGTCGGGCCCGGCACCCACCGTGTCGGACGAGCGCCCGGGTGCGAGGTCCGCGTCGAGGACGCCGCGTGCTCACGGGTGCACGCGCTGCTCGACGTCGCCCACAGCGGCGTGGTGGTGCGGGACGCGGGGTCCACGAACGGCACGACCGTCGACGGCGTTCCCGTCGACGCGGCGGGAGACGACGGGGCGGGGGACGACCGCGCGGGCGGCGACGGTGCGGGAGATGACGGCGCGACCCGCTGGGGCACGCCCCTTCCGGTCGGCGCCCGGCTGCGCGTCGGGGACACCACCGTCGAGGTCCACCCGGTGACCGACGACCCGGCACCCCTGCGCCGGTGCGGCGACGGCACGCTCGCTCTGCGCCGCTCCGCCCGGCGCAGGCCGCCTGCCACCGACCGGGTCGTCGCCGTGCCCGATCCACCGTCGGAGCCGGGCCGCAGCCGGGTCCCCTGGGTCGGTGCCGCGCTCCCGCTCGTCGTCAGCGTGCCCCTCGCCTTCTGGTGGGGGCCGGTCGCGCTGCTGATCGGCCTCACCGGCCCGCTCGTGGTGCTCGGCAGCGCTTGGCACGACCGCCGGGTCGCCAGAGCCGACCACCGCTCGGCTCTCGCCGACCACGTGGCCGCCGCGGCGGCGGCCGAGGAGCTCGTGGCGACCGCGCTGAGCGACGAGGTGGCCGACCGTCGCGAGGCCGCACCGGACCCGGCCGTCCTGGGCCGTCGCGCTGCCGGGCGCGGGCGACGCACCTGGGAGCGCGGCCGAGGGGACGACGACGTGCTCGTGCTCCGCCTCGGCACGGGGTGCATCCCGGCGCGCACGAGACGCCGGGCCGCCGACGGCCCCGGGACAGCGCCGACGCTCGACGACGCACCGGTGACGCTGCCGCTCCCTGCCGTCGGCGTGCTCGGCGTCGCCGGTCCCGACCCGCTCCGCCGCGCGCTGCTGCGCTGGCTCGTGGCGCAGGTCGCCGTGCTGCACTCCCCCGTCGACGTCCGCGTGCACGTCGTCGCGCCGGGGGCGGACGGCTGGGCCTGGACGGGGTGGCTGCCCCACACGACCCCTCCGGCCGGGGCCCGCTGCACCGCCACCGTCGCCGCCGACCGCGACCAGGCCGTGCGACGCGTCGACGAGCTCGCTCGGCTGGTCCGGGAGCGTTCGCAGGGCGGTCCCGGCGCTGACGACCCGTGGGTGGTGCTGCTCGTGGACGGCGCACGTCGGCTCGCCGACGTCCCCGGGCTGGCCACGGTGCTGGGCGAGGGCCCCCGCGTCCGCGTCGTAACGATCTGCGGCGACACCACCACGGCGCGGCTGCCTGCGGAGTGCGGAGCCGTCGCGCGCGCCGACGACACCGGGCGGCTCCTGCTGCGTGTACCGGGCGAGCCCGACTGCGACGCGGTCGTGCCCGACGGGGTGGGAGCCACCTGGTGCGAGGCGACCGCCCGCGGCCTCGCGCCCCTGCGCGACGAGACGGCCGACGACGGCACCGGCGGCGGCCTCCCGCCGTGCGTGCACCTGCTGGAGCTGCTGTCCCGGTCGGGCCTCGACGCGACCGATCCCGCGGCCGTGGCCCGGTCGTGGCTCCGGCAGCCCCGCGCCACACGCGTCGTCCTCGGCAGCGCAACGTCCGGCCCATGGAGCGTGGACCTTCGCACCGACGGCCCACACGTCCTCGTCGGCGGCACCACCGGCGCAGGCAAGTCCGAGATGCTGCAGACGCTCGTCGCCTCCCTCGCCCTGGCGAACCGGCCCGAGGAGATGTCGTTCGTCCTCGTCGACTTCAAGGGGGGCGCTGCCTTCGGTGCCTGCGCCACGCTGCCGCACACTGCCGGGCTGGTCACCGACCTGGACGCGCACCTCACCGCCCGGGCCCTGGAGTCCCTCGCGACCGAGGTCCGGCGCCGCGAGCGGGCGCTGGCCGGTGCCGGCGTCGCGGACCTGGAGGCCTACCAACGGCTGGCGGACACCGATGGCGTCCCGCCCCTGGCACGCCTCGTCATCGTCGTGGACGAGTACCGGGCACTCGCCGAGGAGCTGCCCGACCTGATGGACTCGCTCGTCCGGCTCGCCGCGGTCGGGCGCTCGCTGGGCATCCACCTCGTGCTCGCGACACAGCGCCCCGCCGGCGTGGTGGGCGCAGACCTCCGCGCCAACGTCAACCTCCGGATCGCGCTGCGCGTCCGCGACGCCGCCGACTCCACGGACGTCGTCGAGTCGCCTGCCGCTGCCGCGTTGGACCCCGAGGCGCCGGGCCGGGCGCTGGCGCGCACGGGAGGCGGGCCCCTGGTGCCGGTCCAGGTGGCCCGCGTCGCCGGACGCGCCGCGCGGCGCGACGGCCGGTCCGTCGAGGTGCGCCGCCTCGGCTGGGCGACACTCGGCGACCCGCCGGACCGTGGCACGTCCCAGGAGGACACGGTGCGGCCGGGACCCACCGGGCCCGACCCGGCCGGGGACGACACGGGCGGGACGGCCACCGACCTCGCGCTGGTCGTCCGGGCGGTACGGGCTGCCGCCGAGCACGTCGCGGCGCGACCACCCGCCGGCCCGTGGCTGCCCCCGCTTCCCGACCGGCTGGCGCGGCCCGGCCCACCGATGCCGGGCCCGTCCGAGACGGAGCGTGAGGCTGCGACGGGCCGCAGCGCCCCCGACACAGCGCCCGCCCTGACGCTCGGCGTCGTGGACCTCCCCGGTCAGCAGGCCAGGGGCCCGCTGTGCTGGGACCTCGCTGCCGGCGTGGTCGTGGCAGGGTCCCCCCGTAGCGGACGCACCGGGCTGGTGCGCGCGGTCCTGGCAGCGGTCGCGGCCTGCTCCCCCGACGACGTGCACGTGCACCTGCTCACCGGCGGTGGCGCGCCGCCGCACCTCGAGACCCTGCCGCACGTCGGCACCGTCGTCGGAGCCGAAGACCCTGCGCGCGCGACACGCCTGCTGGAGCGGTTGGCGGAGGAGGTCGGGCGCCGCCGCGCCGCCGCCGGTCGTGCCGTCGGTCCCCGGGTGCTGCTGATCGTGGACGGCGCCGAGCAGCTGGTGCCGGCCCTGGAAGGCCACGACGGCGGGCGCGGCGTCGACGTGCTGCTCGACGTCCTGCGCTCGGGCCCCGGCTCCGGGGTGCTGACCCTGCTGGCGGGCGACCGGTCGGTCCTGACGGGCAGGCTGGGAGGCACCACGCCGCACCGGTGGCTGCTCCGTCTCGCAGACCCCACGGACGTGGTGCTCGCCGGCGTTCCGGCGCGCGCCGTGCCGGCGCGACAACCACCCGGACGGCTGCTACGGCTCGGCCCCGACGGCATCCACGAGGCGCAGGTGTACGACGTCGACGACGCCGCCGTCGCTGCAGCCTTCGCCGCCGCGGTGGCGAGGTCGGAGCGCGAAGTCCGCCCCGTCGACAGCCGCCCGCTGCGCGTCGGCCGGCTACCCGACCACCTCACGCTGGGCCGGCTGCTGCAGGACGATGCCGACCTTACCCACCCCCGGGGCGACGGACCGGACCCGCTCCGGACGGTCGTGGTCGGTGTCGGCGGGCCGGACGCGAACCCCGTGGGACTCGACCTCGGGGCATCCGCAGCCCTGGTCGCCGGCGTCGCCGGGTCGGGCCGCTCGACGGTGCTGGACGTCGCAGCCGCCGTGGTGCGCAGGCGCGGCGGGCGTGTGGTCACGGTGCGGCCCCGGCCCCGGCCTCGGCCCGGGTCCGGGTCCGGGTCCCCGGCCGGGCCCGGCCGGCTCGAGCTCGACGGCGCCGATGCCGTTGCGCTGCGCGAGGCCGTCGACCCGGAGCACGGCGCGACCCTGGTCGTCGTCGACGACGTCTCGCTGATCCAGGACCGTCCCGCGGAGGACGTCCTGCTGACGGTCGCCGACACCTGGGACCGCCACGGCTCCGGCCTGCTGGTCGCGGGCACCACCTCGTCGCTCACGGGTCGCTACCGGGGCCTGGCCGCCCTGGCCCGCCGTTCAGGCTGCGGCGTGCTCCTGGGCGCTGCAGCCCCTGCGGACGGGGACCTGCTCTCCGTCGCGCTCCCCCGCGCGGGCGCCGGCCCCGCCGGCCGGGGGTACCTGGTGCGGCACGGTGTCGTGGAACGGATCCAGGTCGCCGACATCGCCACCGACGCCGCGGACGGCACCCCCGCCGACGGCACCGGCACCGCCGACCACGTGGTCGACTGCGGGTAGGGCTGCGGCTCGGGCACCGCGGAACCGGTGAACCCAGGCACGCCGCGCCGCGCGGGGAGCGATCTACCGGCGGTCGGCGCCGTCAGCCGCCGCGAGCGGCGCCGTCAGCCGCCGCGGGCGGCGCCGTCAGCCGGCGCGGGCGGCGCCGGGGAGCCGGGGCCGGCGGAGCGCCCGCCACGGGCGCGCGACGAGCAGCAGCACGGCGACCCCCAGGAGCACGCCCGTCCAGCCGGGGACGACTTCGACGGCGAACCCGCGCCCGCCGGGCAGGTACGCCACCGACGAGCCGGGGAACCCGAACAGCGAACCCCGTACCGGCTCCGAGGACGTCGCCGCGAACGCACCGTCGACCCACCACAGGGCGGCGAACAGCTGGATCACGACGGTGGCCACCGCGACCGAGACCCCTGCCTGCAGCCCGGCGCTCCACCGTGGCCGGTCGGCGTCCGGTTCTCCGGCTGCGGCCGCCGTCGCCCGCGTGCCACCCTGGCCGGCCACCGCCACGCGCGTCCCGACCACGGCACCGGCGTCCACGAGGTTCGCCCGCAGCTCGCGCCGCAGCCCCCGGCGCCGACGCCGACGCCCCGGTGTCCCGCGCAGGTCCAACCAGAAGTCGTACGACCACACCGCCCGCTCGATCCGGGCGCGGTCGAGCACTGAGGTCATGACGATGCTCCTTCGGGCTCCAGAACCCGGGCGACCGAGTCCACGAGGGTCGCCCACGCGCCCCGGCCTCGACGCCGCTCGGACTCCCCGGCGGCAGTGATCACGTAGTAGGTCCGCGCCGGCCCCGACGACGAGCGCACCAGCCGCGAGTCCAGCAGGCCCGCTCGCCGCAACCGGCTCAGCGCGGGGTAGACCGTGCCCTCCGTCAGGTCCGCGAACCCGGCGTCGCGCAGCCTCGCCACGAGCGAGTAGCCGTAGTCCTCCCGCCCGGCGAGCAGTTCAAGCAGCAGCAGCGACAGCGCTCCCTTGAGCATCTGCGGGTCGTGTCCTGCCACGTGGAAGACCATCATGTCAAGTATCTGGCATGGTCAAGTACCTGGCAGTGCCAGATCGTCGGGCCTCAGTTGTCACTGCACCTCGCGCAGCCGCCCGGTGGCGACGTCGAACACGAAGCCGCGCACCGCGTCGGTGTGCGGCACGAAGGGGCTCTGCCGCACCCGAGCGAGGGACTGCCGGACGTCGACGTCCAGGTCGTCGAAGGCCTCGGACGACCAGCCGGGACGCAAACCGGTCTCGTCGCGGATCCCGTCCCGGAACTCGGCGTCGCTGAACGTCAGCATCCCGCAGTCGGAGTGGTGGATCAGGATCACCTCGCGGGTACCGAGCAGCCGCTGGCTGATGGCCAGCGAGCGGATCTCGTCGTCGGTCACGACCCCACCCGCGTTGCGGATCACGTGCGCCTCGCCCTCGGCGAGGCCCAGCATCCGGTAGACGTCGAGCCGGGCGTCCATGCACGCCACGACGGCCACGGCTTTGGACGGCGGCATCGGCAGCGGGCCGCTGAAGCCCGCGGCGTAGGTCTCGTTGTTCGCGAGCAGGTCGTCGGTGACGGACATCATGTGGCTCCTGTCGTCGGGGCGTGTGTCGGACGTCGGGGCGGGGCGGAGTCGAGGCGCCCGGACCCCGACCTACCGGACGCGAGGTGCCGGATCGGACCTCCCGGACCCGGGATGCCGGACCCGGGATGCCGGATCACTCCCGTGCCGCGACGTGGGGGTGTCGGGACGGCGACGGATGCACCCGGCAACGCGGCGCGGGAGGGCACTCTCCCGCCACCGGCATGTGCTTCGCCCCCGCGCCGGCGTCAGGCGATGTCGAACACGTCGCCGCGGCGGCCGACCCAGAAGGCATCCGGCAGCTCCCGCGGCGACGGCACCCGCGTAGCATCGCCGGGAGCGGCCTGCACCGCAAGGCCCTGGCACCGCGCGACCCGCAGTGCGTGCCGGCGCGACACGCGGCACGATGCCGTCCGTGGACGCGCGGTGGCGGGTACGCAGGGCACGGCTCGAGGACGTCGTCGTGATCGACGCGATGGTCCGGGAGCTGGCCACCTACGAGCGGGAGCCGGACGCCGTGACGGCGACCGTCGAGGACTTCCGCGCCGCCCTGTTCGGGCCCGACCCGAGGGTGCACGCCCACGTCGCCGAGGTCGCCGCGCACGAGCGGACCGACCCGGACGGTGCCGACGCAGACGCCCCCGACGACCAGGACGCCGGCTGGCAGGTGGCCGGGATGGCAGTCTGGTACGTCACGTTCTCCACCTGGCGGGGACGGCACGGGATCTGGCTCGAGGACCTGTTCGTGCGTCCGGAGCACCGGGGCGTGGGCATCGGCCGGGGGCTGCTGCAGGCACTCGCCGCCGAGTGCGTCGCGCGCGGACTGCCGCGCCTGGAGTGGTGGGTGCTCGACTGGAACACCCCCGCCCACGGCTTCTACCGCTCCCTCGGCGCCCTCCCCCAGGACGAGTGGACGGTGTGGCGTCTCGACGGGCCGGCCCTGCCCGAGGTGTCCGGGCTGTCCGAGGTGTCCGAGGTGTCCGAGCCGGACGGCCGGCCCACGCCCTGACCTGGGCCGTTGCGCCGTTCGGGACCGTGACAGAGATCGGTGTCACGTTCCTGTGACGCGCCTCACGGACAGTCGCTCTCGTGGTGCGCAAACCGTGGAGGCTCCGTGCGCACTGTCTGGCGCGGGGGACCGCCGTCCGGGGAGTCGCCCGAGGATCCGGAGACGTCATGGGTTTCCCCGCAGTCACTGCAGGAACGGACCGACCGCCGCGAGGCAGGCGGCGGAGCACGGTGCCACGGCTGAAGCAGGCCGTCGGCGGACTCACCGCAGTGCTGCTGGGTGTCGGGGTGCTCCCGGCGGCCTTGGCGCCGCAGGCGACCGCGGCGGTCGGACAGGGGTTCAACCTGAACCGGTCCGACGTGCGGTTCATCCTCGCCCAGATCAAGATCGCCGAGCAGCACGCGGAGACCGCGACCGCGGACAACCCCTGCGGCACGCTGCTCGGCACCGGCCCGGACCAGATCCCGAACCAGAACTCCCAGGGCGCCGAGCTGCCCTGGGGGCTGCGCACGGTCGACGGGTCCTGCAACAACCTCAAGCCGAACCAGGAGACCTTCGGCGCGTCCGACCAGATGTTCCCGCGGATGACCGTCCCGGAGTTCCGTGACGCGGACGACTTCGATCCCGACGGTCCCGGTCCGGCGCCGGGCACCCCGACGAGCTACAAGAGCAAGTCCGGGCTCGTCGTCGACACCCAGCCCCGCCGGGCGAGCAACCTCATCGTCGACCAGACCACCAGCAACCCCGCTGCGGTCGCGGCCGCGGGAGAGGGCGCCGTTCCCGACCCGGGCAACGGCACGCTCTTCATCGAGAACGTCACCCCCGACGTCGGCCTGTCGGCCCCCTTCAACTCCGTCTTCACCCTGTTCGGTCAGTTCTTCGACCACGGCCTCGACCTGACGAACAAGAGCGGCGGCACGGTCTTCATGCCGCTGGACCAGGACGACCCGCTGTACGACCCGAACAGCAACCTGAACTTCATGGTGCTGACCCGGACGCAGAACCTTCCTGGCCGGGACGGCGTGCTCGGCACCGCCGACGACGTGCAGGACGGCACCAACCAGACCAGCCCGTACGTCGACCAGAGCCAGACGTACGCCTCGCACCCGTCCCACCACGTGTTCTTGCGGGAGTACGAGAACGACGCGGCGGGCAAGCCCGTGACGACCGGCAAGATGCTCGAGGGCTCGGCCCAGGGCGGCCTCGCGACCTGGGCCTCGGTCAAGGCTCAGGCCCGCGCGCTGCTCGGCATCGACCTGACCGACATGGACGTGCTGAACCTGCCGCTGCTTGCGACCGACCCGTACGGCAAGTTCGAGCGGGGCCCGAACGGCTACCCGCAGATCGTGCTCGACGACGACACGGTGGTCGAGGGTGACCCGGCCGCGAACGGCGGCACCGGCGTGCCCGTGCCCGCCGACGCGGTGCGAAGCAACCACGCGTTCCTGGACGACATCGCGCACCACGCCGTCCCCGAGGGCGACCCGGACGGCCCGACCGGCCCGGCGCCGCGCGGTCCGTTGACGCCGGACGCCGACCCCGGCACGACCGACGACAACGACCCGAGCACCTACGACGACGAGATGCTCGACGCCCACTTCATCACCGGCGACGGCCGCACGAACGAGAACATCGGCCTCACCGCGGTGCACAACGTCTTCCACGGCGAGCACAACCGGCTCGTGGGCGACGTGCAGCGGCTGATCACCGAGGAGGACCCGGGCCAGCTGTCGGAGTGGCAGCTCGCGGACGGCTCGTGGAACGGCGAGCGCCTGTTCCAGGCGGCCCGCTTCGTGACCGAGATGGAGTACCAGCACCTGGCGTTCGAGGAGTTCGCCCGCAAGGTGCAGCCGCAGGTGAACGTCTTCTCCGGCTACGACACGAGCATCGACGCGGCGATCACCGCCGAGTTCGCCCACACCGTGTACCGGTTCGGGCACTCGATGCTGACCGAGACCGTCTCCCGCAAGGCGCCGGGTGGCGCGAACCGTGACATCCCACTGCTCGAGGCGTTCCTCAACCCGCCGTCGTTCCAGGCGGGTGGGCTGACGCCGCAGCAGGCCACGGGTGACGTGATGCGTGGCATGTCCGACCAGGTCGGCAACGAGATCGACGAGTTCGTCACCGAGGCACTGCGCAACGAGCTCCTCGGTCTGCCTCTCGACCTCGCGACCATCAACATGGCCCGGGGCCGCGACGCCGGCATCCCGCGCCTGAACGAGGCACGGCGCCAGTTCTTCGCCCAGACCCGGGGCAACAGCGCGCTGCGCCCGTATGCCAACTGGATCGACTTCGGGCTCGAGCTCAAGCACCCCGAGTCGCTGATCAACTTCGTGGCGGCCTACGGCCTCCACCCGACGATCACCGACGCCACCACGCTCGTCGACAAGCGGGCGGCCGCAGCGCTGCTCGTCGCCGGCGACACCCAGAACCCGGACACCCCGGAGGACGCCGTCGCGTTCATGAACGGGATCCGAACCACCATCACCGACCCGGTCACCGGGGAGGTCACCGAGACCGGCAACTGGGTCAACCAGGGCGGGCGCACCACGACCGGCCTGGACGACGTCGACTTCTGGGTCGGCGGCCTCGCCGAGAAGCAGTCGCCGTTCGGCGGCCTGCTCGGCCCGACGATGAACTTCGTGTTCGAGACGCAGATGGAGGACCTGCAGGACGGCGACCGCTTCTACTACCTGTCGCGCACCGCCGGCCTGAACCTCCTGGTCCAGCTCGAGGGCAACTCGCTGTCGGAGATGATCTCCCGCACGTCCAACGCGGCGAACCTGCCCGCGGACGTGTTCGCCCGGCCCGACTACACCTTCAACCTGGAGTTCCTGGGCACGAGCGGGCCGATCCAGGACGACCCGGCCACGGAGTACAACGAGTCGACCCTGCTGATGCGTAGCTCCGACGGCACGATCCGCTACACCGGCGACAAGCACGTGAACTTCATCGGCACCGCCGGCACCGACAAGATCTGGTCCAGCGAGGGCGACGACACGCTCCGCGGCAACGACGCCGACGACGTCCTCGAGGGCGGCAGCGGCAACGACCAGATCATCGGCGGCCTGGGTCAGGACATCATCACCGACACCTTCGGTGACGACACGACCAAGGGCGGCGACGGCAACGACGCCATCTCCTCCGGTGCCGGCTTCGACCTGAACCAGGGTGGCCGCGGCAACGACTTCGTCGTCGGTGGCTCGGACCCCACCGAGACCTTCGGCGGGCCGGGCAACGACATGATCTTCGCCGGTGACTCCGCCGACACCGTCTTCGGTGACGACGGCGACGACTGGATCGAGGGCGGCGGCCAGGCCGACCTGCTGCAGGGCGACAACGGCGCCCCGTTCCAGGACGACCCGAACGCCCCCGGGCACGACGTGCTCAACGGCAACGGCGGCGCGGACGACTACGACGCGGAGGGCGGCGACGACATCATGGTCTCCGGTCCCGGCGTCGAGCGGAACGAGGGCATGCTCGGCTTCGACTGGGTCACCCACAAGAACAACCCGCAGGCCGCGAACGACAACATGGGCGTCACCGGGCTGCTCCCGCCGTCCGTGGACGCGCTGCGCGACCGGTTCGACCTCGTCGAGGGCCTGTCCGGCTGGGACCACGACGACCTCCTCATCGGCGACGACGAGGACCTCGCCGGCGGTGCCGGGATCGACAACGAGCTGACCGCGGAGGGGATCGCCAGGATCAACGGCCTGGCGGACCTGCTCGCTCCCGGTGCCACCGGCTTCACCGGCGGCAACATCATCATCGGCGGTGCGGGCTCGGACCGCATCGAGCCGCGCGGCGGCGACGACCTCGTCGACGGCGACTCCTGGCTCGACGTGCAGCTCGAGGCACCCGACCTGTCGACGCCCGACCCGGCCGACACCAAGCTCGTCGACGAGATGTTCGACGTGCAGGCCGAGGTCTTCAGCGGCGCGATGAACGCCGGCGACATCCGGATCGTGCGGACCATCCGCACCCCGGACCCGGGCACCGCGGTCGACACGGCCGCCTTCCGGGAGAACCTCGCCGACTACTCGATCGACGTCGCCGCCGACGGCACCGTGACCGTCGCGAACACCGGCGGCACCCAGATCGACGGCTCCAACACGCTGCGCAACATCGAGCGCCTGGAGTTCGCCGACCAGACCATCGACGTCGCGGACCTCGCGGCGAACAACCCCGCCACCGGCGAGGTCGCCCTCGACAGCAGCACCCCCGTCGAGGACGTCGACATCACCGCGAGCGTCGGCACCGTCGCCGACGTGGACGGCCTGCCGACCGACCCGACCGCCTTCACCTTCACCTGGGAGGCCGAGACGGCTCCCGACGTGTGGGAGGTCGTCGGCAACACGGCCACCTTCAACCCCGGCCTCGAGGAGATCGGGATGCGGCTGCGGGCGACGGTCACGTTCCAGGACGCCGCCGGCTTCTCCGAGTCGGTCACCTCGGCACCCACCGAGCCGGTCGCAGCCGCGGCCGCCGCGGTCGCCCCGGGGGCGCCGACCGACGTGTCGGCCGTCCCCGCGGCGCAGTCGGCCACCGTGAGCTGGACCGCACCGGCCGACGCCGGTGGCACCGGCATCACCGGCTACCTGGTCGAGGCCCTGACCGGCGGCACCGTCGCCGACTCGGTCGAGGTCGGCGCCGTGACCAGCACGGTGTTCGGTGGGCTCACCAACGGCACCGCGTACACGTTCCGGGTCTCCGCGATCAACGCGGTGGGCACGGGCGACGCGTCCGCGCCGTCTGCGGCGGTGACGCCCTCGGGCGTGGCCGCGCGGCCGTCGGCACCGTCGGGCACGACCGTCACCGGTACCAGCGGGGCCACCGCCACGATCACGTGGCAGGCCCCCGCCTCCGACGGCGGCTCGCCGATCACCGACTACCGCGTGATCGCCACGCGGGTCGACGGCGCCGGCAACCCGCTGCGGACCACCCGGTCCGTGTGGCTGGCACCCGACACGTTCAGCCACGACATGGGCGTCGGCGTCGCCGGCGACTACCGGTTCCAGGTGATCGCCCGCAACGCGATCGGGATCAGTAGCCGCTCGACGTCCACCGCCGTGGTGGCGCTCGGGGCCGCAACCCGGCCCGGGGCCCCGTTCATCGGGACCGCGAGCGTCGGCTCGGGGACCGTCCCCGGGATCACGGCGGACGTCACGTGGACGCCCCCCGTCGCGGACGGCGGGTCCCCGGTCACCGGGTACCGCGTGCTGGCGCTGCGGCTCAACGACGCCGGTGGCGTCGCGGCCACGACGCGGTCGACGTGGCAGCCGGGCGACGCCAGGTCGTTCGAGATGGAGGTCCCGGTCGCGGCGACCTACGTCTTCCAGGTGATCAGCCGCAACGACATCGGCACCAGCCGGCGGTCGGCGCGGTCGAACCAGATCGCCCTGGGGGCAGCTGCCCCGGCCACCCCGCCGGCGGCACCGCGGATCGGGACGGCCACCGACGGGACGGCCGGCGGTGACGTCACCGTCTCGGCGACGTGGACGGAGCCGACCACGGACGGCGGCTCGGCCATCACCGGCTACCGGGGGATCTTCCTCCGGCTCGGCGCCGACGGGCAGGTCCTGAGCACCACCCGTTCGCCGTGGC
This sequence comes from Actinomycetales bacterium, assembly GCA_038206105.1. Taxonomy (GTDB): domain Bacteria; phylum Actinomycetota; class Actinomycetes; order Actinomycetales; family JBBRBF01; genus JBBRBF01. The sequence continues at coordinate 133,474 of JBBRBF010000002.1, read as the reverse complement.
AGCCGGCCACGGCGCGGGCGGTCGAGCAGACGCTGCCGGTGCAGGGCACGTACGTCGTCCAGGTGGTCGCCCGCAACGACATCGGCGTCAGCAGGCGCTCGGTGCGGTCCAACCAGGTGACCGGACAGTAGTCACCCGATAGGACGGCCCCCTCACGACTTGTGATCGTGGGGGGGCCTTCCTGTGTCCGGGCAGGCACACCGCGTTCCCGCCCGCCCCTCCGGACGACTCCTGCAGGTGGCATGTCACGGAATGCCGCACGCACCCCCCTCCCCCGCCGGTACCGTCGCCGACCAGGGACAGACCCTGCAGCTCGCCACCGAGCGCCGGGCGTGACGGGGCGGCGACAGGGGGGGCATGACGACGGAGGCCACCGACGGAACCCGGCCCGACCTCGTCGAGATCCGGGTGCTGGGGTCGTTGAAGGTGCGCCGCGCCGACGGCACGCTCGTCGACCCGCGCGGGTGGCGCACCGGCGCGACCGCCGACCTGATGCGCCTGCTGGCGCTGCACGTGGACGAGCCGGTTCCGGTGGACGTCCTCGTCGACCGGCTCTGGCCCGGCGCGGACCCGCAGCGGGGACGGGCGAGCTTGCGCACCGCGGTGTCGTGGATCCGCAAGGTCGTCGGACCGGACTGCGTCGAACGTGGGCTCGCGGGGATCAGGCTGCGGGACGCCTGGGTCGACGCCCACGCCTTCCGGATGCTCGCCCGCGAGGCGCGCCGCCACGTCGTGACGGGCAACGCCGCCGCCGTCGTGACGACCACCCGCGAGGCAGAGGCCCTCTATCTCGACGAGCTGCGCTGGCACACCGGGTCGGCGTCGTGGGCGCTCGCCGAGCGGGACGCGCTCGCCGCCGCGCACCGCCAGCTGATCGCCGACGCCGCCGACGCCGCGCTGTCGCTGGGCTGGTGGCGCGACGCCGTGGACCTGGCCGCACGCTCGGTGGCGGCCGACCCGTGCTCGGAGCGGGCGTACCGCGCGCTGATGCGTGCCCACCAGGGGCTGGGCGAGACCTCCCGGGCGCTGCAGGCCTACGAGCAGTGCCGCCAACGGCTCGCGGAGGAGGTCGGCGCCGACCCGAGCGAGGAGACCCGCGCGCTGCACCTGCACGTGCTCACCGAGCCCGAGGTCGTGCACGCGGAGCCGGCCTTCTGCGGGCGCACGCACGAGGTCGCGTGGCTCCGCGACGTCGCCGACGACGCCGTCCCCGGCCGCGGCCCCGTCGTGGTGTGCCTCGTTGGCGAGCCCGGCTCCGGCAAGAGCCGCCTGCTCGCCGAGGCGTGGCAGGGGTCGACGAGGACCGTGCGCCACCTGGCTGCGCCGGCGGCCGGCGCCCTCGCGTTTGGCGACCTCGCGGCCGGGCCATGGGCGGCGGACGTCACCGTCGTCGACGACGCGCACCACCTCGGCGTCGACGACGTCGACGCCATGTGCGCCGCTTTGCGCGGCGCCCCCGCCGACTCGGTCGTCGTCGTGGCAGGTCGCCCGGGGCCGGACGCCGGCGGGATGGACCGGCTCGTCGCCGGGCTGACCGGCGACTTCGCCGGGCGGGCGCACCTGCTGTCGCTGCCGCCGCTCCCCGAGTCGGACGTCGCCGACCTGTGCCGCGACCTGCTCGGCGGGGAGGTCGGCCGCGAGCTCGCGCACGCCGTCACGCAGGAGTCCGGAGCGCTGCCCGGCGCGGTCGTCGAGACCGTGCGCGCCTGGGCCGGCAGTGGCCGGGTGGCGGCGACCGGGTCGGGCCTGGCGCTTGTGCGCACGGCGAACAGCGCGACCGCCGCCGGTCAGGTGCGTCACCTGCTGGCGCGCACCGTCGACCACCTGCCGGCCGAGGAGCTGGACGTGCTGCATGTCGTGGCCGCCCTGGACCGACCCGTGACCGTGGACGGGCTCGCCTCGCTCGTCGACGGACCCCTCCCCGCGGTCGCCACCGCCGGGCGCGCCTCGGCCGGCGGCTCCGACGGCGGCGGGCCCGGCGTCGACCGCACCTGGTTGCGGACGACCCTGGACCAGCTCAGCGACCGGTCGCTGCTCACCGCGGGCGCCGCGGGGTACGCCCCCCGGGACGCGCTGCTGCGGGACGCGCTGCTGCACTGGCTGCGCCCCAGCACCCGGCACGCGCTGCACCGGCGGATCGCCGAGCGGGCGGTGATCCCCGCGGCCGAACGGATCAGCCACTGGGTCCACGCCGGGGAGCCCCAGCTGGCCCGCGCCGCGTCGGTCGACGCGTGCGCCGAGGCGATGGCCCAGGGCTGCTACGAGCAGGCCCTCCCCCACCTGCGGCGGCTGTGCGACCTGACCGGCGACCCGGGGGCCATGGCGTCGGACCGGCTCGAGGCCTTCGAGCAGCTCGGCGACGTCTGCGCCGAGCTCGGGCGGTCCCAGGAGTCGCGGTCCGCCTACGCCGTCGCCGTCGAGGTCGCCCGCTCGAACGACGTCGAGGGCGGCGACCGGGTCCGCGCCAAGCTGCGGAGTGCCGAGGAGCGCACCGTCATCTCCCGTACCGCCGCCCCCGGCAGCACCGCCACCGCCGCCGGCGCCACCCTCACGAGCGGCGCCACCGTCACGAGCGGCGCCACGACCCCGCGCACCCCGGCCCCGGCAGCCGGCGGCGCCGGCTCCGAACCCCGCCAGATGCTGCACATCTGCCCCGACGCCACGACCGAGGCCGACGTGGACGGGTGCCTCACGGAGGCGCTGCAGGCGGCCGACCAGGGCACCGACCTGTTTCGCCGGGCCGAGCTCAGGGTCCTCATGGCCGGCACCGTGCACATCCCGCGGCGCGAGTTCCGGGCCGCCGACCGGTGCACCACCGAGGCGCTCACGCTGACCGTGGACCCGGCGTTGCGGGCGCGCGCAGTGCTGTCCGGGGCCCTGCCCGGCGCCCTCCTCGGGGACGCCGCCGCCGCCGACGCCGCGCTGGTCCGCGCGGGGGACCTGGCTGCCGAGGCCGGCGACACCCAGACCTGCGTCCAGGTGGCGGCCCTGCGGTGCCTGGTGGGGCACGACCTGGGGCTGCCCGACCAGCCGGACCGGCTCGCCCGAGCGGTGCGCGCCGGTGCCTTCGAGCCCGGATCCGTCCACGCCTGGGTCCGGCTGCGCGTCGCCGCGGAGCGCGGCGACCTGACGGTGGCGAGCGACCTCGCCGCGGCACACGCGCCGGCTCCGGCGGGACCGCTGCCGATGGCCGACCTGGCCGCGGCCACCGCGGCGATGGCGCTCGGGCGCACACAGACCGCCCGCGAGGCCCTGTTGCGGATCGTGGACGCCGCCGACCGCACCGGTGCGACGCTGCTGGTCCCCGAGGCCGCCGCTCGGCTCGTGATGCTCGACGCCGCCGACGACCCCGCCCTGGCCCGCGAGCACTTCGAGCTCTTCGAGTGGGCGGTCAGCGGCGAGCAGTGCCTGCCCCGTGAGAACGTGCTGCGGCTGCTCGCCCGCAGCGCCCTGCGGGCGGCCGACGGTCGCCCCGGCGCTGCCGCCGCCGCCGCCGCCGCCGCCGCCGCGGCCGCGGAGACGTGGGGGCTCGTCGTGCTCGCCGCCGAGGCCCACCGCTGCCGCGCCGTGCACCTCGCGGGCGAGGGACGGCGCTTCGACGCCCGGCTAGCGGCCGCTACGGCGTGCCGGCTGGCCGCCGCCGCCGGTGTCTCGCTGCCGGGCGCGCACGTGGAGGAGCACGCGGTCGTCCCGGCGCCGCGCGAGCAGCCGGTCGCAGGCCCGACCGGGGCCGTGACCGATGCCGCCGCGGTCCGGGTCGCGGCCCGGCGCCGCGCCTGAGCCCGAGCACCCGGACCGGCCACGTCGGGTCGCTGCTGCCGGTACCGTCGTGCCACGGCTGTGCGCCACGGCCGACGGACCGGTCCAGGGGAGGCGCGGTGATGGCACAGCAGGTGGTCCCTCCGGTCGGCGGACGCGACCGCGTGGAGCTGCGGGTCCCGGCCGACCCCGCCTACCTGGCGGTGCTGCGGACCGCGTGCGCGGGCCTCGCGGCACGACTCGACCTCACCCTCGACGAGATCGAGGACCTGCGGATCGCGGTCGACGAGGCGTGCTCGCTGCTGCTCGCGGGTGCGGCGGTCGATGACGACGACTCCGGCCTCGTCGCGGTGTTCGACCTCGCGGACTCCGCGCTCGACATCCGGGTCAGCGGCCCGGCCCGGCGGCTGCCGGAGCGCACGAGCTTCGCCTGGGCCGTGCTGGAGGCCCTCGTCGGCGAGGTCAGCGTCGGGGACAGCCCACCGGGGTCGTTCATCCGGATGCGCCACGAGCGGACCCGGCGCCTGCGGTGAGACCGCTCACGACCGGGGGGGACGTGCCCGCCCCCCGCGCCGCGGCCGACTCCGGCCGCGGCGACGAGGCTGCCGCCGCCGACCTGGCCGAGCTGGCCACCACCGCCCCGAACACCCCCCGCCACACCGAGCTGCGGGAGCGGCTCGTGCACACCCACATGCCCCTCGTGCGGCACCTCGCACGGCGCTACGCCGACCGCGGGGAACCGCTGGACGACCTCGTCCAGGTGGGCACCATCGGCCTGCTCAAGGCGATGGACCGCTACGACCCGGAGCGGGGCACGCCCTTCGCCGCGTTCGCCGTCCCCACCGTCCTCGGTGAGATCCGGCGTCACTTCCGCGACCGCGGCTGGGCGGTCCGCGTGCCCCGACGGCTGCAGGAGATGACGCGGACCCTGTCGTCGGCACGCGCCGTCCTGACCCAGGAGCTCGGCCGGGCACCCACCGTCGCCGAGCTCGCCGACCGGCTCGGCACCGACGTCGACAGCGTGCTCGAGGCGCTGGAGTCGGCGGGCGCGTACGCGACGGTCCCGCTGGACCGTCCGGGGCCGGACCAGCCCGGGCCGGCCGACACCCTCGGCGAGGACGACGCCGCCCTCGCGACCGTGGAGGACCGCGAGGCCCTGCGCCCGCTGCTCGCCGGCCTGCCGCCGCGCGAGCGGCGGATCCTGGCCCTCCGCTTCGTCCGCGGCATGACCCAGGCGCAGATCGCGGCCGAGGTCGGGATCTCGCAGATGCACGTCTCGCGGCTGCTGACGCGCACGCTGGCCGTGCTGCGACGCGAGCTCACCGAGCCGACCTGACCGACGCGCACCGACGCGGACCGACGCACGAGGTGGGGGTCAGGTGACGGGCGGCTCGTCCCGGCGCCGCGTCACGGCGGTCACGGGGGGGCTGACCACGAGCATCACGACCAGGGCCGAGCCAGCGAGCAGCGGCACCGCGACCCGCCACCCGCCGCCGGTCAGGACCGACACCCCGACGGCCAGCTGCAGCAGCTGCCACGTGACGACGGGCGCCCGAGCCCACCAGCCGCCGCGCCACAGGCCGCGGGCGCAGGCGAGCAGGAAGCCGCCGACAGCAGCCGGCAGCACCGTGACGACGACGCCGGAGACCACGTCGGAGACGGCGCCCGCGAGGGTCTGCACCGCGCCCACGCCGGCGACGACCAGCAGGAGCACGGCCTCGAGCGCGACCAGCGCCACCAGCGCCACCAGCGCCACCGGCCGGCCGCCCCCGGTGGCGACCGGTCCCCGGCTCCCGGGCTGCTGCGTCACGACCGCCCCCTGTGCTCGTGCCACCGCCGGCAGGTCCCCGCCCCGGCGCCCCCGGCGGGGGCCGCGCCGACGCTATCTCGGGTCGCGCAGCCGGGCAGGAACAGGGACGATCGGTCGCACGTTCCTCCGGGAGTACCAGGGTCGGCACACCGTCCCCACCCAAAGGGGGCTGTGACCGACGACACCGCACCCGGGACGAGGACGTCCGGCGTGGACCCCTTGTCCGCATCGCAGGGACGTGCAAGCCTGAACCCGGACGCACGGCGCGCCAGCGTGCCAGCGTGACCTGACTGCTCGTGAAGCCATTCACAAGGCCTCACGGACGAGAGGAAGAGGACCCGATGGACTGGCGACACAATGCCGCCTGCCTCGACGAGGACCCCGAGCTGTTCTTCCCGATCGGGAACACCGGCCCGGCGCTCCTGCAGATCGAGGAGGCCAAAGCGGTCTGCCGTCGCTGCCCCGTGACCGAGACGTGCCTGAAGTGGGCGCTGGAGAACGGTCAGGACGCAGGGGTGTGGGGCGGCATGTCCGAGGACGAGCGGCGCGCGCTCAAGCGCCGCACCGCCCGGGCGCGCCGCGCCGGCTGACCAGTGCGCGGCAGCACGGCCGCCGCCGAGACCCCAGGCGCCCGGAGCCCCGGCTCCGGGCGCCTGCTCGTGCCTGATCGTGCCTGATCGTGCCTGATCGTGCTCGAGGGTCACCCGACCGCCGCGTCGCCGGAGGGCTCGGCGCCACCGGGTGCGCCGCCGCGCAGCGCCGCCTCCACCCGCACCAGCGTGCCGGTGCCCCCCTCCCCCGGGCCCCAGACGATGCTCCCCCTCAGCTCTCCCGTGACGAGGGACCGCACGATCTGCAGCCCGAGCCCGGTCGAGCGCTCCGGGACGAACCCCTCTGGCAGTCCCGCCCCGTCGTCCTCGACCGTGACCACCAGCCGGTTGTCGGCTCGGCGCGCCCGCACGAGCACGACGCCGTCCCGGTCCCGCAGGCCGTGCTCGACGGCATTGGTCACGAGCTCGGTCAGGACCAGCGCCAGCGGTGTGGCGTCCTCGGCGCGGACGGTGCCGAACGAGCCCTCCCGTCGCGAGCCGGCGCGGCGCTCGGGGCCCGAGACGTCCACCGCCAGGGACAGGCAGCGGTCGGCGACGGCGTCGAAGTCGACCCACTCGTCGAAGCGCTGCGACAGCGTCTCGTGCACCAGCGCGATCGTCGTCACGCGCCGCATCGCCTCGGCCAGGGCGTCGCGGGCGCGGGGCTCGTCGATCCGGCGGGCCTGAAGCCGCAGCAGCGCCGCCACGGTCTGCAGGTTGTTCTTCACCCGGTGGTGGATCTCGCGGATCGTGGCGTCCTTGGTCAACAGCTCCTGCTCTCGGCGCCTGAGCTCGGAGACGTCCCGGCACAGCAGCAGCGCCCCGGTGCGCTCGCCGCCCACGCGCAGCGGCACCGCCCGCACCGACAGCGACACGCGCCGGGCCTCGACCTCGGTCCGCCAGGGGGCACGGCCGGTGAGCACGACGGGCAGCGACTCGTCCACCTGCCCGGGGGTGGTCAGCAGGTCGGCGACCGCCTCGGCGAGGGTGACCCCGACGAGGTCACCGACGAGCCCGATCCGGTGGAAGGCCGCGACGGCGTTGGGGCTGGCGTACAGGACGCGACCCTCCACGTCGAGGTGCAGCATCCCGTCGCCGACGCGCGGGGCCCCGCGCCGGCCGCCGGTGGGCGCGCCGGCGGTCGGGAAGGTGCCGTCGGCGACCATGACGCGCAAGGCGTCGGCGCACCGCAGGTAGCACTGCTCGAGTCGGCTGGGCGCGCGCTGCTCCGAGAGGTTCGTGTGGCGGCCCAGCACGGCGACCACCTCGCCGTCCCGCACGACCGGGATCGTCTCCCGGCGCACCGCGGCGTCGTCCGCGGGTGACGCACCCTTCCGTCCGTCGGCGCGCCCGGCCGCGGTCGCGTCGAGGGACGCGTCGGCGCCGACGGGCAGACGGCGTCCCACGAGGTCCTCGTGGTGCACGGTGGGGGCGGTGCTGGGCCGGCAGTGCGCGACGACCACGTACCCGTCGGCAGACCCGTCGGCGCGGTCCGCCAGCGGCACCCACAGCACGAGGTCGGCGAACGACAGGTCGCTGATGAGCTGCCAGTCCTCCACGAGCAGGTGGAGCCACTCCTCGCCCGCCGGCGTGAGCGCCGCGTGCTCTCGCACGAGGTCGCTCAGCGTCGGCACGAACCGCCCCCCTCGGTGCCCCGGCGCACCCTAGGCGCCCGAGCCGGACCGGATCACCCCACGCAGCAGCCGCAGCACGACCTGCAGGGACGCCAGGTCGCCGTGGTCGAGCCGTCGGACGTCGTCGATCGTCTGCTGCGCCCGCGCCAGCTGCGAGGCGTTCGCCTTCTCCCACGCCGCGATCCGCTCGACCGGCTCGCCCTCCCCGGTCGTGTCGAGCACCGAGCGGGTGAGCATCTCCAGCACGGAGTAGAGGTCGTCGCGCAGCGCGGCGCGGGCCAGGGCCTCCCAGCGGTTGCTGCGCCGCAGCTCGGCGATCCGGTGCAGCAGCGCGTCGGCCTGGTACCGCTCGGACAGCGTGAAGTACAGCGGCAGCACGTCGTCCGCGGCAGCGTCGGTCGTGGCAGCGATGTCGACCACGTCGAGCAGCGAGAACTCGTCGAGCAGCCCGCTCCAGCGCAGGGCGAGCCCCTCCGGCACACCCCGGCCGGTGAGGTCCCCCGCCCGGGAGTGCAGCCGCTCCAGCTCGCTGCCGGTGAGGAGCTCGGCCATCCGGCCGCGCCACCGCTCGGCCGTGGCGGCGTACCGCTCGATCTCCTCACCGGTGTCGACGTCGTCCCGCCGGTTCTGCAGGAACCAGCGCACCGACCGGTCGAGCAGCCGACGGAACTCCAGGTAGAGCTCGGCCTGGACGTCGGTGCTCACCTCGACGTCGAGATCCTCCACCGCCTCGACGTAGGAGCGCAGACCGAACACCTCGCGGCAGACGACGTAGGCGCGCACGACCTGGTCCGCGCTTGCGCCGGTCTCCTCCATCGCCCGGTAGGCGAAGGTGATGCCGCCCCGGTTGACGAGGTCGTTGACGACGCTCGTGGTGATGATCTGACGGCGCAGCGGGTGGGACCCGAGCCGGTCGCCGTACCGGTCGACGAGCTGCTGCGGGAAGTAGCCGTGCAGGGACCGCTCGAACCACGGCTCGTCGGGCAGCCCCGTGGCGAGCACGGCGTCGGTGAGGCTCATCTTGGCGTAGGCGACGAGCACGGAGAACTCCGGCGACGTCAGCCCGGCACCGCTCTCGACGCGCTCGGCCATCTCGGAGTCACCCGGCAGGGCCTCCAGCTCGCGCTCGAGCTCCCCGAGCGTGCGGACGAACCGCTGGTGCACCGACATCATCCCGCCGGCCTGCTGGCGGGCGTTGCCGAGCAGCACGTTCTGCTCGTAGTTGTCGCGCAGCACGAGCCGTGCGACGTCGTCGGTCATCGCGGCCAGCATCTCGTTGCGCTGCTTCACGGTGAGGTCGCCGTCGTCGACGACGGCGTCCAGCGCGATCTTGATGTTGACCTCGTGGTCGGAGCAGTCCACCCCGGCGGAGTTGTCGATCGCGTCGGTGTTGACGCGCACGCCGTGCAGCGCGGCCTCGATGCGCCCCCGCTGGGTCAGCCCGAGGTTGCCGCCCTCACCGACGACCCGGACCCGCAGCTCCAGCCCGTCGAGCCGGATCGCGTCGTTCGCCTTGTCGCCCGCGGCCGCGTGGGTCTCGCTCGACGCCTTGACGTACGTGCCGATGCCGCCGTTCCACAGCAGGTCGACCGGCGCGCGCAGCACGGCCCGCTGCAGCTCGGCAGGGGTGAGCTTGCGCGTGCCCTCCTCCAGGCCGAGGGCCTTGGCCACCTGCGGCGACACCGGTATCGACTTGGACGTCTTGGCGTAGACGCCACCGCCCTCGCTGATCAGGGAGGAGTCGTAGTCGGCCCACGACGAGCGGCCGAGACCGAACAGCCGCTGCCGCTCGGCGTAGGAGGACGCGGCGTCGGGGTCCGGGTCGAGGAACACGTGGCGGTGGTCGAACGCCGCGACCAGCCGGATGTGCTCGGACAGCAGCATCCCGTTGCCGAACACGTCGCCGCTCATGTCCCCGACGCCGACGACCGTGACGTCCTCGCTCTGTGTGTCCACGCCCATCTCGCGGAAGTGGCGCTTCACGCTCTCCCACGCGCCCCGGGCGGTGATGCCCATCGCCTTGTGGTCGTAGCCGACCGAGCCTCCGGAGGCGAACGCGTCACCGAGCCAGAACCCGTAGTCGGCCGCGACGCCGTTGGCGATGTCCGAGAACGTCGCCGTCCCCTTGTCCGCGGCCACGACGAGGTAGGAGTCGTCGCCGTCGTGGCGCACGACCCGCTCGGGCGGGACGATCGTGCGCTCGTCGTCCCTGGTTCTCCGCAGGTCGTCCGTGACGTCGAGCAGCGCCGAGATGAACGTGGTGTAGCAGGCGACGCCCTCGGCCTGGAAGGCCTCGCGGTCGCTCGGCTCCGGCAGCCACTTGCCGACGAAGCCGCCCTTGGCGCCGGTCGGCACGATGACGGCGTTCTTCACCATCTGCGCCTTGACGAGCCCGAGGATCTCGGTCCGGAAGTCCTCGCGCCGGTCGCTCCACCGCAGTCCGCCGCGGGCGACCGCGCCGAAGCGCAGGTGCACGCCCTCCACGCGCGGGGAGTAGACCCAGATCTCGTAGGCCGGCCGCGGTTCGGGCAGGTCCGGCACGCGCTGCGGGTCGAGCTTCAGGGCGACGTACGACTTCGGCCCCCCGTCGGGGTCCCGCTGGTAGAAGCTCGTCCGCAGGGTGGCCGTGATCATGCCGCGGAAGGCGCGCAGGATCCGGTCGTGGTCCAGGCTCTCGACGTCGTCCAGCGCCCCGTCGATCTCCTCGACCAGCGCCGCGGTCGTCTCGTCCCGGGCGTCGCCGCGCCGGTCCGGGTCGAAGCGCGCCTCGAACAGGCTCACCAGGGACCGGGTGATGCCCCGGTGGGCGAGCAGGGCCCGCTCGACGTAGTCCTGGCTGAAGGTGGACCCGGTCTGGCGCAGGTACTTCGCGTACGCGCGCAGGATGACGACCTGCCGCCAGGTCAGGCCGGCGCCGAGCACGAGCTGGTCCAGACCGTCCGACTCGGTACGCCCCTCCCAGGCCGCGAGGAACGCCTCGGTGAACAGCGCGCGCGTGGCCTCCTCGGAGGTCTGCTCCGGCCGGTAGCGCAGCCCGAAGTCGTACACGTTCGCCACGACGCCGTCCTCGCGCTTGAGCTCGTAGGGGCGCTCGTCGACGACCTCGACACCGAGGTTGCGGAAGAAGGGCAGCACCTGCGTCAGCGACAGCGGTCGGGTGCGGAAGACCTTGAACCGCCGCTCGTCGGGCTCGGCCCCGACGGGCTCGTACATGTTGATCGCCACCGGGCCGCCGCTCTCGCCCCGGTCGGGCGCACCCCGCTCGCGAGCCTCGCCGTCTGTGTCCGTGGCAGTGTCCGCGGCGGCGGCCCCGGCGTCACCGCGACGGCTTCGGCACAGGCGGTCGACGCGGCGCAGGTCACCCACCGCGACGCGCGCCGTGAAGTCCTCCTTGTACGCCTCGGGCAGGGAGGGCCCCCACGACCGCGCGATGCGCGCCGCCTCCTCCTCCCCGACGTCGGCGCGCAGGGCGTCGGCGAGGTCCTCGTCCCACGTGCGGGTGGCGTCCACGAGGCGTCGCTCCAGCGACGCGGCGTCGACCTCGGCGACCTCCTGGCCCGGCGCCACCCGCACGACGAAGTGCAGCCGCGCGAGCACGGACTCGCTGACCCGTGTGGTGTAGTCGACGCTCTCGGCGTCGAACGTGTCGCGCAGGGTCTGCTCCATCCGCAGCCGGACCGCGGTGGTGTAGCGGTCACGGGGCAGGAACACGAGGCAGGACATGAAGCGGCCGTAGTCGTCCCGACGCAGGAACAGCCGGGTCCGGCGGCGCTCCTGCAGGTGCAGCACCGCCATCGACGTGGCGTAGATCTCGTCGACCGACGTCTGGAACAGCTCGTCCCGGGGGTAGGTCTCCAGGATCGTCAGCAGGTCCTTGCCCGAGTGGCTGTCCCGCGCGAAGCCCGCCCGTGCCAGCACGTCGGACACCTTGCGGTCGATCACCGGGACGCGGCGGACGCTCTCGGTGTACGCCGCCGACGTCAGCAGCCCCAGGAAGCGCCGCTCGCCGACGACCTCACCGGACTCGTCGAACGTCTTGACGCCCACGTAGTCGAGGTAGGTCGGCCGGTGCACGGTGGACCGCGAGTTCGCCTTCGTGAAGATCAGCACCGTGCGCTCTCGGGTCTTGGCCCGCGCCGCCTCGGACAGCCGCCCGTAGGCACCGCTGGGGCGGTCCTGGTCGTCGCGCAGGATGCCGAGCCCGCTGCCGCTGCGGGCCAGCAGCCGGTCGGTGCGCTCGTCGCGCTGCAGGTCGTACTCGCGGTAGCCCAGGAACGTGAAGTTGTCGTCGGCCAGCCACCGCAGCAGCCGCTCGGCCTCCTCGGCCTGCTCCCGCAGGTCCCCGCCCGGCGACTCGGCCAGTCCCTCGGCGACCGCCCGCGCGGTGTCGCGCATCTCGCGCCAGTCGTCGACCGCGGCGCGGACGTCGGCGAGCACCTTGCGCAGGCCGCTGGTGAGCGCGTCGACGTCGACGGGGTTGCTCTCGCGGTCGATCTCCACGTGCATCCACGACTCGACGACGGCGTCGTCGGGCCAGCTGTCGTCCCGACTGCCGGTCGCCACCGTGGACGCCGACAGGTCGAGCACCTCGAGCAGCTCGCCGGCGTCGCGGCGCACCACGAACGTCGGGTGCACGACGAGGTGGATGGCGCGCTCCCGCCGGTTCAGCTCGGCGGTCACCGAGTCGACGAGGAACGGCATGTCGTCGGTGACGATCTCGACGACCGTGTGTCCGCACGACCAGCCGTGCTCGTCGACGCCGGGGGTGAACACCCGGACGTCGGCGGTGCCGGCGGGGCGGCGCGCCGCCAGCCCGCGGTGGCTCAGGGCGGCACCGGCCAGGTCGACCGGGTCGCGCGACGCCAGGTCCTCGTCGGGGACGTGGCGGTAGTACCTCGCGAGGAAGGACCGCAGCTCGTCGGCGGACAGGTCGTGCCGCTGCCCGGCGTCCGCGGCCTTCTCCAGCACCTGCGTGCGACTGCCCTCCACCGGCGACATCGCGCACCACCTCGGCGTTCGCACGTCCGTCCCGCGCGTCGTCGCGCGGCTGCCGTGGCGACCCTATCCCCGACGGCCCCTGCAGGTGAGGGGTGACGGGTGCGGGCTACGGCGGGCGGGCGGGCGGTCGCGGCTCGCGGGCCTGCGGCTCGAGCGCTCAGGCGGAGCGGATCGTCCAGGCCGCGGTGTGCGAGGCGCCGGGGGCGAGCCGCGCCAGGTCGACACCGGAGCCGAACGCGTCCGGCGGGCAGGTCATCGGCTCGACGGCCAGCCCGACCCGGTGCTCGGCGGGGTCGGGGCGGTCCGCGGTGTGCACCTGGACCCACGGCATCACCGCGGGGTCGAAGGCGACCTCGGTGGCCGTGCCGGCCGAAGGGTGCGTGACCCGCACCCGTGCGAGGGAGTCCGCGCCCGCGACGACACCCGTGAAGGCGTCGTCGAGCGCGGTCGCACCGATCGGGCGCGGCGTCCGGAAGTCCCGGTCGCCGGCGACGACCGCCGTGACCGGTGGGCGCTGCGGCAGCAGCCGCTCGCCGTCCACCTGCAGCACCCGCTCGGCGGGCAGGTCCAGCACCCAGTCGTCGACGCGACCCGGGCCGGCGACCAGGTAGGGGTGGGGGGCGCACCCGTACGGCGCGTCGGTCGAGGAGATGTTCGTCGCGGTCAGCGTGGTCGTCAGCCCCTGCTCGCCGACGGCGTACGTCACCACGAGGTCCAGGCCGAACGGGTAGCCCCGGCTCGCGTGCAGCCGGCACTCCAGCGCGACGGCGCTGCCGTCGGCGGCGAGGTCCACCGGCGCCCAGGGCCGCCACGACACCAACCCGTGGATGGCGTTGCGGCGCGGGACCTCGGTCAGCGGCAGCTGGTGCTCGGTGCCGTCCCAGCTCCACCTGCCGTCGGCGACCCGGTTCGGCCAGGGCGCGAGCAGCGCCCCCCGGCTCACCGGGCGCACCTGCTCGGCGTCCCAGGGCACGACGAGGTCGCGACCGCCGTGGCGCAGCAGCCGCAGGCTCGCTCCCACCTCCGTGACGACCGCGGTGTACCCGTGCCCGGCGAGCTCGTGCTGCCGGCCCGACGGGTAGGTCTCGCGTCCACCGGTCACAGCGACCCCCTGATCTCCCAGAGCACCGGGTAGTAACGCAACGGCAACCGGGAGCGCAGGTACGGCGCCCCGCTGGAACCCCCGGTTCCCGACTTCGTGCCGATCTGGCGCTCGACCATCTGCACGTGGCGGGCCCGCCACTGCGCGGACCGCTCGTCGTGGTCGAGCAGCGCCTCCGCCAGCTCCCAGGCCTCGCCGTAGCGCCCCCGGTCCCGCGCGACGCGCACCAGGGACGTCCGCACGTCGTCGTCCCCGTCGACCGGCAGGCCGGCCGCGGCGAGGACCCCCAGGTAGGCGTCCCAGAGGGTCGGCTCGGCGAGCCGTCGCTCGAGCCGGGCCCGCTCCGCCGCCGTCAGGCCGCGGAACCGTCGCAGGAAGCCGGGGTCCTTGTGCCCGGACAGGAACTCCAGCTCCCGGAACTGCACGGACTGGAAGCCGCTCGCCGGCGCCAGGCGCGTGCGGAACTCGAGGAAGTCCTGCGGTGTCATCGTCTCCAGCACCTCGAGCTGCTGCACGAGCACCCGCCCGATCACGTCCGCCCGCCGCAGCAGGTGGCGCGCCCACCACGTGCGACCGTCGCTCATCGCGTCGCGTGCCGCGGTCAGGTCGTGCAGCAGCTGGGCGAACCACAGCTCGTAGACCTGGTGGATGGTGATGAACAGCCACTCGTCGTGGGCCATCGGATCGGTCTCGGGCACCTGCGCGCTGAGCAGCTGCTCCAGCCGCAGGTAGGAGCCGTACGTGAGCCGGCCGCCCTGCTCGCCGAAGTGCCGGTCCGTACCGGCATCGTCGCCGTCGACCGGATCGCCCCCGTCCGGATCGCCCCCGTCCGGATCGCCCCGGCGTACGTCACCCGAGCGGTCCGACATGGCAGCGACTCTAGGCCGCCCGGCCCTGCCGCCGCCCAGCAGTCGCCGGCCGGCAACGGCCGTCCACAGCCCCGGGTCGCGCGGCCTCCTGCCGGGCACGGCGGGCGATAGCCTCGACGCCATGAGCGCCGGCGGCGGGCAGTCCGGCGGCACCGGGTGGTTGGTCCCCGTCGCCCACCGCCTTGAGACGGTCGCCCAGGACCTGCTCCTGCTCGCCGACGAGACCCTCCCGGAGGCGCCCGAGCCGGGAGCCGACCCCGCCCCCGACGCGGTGCTGGCCCTGTACCGGGCGTCCGACGACGCGGCCACCGGGCTCGCCGCCGACGTGACGGCCACCGTCGTCCGCGTGCGGGCCGCCGCCGACCCGGCGCGATGACCCTCGTCGAGGGCGACGGCGCGTCGGTGTCCGCGTTCGCGGCGCGCCTGGCGAGACGCGCCGACCGCTTGGCGGCGTGCGGCGACGCGCTGCTGCGAGCCGTCGAGGAGCTCGACGGGTGGGCGGGCCCGGAGGCGGACGACGTCCGGTCCCGGCTCGCGGCGCAGGGCCTGGCCGCGGCGGACGCCGCCGCCGCCCTGCGCTCGGGCGTCGCCGTCCTGCAGGGGTACGCCGTCGACCTCGGGCGCGCGACGGCCATGGCACGGCACGCCGAGAGCTGGTGCGCCGCCCGAGGCCTCGTCGTCGGCGCGGACGCGCAGGTCCGGGCCGTCCCCGGCGTGCTGCTGCTCGGCGACGGTCCCGGCGGCATCACCGAGCGCGGCCAGTGGCTCGCCGACGCGGCGCGGGAGCACGCCGAGGAGGCGGCCGTGCGCTGTGCGGCGGAGCTGGCCCCGCACAGCCGTGCGCTCGCTGTCGCCGGCGACGCGGACGCACACCCCGGGGTCCCCGCCGACCCCGCCGACCGGGGGCCCGGGGGACGGCACCGCAGGCACTAGCCTCGGCGCGTCCAGCCGTTCGTCCGGCTCGCGTTCGTCGTGCCCGGTCCAGCGAGTCCCCCGCCTGTCGACGAGGAGCAGCCATGCGCGTGCAGGCCGACATCACCTACCCCGCCGACGCCGCGACGGTGGCCGCGATGCTCGCCGACCCCGCGTTCGTCGAGGAGTACTGCGCATCGACCGGCGCGGTGTCGCACAGCGTCGACGTCACCGGGGACGCTGCCGCCGGCTTCACCGTGACCACGGTGCGCACGATGCCGACCGACCGGTTCCCCGACGTGGCCCGCAAGTTCGTCGGGGCCACGATCGACGTCCGCCAGACCGATACGTGGGAGCCCGCGGCTGCCGACGGCGCGCGGCGGGGCGCCACCACCGTCGAGGTGGTGGGCACGCCGCTGCGTCTGTCGGGCTCGCTGCGCCTCACACCCGCCGGCTCGGGCACGGAGCAGACCCTCGACGGTGACCTGAAGGCGTCGGTGCCCCTCATCGGCGGGAGGCTGGAGCAGGCGGCCGAGCCGGCGGTGATGGCGGGCGTGCGCCAGCAGGAGCGGGTCGGCGGCAGCTGGCTGACCCGCCCCTGAGTGGGCGTCTCACCCCATGTGCGGGTAGCGGTAGTCCGTGGCCGGGGCGAACGTCTCCTTGATCGAGCGGGCCGACGTCCAGCGGAGCTGGTTCTGCAGCGAGCCGGCCTTGTCGTTGGTGCCGGACCCGCGACCCCCGCCGAACGGCTGCTGCCCGATCACGGCGCCGGTGGGCTTGTCGTTGACGTAGAAGTTGCCGGCCGCGAAGCGCAGCTTCTCCATCGTCTCGGCAATCGCCGCGCGGTCCTGCGCGATCACGGCACCGGTGAGCGCGAACTCGGCCACCGACTCCATCTGGTCGACGACCTTGGCGTACTGCCGGTCCGGGTAGACGTGCACGCCGAGGATCGGACCGAAGTACTCGGTGCTGAACAGCTCGTCGGTGGGGTCGTCGGCGACGGCGATGGTCGGCCTGACGTAGTACCCCTCGGAGTCGTCCGCGGTGCCGCCGGCAAGCACCTTCACACCCGGCGCGGACGCCGCACGCTGCAGCGCGGCCTGGTGCTTCGCGAACGCCCGGTCGTCGATGACCGCGGACATGAAGTTCGTGAAGTCCGTCGTGGGTCCCTGGGCGATCGCCTCCGTGGTCGAGACCAGCTCGTCCTTGATCTGCCGCCACACGCTGCGGGGCACGTACGCCCGAGACGCGGCCGAGCACTTCTGGCCCTGGTACTCGAAGGCGCCGCGGATCATCGCTGTCCGCAGCACGTCCGGGTCCGCGCTGGGGTGCGCGACGATGAAGTCCTTGCCGCCGGTCTCGCCCACGATCCGCGGGTAGTGCCGGTACGTGGACAGGTTCGCGCCGATGGTGCGCCACAGGTACTGGAACGTCGGCTTCGACCCGGTGAAGTGCAGCCCGGCGAGCTCGGGGTCGTTCAGCACCACGTCGGAGACGGCGATGCCGTCGCCGGTGACCAGGTTGATCACGCCGGGCGGCAGGCCCGCCTCGGTGAGCAGCGCCATCGTGTAGTGCGCCGCCAGCTGCTGGGTCGGGCTCGGCTTCCACACCACGGTGTTGCCCATCAGGGCCGGCGCGCTGGGCAGGTTGCCGGCGATCGCCGTGAAGTTGAACGGCGTGATTGCGTAGAAGAAGCCCTCGAGGGGCCGGTAGTCGGTGCGGTTCCACACGCCCTTCGCGTTCGCGACCGGCTGGATCTCGTAGACCTCGCGGGCGTAGTGCGCCCCGAAGCGCCAGAAGTCGATGAGCTCGCAGGCGCTGTCGATCTCCGCCTGCGTGGCGGTCTTCGCCTGACCCAGCATCGTCGCCGCGTTGATCGTGGGCCGCCACGTGGTGCTCAGCAGCTCGGCGGCCTTGAGGAAGACGGCGGCGCGGTCGTCGAACGACATCCGGCGCCACATCGGCGCAGCGCGGTTAGCGGCGTCGACCGCGGCACGGGCGTCCTTCGCGGTCGCACCCTTCATCGAGCCCAGCACGTGCCGCCGGTCGAAGGGGGCGACGACGTCGATCTTCTTGCCGCCGCCCATCACCTGCTCGCCGTCCACCCACATCGGCAGGTCGATGCGCTCCCCCCACATCTCGGCGAGACGCTTCTCCAGGGCGCCGCGCTCGACGCTGGCGGGTGCGTAGTCGTTGACCGGCTCGTTGACCGGTGCGGGTACCGATGTGACGGCGTCCACGGGGGAGCCTCCTCGTCCTCGAACGGTGGTGGTGGCCAGTGGTCGGTCCGGCGGCGACCGGCCGGGGACGGCGCGACCGCCCCGACGTCCGGCATCGTGCCAGACCCGGCCGTGGGGCAGCATCGGCGACCATGAGCGACCTGCGCCTCGACGTGCACAAGCCGCGCGGCACCGCGCCGTCGCCGACCGGGGGCGGGGTGGGCGCCGCGACCCTGCTGCTGCTGCACGGGTTCAGCGACTCCGGCGCGGCGTGGGCCGATGCCGTGCACCGGTGGACAGCGGCCGGACGGCGGGTGGTGGCCGCAGACGCCCGCGGCCACGGCAGCTCCCCCCGCTGGGACGCGTCGCGGCTCGCCCGACGGCCCGGCGCGGTGATGGTGGACGACGTCCTCGACCTGCTCGCCGACCCGAGGGTGGCGCCGGTGCCCGGTGCGCCCGTCGTGCTCGTCGGTCACTCGATGGGTGCCGCCGTGGCGGTGGCGGTGGCCGCACGGTGCGTCGGCGGACACCTCCCCGGGCTGTCGGCGGTCGTCGCCGAGGACCCGCCCTGGCCGCTCCCGCCGATCCTGGCCCCGGACCCGGTGCGCGCCCGCGCGTTCACCCAGGAGCTGCGCGAGGACACCCGGGGGTCCGTCGCGGCGCTCGTGGCCCGCGGGCGCACGGAGCACCCTGCCTGGCCGAAGGCCGAGCTCGAGCCGTGGGCGCGGGCCACGCACGACTGCGACCAGGCTCTCGCGGCGACCGGCGACATCGTGCCGCCGGACCCGTGGCCCGAGCTGCTCGCGGGTGCCACGGGCAGCGGCGTCCGCGTGCTCGTGGTCACCGGGGACACCGACGTGCGCGTCCCGCCAGCGTCCGAGGCCGAGGCCCGGCGCCGCGGGGCCCGCGTCGAGCGGCTCGCCGGTGCGGGGCACTGCGTCCGGCGCGACGCCACCGACGCGTACCACGGTGTCGTCGACGCGTTCCTGGCCGACGTCTGAGTCCCGCTGCCGCCGGCCCGGCGGGACGGGTTGTGGCACGGCGGCACGGCGGCTCAGCGGCTCAGTCGGCCGTGTCGACGCCGGCGGCCTCGAGCAGCGCCGCGACGCGCAGCAGCAGGTGGTCGTCCCCCGCGCGAGCCATCGCCTGCACCCCGACGGGCATCCCGTCCACCGCGGACCGACCGCACGGCACCGACACCGCGGCCGCACCGACCAGGTTCGCCTGCACCGTCCACCAGTCCGTGCGGGGCGGGGTCAAAGGGTCGTCGACGTGACCACCGAGCCGTGGCGCCGTCACGGGCATCGTGGGGCTCAGCAGCACGTCGCAGCCGTCGAGAGCGTCGCGTGCCTCCGCGCGCAGCACGCGCTGCTGGTCGCGCGCATCGGCCAGCGTCGGCCCGACCGCGCCGTCGGGCAGCGGCCCGCCCCCGAGCAGCGGCTCGCCGTCCAGCATGTCCAGACCGGCGTGGTAGCGCCGTGTGGCCTCCGGCCCGACGAGGCGGGTGCCCACGTGCCGGGCGAGGCTGGGCACGGCACCGACGGACGACACCGCGTAGTACGGGGCGAGAGCGGCGCGCGCGGAGGGCCACGCGGCCGCGGCCACCTCGGCGCCTGCGGCCTCGAGGGCCGCGACGACGGCGGCGAGCCGCTCCAGCACGTCGGGCCGGTTCGACTCGCCGCACATCTGGGTGACCAGGCCGACCCGCAGCCCCTGGGCGCCGGCGGCGTCGCCGGCGTCGTCGCCGATCCGGGCAGCGGCTGCCGCGTCGGTGCCGGTGAGCACCGCTGTCAGCAGGGCCAGGTCGGCTGCCGTCCGGGCCAACGGGCCCACCCGGTCGAGCTCGGGCGCGAAGGGCACCACGCCCTGCATCGGGACCGCTCGCGGGGAGGGCGCCAGCCCGAGCAGCCCGCACTGCGCCGCGGGTTCGCGGACCGAGCCGCCGGTGTCGGTCCCGACGGCCAGCGGCACCTCGAACCCGGCGACGGCGGCGGCGCAGCCCCCCGATGAGCCACCCGGGGTCCGGGCGAGGTCGTGGGGGTTGCGGGACGCCCCGAACGCCGAGGTCTCGGTGGAGGCCCCCATCGCGAACTCGTCCAGGTTGGCGGAACCGAGGACGACGGCACCGGCGAGGCGCAGCCGGCGCACGACCTCGGCGTCCGCGGCCCGCCGGTCCGCACGCAGGGCGAGCGAGGCGCACGACCGGCGCCGGCCCCGGACGGCGACGTTGTCCTTCATGACGACCGGGACCCCGGCCAACGGTCCGGCCGCCCGGCCACTCGCCCGGGCGGTGTCCACCGCGCGCGCGGCCGCCCAGGCACCGTCGGCGTGCACGTCGAGCAGGGCGTGCAGGTGGGGCTCCACCTCCTGGACCCGGGCGAGGTGCGCCTCGACGACCTCCACGGCGCTCACGTCGCCCCGTCCGACCGCGGCCGCGATCGCGCTCGCGGACCACGCCACGAGCCCTGCCGCGCCGGTCAGGGCGGCCGGGTCCGGTGCCGGCCGGCCGGGGGACGGTGCTCTCGGCTCCACCGCAGGCATCATGCCGGACGACGGCCGGCGTGAGCCGTTCAGGCGGAGGCGAAACGGCCGAGGACCCGACCGGCGTCGATGCCCTGCAGGCCCGCCGCGAACAGGCGTTGGTACCCCAGCTCCTCGCGGCTGCGCGCGGGTGGCAGCCCGGGGATCCGCACGGCGGCCCAGTCGTCGTCCGGGGCGAGGTCGCGGGCGCGCTCGGCCATCACCTCGGCGGTGCCGCTGCCGTCGCCGAACTGCTCCTTGCGACGCCAGAGGATCTCCTCCGGCAGCCAGCCGGCGAACGCCTCCCGCAGGATCCGCTTCTCCTGGCCGGCCTCTCCGGGCAGCTTCCACGCGATCGGGACGCGCTGGGCGAGGGCGACGACGTCGACGTCGAGGAACGGCACGCGGGCCTCGAGACCGTGCGCCATCGTCACCCGGTCGCAGCGCTGCAGGTTGAGGTTGTGCAGCCCCGCGACGGACCGGACGAGCTCGTCGCGCAGCGCCTCGTCGTCGAACGCGCGCAGGTGGTCGTAGCCGGCATACAACTCGTCTGCCCCCTCACCGGTCAGCACCACCTTGACGTGCCGGGAGGCGAGCTCGGCCAGCAGGTAGTTCGGGACGGCGCTGCGCACCAGCGACGGCTCGTAGGCCTCCATCGCGGCGACGACGTCGGGCACCGCGGCGAGGACGTCGTCCCCGTCGTACACCCGCTCGTGGTGGTCCAGGCCGAGGTGCTCGGCCACCACGCGTGCCGCGGCCAGGTCGGAGGACCCTGCGGTCCCCGCGGCGAACGACATCACCGGCCGGCCGCTGCCGCGGGCCTCGTGCGCGAGCACCGCTGCGACGATGCTCGAGTCCAGCCCGCCGGACAGGAACACCCCGACCGGGACGTCGGCCATCGTCCGCCGGCGGACCGCGGTGACCAGGCCCTCCCGGATCAGGGTGCGGGCCTCCTCCTGGCTGGTGAGCTCGGGGGCCGGCTCGTGCAGGTCGACGTAGCGCACGAGCCCCTGCTGCGGCGTCCACCAGTGCCCCGGGGGGAACTCCTCGACGTCCGGACGCACAGCCTCCGGGAAGGCACCGAGCTCCGACGCGAACCGCAGCAGCTCGCGGTCGCGCGCCCAGTACAACGGCTTGATGCCCAACGGGTCCCGGCCCGCGACGAGCTCGCCGTCCGCGCCCGCGACGACGAACGCGAACATCCCCCGCAACCGCGCGACCCCGTCCCCGCCGTACCGGCCGACCGCGTGCAGCACGACCTCGGAGTCCGAGTCGGTCGCGAACGGACCGGCGAGCTCGTCCCGCAGGGAGTCGTGGTTGTAGATCTCGCCGTTGGCGACGACGAACCGGTCACCGCTGGCGTCGGCGAGCGGCTGGCGGCCGCCGTCGAGGTCGACGATAGACAGCCGGGTGTGGCCGAGCCAGGTCCGTCCGGTGACGACCTCGCCCTCGCCGTCGGGGCCTCGGTGCCGCAGCCGGGAGAGCATGTGCCGCCCGTCCGCCCGGAGCTCGTCGTGGTCGGCCGATGCGGCCGGGCGCAGGTCGTGGACGGCGGCGATGCCGCACATGCGGGTCAGCTCCTCGTGGAGGTCGGAAGGGGAATGACGGTACCGAAGCGGGCGCCGACCGGCGCGGCGCGCTCAGCGGTCGGCCACGAGGGTCGGGATCTCGGTGACGTCGTACCAGAGCAGCTCGTGGCCCTCCGGACCCGAGACGGTGAACGCGGCGTCGTCGTCCCCGGCGTCGGCGGCCGGCAGCGCGGCGACGGCGGCTGCGACGTCCGCGGCGGCGTCGTCACCGTCGAGGTGCACCGATGCGACGGCGGTCAGGGACAACGGTTCGGTCAGGCGGACCGCGGAGGCCGGACCCGCGGCCGGGTCGACCGGCGCGCCCGTGTCCTCGACGTCCGCGGCGAGCACCACCCGGCGCGGCAGGGCGCCGGGGTCGGCGGCCAGCAGCCGCAGGCTGTCGGTGGCGGCGGCGAGCAGCGCTGCGTACTCCAGCTCATCGGTGTCGCCGGTCGCGTAGGACTCGCGCAGCGCGGGGGTGACCGCGTGAGCGGGACCGGCCGGGACGGCGCCGGCGCGGTGGAGCCCGCCGAGGGTGGCCGTCGTGGCAGGGAGGTAGACGCGCACGACGGCTCAGGCCGCCGTCTCACGCAGCGCCGCCAGCGCCTCGACGATGCAAGAGCCCAGCTCGTCCACGTCGGGCATCGCCTCCCGGTCGGCGTTGAGGCCGAAGTACACGCCGCCGTCGTAGGAGGTCAGTCCGATCGCGAGCGCCTGGCCGCGGGCCAGGGGCACCACCGGGTAGGACGCGAGCATCTTCGCGCCGGCCGCGTACAGCGGCTGCTGCGGGCCGGGGACGTTGGTCACCACGAGGTTGAAGAGCCGCCGCGAGAGCCCGCTCGCGACGCGTGCTCCGAGGGAGTGCATCGTCGGGGGTGCGAAGCCGCCGATGTTGGCGAGCCGCTCCGCGCCCACCGCCATGCCGGACTCTCCGTGCGCCTGCATCTGGTAGGCGACCTGCTGCAGCCTCAGCACCGGGTTCGGCTCCCCGACCGGCAGGTCGACGATGACGGACGCGACGCCGGAGCCGAGGGTGCCGGCCTCCACCGGGTCCTCCACGGCGACGCTGACCGGCACGAGCGCCTTCATACCGATCCCGGAGGCGCGGGCGCCGCGCATCAGCAGCCACTCGCGCAGACCGCCGGCGACGGTGGCGAGCACCACGTCGTTCACCGTGATCCGCACCCCCGACGACCGGGGCCCGGCGTGGCGCGCGCGGACCCGGCGGTAGTCCTCGAGGTCGGTGGCGACCATCGCGAAGCGGCGGTGCGCCGAGATGGGCACGTTCAGCGGGGAGTTCGGGGCGGGCCGGCCTGCGGTGCGTGCGACCTGGGCGAGGCCCCCGACGGCGCCGGCGAGCTTGCCGGCGGTGGCACCGAGGTCCGTCATCCCGCTGCGCACCGTCTCGGCCACCTGGGTGGGCCGCCTCCAGGTGTCCACGACGGCGCCCGCGACGAGCTCCACCACCGTGGGCTCGCGGGACGGCCGCCACGTGTCGGCCGGCGGGTCGGCGGACTGGGCCACCCCGTCGAGGACGACCTGGGCGAGGTCGACGGCGTTCACGCCGTCCACGAGCGCCTGGTGGGTCTTGGTGATGAGGGCGAACCGGTTGTCCGACAGGCCCTCGACGAGGTATACCTCCCACAGCGGCCGGGCCCGGTCGAGGCGCCGCGGCTGGATCCGCGCGACCAGCTCGCGCAGCTGCTCGTCCGTGCCCGGTCGCGGCACCGCGGAACGACGCACGTGGTAGGTCAGGTCGAACCGCTCGTCGTCCACCCAGACCGGGTTGGCCAGCCGCCCCGGCACGGTGCGGACCCGCTGCCGGTAGCGCGGCACGAACGCGATCCGTGCCGCCACGTGTCTCAGCAGCCGCTCGTAGTCGAAGCCGCCGCGGGGCTGCGCGAAGGTCATCACGCTGCCCACGTGCATCACGGTCGAGGGCTCCTCGAGGTACAGGAAGGACACGTCCAGCGGTGTCAGCCGGTCCGCCACGTACCTCTCCCTCGCCAGGACGGTGGCGCTGCCCCGGGTGACCCGGGATGCGCCGGGATCATCGTCGCACGCGCCGGTAGCCTGCTCGCGATGCTCGCCGTCCCGACGCCGTCCCGACGCCGTCCCGGCCCGTCGCGGCCGCCCGTGCCCGCTCCCGCAACGCGCGGATCCGCCGCGCCGCGCTCGCCATGGCTGTCATGGCCGCCCTGTCGGGGTGCGCGGCGGGCGACACCACCGGGGGCGGCGACCCGGCCCCGGTGCCGACCGGCACGGCCACGAGGACCGACCCAACCGGCGGGACGGCTGGCACCGAGGGGACGGGTGGCACCGAGGGGACGGCGTCGCCGTCGGTGCGGACCGTCGAGATCACCGTTGAGGGCACACGGGTCGACCCCCCGCCGGGGCAGGTCGACCTCGCCACCGGCGAGACGCTGCGGGTGGTCGTGACCACCGACGCGGGCGAGGCCGTCCACGCGCACGGGTTCGACGACCTCGAGGTGCCCGTCACACCGGGCGAGCCGACACAGGCCGACCTCGTCGGCGACGAACCCGGGGTCTACGAGGTCGAGCTGCACGACCCCGACCTGCTGCTGCTGCAGGTGGCGGTCCGCTGAGCGTGCGGCTGTCCCTCGCCGGTGCGGTGCCGGCGCTCCTCGTGCCCGGGCTGCCCGGCGGCGCCCTCGCGCACGGCATCGGCTCGCGTGCCGACCTGCCGCTGCCGTTCGCCGTGGCGGTCACCGGTGCCGTGGCCGCGCTGGTGCTCACGTTCGCCGTCCTCGGGGTGGCGTGGCGTGAGCCGCGTGTCCACGGTGGCAGCAGCGGACGCGCGCTGCCACGGCACGCCGCGGTGCTGCTCGACGGTCCGGTGACCCGCCGGGTGCTGGCGGGCCTCGGCCTGGCGGCGGCCCTCTGGACCGTCTTGGCACTCCTGGCCGGCCCGGCGGACACCCGCAACGCCGCGCCGTTCGTGGTCTTCGTGCTGCTGTGGGTCGGCATCGTGCCGCTGTCGGTGCTGCTCGGACCGGCCACCTACCGCCGACTCAACCCGGTGCGCACCGTGCACGCCCTCGTCAGCCGCGCCGCGGGTCTGGACCCCCGGAGCGGGTTGCGACCACTCCCGGACTGGGGCTGGTGGCCCGGCGCGATCGGTCTCGGGCTGTTCGTCTGGTATGAGCTGGTGCTGCCCGACGCGGCCACGGTGCCGGTGCTGCGCGTCGCGGTGCTGCTGTTCGTCGCGGTGCACCTGCTCGCCGGGTTCGCCTTCGGGTCGCGCTGGTTCGAGCGCGGGGACCCGTTCGAGGTGTGGTCGGGCCTGTTCGGCCGGTTGTCACCGCTCGGTCGCCGGGACGACGGCCGGGTCGTGCTCCGAACGCCCCTGGCCGGGCTCGACCAGCTGGTGCCGCGGCGGGGGCTCGTGACGGTGGTCGTGGTGATGCTCGGGTCGACGGCATACGACTCGGTGCGCGAGCATCCGCGCATGGTCGGCGCCGTGCAGCAGCTGCCGGTCCCCCGCGTCGTCAGCGGGACGCTGGCGCTGCTCGCGGTCGTCGCCGTTGTGGGCCTGGTGTTCGTGCTCGCCGCCCGGGCCGCGGGCCACCTGGGCGGGCGGCCACGTGAGGCGGCCGGCCTGTTCGCGCCGTCGCTGGTGCCGATCGCCCTGGGCTACGTCGTTGCGCACTACTGGTCGCTGCTCGTCGTGGAGGGGCAACGGGCGCTGCTGCTGCTCGCGGACCCGCTCGCCGCCGGATGGGACGTGCTCGGGCTGGCCGGCCGGGAGCCGGCGACGGGGTGGGCCGACCCGACGACGACCGCCACGGTGCAGGTCGTCGCGGTGGTCGCCGGCCACGTGCTGGGCGTGGTGCTGGCGCACGAGCGCGCCGTCGCCCTGTTCCCGCGGCGCACGGCCCTGCTGGGGCAGGTGCCGCTGCTGGTCGTGATGGTGGCCTACACATGGGCCGGTCTGCTGCTGCTGTTCGCCGCCTGAGGACCGGGAGCGGTCAGGCCCGCGGGACGAGCCCGACGCCGAGCAGCGGCTCCAGGGCCGCCGCGGTGGTGGCCGCGTCGACGTGGCGGATGGCGGCCATCCCCGCCCCCCGTGCCCCGTCGACGTTCCACGGCAGGTCGTCGACCATCACGCAGGCGGCCGGCGCCACTCCGAGCAGCTCGGCGGTCCGCGCGTAGATCCTCGCCTCCGGCTTGCGCATCCCGACCTCGCCCGAGATCACGGTCACCTCGAACATCTCGTCCCAGCCGGTCCGGTCATAGCTGTGACCCCACGAGTTCGACAGCAGGGCGGTGCGGACCCCGGCCGCGCGAGCCCGCCGCACCAGGTCGTGCATGGCGGCGTCCGGCTCGGCCAGCCCGCCGAGCATCCGGGCGAGCAGGCCGGTGGCCGGCACGGGGCTGCCGCGGCGGCCGAGCTCGTCGGCGAGCAACCGCTCGAAGTCCACAGCCTCGAGCTCGCCGCGCTCCAGGGCGTGCACGGGCGGCGCGGCGGTGCCGACACCCTCCTCCGCGTCGGCGAGCAGCCGCCAGCCCCGCAGCACGTCGGCGAAGTGCTCGTAGTCGACGCCGTCGGCGCGGGCCCAGGCGCCCATCGCATCGGGCAGCGGTGCGGTGAGCACCCCACCCCAGTCGACGACGAGGGCCGAGGGGGTCTGGTCGGGGTCCACGGGCCCAGTCTCCACCGGGGAAGTCCCCGCGGGCCCGGTCCCCGCGGGCCCGGTCTCCACGGGCCCGGTCTCATCGTCGCCGCCACCGGAGCCGGCCCGGGGCCCGGCCCGCGGTCCGGTCGCCCGCCGCCGTCCCGACCAGGTCGGCGGCCATCCGGGCCAGCGCGAGCCGCGCCGGGGACGCCGGCGCGTGCTCGGTGAGCGTGCGCCCCGCCAGCAGCGCCGCGTCGAGGGCCGGCCTGTCGTCGGGGACGAGCACCGCCTCGCGGACCCCGGCGTAGCGCGCCAGCGCGTCGAGCAGCCGCCGTCGCGGCGAGCCGCCGACGGCACCGGGACGGACCCGGGTCAGCACGACGCGGGGCGCGACGTGGGGCACGGTCTCCCGCAGGTCCTGCAGCCCGCGCACCAGCCGCTGCACCCCCACGGGGTCCGCGGCGCCGACCGCCACGACGACGTCGGCGGCCCCGAGGGTCACCAGCGTGGCCGCGTTGCGCCGGGGGGCCGCGACGTCGTAGGACAGCTCCTCGTCCTGCTCCAGGCTGGCGCCGCAGTCGACGACGGTCCAGGCCGCGGTCGTGCGCGCGACCCGCCACACGTCGTCGAGCGCCGCCGCTCCGATCTCGGGCCACCGCGACGCGCGGGAGATGCCGGTGAGCAGCCGCAGCCCGGGGCGCAGCACCCGTGTCGCCCGGGCGAGGGCCGGCCCGTCCAGCGACCCGTGGCCGGCAGCGCGGCAGGCGGCCGCCAGGCCCGGCGCCTCGTCGAGCACTCCCAGCACCTGGGCGAGGCTCGCCGCCCAGGTGTCCGCGTCCGCCAGCAGCACGTCGCCGTCGGCACCGCCCGCGAGCTCCGCGAGCTCGGTGGCCAGCGTCGCCGCCACCGTCGTGCGCCCGGGGGCTCCTGCCGGACCCCAGACCGCGACCAGCCGGCCGGGCCGCGCCTGCGGCCGTCCGTCCCCGTCGTCCTCGGGTCGGGCGTCGCCCGGACCGCCGTCGCCGGGGCCCCACGCGAGACCGTCCGGGCGGACGTTGCCGGACGCCGCGTCACCGGCGTCACGGGAGTCGACGGACATCGCGTCACGGGGTCCGCGGGCGCCGTCGGGCGGGTGTCCCGCGGTCTCGGGCGGGGCACCCGGCGGGTCGGCGCGCGCCGCGGCCTCGGGAGGCGCTGCGCCCTCGCGGCCCGGTGCGCCCTCGCGGCCCGGTGCGCCGCCGACGAGCCCGGTCGGGTCCGGCAGCGCCGCCGCCGGGTCCGCGTCGCCGCCGACGGTCCGCGTCCCGTTCGCCGCCAGCTCGGCGACGGCGGCGCCGACCGCACCGGCCGCGTCGTCCGGGTCGGCGTCGGCGGCGACGAGGCGCGTGACACCCAGCCGGCGCAGCGACGCGGCGGAGGGGTCGTCCCCGGTACGGGTCAGCCCCACGACCGCGACTCCCGCGGCGGCGAGCCGTGCCAGCACCTCGGTGTCCAGGCGCCGCAGGTCCGCCGCGACGAGGGCGGCGCGCACCTGGCCCGCGGCGGCGCACGCCAGCAGCTCGGGGACGTCCACGCACCGCCGGACGACGGTGACCCCCGCCGTGGACCGGTCCAGCCCGCTGACGAGGGGGCCCTCCCAACCGCCAGGTGCGGCGGTCGCGACGGGCAGCGTCACGCCTCAGCCGTCCTGCCGCGCGGATCCGGGCACGAGCACCACGGACACCTCCGCGTCGTTCGCGAGCGCGTCGAGCAACGCACGCAGCCCGTCCTCCTCCAGCAGCACCTGCACCGTGCTCGCGCCACCGGCACCGAGCGCCCCCTCGCTGCGGGCGATCTCGGCGACCTCGGCGGCCACCGCGAGCCGCTCGGGCTCGGTGAAGCCGCCGGAGACCTCCGGGTCGACGCGGGCGACCCAGACGTCCACCAGGGACCCGGCACGCATCCCCACCGGCAGCGGCCCGGTGACGGGCACGCCGACAGGACGGCGCGCCAGCGAGTCGGCGCCGCCGACCGCCGCCCGCGGCAGCAGCTCCCCCTCCCCCACCCCGCGCAGGGCGACGGCACCGCCACCGGCCACGGTGTCGGCGCTGCCGGCGGGGACGACGTAGCGCTGGTCGACCTCGTCGAGGCGGACCCGGACGACGGCGACGTCCGCGGGCGTGACCGGGTCACCGGGGGTGAGCGTGCGCGCGGCGGCGTAGACGCCCACCGTGTCGTCCGCCGCCCGCACCACGAGGGTGCCGAGCACGACGGACCCGAGCACCAGCAGCACGCCCACGACCAGGCGCGGGTCGCGCCAGGACGGCGGACGCAACCGGGTGGCCGGGGCTGCCTGGTGGTCGCTCACGTCGTCCTCCGCTCCCCCCGGGAAGACCGGGACGGGCCACATGGTGCCAAACGACTGCCGTGGACCGCAGCCGGTGTCAACAGC
Source organism: Actinomycetales bacterium (assembly GCA_038206105.1). GTDB lineage: Bacteria > Actinomycetota > Actinomycetes > Actinomycetales > JBBRBF01 > JBBRBF01. The sequence continues at coordinate 104,425 of JBBRBF010000002.1, read as the reverse complement.
CACCGTTGTGCCACACTGCGTAGTCATCCGTACCACCTACGGCCCGGAGGTCGCCGTGGAGCACCGCTTCCTGCCCCTTGCCGACGTCGCCGACGTCCTCAACGTCTCCGCCGCTCAGGCCTACGCCCTGGTCCGCACCGGCGAGCTGCCCGCGATCAAGATCGGCGGCCGCGGCCAGTGGCGGGTCGAGACCGCCGAGCTGGAGGCCTACATCACCCGCAAGTACGCGGAGACCCAGGCCGCCGTCTCGGCGGGCCGCGACCTCATGGACTGACCCGGGCTCAGCGCGCCGCAGCCGCGACGTCCGCAGCGCAGCGGCCGGAGTACCCGGGCAGCGCCCCGGCGCAGTCGCCGGCGAGCCGGACCGTCCGGCGGCTGTAGAGGCCGTCCTCGTGGCGACCCGCGGCGCCCTCGCCGCCGCGGCGGACGAACGCGGACAGCTCCCAGACGCCGGCCCCCGGGAGCCGGTCGAAGGAGCACGAACTCACCTGCGGCTCCTGCCCCGCCAGCTCCACCTCGCGGGCGGTGCTCGCCACCGCCGTGTCGTGCTTCCAGGGCTCCGCGGTCCCCGGCTCGGCCAGGTAGCAGCGGACCTGTACCTGCACCGGCTGCTGGGTGGTGGCCCGCAGCGACAGCAGGGCATCGGGCCCGACGGCGGCGTCGCCCGGCTCGCCGGTGACGAGGCGGCCGACGGGTTCCACGACGGTCAGCGCGGCGCGGCCGTCCGGCTCGCTGATGCGTCGGACCTGCGGGTCGGTCGGCAGCACCGTCACGAGCGGACCCACGCCCACGCCGTGCGAGTGGGTCGACTCCCCGCCCGACACCGAGTGCGCCCAGAGGGACAACGACCACGCGCCGGGGGGGACGTCGCCGGTGGCCGGCACCTCGACGCGCGTGGTCCGGCCCGGTGCCAGCGTGACCTCGACGTGGCGGCCCTCGGCCGCGGGCGCCTCCCACGGCGCGCTCGACCGGGGGTCGGCGAGCAGCCACCAGACCCTCGCGACGACGGGGCGCCCCGACCGCTGGTTCGTCAGGTCGACCGCCACCGACGAACCGCGGTCCGACCAGGTGACCCCCCCGCTGACACCGGCGATGCGCACCGGGCCGTCCGGCGGGTCGACGGGGTCGAACAGGTGCAGCTCCGGGCTCGCCGCCTGCGCGACCGGGGGGCTCGTCGGCCAGGCGAGCGCGACCCCGACGGAGACGACGGCCAGCACCGCCAGCGGGACGGCGATCCTCGCCCTGGCGCGCGAGGCCACGACTCGGCGTCGCAGGTGCTGCCGGACGGCCGCGGGCTGGAACCGGGGGGCGTTCACGATCGGGGTACCTCCACGATGAGCGCGGCGGGGCCGCGGTGCAGGACGAGGTCGGGGTCGACCCGGAGCAGGCGTCGCGTGGCCTCCGCGTCGACGCCGTCGAAGGTGGCCGGCACGTACACGACGTCGACGTCGAGGGCGCGCGCGGCCGCGAACCAGCGGCTGCTGAAGATGTCGCTGGCGCTGAACATCTCGACCGAGGCCCGGGCGCGCTCACGCTCGGCGGGGAAGTTCAGCCAGCGCGAGGAGGACCCGACCAGGGCCGGGCGCCTGCCGTACCCCTCGACCCACCACCCGAAAGGCATGCCGAGCACGGGCGGCACCAGGACGACGTCCGTGGGGTCGGTGACCTCCCGCAGCACGTCGAGGGCAGCGGGGGTGCCTCGCGGGGCGTGCTGGCCGTAGTAGCGCACCTGGTCAGGGAAGAGGCCGAGGCCACCTGCCACGGACGTCGCGGCGAGCCCGAGCGCCAGCGTGCGCAGCGCGAGGCGGCCAGGTCGCGTGCCACCGCGCAACGGCACCGCGGACGCGAGCAGACCGGCGGCGCAGACCACCAGCAGCGGCACGAGGTAGGCGAAGCGGGGCTCGGGGCTGGCGATGACCACCGCCCCCAGGACGAGGGCGAACCCGGCCGTCACCAGCCACAGGGGTCGGCGACGGTGCCGGTACAGCACGAGCGGGAGCAGCATGGCCGCGACGGTTGCCGGCCGCCAGAGCTGTGGCGCGTCGCGGGAGACCGCATCGACCGCCGACAGCAGGTCCGCCAGCGTCTGCTCGGTGCGGCGGTCGGCGAAGCTGCCCCCGACGGTCGCGGCCAGTCGCAGGTAGAGCGGGACCAGCAGCAGCGACGGCGTCGCGGCGACCGCCCACTGCGCGGCCGCGCGGCGCAGCGCCGGGACCGTGGGTCGCGGCACCGGCGACAGCAGCCGCAGCGCCACCATCACCGCGGCGACGGCCGCGGTCTCGGCGAGGACCAGGTGGCTGGTGGCTCCGAGCAGCAGGCCCACGAGCCCCAGGGTGAGCGCGGTGCCGTAGCTCGGCGCGGTGAGCATCTCCGCGACGAGGTAGAGCACGAGCAGGGCGACGCCGAGCCCGATCAGCTGGGGGAACCCTCCCCACGCCAGCGCCTCGCCGACCGCGTTCCCGGCGGCGAGGACCGCGACCAGCGGCGGCGTCCACCAGCCGATGCCTGCGCGCAGGAGCACGATCGCCGCGCAGCCGGCGTGGACCAGACCCCCGACGGCGCCCAGGGTCACAGCCACGGCGAACGGACCGACGACCCTGCCCAGCAGGGACACCGCGACCGGGACGACCGGCGGGTACACGCTGTCCGCGCCCTCCGGGAGGGGGCGCCCGGTCAGCGCGTTGCCGAGGGTGAACCAGTTGCCCGTGTCCAGCCCGGTGACGTCCCCCCACCGCAGCTGAACCACGATCCGGCACAGCGTGACCAGCGCCAGGACCAGCACCGTCGCGGCGGTCGGGCCCGGGCGCCGGGCCCGTACCCACCTGCAGGCGCCGGGCGCGAACCGCCCCCCGCAGTGCGCCTGTGCCCGCACGGGGGCCGCCTGCAGCCCCGCCGGCGGGTCCGCCGGGGCCGGCGCGGCCGCTGTGGCCGGTGCGGTCGGCGGCTGGGTCAGCAGCACGTCACCGCTGCCGAGCAGCGGCCGCCGGCGCCAGGTCCAGCGCGGCCAGCACGGCGTCGGTGAAGTCCACGACGCCGAGAGAGTCGCGGAGCGGGACCGGCGCGGTCCCGCCGGCCAGGACCGCGTCGACGAAGCGGGCGATGAGCACGTCGTGCCCCCAGAACTGTCGCCCGGCGACGAGCCGCGTGCCGGCCTTGACGAAGCCCAGGGCGTGCCCGCCGACGAGGGAGGCGGAGGACCTCGCGATGTCGAGGGCGCCGTGTGCACCGTCGGGGCGCAGCGCCACGCTGATGTCGCGGAAGAGGTCCAGACCCACGACACCGCCGCGGGCGCTGGCCATCACGTGCCACTCCGAGACCGCGGCGTTGTTGACCATTGTGATCTGGCCCCGGCCGGTGCTGCCCGCCACCAGCAGCTCCACCGTCTGCGGCTGGCCGTCGTCGTCGAAGTCGCCCCGGGCGTGGTCGAGGCGCAGTCCCCCGCCCAGCAGGTCGTTGAGCGTGTAGACCAGGTGGGGGGCCTCGTCGAACATGAGTCCGCCCGGCAGGTTGCGGTACCAGGTCGGCAGGCGACGCGTGTCCGCCGACAGCTGGAGCCCGGCGGCGTACTCGACGGGCGCCCCGCCGAGACGGCGCCGCGTCTCCTGCATCGCGCGGGAGTGCAGGAAGTTGTGGGAGACGCAGAGCAGCCGCTGCGCGCTCTCGGCCGCCGCCGCCATCGTCCGGGCCTCTTCGCCGTCCATCGCCATGGGCTTCTCGGTGAACACGTGGGCCCCGGCGCCGGAGGCGCGCACCGCGATCTCGCAGTGCGACCACGGGCTCGTCGCGATGCTCACGACGTCGAGGCCCTCGGCCAGGAAGCGGTCGAGGTCGGAGGTCGTGAGGACGTCGCCCGGCGCGGCCGCGGCCAGGGCCGCGGCCCGCTGCGGGCTGCGGTCGTAGACGGCGACGACGTCCGCGCCGGGGTGCTTCAGGTAGGACGGCAGGTGGCGGGCGCCGGCAACCCAGCCGGCTCCGGCGATTCCAACTCGGACGCGTGTCATGGCAGATCCTTCGGTTCGTCGGTGCGAAGTCAGGGGGTCGTTGCGGGTCAGGCCGGCTGCAGCTGCAGCCGGCCCTCCAGGGCGTCGGCGTGCACGTCCGCGCTGCGCTCCCAGGTGTGGTCCGCGGCGGCGCGCGTGGCCGCCGCGCCGAGTCGGCGCAGCGTCTCGCGGTCCGCCGCCAGACCACCCAGGGCGGCCGCGACATCCGCGGCCGAGCCGGTCCGGCAGTGCAGCCCGTGGACGCCGTCCGCGACCACCTCGGTGTTGCCGGGAACCGTCGAGCACACCACCGGGACGCCGCAGGCCATGGCCTCCAGGACCGCGAGCGGCAGCCCCTCGGTGAACGACGGCCGGAGCAGGACGTCGGCCTGGCGCAGCCGGGCGGCGACGTCGTCGACGTGCCCGAGGAACCGCACGCTGCCGCCGAGGTGACGGGCCTCGACGGTCGCCTGCAGGGCGCGTCGCATCGGGCCGTCCCCGAGGACGTCCAAGGTGACGTCCGCGCCGGCCGCCCGGGCCCGCGCGAGGGCGTCGACGGCGACGTGGGGGCCCTTGTTGTCCACCAGGCGCCCGACGAACACCGCTCGCAGGGGTCCGTGGTCCCGCAGCGGGCGGCGGTCGCGGTCGTGGTAGGAGGCGTGGTCGACGCCGTTGGGCGCCACCACCGTCTGCGTCGAGCGCCCCCCGAGCGAGGCGACGTGCGTGGCGACGGAGGCGGACACCGCTACCACCGTCCGGCTCGACCGGACGACGCGGGCGCCGATCGTGGCGTCCCACACGGTGCCGCCGACCCTCAGCCACGGCCGCAGCGCGGACAGGTCCCCGAGATGGGCGGTGGTCACCAGGGGGGTCCCGGTACGCCGGGCGGTCCCTGCGGCGACGGCGCTGCCGTGGAAGTGCAACCCGTTGGCGTGCAGCACGTCAGGGCGCACCTGGGCGTGGAGCTCGCGGGCAGCGCGGCCCAGGCCGCGGGCGAGGAGCATCTCGGCGCCGACGACCCCGGACAGGTCGGTCCCGGGGATCCCGACGACCCGGGCACCCGGGACGTCGAGGCACCGGTGGCCGGGCCGCACGACGCTGACGACGGTGAGCTCCACGTCCCCACGGGCGGCAAGGCGGCCGTACACCTGCGCGGCGACGCGCTCGGCCCCACCGCTGCTCTGCTCGCTGAGGTGGTCGCTGAAGGCGAGGACCCTCATGCGGCCACGCCGGTCCGCTCGGTCCCGGACTCCGCCATGACGGCGCCGGTCGGCGCGTCGAGCCGCGGCACGTCGCGCAGGTCGAGCAGGAGGCGGTAGAGCAACGCGAAGACGGCCAGGATCGCCCCGGTGAGAATGAGGCCCTGTCCCAGCCCCGCGAGCGTCAGCCGCAGCGACGTGCCGCCGTGGCCGAACAGCCACGCGAGCATCAGGGCGCCGTCCAGGACCAGACCGGCACCGGCGGCGGCGAGCCCGGCCCCCGCCACGGTGGCCGCGAACCGGGGGTGACCGACCACGCGGAAGCGGTGCCGGACGCTCGCGCTGCTGGACGGTAGGTGGAAACCGACGACGGCGGCTGCCAGGCTCGCCGTCACGCCGAGGACGAGGCAGATGGAGGCGAAGAACACCGGCTGCCACGTCGTGGACCCGACGTCGACCCCGCCCGGCGCCACGATCCCGGCGACGAAGAGCAGCGCCGCGAGCGCGGTGGCCGCGAGGCCCGGGAGCCACAGCAGCTGATGCGGCGTCAGCTTCATGATCAGACGAAGGTGCCTGCCCCCGTCGCGCCACGTCGACAGCTTCGACTCCCCCACCCGCTCGCGGTAGCCGAGCGGCAGCTCGCGCACCGACCAGCCGGCCTGGCTCGCCCGCAGCAGCATCTCGGAGGCGAACTCCATCCCCGTCGAGCGCAGCGCGAGGTCGCCGATGGCCTGCCGGCCGAACGCGCGGAAGCCGGACTGCGAGTCGGTCAGGCCGGAGTAGCCACCGCCCTGACGGACGAGCAGCGTCAGTGTGGGCGTACCCACGAACCGGTGCAGGAACGGCATCGAGTGGCGCGTCGCCGCCGAGAGGCGGCTGCCGAGGCAGAGCTGGGTCTCACCGGCGAGCACCGGCCGGACGAGCTCGGCGACCCGGTCGAGCGGATACGTGCAGTCCGCGTCCGCCATCACGACGACCGTTCCCAGGGCGGCGCGGATGCCGGCACGGATGGCGGCCCCGTACCCCGGCACCGCCTCCGGCACCACACGGGCGCCCGCGGCGCGGGCGACGTCGGCGGACGCGTCCGTGCAGTTGTTGTCGACGACGACGACCTCGCCGCTCAGTCCGGCGGAGCGGAGCGCCTCGTAGGCCTCCGTCACGCACAACCCGACCGAGGCCTCCTCGTTGTAGCACGGCAGCACGATCGAGACGTCGAGCTCGTCCGTCGAACGGGGTTCCGGGATCTGTCCCGTGGTCTGATGCATGGGGGGTGGACCTGCCTCCGAGTCGGTGGGAGCTGCGTTGGGGTGGGCGGACGGGGCCACTGCGTGTCTTCGGGCGCTAGCCCGTCCGGGTTGAGCGTTCGGGTGAGAAGACGTAGTGGTCGAGCACCAGGTAGCGGGCCACCCACACCACGACCGTGGCCGCGACGGAGCCGGCCGACACCCAGACCGTCAGGTGCAGGCGGTCGTCCGTGACGGCGGCGCCGAGCCGGGCGGCGAGCGCCGTGAGTGCCACGGCGGTAGCGGTGCCCAGCACCGCAACCGCCACGAAGGAGCCCAGGTGGCGGCGCCTGGCCGGGCCTGGGTGCTGCGGCCAGACGTAGGCCCGGCACCCGACGTAGGAGGGCCCCACCGAGACCGCCAGGCTGAACAGCGATGCCGCAGTGGTCCCCCAACCGAAGACCCCGTACGCGACGAGCAGGCCCAGCTGGGCAAGGCCGCCCGCCGCCACGGAGACGAGGGCGAAGCGGGCCGGACGGCGCACCACCGGCCCCTGCGACGTCGCGCGTCCCGGGCGTTGCCTCACGAGCGCCTCAGCCGGCCTGGGCGCGGCGCCGCCCCGACAGCACGAGCGCACCCCCCGCACCCAGCAGCACGACGCCTGCGAGCACCACGGGTACGACGACGGCACCGGTCTTGGCGAGCGCGTCGTCCGACGTGCCGCCGGCGAGGCGGATGTCCTGCGTGAGGATCCGGACCTCGCCGCTGGGGTCGACGCCCTGGAGCTCGATCCGGTGCTCGCTGCCGGCGCGGAACGACGCCGGGACCGTGACGTCGACGTCGGCCTCGCCGGCGGCGTCGACGGTCGCGGTGCCGAGCACGACGGGCGTGGAGAAGATGACCACGCGGACCGTGGAGCCCGCGGCGAAGCCTGCGCCCGCGACGGACAGCGGCGCGCCGGGGGCGGGGCTGGTGGAGGAGACCGACGGGGACCCGGCCGGCGCGTACGGCGTCGACTGGGCGAAGGCGGTCGCGGGGACCAGCAGGAGACCGATTGCGGCCACCGTGGCGAGCACGAGCCTCGCGGTCAGGGTAGGCAGGACGGTGAGCGTGGCGGTCATGGAAGGGGTTACCTCTCGGGTCGCGGGCCGGAGCGTGCTCCGGTTGCTGTCCCTGTGGCCATCGACCGTCCGAGCCCGACGGTTGACCAGCCGCCGCGTGACCCAGGTCACAGACGCCCCGGCGGGACCGCGTCAAGCCACCGCGGCGTGGGGTCGAGGAGAAGTCGTGGCCCTTCGGACGCACGACCGTCGCCCGCCCTCCGCTCCGCCGTCCGCTCCGCAGGCGCGGGCCGTGCGGCGCAGGCGGCTCGGCGCGGCGATGCTGCTGGCGGCGCTCGCGCTGTTCGGCTGGGCCGGCTACGCGACGGTGTGGACGAACGCGGTCGCCGACGGGGCCACCGACGACGCGCTCACCGACCTGCGACAGCGGTGGCGAAGCGACGCCGCCGACGCGCCGGCACCCGCGCCCGGCGCCGTCGCGGCGCCGTCACCCGGCGACCAGCCGGCCGCGCCCGAGCGGGTCGGCGAGGTGCCGGCGCCCTCGGCGGGCCGGCCCTTCGCCGTGATGCGGGTCCCCCGCCTCGGCGAGGAGTGGGAGAAGCCCGTCATCGAGGGCAGCGGCAGCGGCCCCGGGGGGATGGACGACGGCGACCTGCGACGCGGCGTCGTGCACTACCCGGGCACCTCGCTGCCCGGGATGGTGGGCAACTTCGCCGTGGCCGGCCACCGGGCCGGGAACGGGGAGCCCTTCCGTCACCTGGACCGGCTGCGCCCCGGGGACGAGGTCACGGTGGAGACGGTCGCGGAGCGACTCACGTTCCGGGTGAGCGAGACGCGCATCGTTGCACCCGAGGACGGCGCCGCGCTGCTGCCGGTCCCCTTCCGGGCCGGCACCGCGCCGGACTCGCCCTCGCTCACGCTGTCCACGTGCCACCCTCGCCTGATCTCCACGCAGCGGCTGGTGGTGGTGGCGGGACTCGTCGCCAGGGCCTCCTTGACCCGCTGAGCGCCTCCCCGCCCCCGCTGCGCCGGCCGCGCCCTCGCGTGTCAGCGGCTGTGCACGGCGAGCAGGGCCGCCAGCGGCACGCTCGCGACGCCCCGCACCGCGCCGGCACGGCGCGCCTCGCCACCCGGGTGCTCGGCGACGTCGACGTGGTCCTCGCCGACCCGGTCCAGGGTGCCGTCGACCGTGCCTGCCCGCGTCCGGACCCGCACCCCGGCGCGCTCCCGGGCGAGCCCCCGCAGTGCGTGTCGCAGGCCGAGTCGCCGCTCGACGACCCCGGGCGGGGGTGCGACCACCCGGGACAGCCCTCGCACGAGCACCACCGCCTCGACGGGGAGCAGCGCCTGGCCCGCCTCGCCGCGGAGCACCAGCCACTGCGCCGCCGCGCCGGCGCAGCGTCCCCGCACGGTGGTCCCGTCGCCGAGGACGACGGTCAGGTCGCTCCCGACACCCGCCCGCAGCCGGTCGCCGAGGGTCCACCGACCCTGCTCGGCCCGGGTGCGCTCGGCGACCTCTGCCGCCAGCGCCGCCCGCTCCTCGTGCTCGAGCTGGGCCTCCAGGTCCTCGAACAGCGCCTCCCACCGCACCCCGGCACCGTAGGCCAGGCGAGGACCTCGTGGCGGTCGCCCACAGCCACCGGTGTCCGGACTGCCTCCACAGGCGGACGCCGTCCCCATGGACCCGGAGAGTAGCGACAGGTACTGTCGCGCATCAAACAGCATCAAACGGCATCCACCGGCCCGGTGGATGCTTGGGACGAGGGGAGTGGCCGTGCCTGCCACGGAACGCCGGCGCCACCGCCCGGCCGGGAGCCCGCCGCTCCGGCGCGGCCGGAGCCACGACCGTGCGACCGCTGCCGTCGGGGTCCTCGCGCTCGGCGGCACCGCCGCCGTCGCGGCGACCGGGCTCGGCGCCGGGCTGCCGGCCCTGGTCGCCGGCCGCAGCCCGGGGGCCGACGACGTCGCCCTGCTGACCGCGGGGGTGCTCGCGCTGGGACTGCTCGTCCGGTGGCTCGTCGGGGCCCTGCTGCTCGCCGGCAGCGCGGCCGTGGCGGCCACCGGACGGCGGTGGGCCGCCGGCGAGGAGGCCTCGCAGCGGGCCCTGCCACGGGGCGTGCACGCACTGCTCGTCACGGGGCTGGGCGCCGGCGCCCTGGGTGCCGGTCCGGCCGCCCACGCCGCCGCTGCGACTCCGGTGGCGGTGGCGTCCGCACCGGTCGCGTCGCCGCTCGTCGCGGCCGGTGCGCCCGCCGGAGGTGGCCCGACGCGTCCAGACACCGGCGGCCCGGACACCGGCACGCCCGGCAACCCCGGCAGAGGCGCGCCGTCCGTCACCGGTGGGCTCGACCCCGGCTGGACGCCGACGCAGCCGGCGGACCCGCCCTGCCCGGACCCGGGACCCACCGCGCTGGGCACGCCGACACGCACGGCCGCTGACGTACCCGACGTCGTCGTCCACCGGGGCGACACCCTGTGGTCGGTGGCCGCCCGCGTCCTGCCCGTCGACGCCACGGACGCAGAGATCGCCGTCGAGTGGCCCCGCTGGTACCGCGCGAACCGCGCCGCCATCGGCCCCGACCCCGACCGCCTCCTGCCGGGCGTGCGGCTCCAGGCCCCCCTGCCGTGAGCCGGCGGCGACCCCGACCGACGACCCCCCACCGACCCGAGGTGAACCGATGACGACCCTGCGAGCACTGCCCGTGCCGGACACCGAGCCGGCACCCGTGCGCCTGCGCCGACCGCCGACGAGCGAGGAGCCGCGCACGCAGGGCGCGCTCGCGCTCAGCCTCGACGTCGACCCCGAGCGCACCGACTCCGAGCACAGCGACCCGGACTTCGGTCCCCGGTGCACGGCGGCCAGCGGGCTGCCCGACGCGCGGGCGACGGCCGCCTCGATGGTGCAGGCGGTCGTCGAGGTGCTCGCCGGCACCCGTCCACCGGCCCAGCTGACCCGCTGGCTCGCCGTCGACGTGCTCGCCGCGGTCCACCGACGGGCCGCCCTGGCGACCCGGATCCGCCGGGGTCGGGCTGTCCCGCAGCGCTCCGCCGTCGTCCGGGCCGTGCGGCTCTGCTCCCCGCGCGACGGCGTGGCCGAGGCGGCCGTCGTCGTCACCGGGGACGACCGCGTGCGTGCCGTCGCCCTGCGGCTCGAGGGCCTCGACGGCCGCTGGCGCGTCACCGCCCTCGAGATCGGCTGAGCAGCCTGCCCGGTTGCCCGCGGCGAGGCGCGAGGGGGGGCCTCAGCCCTGGCGGCGCCGGGCCGCCCGGCGCTCGGCCCGGTTGCCGCCCTGCTGCGCCGGCGCGCCCTCGCCGCTGACGGCCACGTCCCCGTCCTCGGTCGGGGCCGAGTACTGCAGCTGCGCGGGCCGCTCGGTGCGCTCGAGCCCCGGCGCCACGAGCACCGGAGCCGCGCCGTCCCCGTCAGCGGTGTCGGCGGTGTCGGCGGTGTCGGCGGTGTCGGCATCGCCCGCCGCGTCGGCCGCGGCCTGCGCCTCGGGCGCGCTCACCTGCACGTCGAGGTTGAACAGGTACCCGACGGACTCCTCCTTGATGGCCTCGGTCATCGCCTGGAAGAGCTGGTAGCCCTCGCGCTGGTACTCCACCAGCGGGTCCTTCTGCGCCATCGCCCGCAGCGAGATGCCCTCCTGCAGGTAGTCCATCTCGTACAGGTGCTCGCGCCACTTGCGGTCCAGCACGCTGAGGACGACGCGGCGCTCGAGCTCGCGGACGGCCTGCTCCCCGAGCGTGCCCTCGCGCTCGTCGTAGGCGTGCTGGGCGTCGGAGCGGACCTCCTCGGCGAGCATCTCGGCGGTCAGGCCCTCGCGACCACCGGCCTCCGCGACGACCTCGTCGACGGTGAGGGAGATCGGGTACAGGGTCCGCAGCGCCTGCCACAGCTGGTCGAGGTCCCACTCCTCCGCGAACCCCTCGGTGGTCGCGGCGGTGACGTAGCCGGTGGTGACGTCGTCGACGAAGTGGCGCACCTGCACGTGCAGGTCCTCACCCTCCAGCACCCGGCGCCGCTCGGCGTAGATGACCTCGCGCTGCCGGTTCAGCACGTCGTCGTACTTCAGCACGTTCTTGCGGATCTCGAAGTTGCGCGACTCCACCTGGCTCTGCGCGCTCTGGATCGCGCGGGAGACCATCTTGGACTCCAGCGGCACGTCGTCCGGGATCCCCGCGCGGGTCAGCAGGCTCTCCGCCATCCCGCTGTTGAACAGCCGCATCAGGTCGTCGGCGAGCGAGAGGTAGAACCGGGACTCCCCCGGGTCGCCCTGGCGACCGGAGCGGCCTCGCAGCTGGTTGTCGATCCGACGGGACTCGTGCCGCTCGGTGCCCAGCACGTACAGACCGCCGAGGTCGCGGACCTCGTCGTGCTCGGCGCGGACGCCGTCCTGGCTGCGCTGCAGCGCATCGGGCCACGCGGCCTCGTAGTCCTCCGGGGTCTCGTTCGGGTCGAGCCCCTTGGCCGCGAGCTCGGTGACCGCGAGGAACTCGGCGTTGCCGCCGAGCATGATGTCGGTGCCGCGGCCGGCCATGTTCGTCGCGACGGTGACGGCGTTCTTGCGCCCCGCCATGGCCACGACGGCGGCCTCGCGCTCGTGCTGCTTCGCGTTGAGCACCTCGTGCGCGACCTGCCGCTTCGCCAGCTGCTGCGACAGGTACTCGCTCTTCTCCACGCTGGTGGTGCCGACCAGCACCGGCTGCCCGGTGCCGTGCCGCTCGACGATGTCCTCGACGACGGCCTCGAACTTGGCGACCTCGGTCTTGTAGACGAGGTCGGACTCGTCCGCGCGCACCATCGGCTGGTTCGTCGGGATCGGCACGACGCCGAGGGAGTACGTGGACTGGAACTCCGCGGCCTCGGTCTGCGCGGTGCCCGTCATCCCGCCGAGCTTGTCGTACATCCGGAAGTAGTTCTGCAGCGTGATCGTGGCCAGGGTCTGGTTCTCCGCCTTGATCGGGGCGCCCTCCTTGGCCTCGATGGCCTGGTGCATGCCCTCGTTGTACCGACGGCCCGCGAGGATGCGGCCGGTGTGCTCGTCGACGATGAGCACCTCGCCGTCCAGGACGACGTAGTCCTTGTCCTTCTTGAAGAGCTCCTTCGCCTTCACGGCGTTGTTGAGGTAGCCGACGTACGGGGTGTTCACCGAGTCGTAGAGGTTCTCGATGCCGAGGTAGTCCTCGACCTTCTCGATCCCGGACTCCAGCAGCCCGACGGTGCGCTTCTTCTCGTCGACCTCGTAGTCCCGCTCCCGCTCGAGCCGCCTGACGACCTTGGCGAACTCGGCGAACCAGCGGCTGGAGTCGCCGCCCGCGGGACCCGAGATGATCAGGGGGGTGCGGGCCTCGTCGATGAGGATCGAGTCGACCTCGTCGACGATGGCGAAGTGGTGGCCGCGCTGCACCAGCTCGCCGGCGGTCCACGCCATGTTGTCGCGCAGGTAGTCGAACCCGAACTGGGTGTTCGTGCCGTACGTGACGTCGGCGGCGTACTGCTCGCGCCGCTCGTCGGGGCGCATCCCGTCCAGCACGCAGGCGCTGCTCATGCCGAGGAAGCGGAACACGCGGCCCATCAGGTCGCTCTGGTAGGACGCGAGGTAGTCGTTGACCGTCACGACGTGCACGCCCTTGCCGGACAGCCCGTCGAGGTAGGCCGGCAGGGTCGCGACGAGGGTCTTGCCCTCACCGGTCTTCATCTCGGCGATGTTGCCCAGGTGCAGCGCCGCCCCACCCATGAGCTGCACGTCGAAGTGACGCTGCCCCAGCGAGCGGTGGGCCGCCTCGCGCACCGCGCCGAACGCCTCGGGCAGCAGGTGCGGCAGGGTCTCGCCGTCGGCGACGCGCGCCCGGAACCGGTCCGTCTCCTCGCGCAGCTCGGCGTCCGACATCGCGACGAAGTCGTCCTCGATCGCGTTGACCTGGGCGGCGAGCCCGTGCAGCTTCTTGACGATGCGGCCCTCGCCGGCGCGCAGCAGCTTGTCGAGGATGGCAGGCAAGCGCCTCTCCCGTCCGTGTGAGCAGCCCGCACGCTCCGGCGCGGACCCGTCGCAGGCGCCGGACGGCGCCCCTGCGCCATGGTAGAGCGCCGCTGCGTGCCCCCGGTGGACGCCCGGCGAGCGGACGGCGGCCCGTCGGCCGCGTCGCGGCTCACCACGTCGCGGCTCACCACGTCGCGGCTCACCGCGGGGCGGGCCGCCCCGGGCCGGCGACGAGGTCGGCGTACTCGTCGTGACGGTCGAGGTACGAGCGCACGAACGGGCACAGCGGCTCCACGGCGTGCCCCTGCGCGCGGACGTCGTCCAGCGCCCCCCGGACCAGCGCGGACCCCACCCCGTGCCCCTCGAAGCGGTCGTCCACCTCGGTGTGCGTGAGGACGACGACGCCCGGTTCGCGTCGGTATGCCGCGAACCCGGCCACGCTGCCCTCATGGATCGCCACGTAGCGCCCGGCGCCGTCGTCCCGTCTCACCTGCACGCTCATCGTGACTCCTCGCTTGCAGCCTGCTACCAGCCTCCGCGAGTGTGCCCCCATGCAGTCGCCGACGCTCACCGACGGGCGGGTCACGCTGCGCGAGCCGGCCGGTGCCGGGGACGTCGACGCGGTGGCGGCGTGCGCGGCGGACGCCGAGACCGCTCGCTGGACGGCGGTGCCGAGACCGTACTCGCGCGACCTCGCCGAGGAGCTCGTGCACGAGACCGCGCCCCGGGGCTGGCGCACGGGCACCCACCTGGTGCTGGCCGCCGAGGTCGACGGTCGCTGCGCCGGGACCGTGGAGCTGCGACCGGACCGGCAGGGGGCTGCGGACCTCACCTTCGGCCTGGCGCCGGCCGCCCGCGGCCGGGGTGTGGCCAGCGCCGCGGTGCGGCTGGTGCTGCCCTGGGCCGCCGAGCACCTGGGCCTGGGCGCCGTGCACTGGCGGGCGGCGGTGGGCGACTGGGCGGGGCGCCGGGTCGCCTGGGCATGCGGCTTCGCCGTGGAGGGCAGGGTGCGGTCGCTGCTGGCCCACCGCGGCGGCCGGCTCGACGCGTGGATGGGCTCGTGGCGACGCGGCGAGCCGACCCGCCCGCGGTGGCCGTGGCTCGAGGCACCGGACCTGGTCGGTCCCGGCGTTGCGCTGCGCGCGGGCTACGACGCCGACGCGCAGCGCATCGTGGAGGCCTGCTCGGCGCGCTCGACGCAGCAGTGGCTGCCCAACCTGCCGGACCCCTACGTTCTCTCGGACGCGCGCGCCTACCTGCAGGCCCGGCTCGAGGCCCGCGCCGACGGCACGGGGGTCGCGTGGACCGTGACGGGCGCGGACGACGCGAACCACGACCTCCTGCTCGGCCAGGTCGCGCTGATGGACGTGTCCTGGGCCGGGAGCGACGCCGAGATCGGGTACTGGGTGCACCCCGACGCTCGCGGCCGCGGCGTGGCGACCGGGGCGGTGCGGGCGGCGACGCGGCACGCGCTGCTCGACATGGCGGACGGGGGGCTGGGGCTGGACCGGGTGCTGCTGAAGGCCGCCGACGGCAACGAGGCCTCGCACCGGGTGGCCGAGCGCGCCGGCTTCACCGCGGTCGGGCGCGACCGTCGCGCGCAGCCCCTGCGCGACGGCCGGCGGGTCGACTTCGTGCGCTACGACCTCGTCGCCTCCGAGCTCGCCGACGCCCTGGCCCACCCCGCGGCGCTGCGCTGACGGGGGCACGCGGTCAGGCCCGCCGCAGCGCCTCCACGAGCGGGCCGGCGAGGTCGCCCGAGCCGGCGACCTGCACACCTGCCAGGTCCAGCCAGTCCGCCATCGCGGCAAGCTCGACCGCCAGCTCGGCAGGGGTGTGCTCCGGCGCGTCGGCCTCCCGCCACGCGGCCTGCACGCGCAGCACCGAGGCCGCCCGGTCGGCCTTCAGGTCGACCCGCGCCACGAGCCGGTCCCCGAGCAGGAACGGCAGCACGTAGTAGCCGTGCCGGCGCTTCCCGGCCGGCACGTAGATCTCCAGGCGGTACCGGAACGCGAACAGCTCCTCGGTGCGCTCCCGCTCGAAGACGAGCGAGTCGAACGGGCTGAGCAGGGACCGGGCCGCCACCCGCCGCGGCCGGCGCGCGTCGCGGTGCAGGTACGCGGGTCGGGCCCACCCGCGAACGTCCACCGGGCGCAGGACGCCCTCCTCGACGAGCTCGGCCACGGCCTGGCGTGCCGGCGCCGGCCGCAGCCTGAAGTAGTCGCGCAGCCCGCGCTCGGTCGCGACCCCGAGCCCCCGGGCCGCGATGCCCACGAGCTCGCGGACGGCGTCCTCCGGGTCGGGGTCGGGTGCGCTCGCGACCTCCGGCGGCAGCACACGGGCGGTCAGGTCGTAGCGGCGCTCGAACTGCGCCGTCCGGCTGTGCGCGCTGAGCTCGCCGGCCCAGAACAGGTGCTCGCACGCTGCCTTCACCACCGACCAGTTCCAGCCCCAGCCGTCACGGTGCCGCACCCCGTCGTGCTGCAGCGCCGTCTCGACCTCACGGGCGGTCATGGCCCCCCGGTCCCGGACCTCGGCGAGGACGGCGGCCACGACGTCCGGGTGCTCGCGGGCGACGCGCACCATCCCGCCCCAGGCGTCCGTCGCGTGCCGGGCCATCCGCCAGCGCAGCAGCCGGTGCGTCGACGGCGGGACGTAGGACGCCTCGTGGCCCCAGTACTCCACGAGCCGGCGGGGCCGGCGGGCGGCGGCCCGGTGCAGCAGGTCGCGGTCGTAGGGGCCGAGCCGGCTGAACAGAGGCAGGTAGTGGCTGCGGCACAGGACGTTCACCGAGTCGATCTGCAGCAGCCCGACGCGGTCCAGCACCCGCTGCACGTGGCGCATCGCGGGCGGCGCCGGCGGACGGCGGTCGGCGAACCCCTGTGCGGCCAGGGCGACCCGCCGCACCTCGGCGGGCCCCAGCACGTCGCCGCGCGTCGCCGGGGTCCCCACGACGCGGCATCCTGCCACCCGCGACCGACCGGTCCCCGGCTCGGTGGCGGTCAGGACAGGTCGAGGATGTTCTCCTTCACCGCGTAGACGACCGCCTCCATCCGCGAGTGCAGCTGCAGCTTCTCGAGGATGTTGCGGACGTGGTTCTTCACGGTGTTCTCGGAGATGAAGAGCTCCCCGGCGATGTCGCGGTTCGCCATCCCCCGGGCCACGAGCCGCAGCACCTCCACCTCCCGCGCAGTCAGCCGTGGCGAGGTCAGGTGGTGCGGTGTCGGCTCCCGCCGGGACAGGGACGCGAACTCGCCGAGCAGTGCGGTGGCCATCGACGGGCTGATCAGGGAGTGCCCGCCGGCCACGGCGCGGATCGCGTCGGCCACCTCCTCGCCGGGCACGTCCTTGAGCAGGTACCCGTTGGCGCCGGCCCGGACGGCCTCGAACAGGTCGCTCTCGGACTCGGAGTTGGTCAGCACGAGGATCCGGGTCGCCGGTGCGGTGCGCCGGATCGCGGCGCACGCCTCGAGCCCCGACGACCGGGGCATCCGCAGGTCGAGCAGGACGACGTCGGGCAGCGTCTCCTCGACCTGCGCCACGGCCTGGGCGCCGTCCCCGGCCTCACCGACGATGTCGATGTCGGGCTCGGCAGCGAGCACCATCTCCAGCCCCCGCCGGTACAGCGCATGGTCGTCGGCGACGACGACACGGAGCCGCTCGGGGTGGGTGGGGGGTTGCCCGTCGGCGTCCCCGGGACCTCCCTCAGCCGGCGGCACGGGCCTCGACGCCGGCGTCCCCAGACCCGCCGTCCTCCCCCGCGGACAGGCGGATCACGCCGTAGCTCCAGCCCTGCCGGCGGTACACGACGCTCGGTCGGCCGGTACCCGCGTCGACGAACAGGAAGAAGTCGTGGCCGACGAGCTCCATCTCGTACAGCGCGTCGTCCAGCATCATCGGCCGTGCCGGGTGGTCCTTCTCGCGGATCACGACGGGCGTGCCCTCGAAGCGGTCCTCGACCTCGTTGCCGGGCTCCGGGCCGGCGTCCCCGCCCGGAGCGTCGCCGTTGAGGCCCGCCGGCAGGGTCGCCGTGGCGTCGTGGACGCTCGTCGGGGCGTGCCGCCCGTGGTGCACCTTGCGCCGGTCCCTGGCACGTCGCAGCCGCTCCAGCAGCTTGCCGGTCGCGACGTCGAGTGCTGCGTACGGATCGGCCGCGCAGGCCTCCGCGCGGATCACCGGCCCTCGGTCCCGCACCGTGAGCTCCACCCGTTCGCACGTGCTCGCCTGTCGGCGGTTGGCCTCGTGCGAGACCTCGACGTCGACCCGGATGGCACGTGGGGCGAGCTGCTCGACCTTGGCGAGCTTCTCGCTGGCGTGACGACGAAAACGGTCGGGAACGTCGGTGTGACGAGCGGTGACCACGATCTCCACGGGTGTCCTCCAGACGGTCGGTGGCAACGGTCGGCACCGTCGGGCGGCGCCGGCGTCAGACGCGGCGGGCACCACCTCCCGACCCGGGCGACGCCGCCGCGGTCCCGCCGACGGCGGGGGGCGGCGCCACGAGGGACTCCATGACGGAACGCTAGTCCCTCACCGGCCCGAGCGACACGTCGGACCCGTGGTCGAGCGGCGTAGCGCGCCCGGCGGCACCCGGTCGGCCCAGCGTCCGGCGGCGTGGCGTGGCCGCCACCGTGACGGCGAGCGGCACGACGGCGCCCCCGGCACACAGCGCCTCCGCGACCGCCGCGAGCGTCGCGCCGGTGGTGACGACGTCGTCGACGGCGACGCAGACGCGGCCCGCTACCAGGGCCTCGTCGACGAGGCGTACCGCGCCGAGCAGGTTCTCGGCGCGTCCGGCCGCCCCCAGCCCCGCCTGGTCGCGCACCCCGCGACGCTGGCGCAGCACGGTCGCCACCTCGGGCGCACCCGCCCGCCGGCCGGACCGAGTGCGGTCGCCGGCGATGGCCGCGGCACGCCGCGCGGCCACCGCGACCACGTCGGCCCCGCGGCGCCGGCGCGCGGGCCGCGACGAGGGGACCGGCACGAGCAGCACGGGCTCGCCCGTTCGGCGCTCCACCACTGTCAGCCCCGCCGTCAGCGGCAGCGCCAGCGCCTCGGCGACCGCGCCGCCCACGTCGAGTCGGCCACGGTCCTTCCAGGCGACGAGCAGCGACCGCACGGTCCCGTCGTAGCGGGTGGCCGCGAGGACCGGCGGCGCCCCGGGTGCCGGCGGCCGCGCGTGCAGCGGCCCGGCACGCAGCGACGCCCGGCACGCCGGGCAGACCGCGACGTCGCCGCGGCCGCACCCCGCGCAGTCGACCGGCAGCACGAGCGCGGCGAGGTCGCGCAGCCCGGTGACCCACTCCGCAGGCAGGCTGCGGCGGCGACGTGCGGAGGTCACAGGCGGCAGTCTCGGCCGGGTCCGGGAGCCCCGCCGGAGCCGGCGAGGGACTGTTGACCCGGCGCACGGTTGCCGCCGTTGTGGGCACATGACGGCTGTCCTCCCGCGGGCAGGCGCCGAGCCCGCTTTGCCCAACCTTGCGCGGATACGGGGACAACAGCGGGGCAGCCGGTCGATCCTGTCCCTACCCTGGTCCTCCAGCCCCGCGCCGGCCCGGAGGTACGCCGCTCGTGCAGACCGACTCCGAGGCACCGTCGCGCCCACCCTGCTCACGCCGTCCACGCTGCTCACGCCGTCCACCCGCCGGCACGCGGAGTCCCCTCGCCGGTCGGAACCGGTGACCGAGCCGGCCCGGTCGCCCGACCCCGCCGACGCCGTCCTCCTCGCGTGGTCGCAGGACGCCGAACGCGGCGAGCCGGACGTGGCGGCAGGCGGTCACGAGGGGGCCGGGCCGTGGCCTGGGTTCGCCGTGGCGGCCGCGGCTGTTGTGCAGGACCTGCACGCACGGTTCGGGTGGGACCTGTGGATGGTGACCCACCTCGACGGTCCGCACCAGCAGGTCGTGGCCTCCGCAGGACCCTGGCGGTCCCTGGCGGCGGCCGGTCACACGTTCGCCTGGGAGATCTCCTTCTGCGCGCGGATGGCCCGCTACGACGGCCCCCTCGCCGTGCCGGACGTGCGTGCCGATCCCGCCTACGCCCCCCTCGCGACGGGTGCCTACGCCCCGGTACGGGCCTACGCCGGGATCCCGCTGCTGACCGAGGACGGTCACCTGCTCGGCACGATGTGCGCCTTCGCCGGGGCGCCCCGGCCGGCGGGCTCCGCCGACGCGCTCCCGCCCGCGACGCTGCTGGCCCAGATGCTCAGCACCATCATCGCCCGTGAGCGCACCGCGGCCGCCCGCTCGACCGAGGCGGCGGCCGCCTACGCCCTGGCGGAGCGGGACCCCCTGACCGGCCTGGTCAACCGCCGGGGCTGGGACGCCGCCATGGACCGCGAGCACCACCGCGCGCGCCGGTACGACGAGCCGGTCACCGTGGTGGTCGCCGACCTCGACGACCTCAAGGCCGTCAACGACACGCAGGGCCACCACGCCGGAGACACCGTCCTGCGCACCTGCGCCCGCATCCTGGCCGAGCACTGCCGCCCGATCGACGTCATCGCCCGTCTCGGCGGCGACGAGTTCGCCGTCCTCGCCACCCACTGCGCCGAGGACGCCGCCGCCACCCTCGGCGAGCGCCTGCGGCACGAGCTCGCCCGCTCCGGGGTCGCCGTCTCGCTCGGCCACGCCACCCGCGCGCCGCACGAGGACCTCCACGACACCGGTGCCCGCGCCGACGACGCCAGGTACGAGGAGAAGCACCGCCGCCGGCTGTGACGACCACCCCGGCGCGTCGTCGCCCACGAGGCGGGCGCACAGCCGATCGGTCACCCAGCGGGCACGCGCTCAGCCGGGCAGGGCCGGCCAGCGCCCCGTCCCGGACGGGAACGCCTCGGTCCACCCCGCGCCGGCGCGCGTCAGCACGCGCCCGTCGGTGGTGCCGAGCACCACGGACTGAGGCGTCCGCCCCGCCGTGACCGACTCCGCGGTCGCGGCCGGGTCCGCCAGCCGTACCGCCGGGCCGACGACGGTGACGACCACGACGCCCGACCCGCCGCCGGGGGCGGTGGTCAGCACGACCAGCCCGGACTCGCCGAGCCACGCGACGTCGTCCACGGTCGTCAGCGACGGCACCAGCGAGCCACCCGGGGCCGGCACCAGCCGCGTGGGGATCCCGTCGTCGTCGCGCGCGACCCCGGTCACCTCCACGCGGACGCGCCCGCCACGGTCGCTGGAGACCACCGCTGCACGGCTGCCGTCCCGCGAGAGGCGCAGCACCGAGACCCGGCGACCGGTGAGCCAGTCGGCGTCGACGAGAGCCGGGGGTTCTGAGGGTTCGGCCGACGTGCGCACCGCGGCGACGCGGTCGCCCGCCGCGGACCACACGAACCCGTAGCGGTCGAAGGACGGCCCGCTCAGGGCGGGACCGGTGAGCACCGGACCCCGCGAGGCCTCGTCCCCGGCCAGCAGGAGCCGCAGCTCGGTCCCCTCGTCGGTGAGGACCGCGTAGACCCCCTCCTCGTAGGCGACGGCCAGCCGGGACGGGTCCACCGCCTCGTCGACCGGGACCCCGGCGACCGGCGCCGGCCCCCCCGAGGACAGCTGGACCACCCCGTGGCCACCGGGGGCTCCGAGCAGCGTGACCTGCGCGTCCGGGACGGGGTCCTGCTCGAGCGTGCTGGGCCGCGCCGTCTGAGCCAGCCGCGCCCCGTCCACCAGCAGCCGGACCGTGCCGACGCCGGGCAGTGGCAGCAGCGTCGCGTCCAGCTGGGCCTGCAGCACGCTGCGCTGCTCCGGACCGGTCTGCAGCACCTGCTCCGACAGCTCGACACGCGCCACGCCGCTGGAGACGACGACGGCCTCCATCGCGAGCTCGGTGCCGGCGGGGGTGACGGTCCCGACCGCGGGGCGCAGCCAGTCGCTCGGCCCGGCGAGCAGAGCGGCGGCGACGGTCGTCGGCAGCGAGGACCGCTGTGCGAACCACCGCACGTCGGGCACGAGGTAGCGGCCGGTCGGGTCGGGGAAGTACAGGGTGACCTGGCGCACGAACCGCGCGAAGGTGGCCTCGTTGAGCAGCAGCTGGTCGGCGAGCTCGGCGATCCGCCACTGCCGGTCGGCCGTGCGCTCAAGCGTCAGCGAGACCTCCTCCCGCGCCCCCGGCGCGGCCGGCCGGTAGTGCCCCTGCGCGTCGACCTCGGCGACGACGGCGATCTCGGCGCTGACGCGCAGGCGACCGGACGCCGGGCTGACGGCGTCCGCGCCCCCGGCCGGGCCCGCGCCGGGCAGCCCCTGCAGGTCGAGCGCGTTGTCGTAGACGACCGTGCGGTCGGTCGGCCGCCAGCTCGCCGCCGCGTCCGGGGTGAGGTAGGAGCGGGCCACCTCCAGGTCGTCGCCGGTGACCGCGAGCAGGAAGTTGCCGACGATGCCCGCCGGGGACTCCCCACGCCCCGGCGCGGGCGCCACGGCGCGCACGCCGGCGGCGTCCGGGCCGGACTCCTCCTCGTCGGTGCTGACCGGCCCGCGGGTCGGCAGCGACACGCACGCCGTGAGCGCGAGCACCACGACCACCAGGGCCGCCAGGCCGGGCAGCCGCGAACGGGCTGCGGCCGACCGCCCGCGCCGGTCACCCACGCCCACCACCGGTGGGCTCGCGTGAAGGCGCCCCCCCGCCCCCGTGGCCGCCCTCGTGGCCGGCCCCGGACCCGTCCTCGAGCGTCAGCGGCGACCCGACGAGCCGTGCCCCGGCCCGCCGCGGCAGGGTCAGCAGGAACGCCGCGCCCTGCCCGGGACGGCCCCAGACCCGCAGCGTGCCGCCGTGCAGGTGGGCGTCCTCCAACGAGATCGCCAGGCCGAGCCCGGTGCCGCCCGTGGAACGGGCCCGGGCGGGGTCGGCGCGCCAGAACCGGTCGAAGACCCGGTCCGCCTCCTCGGCGGCCAGCCCCACGCCGTGGTCACGCACGCGCACGGCGACGGCGTCGGCGTCCGAGCGCAGCGTCACCTCCACGGGACGGCCCTCGCCGTGCTCGACGGCGTTGAGCACGAGGTTGCGCACGATGCGCTCCACCCGGCGGGAGTCGACCTCGGCCATGCACGGCGCCGCGGGCTGGTCCACGGACACCCGGCTCCCGCGGCGCTCCGCGATCGGTCCTGCGAGGTCGCGCACCCGCTCGACGACCGTGCGCACGTCCACCGCCTCGGCGTCCAGGGCGGCGGCCCCGGCATCGAACCGGCTGATCTCCAGCAGGTCGGCGAGCAGCTCCTCGAAGCGGTCCAGCTGCGTCGCCAGCAGCTCGGCGGAGCGCGCGAGCGCCGGGTCGAAGGAGTGCCGGGACTCGTGCAGCACCTCCCCCGCCATCCGGATCGTCGTCAGGGGCGTCCGCAGCTCGTGCGAGACGTCGGAGACGAACCGCCGCTGCAGCCGCGACAGCTCCTCCATCCGGCCGATCTGCTCCTGCAGGCTCGCCGCCATGGCGTTGAAGGACCCGGCGAGCCGGGCCAGGTCGTCCTGCCCCCGGCGCTGCATCCGCTGGTCGAGGTCCCCGTCGGCGAGGCGGGCTGCGACCCCCGCTGCCTGCCGCACCGGCGCGACGACCTGTCGCGTCACCACCCACGCGACGGCCCCGACCATCAGCACCAGGGCGACCTCGCCCACGGCGAGCACCCGCTGCACCGCGTCGAGCGTGCGCTGCTCGCGCTCCAGGGAGAACACGAGGTACAGCTCGTACACCCCGACGATCGGGACGTCGACGAGGTCGCCCACGGCGAGGCCCGGTCGCGACCCTCCGGCTCCCCCCAACCGCACCGGGGTGTCCGCGCGGTCGCCCGCCCGCACCGCGTCACGCAGCGACTCCGGCACGACGGTGGTGCTCAACCCTCCCGACACCAGGTCGGGCAGCAGGCGAGCCCCCTCCGTTCCCGGGGGCCGCAGCAGCAGCACGCCGCGCTCCCGGTCGGCGTTGACACCCTGCAGGCCGCGGATGACCTGGTCGAGCACGAACGTCTCGACCTCGTCCCGGTTGCCGACCGACGCACCAGCGAGCAGCTCCTGGACGTCGGTGAGGGCCTGGTCGGCCTCGGCGAGGACCTGCTCGCGCCGCTCCACGAACAGCCGGTCGCTGATCTGCCCCGCGAGGTAGGCGCCGAGCAGGGTGACCGCCACCATCCCCAGCAGCACCGTCGTCGCCACGACCCGCAGCTGCAGCGAGCGTCGCCACGACGTCCTCGCGGCGGCCAGCAGGCTGCGGGGGCCCCGGCGCGGGCCTGCCCGCAGCATCACCCGGCCGCGTGCGGCTGCCGGCCCGAGCGCACCGCCCGTCCTGACCTGGCCGCGTCGTGCGGCACCCTGGAGCCGACCCAGCAGGTGCGGGGCCGGGTGCGGCGGGCGTCCCGGACGGACGCCCTCGCCGGTGCTGCCCGCACCCGACGGACGGCCGGTCTGCGCAGGGGCCCTCCGGGCGGGGGGTTGCCCCACGGCCGGGGACCGGGGCACGACCGGACGGGTGGGCACCCTCAGGCCGTGCCCGCCTTGTAGCCGACACCGCGCACGGTGACGACGACCTCGGGCCGCTCGGGGTCCCGCTCGACCTTCGAGCGCAGCCGCTGCACGTGCACGTTCACAAGCCGCGTGTCCGCGGCGTGGCGGTAGCCCCACACCTCCTCGAGGAGCACCTCGCGCGTGAACACCTGCCACGGCTTGCGGGCGAGGGCGACGAGCAGGTCGAACTCCAGCGGTGTCAGCGCGACGACCTCGCCGTCGCGGCGGACCGCGTGCCCGGCCACGTCGATCTCGACGTCACCGACCTGCAGCAGCTCCGGTCCGGTCTGCTCGGTGCGGCGCAGCCGCGTGCGCACCCGCGCGACGAGCTCCTTCGGCTTGAACGGCTTGGGCACGTAGTCGTCCGCGCCGGACTCGAGCCCCAGGACGACGTCCACGGTGTCGCTCTTGGCCGTGAGCATGACGATCGGCACGCCCGACTCGGCGCGGATCTGGCGGCACACCTCGATGCCGTCCTTGCCAGGGAGCATGAGGTCGAGCAGCACGAGGTCCGGCCGCACGGTCCGGAAGGCCTCCAGGGCAGCGTCCCCGTCGGCGCAGAACGAGGGCTCGAAGCCCTCGCCCCGCAGCACGATCCCGATCATCTCCGCCAGCGCGGTGTCGTCGTCGACGACGAGCACCCGTCCTCGCATCCGTCCTCCGTCCTCCAACCGGCGCGCCGGCGCCGGGGGCCTCATCGTCTCACTACCCGGTCGCCGACGAGGGCAGGGACGTCAGGCCCGCGTGGCAGGATGAGCGGTGACGATCACGGCAGGCTGCGAGGGCAGCTGCGACCACGGCAGGCGGGGGCACCACGCGTGGGCGAGCACGACGACAGCGGCACCGGCGGGACCGGCGCCGGCTGGGCCGACGCGCCCGGAGGCTGGTCCACCCCGGGCGGGTCGGCACCGGGCGGGTCGGCGCCGGGCGGGAACGTCGGAGCGTCCCCCACCGGCTGGGGGGCGCGGCCGCAGCAGCCGCCGGCCGCGCCGGGGCTGCGCCCAGGGATCGTGCCGCTACGGCCGCTGTCCCTGGGTGAGATCTACGACGGGGCGTTCCAGGCGCTGCGGACGAACCCCCGCACCATGCTGGGCATGACAGCCGTGGTCGTCACGGTGATGGCCGTGGTCGACCTGCTCGTCAGCCTCTTCGCCGCCGACTCCCTGACGACGCTGACCGGGCTCACCGACCCGGGGCGGGAGGTCACCTCGGCCGACCTCGACGTCGTGTTCGGCTCCCTCGAGGTGCTCGGCGTCGGTCTGGTCGTCTCGACCGTCGCCAGTCTCATCGGCCTGTCCGTCGTGACCGGCCTGCTGACGTTCGCGGTGAGCCAGGCCGTGCTCGGTCGGCGCGTCCCGCTCGGCGAGCTGTGGCAGCGCACGCGCGGGCGGCTGCTGCCGCTCGTCGGGCTCACCCTGCTCGTCGGCCTGGCCCTCGTCGCGGCGATGGTGGTCCCGGTCGTGCCCGGGGTCGTGGTGCTCGCGTTCAGCACGCCGTTGGGGGTGGGTCTGCTGCTCCTCGGGCTGCTCGCGGGCCTCGGCGCCTTCCTGTGGCTCTACGGCCGGCTCGCGCTCGTCGCGCCGGCCCTGCTGCTCGAGGACCAGGGCGTCCTGGGGGCGTGGCGCCGTTCCTGGGCCCTGAGCCGGGGCAGCTTCTGGCGGGTGCTGGGGATCGTGGTGCTCACCGTGGTGATCACGATGATCACGGTGACCATCGTCAGCGCCCCGTTCGCCGGAGGATCCCTGGTGATCTCGGTGGTGTCCGGGGACGACCCGGCGGCCGCCGCCGGGGTCGCTCCGGCGCAGCTCGTGCTGCAGGCCGTCGGCGACGTCGTCGCGCGCACGATCGTCTACCCCTTCACCGCTGCCGTCACGGCGCTGCTCTACATCGACCTGCGGATGCGCCGCGAGGGTCTCGACGTCCAGCTGGCCCGGGCCGCGACCCGGGACCACCCCGCCGCGGACGGCCCGCCGGGCGCGTGAGCACGCCGCTCCTGCCGGACGAGGGCACCGCGCGCCGGCTGCTGCGCGAGGAGCTCGCGGACCCGGTGTACGAGGCGGCCCGGCCCGGCCCGATCGGGCAGGCCCTGCGCGGGCTGTGGGAGCTGCTCACGTCGCTGGAGCTGCCGGGGGGGCCGGGCGGCGTCGGGCTGGCGGTGCTGCTCGCCGTCCTCGCGGTCGCCGTGGTGGTGGGGGTGCGCGCCGCGGGCCGACCGTTCGCGGGCGGCCGCTCCGGGCACCCCTCAGCACTGGTCGACTCCGCGGCGACGGCCGAGCAGTACCGCGCCGCGGCGGCCAGGGGGCGCGCCGCCGGGGACCACGCGGGGGCGCTTCGCGACGCCTTCCGCGCCGTGGTCCGAGGCTGCGAGGAGCGGGCACTGCTGGTCCCCGACCCCGGCCGCACGGCCGACGAGGCCGCCCGCGAGGTCGCGGGGTGGCTGCCGGCGCTGGCGCCGGACCTCACAGCGGTGGCCCGCCGCTTCGACGACGTGACCTACGGGTCGCACCCGGCGACGTCTGCCGACGCCGAGCGGGCCCGCCGGCTCGACGAGGACGTGGCCGCGGCGCGAGCCACGCCGGCCCGACCGGCCGGCCCGTCGGGGGTCGCCGGCAGGGGCACGCCGACGGCGGTGCCGTGGTGAGCGGCGGCGCGACGGTGGTGGACGCCGGGCAGGGCGCGGAGGCGGTGGCAGCCGGTGGGGTCACCGGCGACGGGACGAGCGTGCGCAGCCGTGCCGTCGCGCGGTGGCGGCGGGGGCGCCTCGCCGCCGCCGTCGGGGTCTTCCTGCTGGCAGGCGCGGTACTCACCGTCGTCGTCACCGGCAGCCCGGGCGCCGGGACGCTCGACCCCGAGAGCGCCGGACCGGACGGTGCCCGCGCGCTCGCGCAGGTGCTTCGGCGCGAGGGCGTCCACGTGCAGCGGGTGACCCGGGTGGACGCCGCGCTCGACGTCGCCGGGCCGGGGACCACCGTGCTGGTCGTGGACGCACCGGTGCTGGCACCGGACCGGTTGCGGCGCCTGGCGGCCACCGGCGCCGACCTCGTCCTCGTGGCACCCGACGGGGCGGTCCTGGACGCCCTGGGCGTCGAGCTCGCCCCCGCCGGCACAGCGTCCGCAGCGGTCGTCGACGCCGCCTGCGACGACACCGACGCCGGTGCCGCGGGGCGCGCCACGGGAGGCGGGGCGCTGCTGCGGTCGACGGGCCCGGGCGCGACGGTGTGCTTTCCCGAGACCGGTCCGGACGGCGACGCCGCGGCAGCCGGTGCAGCCGGTGCAGCCGGTGCAGCCGGTGCAGCCGGTGCGAGCGGAGCCTTCGCGGTCACCTCGCTGCCGGACGGGGGCGGCACGCTGCGGGTGATCGGCCAGCCGGACGTGCTGCGCAACTCCTCGGTGTTGACCGCCGGCAACGCCGCCCTGTCGCTGCGCGTGCTCGGCTCGCAGGCGACGCTGGTCTGGCTGATGGCCAGTCCGCTCGACGCCGCCGCCGACCAGCCCTCGCCGCAGTCCCTGCTGCCCGGCTGGGTGGCACCGCTGACCGCGCAGCTCGCGGTCGTCGCCCTGATGACGGCGCTGTGGCGGGGCCGGCGGCTCGGGCGACTCGTCCCCGAGTCGCTCCCGGTCGTCGTCCGCTCCGCCGAGACCGCGCAGGGGCGGGCCGCCCTGTACCGGCAGGCGGGTGCCACCGACCGGGCCGCCGCCGTGCTGCGGGCGGCTGCGATGACGCGGCTCGCCCGACGGCTCGGCCTGCCGCCCGGCTCCGACGCGGCCGCCGTCGTCGCCGCCGCCGCACCCGCTGCCGGGCGCAGCACCGCCGACGTCGCGGCCCTGCTCACCGGCAGTGCGAGCAGGCGCGACGGCGGGGCCCTCGTGCGCCTGGCCGACGACCTCGACGCCCTGGAGGCCGCGGTCGCGGGTGCGGCGACGGCACCCCCCGCACGCGACCCTCGTGCACCCGACCCGAGCGACCCGCACAACGACCGCGACCGAGACGCAGCCGACCCGAGGGAGACCGAGCACCCGTGAGCGCACCCGCGAGCGCACCCGAGCCGACCGGCGAGCCCGGTGCCGCGTCGTCCGACCCGGGCGGTGGCCCGACGCCCGACGCACGCTCCGCGCTGCTCGCCGTCCGCGAGGAGGTCGGCAAGGCCGTCGTCGGGCAGGGGCCTGTCGTCTCCGGGGTGGTCGTCGCCCTGCTGTGCCGGGGGCACGTGCTGCTCGAGGGCGTACCGGGCACCGCGAAGACGCTGCTGGTCCGGGCGCTGGCGGCGAGCCTGGAGCTGGAGTCCCGCCGGGTCCAGTTCACGCCCGACCTCATGCCCGGGGACGTGACCGGGTCGCTCGTCTACGACGCCCGGACCGCGCAGTTCTCGTTCCGGGAGGGTCCGGTCTTCGCGAACCTGCTGCTGGCCGACGAGATCAACCGGACCCCGCCGAAGACGCAGGCGTCGCTGCTCGAGGCGATGGAGGAGCGGCAGGTGAGCGTGGACGGCGTCCCGCGCCCGTTGCCGTCCCCGTTCTGCGTCGCGGCGACCCAGAACCCGGTGGAGCACGAGGGCACCTACCCGCTCCCGGAGGCCCAGCTCGACCGGTTCCTGCTGAAGCTCACGATGCCGGTGCCTCCGCGCGACGACGAGATCGAGGTGCTCGCCCGTCACGCCCGCGGGTTCGACCCGCGCGACCTCCGCGCGGCCGGGGTGCGGGCGGTCGCGTCCCCCGCGGACCTCGCCGCAGCGACCGCCGAGGTCGCACGGGTCGGCGTCGCGCCCGAGGTGCTGGGCTACGTCGTCGACGTGTGTCGCGCCACCCGGACCTCGCCGTCCGTGGGGCTCGGCGTGTCCCCCCGGGGCGCCACGGCCCTGCTGGCGACGAGCCGCGCGTGGGCGTGGCTGGCGGGCCGGGACTACGTCACCCCGGACGACGTGAAGGCCCTGGCGCACCCGACCCTGCGGCACCGGCTCCAGCTGCGCCCCGAGGCCGAGCTCGAGGGCGTCGACGCCGACGGCGTGCTCGACTCGGTGCTGCGCGCCGTCGCCGTCCCGCGCTGAGCCGTGGCCATCACCGGACGGGCGGTGCTGCTCGCGGTGATCGGGTTGCCGGTCGTCGTGCTCGTGCCCGGGTGGGCCGGGCTCCTCGGCTGGTCGCTGGTGGTGCTGGTGGCACTGGCGCTCGACGTGGCGCTGGCCGCGTCACCGCGGACGCTCTCGCTGGCGCGGGACGTGCCGGGGCGGGTGCGCCTCGGCGAGCCCGCGACGTGCTCGGTGACCGTGGCCAACGGGGGCCGGCGCCGGCTGCGGGGGGTGCTGCGTGACGCGTGGCAGCCGTCGGCCGGGGCACGCGACCCGCGTCACCGCGTCGACGTGCCGCCCGGGGAGCGCCGCCGGGTCGTCACGACCCTGGTGCCGACGCGACGCGGCGACCGGGTCGCGGACCGCGTCACGGTGCGGGCGGTGGGCCCTCTGGGCCTGGCCGCCCGGCAGGCCTCGATCCCCGTGCCGGCCCGGCTGCGGGTGCTGCCGCCGTTCACGTCGCGGCGGCACCTGCCCGGTCTGCTCGCCCGGCTGCAGGAGATCGACGGCCGGTCCGCGGTGCGCCAACGCGGGCAGGGCACGGAGTTCGACGCGTTGCGCGAGTACGTGGACGGGGACGACGTCCGCTCGATCGACTGGCGGGCGACGGCACGACGGCAGCAGGTCGTCGTGCGCACGTGGCGGCCGGAGCGCGACCGCCGCGTGCTGATCGTGCTCGACACGTCGCGGACGGCGGCGGCCCGCGTCGGGGACGAGCCGCGGCTGGACGCGGCGATCGACTCCGCCCTGCTGCTCGCCGCGCTGGCCTCGCGCGCTGGTGACCGGGTCGACCTCGTGGCCGTCGACCGTCAGGTGCGGGCCCGCGTCACCGGCCGCGCCGGCAAGGACCTGCTGCCCGCGCTCGTCGGGGCGCTGGCGCCGCTGGCCCCCGCCCTGGTCGAGGCGGACTGGTTGCGGATCGCCGCCGAGGTGCGGGCCCGCACCTCGCGCCGGTCGCTGGTGGTGCTGCTGACGCCGCTCGAGGCGGCCGCGGCCCAGGAGGGCCTGCTCCCGGTGGTGCCGCGGCTCGCCGCCCGGCACACCGTGCTCGTCGCGTCGGTGTCCGACCCGGTGCTGACCGAGATGGCCGCACGACGGGGCAGCGCGGACGCGGTCGTCGACGCGGCCGCCGCGGAGCGGGGGGCGCTCGAACGGGCGGCCCTGGCCGGGGCCCTGCAGCGCGCCGGTGCCGAGGTGGTCGAGGCGGACCCCGCCGGGCTGCCGCCGGCGCTGGCCTCGGCCTACCTGGCGCTCAAGGCCGCAGGCCGGCTCTGACCCCGCCCCCACCAGGGGACCATGCACGTCGGGTCCCGCCGGTCCCTGTGGGCTCAACCCCCTCGCGTGACGCGCGTCAGCCGGTGACGGTGGCGGCGTCCCCGGCGAGCTCCGCGCGCAGGTCGCCGGTCTCGCCGGCCCGCGCCGCACGCCGTCCGAGCACCCCCGCGTAGGCGAGGAAGAGGGCGAGCACGACCACGCCGACGCCGATCCGACCCCACGTCGGCAGCGGGCTGGGCGTCACGAACGCCTCCACGACACCGGAGACGGCGAGCACCGCCACGAGCCCGACGGCCACGGTCACCAGCGCCCGTCCCTCCTCCGCCAGCGCCGCGGACCGGGTCCGGGGGCCGGGTGCCGCCCACGCCCAGAACAGCGCCAGCCCGGTCCCGGAGGCGACGAAGACCGCGGTCAGCTCGAGCAGGCCGTGCGGCAGGATCAGGCCGAAGAACAGGTCGCCACGGTCGTTCGCCCACATCAGCCCGCCGACCAGGCCGACGTTGAACGCGTTCTGCCACACCACGAAGACGACGAAGACGCCGGTGATGCCGAACGCGATCGCCTGCGCCGCGACCCACGCGTTGTTCGTCCAGACCTGCGCCGCGAACGAGGACGCCGGCGCCTGGGAGTAGTACGACTCGAAGTCGACGTCGACGAGGCGGCGGATCTCGGCGTCGCTGCCCAGCGACGCCTGCACCTCGGGGCTGCCCACGACCCACGCCCCGGCCGCGAACGCCACGACGAGGAACGCGACGGTGACGCCCGCGGTCCACCACCGCACCCGGTACAGGGCCGCCGGGAACGAGACCAGCCAGAACCGGACGACGTCGCGCCAGACCGGCTCGTGCGCCCCGGTGAGCCGCGTCCGGGCGCGAGCGACCACGGTCGACAGCCGCGCGACGAGCGCCGGGTCGGGCGCGGCGCTGCGGACCGTGGACAGGTGCGTCGCCGTGCGCTGGTACAGCTGCACGAGCCGGTCGGCCTCGGCGCCGGTGAGCCGGCGTCGGGCGACGAGACGCTCGAGCTCGTCCCAGTCGCCGGAGTTGACCACCACGAACGCGTCGAGGTCCACGCCCGCCCCCTCCGGCCGGTCGGTGCCGGGCGTGGCGTCGGCCGCCCGGGTGCGGCGAGCGTATCCGTCGCCCGGCGCGCTCGTAGGCTGGCCGGGTGCGCGAGGAGGCGGGTCTGGCCGACGAGCGGGGCCTGCTGCCCGGGGACCTCGTCACCGGTGAGGCGGTCGTGCTCGACCTGCGCTCCGCGTCGTTCGCGACCCGCATGCTCGGCGCCGCCCTCGACGTCGTGATCCAGGTGGCGCTCCTGGTCGCCCTGTTCTGGGCGGTGGCCGGCGCGGGGACGGGCCTGGACGACTCGGCGGCGGCTGCGCTCGGACTCGTCGTCGTGGTGGCGGTGCTCGTCGGCTACCCGACCGCCTGGGAGACGGCGACCCGCGGGCGCTCGCCCGGAAAGCTCGCGGCCGGGCTGCGCGTGGTGCGCGACGACGGTGGCCCGGTGCGCTTTCGGCACGCGCTGCCCCGGGCCCTGGTGGGCTTCGGCGAGCTGTGGCTGCTGCTCGGCAGCCCGGCGGTGATCACCTCCCTGGCCAGCCCCAGGGGCAAGCGCCTCGGTGACCTGCTGGCCGGTACCTACGTCGTGCGGGAGCGGGCCCCTCGGCAGTGGCCCGCGCCGGTGGAGATGCCGCCGCCGCTGACCGCCTGGGCGGCGTCCGCCGACATCGGCCGGCTCCCCGACGACACCGCGATGGCGGTGCGCCAGCTGCACGCCCGGGCCGCGGCGATGCACCCGGGGGCCCGCGCGGAGCTCGCCGCCGAGCTCGCCGGGCAGGTCGCCCCGCTCGTGGCTCCCGCGCCGCCTCCGGGGACGCCCCCGGAGGCGTTCCTCGCGGCGGTCACCGCGGAACGGCGCCGCCGCGACGCGGTGCGGCTGCTGCGCGAGCGGGCGTCACGCCAGGAGCGGGACCGGACCCTGGGCGCGCTGCCCTTCGGCCTCGACGACCCCACCTGACGGCGCGCACCGACCGGCGACCACGCGGCGTACCTGACGTGCATGATCACCGTGGGGGGCCGTCGGGAGCCGTCGGGGGGCGGGGGCGTACCCGAGGTGCATGATCACCGTGGAGGGTGGGGGCCGAGGTGCATGATCACCGACGGGGGGTCTCAGTTCATCGTCGGGTCGTCGGGGAACGAGGCCACGAAGGCGAGGTCGCCGCCCTGACGCCGGAGCACCTGCCCCCACAGGTCCTGCGGCTCCCCGGTGAACGCGTCACGGGCCTCGGCGTCGACGACGTACCAGGACCCCTCGGCGATCTCGCCCTCGAGCTGGCCCGCCGACCACCCGGCGTAGCCTGCGAAGATCCGCAGGCCCGAGAGCTCGGGCACGACGACCTCCGGCGGTGCGTCGAGGTCCACCAGGCCGAGCGCCCCGAAGACCTTGCGCACCCCCATCGGCTCGGCGTCGTCCCCCGGCACCGTCGCCAGCCCCAGGGCCGTGTCGAGCGCCACCGGCCCGCCGTTGAACAGCCGGCCCGGACCCGTCACG
Source organism: Actinomycetales bacterium (assembly GCA_038206105.1). GTDB lineage: Bacteria > Actinomycetota > Actinomycetes > Actinomycetales > JBBRBF01 > JBBRBF01. The sequence goes on along the minus strand of JBBRBF010000002.1, from coordinate 71,605 downwards.
AACGGCTGCCACGCCGGCAGCACCGCGTCGACGTCGACCTCTGTCGGCCGGTTCACGACGACGCCCAGGGCGCCGTCCTCGCCGTGGTCGAGCAGCAGCACGACGGTGCGACGGAACGTCGGGTGGACGAGCTGCGGCGTGGCGACCAGCAGCCGCCCCACCAGCCGCCCGCCGTCCGGCGCCGACCCCGCGTCGTCCATGTGCCCATCATGACGCGCCCGGCCCCGTCCGCGACCGTCGCCGCGACCGGGGGGTGGTCCGGCGGGTGGACCGGCGGGTCGCGGCCCGACCTGTCGGCAGCAGGGCACCCAGTGCCACGCCCACGAGGTCCGCGACGACGTCCAGCGGATCCCCGTGCCGGTCGGCGAGCACGGCTCCCTGGACCACCTCGCTGACGCCGGCGTGCACCGCGAGCGCCGCGACCAGGACCGAGGACCGCACCCCCGCCATCCGCCCGGTCCAGGCCGCCGCGGCGAACACCGCGGCGTGCACGACCTTGTCGAGCCCGGGGACCCCGACCCCGCCGGTACCCGGGTCGGGGACATACAGCACGACGACCTGGACGGCGAGTGCCAGCCCGAACGCGAGCCTCGCCGCCGTCGGCCGCACGGCGGCCATCCTGCCGGAGCCGGCAGCGGTCGGTGGCCGGCGTCCTGGTCTAACACCCCGGTAGCCTCACCGCACGTGGCGCCAGCACCGGGGGACGACGGACGGCACGCGGCCCGCAGCCACGAGGCCGACGACGTCGACGTCGCGGTTCTCGGCGCGGGCCCGGCCGGCCTCGCGGTCGCCCACGGCGCGGCGGCGCAGGGGCTCTCGGTGACGGTGCTGGAGCGCTCCGGCTCGGTCGGGGGGATGGCCGCCGGGCTCACCGTCGCCGGCGTGGCCGTCGACCGCGGCAGCCACCGCCTGCACCCCGCCGCCCCGGAGCCGGTGCTCGCGCTGCTGCGCGACCTGCTGGGCGACGACCTGCAGGTGCGGGCCCGCGACGGGCGGCTGCGACTGTACGGACGGTGGGTCGCGTTCCCCCTGCGGGCGACCGAGCTCGCCCGGGTGGTACCGCCCGGCGTCCTGGCCCGGGTCGCGAGGGACGCCGTCACGGGCCCGCTGCGGCACGGCAGCCGTGACTCCTACGCGGCGGTGCTGCGCTCCTCGCTGGGCCCGACGCTCTACGGGGAGATGTACGCCCCCTACGCCCGCAAGCTCTGGGGCCGGGACGGCGAGGACGTCGACGCCGAGCAGGCCCGGGTACGGGTCACCGCGGACACGCCCGCCAAGGTCGCCGCCCGGCTGCTGCGCCGCCGGCGCGGGCCCGGCCCCCAGCCGGGCAGGACCTTCTCCTACCCCCGCCGCGGCTTCGGGCAGATCACCACCGCCCTGCACGCGGCGGCGGAGCAGGCCGGTGCCACGGTCCGCTGCGGCGCAGAGGTGACCCGGGTGTCGTCGTCCGGGGCCAGGACCGTGGTGAGCACGGCGGACGGTCGCGCGGTGCGGGCCGCCCGCGTGCTCTCGACGCTGCCGCTGCCGCTGCTCGCCCGCGTCGCCGACCCGCCGCCCCCGGGCCGGGCGCTGCGGGACGCCGCCGAGCTGCGGTACCGGGCGATGGTGCTCGTATACCTCGTGCACGGCGGCCCGCCCGACGCGACCGGCCGCGTCCGGTGGACCCGGTACGACGCCCACTACCTGCCGGGGGGCGAGACGCCCGTGTCGCGCGTCAGCGAGCCGGTCAACTACCGCGACAGCGCCGACGACCCCCGCGACCGGACCGTGCTCTGCGCCGAGATCCCCTGCGACGTCGGGGACGACGTCTGGCGGGCCGACGACACCACCCTCGCGGACACGGTGCGACGCGGGCTGGCTGCCGCGGACCTGCCCCCCGTGGTGCTGCGCGGCGTGCACGTGGAGCGCCTGCCGGTGGTCTACCCGGTGTACGCCCGGGGCTTCGGGGACCACCTCGCGGGCCTGGAGGCGTGGGCCGACGGCCTGCCCGGCGTCACGACGCTGGGCCGCGCCGGGCTGTTCGCGCACGACAACACCCACCACGCGCTGGTGATGGCGGCCGCGGCCGCGGCGGCGCTGCGCCCCGGCGGGGGATGGGACGACGCGGCATGGGCGGCGGCGAGGGCCGGGTTCCGCTCCCACGTCGTCGAGGACTGAGCGCGGCGGACCGCGTTCGCCGCTGCGCTCAGCCTCCGGGACGCACGGCGTCGCGCGCCCGCCGCGCCTGGGTCGGGACGTCGTCCAGGGCCTCCGCCCGGGAGTCGATCACATCGACGTGGCCGGGACCGAGCGGGTCCGCGAGCGCGCGGCGCAGGTCGTCCGACGGGCCGACCACGCGGAGCCAGCCGCCGAGCATCCGCGCCTGCCGGTGCGTCGCGGCCAGCACCCCGGCCAGGTCCGGGCCCGAGGCGTCGCAGCTCGACAGGTCGAGCACCACGCGGGGCCCGCCGACGGTCATCACCGCCGACAGCCGGCGCCGCAGGTCGGGGGCGTCGGCAACGGTCAGGCTCCCCGAGGTCTCCACGACCGTGAAGGCGCCGTCGAGGTCGAGCTGGGCTGTGAGGTTCAGTGCCATGGTCATCCCCCGGACACGTGGTGGGGTCCGGCCGCGCTGCTGGACCAGGTCTGACGGTAACCCCTCGTGCCCGTCCCTGGCCAGTCTGTGACGGCCTGCCCGGCTCCGGTCACCGGCTGTCGTGGGTCGCAGCGTCGGCGGGGTTGAGCTGCCGGTGGACCGCCGGGACGACCGCGCGCAGGTACCTCCCTAGGTGCACGAAGGACGTGCCGGAGGTACGGAACGTGTAGCGGATCGGGACCTCGGCGTACGTGAAGCCCTTGCCGAGCAGGTCCAGGGTGAGCACCTGGGCGTAGTTGTAGTCGTGCACGACCTCGGCCGCGGCGGCCGCCGCCGGCGAGAAGGCGCGGTAGCCGCTCTGGCCGTCGGTGAGGTCCCGGCGACGCGTCATCCACCGGACCCACGCCGTCAGGGCCAGGTTGCCGGCGCGGCGGTGCCGGCGCATCACCTCGATCCGGCCGGCGAACCGGCTGCCGACGACGTAGTCCGCGTCGTCCGCGAGCACGGGCGCGGCCACCGCGGCGAGGTCCTCGCCGAAGTACTCTCCGTCCGCGTCGAGGTAGACCACGCACGCGGGGCGACGCGCCACGGCCTCGGCCAGGCCCCGGCGGACGGCGGCACCCAGTCCCCGGTTCGGCACGACGCGGACGACGTCGGCGCCGGCCGCGGCTGCGCGAGCGGCGGTCCGGTCGGTGGACCCGTCGTCCACCACGACGACCTCGACCCGGCGGCCGTGCACCTCTCGCGGCAGCCCGCCGACCACCTCGGCGACGGCGTCCTCCTCGTCGTGCGCGGGCAGGAACGCGACGACCGGGGCGTCGTCGGGCACGGCCGTCCCGGGGGGACGCTGCGGCAGCCGGCGCGGCAGCCGCCACCGGCCCCAGTACCCGGGCCCCGGCACGCCGAGGGCGATCGCGCCCACGACCAGGGCGTAGGCGGTCTTGACACCGTGGGTGAGCAGGACGACGGCGAGCGCGGGGCCGGCCGGGAGCCCGAGCGCGACGAGGGCGGCCGTCCCGGCCGCCTCGTAGGTGCCGAGGCCGCCCGGCGTCAGCGCCACCGTCTGGGCCAGCACCGTCACCGCGGTCACGCCCGCCGCCTGCGCCCAGGTCAGCGGCAGTCCCGCGGCGCCGGCGACCGCGAGCAGCACGACCGCCTCCAGCACCCACGCGGCCAGCGTCGCGGCGGCGACCGCGGGGCCGGGCACCCGGACCCGGCGCCCCGCCGCGAGCCGGTGGCACCACACGGCGCCGGCGAGAGCGGCAGCCGAGACCGCGACGGCCAGCGTGGCCGACCACGCCGGGCCGACCAGCGTCGCCAGCAGGGCGGGCGTGGCGACGGCCGCGACGACGAGCAGCCCGAGCAGGTCCCCCAGGCGCAGGGTCACCGCACTCGCGACGACGGGGGCGGGCGCCAGGTCGGTGCGGCGGAGCACGCTCGTGACCCGCAGCACCTCGCCCAGGCGCAGCGGCAGCACGTGGTTGCCGAGCAGGCTGACGTGCAGGGCGGCCCAGGACTGCCCGGGGCGCAGGCCGGGCAGCACCCGGCACCAGGCCAGCGAGCGCAACCCGAAGGCGGCGGCGTAGGCGGCGACGGCGGCGAGCACCGTGGCCGGGGCCGAGGCCACCGCCGTCGCCGCGGCCGTGAGCTCGGCGACGTCGGCCACGCGGGCCAGGTAGACCGCGGCGACGACGAGGACGGCGACGCCGGCGAGCACGCGTGCCCGGCGCAGGGCGCCCGGTCCCACCCGTGCAGCCGGACCGTTCGGCCGCGGGAACGCACCCCTCGACGCGTCGGGACCGGGCAGTCCGTCGGCGCCGAGCCGGGTCTGACCGGGGTCGACCGCACGCCGGTAGCGGGTGCCGGCGATCGGCATCGGGCCTCCTGCGGTCGGGCTCCCGGCGGCCACCGCGGCGACCGGGTCGGCGTTTGCCGACATAGGCAAGGATGCCCTAACTTCGCAGTGCGGTCACGCCTGGCCGCACCGGGCTCGGGCCCACCGCAGCGACAGCAGGATCGGAGGTGGCCGGTGGGCGTCGTCGTGACGGGGGGTGCCGGCTTCCTCGGCGGGCACCTGGTGCGCACCCTGTCGGACGCCGGCCACGCCGTGACGGTCATCGACCGGCGGCCCCTTCCCGCCGAGCGCACCGCCGTCCCCGGGGTCGACGCGATCACCGCCGACCTCGTGGCCGCCGAGCCCGCCACGCGGGCCGCGCTGGCCGGCGCGGACGCGGTGTGGCACCTCGCCGGGTGTCCGGGTGTCCGCGACGACGGGCCCGACGTCGCCGTCCGGCGGCACCGCGACAACGTGCTCGCCACTGCCGCCGTCGTCGACGCCGTGCCTGCCGACGTCCCGCTCGTCGTGGCGTCGTCGTCCTCGGTGTACGGCGGCTCCACAGGTACCCGTGCCTGCCACGAGACCGACCGCCCGCAGCCCCGCGGCGGGTACGCGCGGAGCAAGGTGGCCGTCGAGGACGTCTGCGCTCAGCGCGCCGCCGCGGGCGGGCACGTGCTCGTCGTGCGCCCGTTCACCGTCGCCGGCGAGGGCCAACGACCCGACATGGCACTGGCCCGATGGATCGACGCCGCCCTCGCGGGGCGGCCGCTGGACCTGCTCGGCTCGCCGGAGCGCACGCGAGACGTCACCGACGTCGTGCAGGTCGCGCGGGTCCTGCTCGGCCTGGTCGAGCGCGGCGCGACCGGCACCGTGAACGTCGGCACCGGGCGGGGCCGGACGCTGCGCGAGCTGGCCGACGCGGTCTGCCGCGCGACCGGCACGGACCCCGGGCGGGTCATGCACCCCGCCGGTCGGGCAGAGGTGCGGCACACGCTGGCCTGCACCCGCCGCCTGCGAGACCTCCTCGGCACCGTGCCGGTGACCGACCTGGCCTCGCTGGTGGAGCGGCAGGTCGCCGCCACCCTCGCCGGGCTCCCCACCGCCGGGCAGCGTCCGAAGGACGCCCTCGTCGCGGGGGCTCCTCGGTGAGCCGACGGCGCCTGGCGTCCGCGGCGCTGCTGGCCGGCGTCGTGGTCGCCGTGGCGGCCGCGTTGGGTATCGGCGTGGCGGCCACCGACGGTGCGCGGGCTGCCGTGGACGAGCCGCAGTACCTGCTGACGGCCACGAGCCTGTGGGAGGACGGCGACCTCGACGTCGCCGACGAGCTGGCTGCCGGCAGGGCGTCGCAGTACCACGCCGCGACCCTGCCCACACAGACCGAGGTGGGCGCCGACAGCCGGCAGGTCAGCCCGCACGACCCCCTGCTGCCGGTGCTGCTGGCACCCGCCGTCGGGCTCGGTGGGTGGGTCGCCGCCAAGGCGCTGCTGGCGGTGCTCGCCGGAGCCGTCGCGGCCCTGACGACGTGGCTCGCCGGCACCCGGTTCGACACCGGCCCCGGCTCGGCCGCCCTCCTGGCGGGCGTCGCCGGTGTGAGTGCCCCCCTCGTCGTGTACGGCCAGCAGGTCTACCCCGAGCTGCCCGCGGCGCTCGTCGTGCTCGCGGCCGTGGCGGTGCTGCTGCCGGCCCGCCCGGGGGCTGGCGACGCGGGCGCGGCCCCGGGCGCGAACGCCGGGCACCCCTGGTCGGCCGCGCGGTCGCTGGGTCTGGTCGTCGCCGTCAGCGCGCTGCCCTGGCTGGCCGTGAAGTACGTGCCGGTCGCCGCGGCGCTGGCCGCCGTGGGCATCGTGTCCGCCTGGCGCGGCGGGCAGCGCCGGACGGCGGCCGTCGTCGTCGGTGCGCTCGCGGCGTCCGGCGCGGCGTGGCTGGTCGTCCACCGCGCCCTGTACGGGGGGTGGACCGCGTACGCCAGCGGCGACCACTTCCAGGCGTCCGGCGACATCGGCGCCGTCGGCTTCGCTCCCGACCTGCTGGGGCGCAGCACCCGGCTCGTCGGGCTGCTCGCCGACCGGGACTTCGGGCTGCTCGCCTGGGCTCCCGTGTGGCTGCTGGCCGTGCCGGCCCTCGGCGCGCTCGCCGCCTCCGCGCGGCGGAGGCCTCTGGTCGCCTCGGCGCTGCTCGCCCCGGTGGTGGCCGGCTGGCTGACCGCGACGTTCGTGGCGCTGACGATGCACGGGTACTGGTGGCCCGGCCGGCAGGTCGTCGTCGTGCTGCCCCTGGCGGTGCTCGCCGTCACCGCGTGGCTCGCAGAGCTGCGCCGTCCCGAGCGGCGGGTGGCGGCGGCGGTGGGCGCCCCGCTGGCGGCCGCCGGACTGCTCGTGAGCGCGTGGGTGCTCACCGCGGGCCTGCGCGGCGACCTCACCTGGGTCGGGGCACCGGACGTCGCGGCGCCCTGGCCGCTCGCGGCGCTGCGCCTGGCCCTGCCGGACTACCGCGAGCCGGGGACGGCCACCTGGGCGCTGCACGCCGTGTGGACCGCGGCGCTGCTGGCACTCCTGACGCTGGGTGCCCGCAGCGCCGGCCGCCGCCCTGCCACCCCGCTGACTGCCGCCCCTCCCCCCACCCCCTCGGTGATCGAGGAATCCGAGTCCTTGATCACCGAGGGGTGCGTCGACCAGACCGTCCTGACCCGATGAGCACCCGGAAGGCTCCGATGCCCACCCACCGCACCCTGTCCTCGACGCTGCGGCGTCCTGCCGCCGCAGCCGCCCTCGGCCTGCTGCTCGCGGTGTCCGCCTGCGGCCAGGACGACGGCGCCGGTGTCCGCGAGCTCGAGAACGACGCCTGTGCCACGAGCGCCAGCGGCTCCGAGGCCACCGAGACCACCGACGCCGCCAGCGTCTCCGAGACCACCGAGACCACCGACGCCGCCAGCGGCTCCGAGACCACCGACGCCGCCAGCGGCTCCGAGGCCAGCGGCTCCGAGGCCAGCGGCTCCGAGGCCACGGCGTGCCCCACCGACGGTTCGGGCACCGGCTCGGACAGCGGGTCGGAGAGCGGGTCGGAGCCGTCGGCGACGTCCGCACCCGCCGAGTCCTCCGAGCCGGCCGTGACGGGGACGCCGTGAGGCGAGCGCTGCGGACCGCGGCCGTCGTGACGAGCCTGGCGCTCGTCGCGAGCGGCTGCACCGTCGTCGGCGACGACCAGGTCGTACGGGTCTACTCGGCTCGGCACTACGACCTGGAGCAGGCCTTCACGAAGTTCAACGAGGAGACCGGCGTCCAGGTCGAGTTCCTCTACGGCTCGGACGCCGAGCTGCGCGAACGGATCGAGGCGGAGGGCGAGGACACCCTCGCCGACGTCTACATGACCGTCGACGCCGGAAACCTCGCCCTCGCCGCCGAGCAGGGCGTGTTCCAGCCGCTGCGCTCCGACGTCCTGGACGCCGCCGTACCGGAGAACCTGCGCGACCCTCAGGACCGCTGGTTCGGGCTGGCCCGGCGAGCCCGCACCATCGTCTACTCCCCCGACCGCGTCGACCCGGCGGAGCTGTCCACCTACGAGGACCTCGCCGACCCGCGCTGGGCCGGGCGCCTGTGCCTGCGGCAGTCGACCGCGACCTACACGCAGTCGCTCGTCGCGTCGATGATCACCACCGACGGCGAGGCCGAGGCCCAGCGGGTGGTGCGCGGCTGGGCCGACAACGCCGAGATCTTCAACAACGACGTCGAGATCATCGACAACATCGCCAGCGGACGCTGCGACGTCGGCGTCGTGAACCACTACTACCTGGCCCGCGAGCTCGCCGACGACCCCGAGCTGCCGGTGTCCCTGTTCTGGGCGAACCAGGAGACGACGGGCACGCACGTGAACATCTCCGGGGCCGGCGTGGTCGACGGCGCCGACGACCCCGACCTGGCGCAGCAGCTGCTGGAGTGGCTCGCCACCGACGGCCAGGACGCGTTCGTCGGCGGCAACTTCGAGTACCCGGTGAACCCCGACGTGCCGCCGGTGCCCGTGATCGCGGACTTCGAGGACTTCCGCGCCGAGGAGGTCGACGCCGCCGCGTACGGCGCGCTCAACCCCGACGCGGTCGAGCTGATGGCGCGAGCAGGCTACGAGTGACGCGCGCGCGGCGAGACCAGACATGACGGCGACACCCGGGCAGGTGACGCCGGTCGCCGGCGGGTCGGCCGGGGACGGCGGCCGCGACGGCAGGCGTCCGCGGGGTCACCTGCCGCACGTCTCGGCGCGCGACGGCCGCCGCTCCTGGCGGCTCGTCGTGCTGGTCGTGGCCGTCGTCGTGGTCGTGCCGGTGGCGCTGGTCGCGGGGAGCCTGCTGACGCCGAGCACTCAGGTCTGGCGGTTCCTGCTGGAGGTGGGCCTCGGACGGATGGTGGTCACGACGCTCGCGCTCGTCGCCTGCGTGGTCGTCGGGACGACCGTGCTGGGCGCGGGGCTCGCCTGGCTCGTGGGCCGCTACCGGTTCCCGGGGCAGCGCTGGTTCTCGTGGCTGCTCGTGCTGCCGCTCGCCGTCCCGTCCTACGTGCTGGGCTTCGTCTACGTCGGGCTGCTCGACCACCCCGGACCGGTGCAGACAGCGCTGCGCGGCTGGTTCGGGAGCGGCGTGTGGTTCCCCGACGTCCGCTCGTTCTGGGCGGCGGCCGTCGTCCTCGTGATGGCGTTCTACCCGTACCCGTACCTGCTGGCGCGGGCGGCGCTGCGGGAGCAGTCCGCGACCACGTACGACGCCGCCCGCGTGCTGGGAGCCGGTCCCCTCGTGGCCGCCTGGCGGGTGGTGCTGCCGCTGGCACGGCCGTCGCTGGCGGCCGGCGGCGCGCTCGTGGCGATGGAGACCCTCACCGACTTCGCGACCGTGCAGTACTTCAACGTCACCACCGTCTCTGTCGGCATCCACCAGGTGTGGATCGGGATGTACGACCGTGCCGCCGCGACCGAGCTCGCCGGCGTCGTCCTGGTGTTCGCCGTCGCGGTGATCGCGCTGGAGCGTGCGGCGCGGGGTCGCGCGCGGTTCCACCAGCAGGGCGGCGGCGGGGCGACGCTGGAGCCGCAGCGCCTGTACGGCCGGCGCGCCGCGATGGCCACCGCCGGATGCGCCGCCGTCCTCGCGGTGACGTTCGTCGTGCCCGTCGCCCAGCTCGTCGGGTGGACGTCGACCGCGTCGTTGCGCGGCGTCGGCGGCGGGCTCGACAGCCGCTACCTCGGGTACCTCGGCAACAGCCTCCTGGTGGCCGGCGTGGTCGCGGTGATCTGCGTCGGGCTCGGGGTGCTGCTCGCCAGCGCCAGCCGGCTCGGCGGCGGCGCCACGACCCGCCGGCTCGCGCGCGCCGCCACCGTCGGCTACGCCGTCCCCGGGCCGGTCGTCGCCATCGGCGTGCTCGTCGTGATGGCCGGGGCCGCGCGGCTGCTCGACGGGCTCGGGCTGCCACTGGGCGGGGTGCTCGTCACGGGCACGATCGTCGGTCTCGTCTACGCCTACGTGGTCCGGTTCCTCGCGCTGGCGTGGACGAGCATCGACGCGAGCCTCGAGAAGGTGACGCCGTCGATGACCGCGGCCGCGCTGAGCCTCGGCGCGGCACCCCGGCGGGTGGTGCGCTCGGTGCACCTGCCGCTGGTGCGCCCCGGGGTCGGCGTCGCGCTCGTGCTCGTCGCGGTCGACGCGCTCAAGGAGCTGCCGATCGTGCTGCTGCTGCGACCGTTCGGCTTCGAGACCCTCGCGGTATGGGTGTTCCAGCTCGCGTCGGAGTCGCGGTGGCAGGAGGCCGGGCTGCCGGCGCTGACGATCGTCGCGGCCGCCCTGGTCCCGGTCGTGCTGCTCTTCCGCCGTACGCTGGCCCAGCCGGACGAGGTCCGGTCGGCCCCGACGAGCCCCCACGCCGTCGCCGGCGAACGCGACCGGCCCGACCCCGGTGGAGGTGTCCTGACGTGACCACCAGGACCGACGCGCTCGTCCCGGCCGTGCCCAGCACGATGCGGCACGCCCTGCTCGACCTCGACCACGTCACCAAGCGCTATGGCGCGACGACGGCACTGGACGACGTGAGCCTGACCGTCTCCCGCGGCGAGATGCTCGCCGTCGTCGGACCCAGCGGGTGCGGCAAGTCCACGCTGCTGCGGACCGTCGCCGGGCTCGTCGGTGTGGACGGAGGCCGCGTGCGCCTGGCCGGTCGCGAGGTCGCCGGGCCGGGCGTCTTCGTGCCGCCGGAGAAGCGCGGCGTGGCGGTGGTGTTCCAGGACCTCGCGCTCTTCCCGCACCTCAGCGTCGCCGGCAACGTCGCGTTCGGGCTGGGCCGCGTGGCGCGTCGCGGCGCCGGCGAGCGCGACGAGCGCGTCGCGGAGGTGCTCGACCTCGTCGGGCTGTCGCACCTGTCCGGCCGGTTCCCCCACGAGCTCTCCGGCGGCGAGCAGCAGCGCGTCGCCCTGGCCCGCGCCCTGGCCCCCCGCCCGTCCGTGGTGTTGCTCGACGAGCCGTTCTCCCACCTCGACCGGGGGCTCGCCGCCCACGTGCGGGTCGAGGCGGTGGCGGTGCTGCGCGCCGCCGACGCGACCGTCGTCCTCGTCACCCACGACCAGGACGAGGCGCTCGCGGTCGGGGACCGCGTCGCGGTGCTGCGCTCCGGCCGGATCGAGCAGGTCGGCACGCCCTCGCAGGTGTTCCACTCCCCCGCCAGCCGGTTCGTCGCGACGTTCCTCGGCGAGGCCGACTTCGTCCCCGGGCAGTGGGACGGCGCCAGCGCCCGCACCGCGCTCGGGGCGCTCCCCGTCGTGGGGAACGGCACCGGGCCGGTCGACGTGATGACGCGGCCCCACGACCTGACCGTGCTCGCCGAGGGCAGCGACCTCGCTGCGGACGCCGCGGCGGCCGGGGGCGCCGTGGGCACGGTGGTGCGCACCGAGTTCCGGGGCGGGTCGGTGCTGCACCACGTCCGCCTGGCCGACGGGTCGCTGCTACGGGCCCTCGCGCCGCACACGCTGGCGGTGCCGTCCGGCGGGCGGGTCGTCGTCCCCGCGCCGACCGACCACGCTCTCGCCACGTTCGACCCCGCCTGACCACCACCCCACCCTGACCCACCCCTTCGCGGTGATCATGCAGCTCGGGTACGGCCTGCGTACCCGAAGTGCATGATCACCGCGAAGGGGTGGGGTGGGGGTGCGGGGTTGGGGTGGGGGGGCCGAAGCGGACGTCGACCCCTGCCGAGAACAGCACGCTGTCGGGCTCACGGGCGGCGAGGTCGCCGAACCCCGCGACGGCGAGCAGCTCGTCGTCCAGGTGCTCCAACCGGGCGGCGCGCAGCGGCCAACGGTCGTGCTCGTTCGGCCAGTAGAGCGGTCCGTGGCGCGCAGCGGTGTGCAGCCCCCACCGGGCAGTGAGGAAGTGCTCCAGCGGCCCGGCCGCGACGACCTGCCCGACCCGCACGGTGACGTCGCTGCGCGCGCCCCGGGGCCCTGGCCAGCGGCGCCGGGTCGTGTAGCAGACCACGTCGTCGTCGCGCCGGTAGCGCATCCGGGCCCAGAGGTACGGCAGCCCCATCGCCCGCGCCACGAGCACCGGCGCCAGCCGGGAGGCCTCCAGCGAGACGAAGACCACGCTGCGTCTGCCGGCGGCGTCAACGGCGTACAGCCGGACGTTGGTCTCGCAGAACGAGCCGAGGTACGGCACCACCGGACCGCCGAGCAGCGCGGTGCGGCGCATCACGAACGGGATCAGACCCACGTAGGTGGAGCCGTCCAGGACGTCGGGCCGCACCCCCGGTGGCAACAGCGGCGCGACACGGTCGGGCTCGACGGCCCAGTGCAGGAACGCCAGGGACTCCCACCGCTGCGCGAAGACCGTGCGGCCGACGTCGCGCGGCGGCTCGGGTGTGACCGGCTCGACCCCTTCGGTCACTGCGCCTCGACGGCCTCGTCGGCGGCCGCGGCGGCGATGCCGCGGGCCTGCTCCGGAGCAGGGTCGTCACCGGACTCGCGACCCTTGCGGACGGCGCGCTCCACCGCGCCGGCGACGACCTGCGCGACGTCGGGGTGGAACACGCTCGGCACGATGTAGGTCGGGTTCAGCTCCTCGTCGGTCACGGTCGCGGCGAGCGCATAGGCGGCTGCGAGCAGCGTCTCGTCGGTGATGCGGTGCGACGCGGCGTCGAGCAGCCCCCGGAAGACCCCGGGGAACGCGAGCACGTTGTTGATCTGGTTCACGAAGTCGCTGCGCCCGGTCGCGACGACCGCGGCGTGCCGCGACGCCTCACCGGGGTCCACCTCCGGCGTGGGGTTCGCGAGGGCGAAGACGATCGCGTCCTCGGCCATCGTGGCGATGTCGTCGCCGGTGAGGATGTTCGGGGCGGAGACGCCGACGAAGACGTCGGCGCCCGCGAGGGCGTCGCGCAGCGCGCCGGTCAGACCGCGCGGGTTCGTCCGCTCCGCGATCGCGGTCAGCGACGGGTCGAGGTCGTCGCGCCCGGTCTCGACGACACCCCCGGCGTCGGCGACGACGACGTCCCGGGCGCCCGCGGCCAGCAGCAGGTTCAGCACGGCGGATCCGGCCGCCCCGGCGCCGGAGAGCACGATCCGCACGTCCGCGATCTGCTTGTCCACGCAGCGCAACGCGTTCGTCAGTGCGGCGAGCGTGACGATCGCGGTGCCGTGCTGGTCGTCGTGGAACACGGGGATGTCGAGCACCTCGCGGAGCCTGCGCTCGATCTCGAAGCACCGCGGCGCCGAGATGTCCTCGAGGTTGATGCCGGCGAACACCGGCGCGATCGCCCGCACGGCGGCGACGATCTCGTCGCTGTCCTGGGTGTCGAGGCAGATCGGGAACGCGTCGATGCCCGCGAACCGCTTGAAGAGCGCGGCCTTGCCCTCCATCACCGGCAGGGCGGCCAGCGGGCCCAGGTTGCCCAGCCCCAGGACCGCGCTGCCGTCGGTGACGACAGCGACGGTGTTGCGCTTGATGGTCAGCCGGCGGGCGTCGTCAGGGTTCGCCGCGATCGCCTCGCAGACGCGCGCCACTCCCGGGGTGTACACGATCGACAGGTCGTCCCGGTTGCGGATCGGCACCTTCGACTCGACCTGGATCTTGCCGCCGAGGTGGGCCAGGAAGGTCCGGTCCGAGACCCGGCCGATCGTGACCCCCGGCACCGCGCGGAGCGCCTCGACGATCTCCTCGGCATGGTCCGAGGCGCGCGTCGCGCAGGTGACGTCGACCTGGACCCGGTCGTGGCCGGACGAGGTGACGTCGAGCGCGGTGACGATCCCCCCGGTGCCCTCGATCGCCGCGGTCAGCCCGCTGACGGCGGTCGGGCCGGACGCGATCTCCAGCCGGATGGTGATGGAGTACGAGACGCTCGGTGCTGCGGTCATGGGCACATCCAACCGCCTCACGCGGCGCCTGTCCGGCCCCGGTACCCCGGGGCCCCGCCACGGGAGCGCCGCCCAGGCGGGCGGGGGGCCCGGCTCAGTCGCGGCCGCGGCCGCTGACCCGGTCCCGCACCCGGTCGAAGAGCCCGACGACCGGGCCCACGGTCAGGTGCGCGACAGGGTGGTTCGGGGTGGCCGGGTGGGGTCGCGTGGGTGCCACCTTGCGCAGCTGCACCGCCTGACGGCCGAGCCGGACGAGCTCGTCGGCGGTGCACGCCTCGCGCAGCCGCGGGAAGAGGTCGGCCTCCTCCTCCTCGATGTGGGCGACCGTGCTGCGGACCCACTGGCGCCGGGTGGTGGCGAAGGCCTCGGAGTCGACGTCGAGACGCTCCAGCTGCAGCATCAACCGCTCCACCTCGGCGTGCTCCGCGACGTCGTGGTCGGCGTGCTGCCCGCCGTCCGGGAGCACCCGGCGGGCCAACGGGTACAGCAGCTGCTCCTCGACCACGGAGTGCTGCACCAGCGCCGTGACGGTGCGCTCCACGAGGGTGCGTCGCCTCGCCTCGGGCAGCCGCCCGTCCAGCTCGGCGAAGGCGCTGCGGACCTCGCGGTGGTCGGCGGTGAGCAGGTCGAGCAGGTCGGGCGCGTCGGTAGCCATACTCACCATGGTTGCCCGGCCCGTCAGCCTGCGCGCGCCGGGACCGCTCGCTGCCGACGTGAGCCGGGCCACGTCGGCGCTCTCGCGAGTCGCTCAGCCGACGTCACGGCGCCGGAAGCCGGCGAGACCCACCAGGACGCCGAGCGCGGCGAGCACGGCGAGCAGCACCAGCGGCGCCACCGTCACCTCCTCCAGCGGCACGGCCGGCGTCTGCGCGACCGGCGACAGGGCCCCCACCCAGTCCGGCCAGCCGAGGGAGTCCGCGAGCATCGCGACGACGGCCACGTACGCGACGAGGCCCCACGCCCCAGCGGCGGCACGGTGGGGAGCCAGCCCGACGAGCGCCACCGTCACGGCGACCACCAACCACAACGCCGGCAGCAGCACGAGCGCGTCGCGGGCCACCTGCGGGACCACGGACGGATCGCCGGTGTCGAGCCCGTAGCCGGCGCCGATCGACGCACCCGCCAGCGCGAGCAGCACCGCGGTCCCGACCAGGGCGACGAGGACGTGGCTGCCGAGCCAGCGGACCCGGTCCGTCGCGGTGCCGAGCACCAGCTCGGCGCGCCCGGTCGACTCCTCGCCGAGGGTGCGCAGCACGACCGAGACGCCCGCGGCGACGACGAGCAGGGCGCACATCGCGAGCAGCACGGCGAGGAACGCGTCGACGAGGTCACCGGCACCGCCGGGCAGGAGGGCGACGAGATCCGGGTTCGAGTCGGCCAGCTCCAGCGTGGCGTCCACGACGGCCCCGAACATCAGGCCCGCCAGCGCGATCCCCGCGGCCCAGCCCAGCATCGCCGCCCGCTGCAGCCGCCACGCGAGGCCGAGCGGTCCGGACAGGGCCCGCCCAGCCCTCTCACGGCCGGGTCGCGTCGGCACGACGCCGGCACCGAGGTCGCGCCGGTCCACCAGCTGCAGCGCGCCGCCGACGAGCAGCACCACCGCGCCCAGGCCCAGCAGCAGGGGCCACCAGCGGTTGTCGGACCAGGCGTGCGCCGCCTGGGTCCACCCCACCGGGGACAGCCACGACAACCATCCGTCGCCGACGTCGCCGACGGCGCGGAGCGCGACGGCTGCTCCCAGCACCGCCCCGCCGAGGCCGAGCGCGGCACGCGGGTGCTCGACGACCTGCGAAGCCAGGGCTGCGACCGCGGCGAACACGAGAGCAAGCACGCCCAGGGAGGCCCCGAACACGACGGCGCCGCCCACCGGCAGCCCGGTGGCGGCGGCGACGGCGGCGACCGAGACGGCGACCCCGACGCCCCCCGCGCCCGCAGCCGCCGTGGCGGCCGCCACCGGGGCGTGCCGGCCTACCCGGGCGGCACGCACCAGCTCGGTGCGGCCGGCCTCCTCGTCACCGCGCGTGTGCCGCACGACCGTGAACACCGCCATCAGCCCGACGACGACGGCGACCGTGGTCCCGATCTCGAACGCCACGGCCCCGCCGATGGTGTCGAGCCCGACGGGCGGCCCGGTCATGGCGATGATCGCCGGGTTCGATCCCACGGAGGCGGCGTACGCGTCGAGGTCCCCGGGCCCGGAGTACAGGTCCTGGCTCTGCCGGGACTGGACGGCGACGAGCGCCGCCGCGGCGGCGACCCAGACCGGCAGGCGGATCCGGTCGCGGCGCAGGGCGAAGCGCAGCAGCGTCCCGGTCCCGGTGAACGTGGAGCCCCGCCGGGCTGCGGCACGACGACCGTGCCGGCGCTCCGGGGCACGCCGCGTCGGCGTCGCGGGGGCGGCGGCCCGCCGCGCCGCCACCTCCGGGGCAAGCACGTCGGCCTGCGCCGGCACCACGGGCACGTCGGGCGCCTCCCGTACCGGCGCGGACGACGAGCGCCGCCGCGACCCGGTCGTGTCGGTGCTCACGGCACCGCCGCGTGGGCGTGGTGCGCGGTCGGCGGCGACTCGGGGGCGTCGTCCCCGTAGTGGCGCAGGAACAGCTCCTCCAGCGTCGGCGGGTGGCTCGTGAGGCTCCGGACGCCGAGCCCGCCGAGGTAGGCCATCACGGCGTCGAGGTGGGCGTTGTCCACGTCGAACCGGACCCGGTCGTCGTCCGTGCGCAGGTCGTGCACCCCGGGCATAGCGCCCAGCCCGGAGGCGGGCTCCCGGGTGGCCACGACCACAGCGGTACGGGTCAGGTGACGCATCTCCGCCAGCGTGCCGGTCTGCACCGTGCGACCCCGGCGGATGATGCTGACGCGGTCGCAGAGGGCCTCGACCTCGGCAAGGATGTGGCTGGACAGCAGGACCGTGCGTCCCTCCGCGCGGGCGGTGCGGACGTCGTCCTGGAACACCACCTCCATCAGCGGGTCGAGCCCCGCGGTCGGCTCGTCGAGCACGAGCAGCTCCGCGTCCGACGCGAGGGCTGCCACCAGCGCCACCTTCTGGCGGTTCCCCTTGGAGTAGGTGCGCGCCTTCTTGCGGGGGTCGAGGTCGAACCGCTCCAGCAGCTCGTCCCGGCGGCGCGGGTCGAGGCCGCCCTGCAACCGGCCCAGCAGGTCGATCGCCTCACCGCCGCTGATGGCGGGCCACAGCGTGACGTCTCCGGGCACGTACGCCAGCCGGCGGTGCAACGCGACGGCGTCGCGCCACGGGTCGCCGCCGAGCAGCCGGGCCCGGCCGGCGTCGGGGCGCAGCAGGCCGAGCAGGACGCGGATGGTGGTCGACTTGCCGGACCCGTTCGGCCCGAGGAAGCCGTGCACCTCGCCGGTGGCCACCTCGAGGTCGAGCCCGGCGAGGGCACGCGTGCGCCCGAAGGTCTTCACGAGGCCGGTCACGGAGACGGCGGCTGCCATGCCACGCACCGTACTCGGCGGGCGTCGCCGCTGTGAACGCGCCGAAGTTCCCGCCGCGGCGGGCCCCGCTCCCCTGCGCCGGGACGTCACGTCGCCTGCGACACCGGTGACGGGACGTCGGCGTGCAGCCACGCGTCCACCGGCGCCCCCGCGCGCAGCACGCTCACCGCGCCGTTGCGCTCCAGCGTGCACCGCCCCACCTCGGTCAGCGACCGCACCCCCGCCAGCCGGAGCCGCTGGCGCACCTCGTCCACGCTGACGTGCGCGCGGCGCATCGCGTCGGTCAGCAGCACGCCGTCGCGCACGAGCAGCACGGGTTCGCGGTTGAGCAGCCGGTCGACCGACCGGAAGCGGCCGAGCGCCCCCAGCACGGCCTGCACCCCGAACAGGGTCGCCAGCGCGACCACTCCGATCATCAGCGTCGGGGTGTCCAGCAGCACGGTGCGCCCGAGCACCGACCCCAGCGCGACGATGCACCCGATGTCGAAGCCCGACATCCCCGCCAGCGCCCGCTGCCCGACGACGCGCACGAGCACCATGAACGTCGCGTACATACCCACCACGGTGACGACCACCGTCGCCACCTGCCCCCACGTGGCACCCAGCGGTTCGAGCACGTCGTCCTCCTGGCCTCGTCCGGCTCGCGTCGGTCGCATCATCGCCGAGCACGGGACGACGACGGGGCCCGACCGTGTGGTCGGGCCCCGTCTCGGACAGGGGTGGAGGTGGCGGGAATCGAACCCGCGTCCGTCGTCGTACCTCCAGGGCTTCTCCGGGTGCAGCCTGCTGCGGTTTTTCTCGGCCCCAGCGATCTAGCAGACGTGTCGCTGCCGGGCCCAGTCACCTGAGTGTCCCCCTGACCCCGATGACGAGGGCCAGGAGCAGTGGCTCCCTAGATGACGCCAGCTACCGGACCGGGAGCACTCCCGGGCTGACGGACCTCTACTCCTCGCTCAGGCGGCGAGGGCGAAGTCGGTGCGCTTGGAATCGGCACCTGTGGTTTGCAGCGATGGTTGACGAGATCACGCTGCCTCCTCGACCCGCTTCCCCTGGTTCGACATCCGACGTCGAAACCTGTCACCCCCTGTTGAGTTGTACGCCCTCAGGCTACCGCGAAAGCGCCTCGGCGTGCCCGGGCATTCCCGGCGGCCCGCCGTCAGGGGACGACGACGACCTTGCCGCGCACATGACCCGACTCGGAGTGACGGTGCGCGTCGGCGACCTCGTCCAGGCCGAAGGTGCGCGAGACCGTGACCCGCAGCCGGCCATCGGCCACCATCGCAGCGAGCTCGGCGATCTGCGCACTGTCGGGGCGCACGAAGACGTACGCGCCGCCGCGCTCCAGCACGCTGGCGGCGTCGGTCACCGAGGCCACCCGGGAGGCGTCGCCGACGACCTCGAACGAGACGTCGAGGGCGTCCCCGCCGACGAGGTCGATCGCGGCGTCCACGCCGTCCGGGGCCAGCGCCCGGACCCGGTCGGCCAGGCCGTCGCCGTAGGTGACCGGCTCGGCGCCCAGCTCGCGGACGAAGTCGTGGTTGCTCTCGCCGGCCGTGCCGATCACACGGGCGCCGCGAGCGGCTGCGAGCTGGACAGCGAAGGCCCCGACCCCGCCCGAGGCGGCGTGCACGAGCACGGTGTCGCCGCCGGCGACCCCCGCCGCGTCGAGGGCCTGCAGTGCGGTCAGCCCGGCCAGCGGGAGCGCACCGGCGTCCTCGAAGGACACCCCGGCGGGCTTGGGCGCCAGGTGCCGCACGTCGGCGCGGACGAGCTCGGCGACGGTGCCGTGCTGGACGTGGTCCTTGCGGACGTAGCCGAGGACCTCGTCACCGACCGCATAGACGCTCACCGCGGGGCCGACGGCCTCGACGACGCCGGCGACGTCCCAGCCCGTCACGATCGGGAAGGCAGCCGGGAACGCGCCGTCGAGGTAGCCGGCGCGGATCTTGGCGTCGACCGGGTTCACCCCCGCCGCGCGGACCCGGACGACGACACCGTCGGGGCCGGGAAGGGGGTCGGGCAGGTCGGCGACCCGCAGGACGTCGGCGGGTCCGTACTCGGTGAAGGAGGCTGCGCGCATGGGGCCCGCAGCACCGGCCGAGCTGTCCTCATTCCCGCTGGCCCACCGGACACTGCCGGGCGTACCGGACGTGCATGATCAACGCAGGGG
This sequence comes from Actinomycetales bacterium, assembly GCA_038206105.1. GTDB lineage: Bacteria > Actinomycetota > Actinomycetes > Actinomycetales > JBBRBF01 > JBBRBF01. Next base: position 52,195 of record JBBRBF010000002.1, on the reverse strand, counting down.
TGCGGTGGGGTCAGTCGCCGGGTCGGGAACGCAGGGACATCGCGCGCTGCGCCTCGCGGGTGTCCTGGCGCTCCCGGAGCGTCTGGCGCTTGTCGTACTCGCGCTTGCCGCGCGCCAGCGCGATCTCGACCTTCGCCCGGCCGTCGCGGAAGTACAGCTGCAGCGGCACGATGGTGCGGCCCGACTCGCGCACCTTGCCGGCGAGCTTGTCGATCTCCTCGCGGTGCAGCAGCAGCTTGCGCTTGCGGCGGGCAGCGTGGTTGGTCCAGGTGCCCTCGGTGTACTCCGGGATGTGCACGTTCTCCAGCCACGCCTCACCGCCGTCGATCGAGGCGAAGCCGTCCACGAGAGACGCCCGCCCCTGCCGCAGCGACTTCACCTCGGTACCGGTGAGCACGAGGCCCGCCTCGACGACGTCCTCGATGTGGTAGTCGTGCCGGGCCTTGCGGTTGCTCGCGACGACGGTGCGGTCCTTCTGCGCGCTCTTGGCCACCGGTGTCCCTCCTGCTCCTGGGAGAGCAGTCTAGGTGAGTCTAGGTGCGACCTAGAGGTACGTCATCGGGTCGGTGACGGCCCCGTTCGCGAAGACCTCGAAGTGCAGGTGGCAGCCGGTCGACGTCCCCGTCGTCCCGATGTAGCCGACGACCTGGCCCTTGGAGACCGAGCCACCACTCACCGCGATGCTGGACATGTGGTTGTACGTGGTGCCGAGCGACGTGCCGCCGATCACCCCGTGACTGAGCACCACGCGGTTGCCGTAGCTGCCGGCGCTGCCGGCGCTGACGACGGTCCCGCTGGCCGCTGCCGTCACCGGCGTGCCGCACGAGGCCGCGAAGTCGGTGCCGGAGTGCAGCTTGCGGGTGCCGTAGATGGGGTGGATCCGGTAGCCGAAGCCCGAGCTGATCCGCCCGCTCGACGGCATCGACAGCCCGCTCGAGGAGCTGGACGACGAGGACGACGAACCGGAGGACGACGACGAACCGGACGACGATGAGCCAGACGACGAACCGCTGCGCGAGGCGCGCCTGCTGGACTCGGAGCGGGCATCCGCCTCACGCCGCTCGGCCGCCTCCTGCTCGGCGGCCTCCTGGGCGGCCTGCTCGCGGGCGGCCTGCTCGCGGGCGCGGCGCTCGGCCTCGGCGATGCGCCGCAGTTCGGCCTCGACGCTGCGCAGCTCCCGCTCCTCCTGGTCGAGGCGCTGCATCTCGGCGTCCTTGCGGGCCTCGATCTCGGCGGCCGCCTGCGACTGCTGCGCGGCGAGGGAGTCGAGCTGGGCCTTGGCACGGTCGGCCTCGGCCTGCGCCGCCCTGGCCTCCTCGAGGTTCGCCGCGGCCTGCTCCTTCAGCTCGTCGACGACGGCCCGAACCGCCTCGAGCCGCGCCTGCTGGTTGCCCCGCAGCGCCTGCAGCTCGTTCAGCCGCGCCAGGAACCCGCTCTGGCTGCGGAAGGCGGTGTCGACCATCACGAAACGGGTCGCGAACTCCTCCGGGCTGCCGGCGTCGAGGGCGACGCTCAGGGACGGCGACACGACGGCGCCGCGGTAGGCCTCGGAGGCGATCCGCCCGATCGAGGCCTGGGTGGACTCGATCTCCTCGCTACCGGCCTCGATCTCACCGGCGGCCTGCGACTCGGTCTCGCGGGCGGCGGCCAGGCGCGCGGCCAGCTCGGCGTCCTTGCGGCGGGCCTCGTCGCGGCGGTCCGTCGCGCGCTGCAGGGCGGCCTTCGCCTCCGGCAGCTGCGCCTCGGTGTCCCGCAGCCGCGTGTAGGCGCCCCGCAGCTCCACGCTGGTCCCCTCGAGGGCCTCCTCGAGGTCGGAGATGGTGCCCTCGATCTGCTGCTTGCGCTCCTCCGGGTCCGGGACGGCCGCGGCCGGGGTCGCCCCGAGGGCCACCCCGAGTGTGAGCAGCGCCGCCACACCGGCGGCGCCGGCCCCCCGGCGGGCCGGACGGCAGCCGGCGACGCGGAGCGGCACGGGCAGCGCAGACAGCTCGGGCAGGGCAGGTGCGGACGCGGCCCGCGCCGCGTCGGGTCGCTCAGTGGGGTCGGGGCCTCGGTGCACGGCGCGCAGCCTCCTTCCGCGGGTGTCCGCGTGGTCGGTGCGCCGCAGGGGCGACGCGGTGGGCGCGACGGAGCGGTTCGGCTCCTCGGGTGCCCTGCGGTGGCGGCCGGCTCCGTCGTCCGGCTCCTGGTCGTGTCCGACTGGGTGTGGTCCGTCGTGGTCTGGATGGGTTCGGGGCGGGACTCGCATCCTGCCCTATCGCGGGTGGTGCCCGAGGTGCTGCTGGTGCGTGACTTCCTCTACACCCTGAGGTACCGGGACAACGTGACCACGGACGACACGCCCGCGAGGGCGATACCAAACACAAATAGTAGCGGAGCGACAACGAAGAGTGAATCGGTGGTGATGTAGCTGAACAACGGCAGCTGTTCGGTCAGCCACCCCTCGACCCCGTAGTGCACCCCGGCCCACAGACCCACCGACGCCAGGGCGGCCCCGATCGTCGCCGCGATCATGCCCTCGAGCAGGAACGGGAGCTGCAGCAGGATGGTGGAAGCACCGACGAGCCGCATGATCCCGGTCTCGCGCCGGCGACTGAACGCCGAGAGCCGGATCGTCGTGGCGATCAGCAGCGCCGCCGCCACGGTCATCACCACGGCGAGGACGGCGGCGACGACCGTCGCCCCGTTGAGGGCCGCGAAGAAGCTGTCGAGCAGCCTTCGCTGGTCCTGCACCTCCTCGACGCCGTCCCGGCCCGAGAAGACCTGCGAGATGACCTGGAACTCCTCCGGGTCGACGAGCTTGACCCGGAAGGACTCCGGCATCTGCTGCTCGGTGACGTTGTCGACGATGGCCGTGTCCGCGAACTGCTCGGTGAACCGCTCGTAGGCCTCGGCCTTGGACTCGTAGAACACCTCGTCGACGTACGGCGCGAGGGCCTCGGAGTCCAGGTCGGCGCTGATCGCGTCGCGCTGGGCCTGCGTCGCCTCGCCGGCCGCGCAGGTGGGGGCCTCGGAGTCCTGGACGCACAGGAATATCGACACCTGCACCTTGTCGTACCAGAAGTCCTTCATGGTGGTGATCTGCTGCTGCAGCAGGATCCCGGCGCCCACGAACGTCAGGGACACGAAGGTCACCAGCACGACCGACACCGTCATGGCGAGGTTGCGGCGCAGGCCGATGCCGATCTCGCTGAGGATGAACTGCAGACGCATCAGGTGGGCTCCGGTGTGGGGGTCGTCGGGCGCGCGGTCAGCGGGTGTAGCCGTAGGCCCCGCGGGACTCGTCGCGGACCATCCGGCCCGCGTCGAGCTCCACGACCCGCTTGCGCATCTGGTCGACGATCTCGTCGTCGTGCGTGGCCATCACCACGGTCGTGCCCGTGCGGTTGATCCGGTCGAGCAGCCGCATGATGCCGACGCTCGTGGTGGGGTCGAGGTTCCCGGTCGGCTCGTCGGCCAGCAGGATCGCCGGCCGGTTCACGAACGCCCGGGCGATCGCGACGCGCTGCTGCTCACCGCCGGAGAGCTCGTGCGGCAGCCGACGCTCCTTGTCCGCCAGGCCCACGAGGTCGAGGGTCTCCGGCACCGTCTGGGCGATGTGGTGGCGCGACCGGCCGATCACCTGCAGGGCGAACGCGACGTTCTGGTACACGTTCTTGTTCGGCAGCAGCCGGAAGTCCTGGAAGACCGCCCCGATCTGACGGCGCAGCCCCGGCACCTTCCACGACGACAGCCGGGCGACGTCTCGCCCGGCGACGAGGACGCGACCGGAGGTGGCCTTCTCCTCCTTCAGCACCAGGCGCAGGAACGTCGACTTGCCCGAGCCGGAGGCGCCGACCAGGAAGAGGAACTCGCCGCGCTCGGCCTCCAGGGTCACGTCGGCCAGGGCGGGCGCCGTGCCCCGCTGGTACAGCTTGGAGACGTTCTCGAAGGTGATCATCGGAGGTGGCCGCTCTCGGGGACAGGACGAAACGGCCGCCTCCTGGCCGGGCCACGTCCCGGTCCTGCTCGGCGGCCTGCGCTCGGGCGAGCGCAGCCAAGGCCGCCGTCGAGTGTAGGGCCGGACCGCTCAGGCGTCGGCGGCGGCCTTCTCGGCCTGGCGGCGCCAGCGGATGCCCTGCTCCAGGAACGTGTCGATCTCGCCGTCGAACACCGACGTCGGGTTACCCACCTCGTACTCGGTCCGCAGGTCCTTGACCATCTGGTAGGGGTGCAGCACGTAGGACCGCATCTGGTTGCCCCAGGAGCCGCCGGCGTCCGTCTTGAGGGCGTCGAGCTCGGCCTGGCGCTCCTCGCGCGCGCGCACCAGCAGCCGGGCCTGGAGCACCCGCAGCGCGGCGGCCTTGTTCTGCAGCTGCGACTTCTCGTTCTGGCACGACACGACGATCCCGGTCGGCAGGTGCGTCAGGCGCACGGCGGAGTCCGTGGTGTTCACGCTCTGCCCGCCCGGGCCGGACGACCGGAAGACGTCGACCCGCAGGTCCGCCTCGGCGACGTCGATGTGGTCGGTCTCCTCCACGACCGGCAGCACCTCCACGCCGGCGAAGGAGGTCTGACGGCGTCCCTGGTTGTCGAACGGCGAGATCCGCACCAGCCGGTGGGTGCCCTGCTCGACCGAGAGGGTGCCGTACGCGTACGGCGAGTGCACCGCCAGCGTGGCGGACTTGATGCCCGCCTCCTCGGCGTAGGAGGTGTCCATCACCTCGGCCGGGTAGCCGTGCCGCTCGGCCCACCGCAGGTACATCCGCATCAGCATCTCGGCGAAGTCGGCCGCGTCGACGCCGCCCGCCTCGGCACGGATCGTCAGGAGCGCCTCGCGGGGGTCGTACTCGCCCGCGAGCAGGGTGCGGACCTCCAGCTCGGCCAGCGAGCGCGAGATGGACTCCAGCTCCGCCTCCGCCTCGCGGCGCGCCTCCGCGGCCTCGGCGCCCTCGGCCTCGTCGGCCATCTCGACGAGCACCTCGAGGTCGTCGAGGCGGTGGCCCATGCCCTCGACGCGGTCGAGCTCGGTCTGCCGGTGCGACAGCCGGCTCGTGACCTTCTGCGCAGCGGCCGGGTCGTCCCACAGGTCGGGCGCGGACGCCTGCTCGGACAGCTCGGAGATGTCGGCCCGCAGCCGCTCCACGCCGGTGACCTCGCGGATCGACGTGAACGTGGCTCTCAGGTCCCGGATCCGGGCGGGGAAGTCGACGGCAGCCACGCCGGGGAGGGTACGCCGCCGTCGCCCGGGTCGGGCGACGGCACTACCCGATGACACGCCCGCGTGGCAGGCTCGTGGGACGCGGGCGCCGCGGCACGACCGTCCCGCACGACCGGCCGGGGACGCATCACCCGGCCCCGAGGAGAGGTTACCCCGCCGTGACGACTGCCCTGCTCATCGTGGACATGCTGCACGACTTCGTCGGCGGCACCCTGGCGAACCCGGTCTCCAAGCAGACCATCGACCCCATCGCGCGGCTGTCCGAGGCCGCACGCAGCGCGGGCTGGCCGGTCGTCTACAGCAACGACGCGCACCAGCAGGGTGACCTGGAGTTCGAGGTGTTCGGGGAGCACGCCCTCGCCGGCAGCGACGGGGCAGCGGTGATCCCCGAGCTGGCCCCGACGGCCGGTGACGTGGTCGTGCCCAAGCGCTTCTACTCGAGCTTCACCCAGACCGACCTCGACGCCACGTGCCGCCTGCACGGGATCGACCACCTCGTGGTCGTGGGCCAGCACACCGACTGCTGCTGCCGGCACACCACGTACGACGCGTTCGCGCGAGGCATCGGGGTGACGGTGGTCTCCGACGCGACCTGCGTGTTCGAGCCCGTGGACCCGGCCTCGGTGCAGGACCGACAGCAGGCCGCGCTGGACTACCTCTCGTTCTACTACCACGCGCGGGTCGCGGACACCGACACCGTGCTCGCGCAGGGGTGACCGACCGGGGGTCGTCGAAGCGCGTGTCGAGGTGGCTGTCGAAGGTGGCGGGGCTCAGGTGAACAGGTCGCCGAGCATCCCGCCGCGGCCCCCGCTGCCGCTTCCTCCCCCGGGGGGAGTCGCCGGGCCCTCGCTGGGCTGGACGACGACGAAGCCCGGCCCGTGGAACGCGTACTGCAACGCCTCCCCCGACCCGCCCCGCAGCATGGACCGCACGTTCATGCTGGAGACCACCGACGGCACGAGGTTGGCCGACCACGCCACGGCGGCCTGCACGTCGACGTAGGTCGGCTGCTGCGAGCAGTCCAGCAGCATCGGGGGGCCGTCGCTGGTGAGGGCGACCGTGCCGGTGCCCTCGAGCAGCACGTTGAACAGGCCGCCGGCAGCGATGCCGGCGCCCTGCACCCGGCGGATGTCCCACCGGACGGCGGCGTCGAAGGCGAGCAGGTTGGTCCCGTCGACGCTGATCCCGTCCCCCTCGAGAGCGACGAGGAAGACGTTCGCGGCGGACCGCGCGAAGAACACCTCACCCTGCCCGGCGACCCGCATCAGAGGCGTGTCCTCGGCGGTGAGCACCTTCTTGACCAGGCGACCGAGCGAGCCGGCGCTCTCGTGGTGGAACTGCACGCTGCCCTGGTAGGCGACCATCGCCCCCTTGGCCGCGAGGACGTCGGGTCCGAGGGTGACCTTCAGCATCCGGTCGCTCTGCAGCGTCCACGCCTCGGTCGCGGCCACCTCGTGGTGCCGGGTGTCGAACAGCTCGCTGCGCACTCCTGGCCCTCTCCTCGCGTCTCACCCGGCCGGGGCCGGTGCCGGTGCGTGACCGGCGCGATCGACGCTACCGCCGCTGGTGCCGCTGGTGCCGCTGGTGCGGCGACTGCGACGGGCTCACCACCATCCCGGGTCGAGGCGGGCCTCGATGCCCTGCAGGTTGCTGCGGGTGCACGCCGGGCAGAGGTGCTGCGTCCGACCGCGTTCGACCCCGGTCGACCACGTCGGTGGCGGCGGGACGGACGGCGCGGCGGTGCCGCAGCCGGCGCACGCCGTCGGCACGCCGGGGTCGGTCGGGCGATCGGGGCCGGTGCCTGCCACCGGCCGATCCTAGGGCGGGGCGGGGCGGGGCGGGGCGGGGCGGGGCGGGGCGGGGCGGGGCGGGGCGGGGCGGCTGGGCCGACCCGGGCGGATGCCCGCCGGGGGCAGGATGCCGCGGTAGCTGGGGCAGATGCGGTGGCCTCAGACGGGCACGCTCGCCCGCGCCCACTGCGCGATCCGGGTCTGCGCGACCCGGCGGCGGCCGCCGTCCCGGGACCGCCGGGCACGGACGGCGCGGTAGGCGCGGTAGACGGTGGCCCGGTCCTCCATGTCTCGGCGGCGGTCCCGGCCCACCTCGACGAACAGCAGGGTCTGGTTCATGACGTCTCCTCGGTCGGCCGCTGCTCGTGGCAGGGCAGGCTGCGGTGTGGTGGAGGCTCGGAGCCGGATGGGTTCCGAACCGTGCGGACCCGCGGCTGCGGACCCGCTGGGGGCCGGCCCGCAGGGAGCGGACCGTCGGGGAGGGGGCCCTGGCGAGGGCCCGTCGGTGTTGCGGTGACCAGCGGGGCCGGTCGCCTCAGGCCGCGGCTGCGTCCTTGCGGGGTCGGCCGCGGGGCCGCTTGCGCGCCACGACCGCGCCCGCGATGAGCAGCTGCCCGCCCCAGACCCCCCACGGCTCGCGCCGCTCGAGGGCACCGGCCAGGCACGCGTCGATCACCGGGCAGCCCCGGCACAGCGCCTTCGCCTGCTCGACGTCCTGCGGGGACTCGGCGAACCACAGCTCGGCGTCGGAGGTCCTGCAGGGGGTCGCGGCCTCGACGGCGACGTCCCCCTGCCGACCCGGTTCGGTCAGCTCGTCGATCATGGCCGTGAGCTGCACGGCGCACCTCCAGGTCACACGTGGTGGCGGTGGGGCATGAGAAAGGCCGCGGATCCCGGGTGTCGGGTTCCGCGGCCTGGAGGCGCCGGCGAGGTGGTGACCTATGCCGGTGGGCCTCCGGGCGCGCTACCCGGGGCGGTGCGGAAGAAGGACGTGGTACGGATGCGGAAGGCCGGCACGGTGATACCGGCGCCGGGCAGGAGTGCGGTCGGCTGCGGGCAGACCTCTCCCCCGGTGAGTCGCATTCCGGACGGAACACGCCGGATCCCCGCGAGCCGGTCAGTGGCCAGCGGAGAGCGGGTCACGGTGCGCACTGCGCATCCGGACGTCGACCATGTCAGGCTCTTCATCGCTGTCACCTCCGCTCGCTGTCACGGCTCGCGCGTCGGCGCGCTCCGGAGTCCTCGTCGGACTCCACGAGGTTAGAGCGCAGTGCCGGCGCCGCACAACGCCTTTTTCCGGGGGCCGCGCCCAGGACCTCGGCGCGGCGCACCTGGGTCTGCGGAGGTCCGCGGGAGCACGTGTCGCGACCCTCCGGACCGGCCGGCGTGCTCCTCCACGGGCCTTGTCGTACAACGAGTCTCGCGCGGACCGGGTGTCGGTGGGCGTGGCTACCGTGAGGGGATGGAGCAGCAGCCCAGCCCGGGCGCCCGGCGGCAGGACGACGTCTCGGTCGCCCTCTCGGCTGCGATCGACGCGGCGCAAGCCGCGCCGTGGTGGCGCAGCTCCGACGCCGACGTGCGCGCCGCCGTCGTGTCGCTGGACCAGCAGGCGGCCCGTCTGGACGCCGCGCGGGCCCGGCTGCTGGCCGAGGCGGACGGCCGCGACGTCGGGAGCGCGAGCGGCGCCGCCACGACCGCCGCGTGGCTCGCGGGCGTCACGGGCTCCCGGCCGGAGCAGGCCGCCCGGCGCGTCACGGTGTCCGTCGCCCTGCAGGGCGCGCTGGCCGCCACCGGCGCGGCACTGGCGGCGGGCGCGATCACGTTCGACCACGCGGTCGTGGTCCACGACACAGTGCGGCGGCTCGGCGACGCGGTGGACCCGACGACCGCCGACGAGGTGGAGGCGTGCCTGCTGCGCTCCGCCGCCGACCACGACGAGGACGGCGCCCGGGTACCGGGGCTCGACCCGCGCCGCCTCGCCCGGCTGGGACGGGCGGTCCGGCACCGCCTCGACCCCGACGCCGGGGAGCGGCTGGCCCGCGCCGAGGACGCCGCGGAGGCGCTCCGGTGCCTGACGTGCGTCGAGACCGACGACGGCATGTGGTGGCTGCGCGGCGTGCTCGACGGCAAGGCCGGCGCGGAGCTGCGTAGCGCGCTCGACGCGCGCAACGCCCCGAGGCCGGCCGGCGAAGACGGCAGCACCGACCTCCGACCGCGATCACGCCGGGACGCCGACGCGCTGGTCACGATCGTCGACGAGTGGCGAGCCTCGGCGCCGTCCGGTGCGGCCGCGCGACCGGCGCTGGTCGTCACCGCCACCGCCGAGACCCTGGCCGCCGCGCCCGGCACCGCCGGGGTGGAGCCGGCGACCACGACCGGAGGGCTCGTCCTGTCGGCTGCCACGGCGCAGGTGCTCGGCTGCGACGCGGCGGTCACACCCGCCCTGCTGGCGCCGGACGGCGCGCCGCTGGACGTGGGGCGGACCCGCTACACGTTCCCCGACCGGGTGCGCGCGGCCGTGCTCCTGCGCGACGGCCACGCCTGCACCCGGTGCGGGCGGGCCGACCTGCCGCTGCAGCTGCACCACCTGCGGACGTGGGCAGCCGGGGGGCCCACGAGCGAGTGCAACGGCACCGCCGTGTGCCCGCCGTGCCACCGCAGCGTGCACCGGCAGGGATGGACCGGGGAGCTCGCCGGCACCCGGGTCATCTGGCACCCCCCGGGGCGTTCGCCGCCCCACCTGCCACCAGGCGCCTGGAGACCGGCCCTGACCGAACTGGTGTCGCGCTGGCTGTCGCGACGGGCCGCGTGAACCTCGCCGGCCGGGATGACCGGCAGGCGTGAGCGCAGGGGACCGGCGCTGGGTACCGCCGGCTCGTCGTCGTCAGGCTCCGGTGGACGACTCCGACGCGTCGCCCAGCAGGTCCAGGACCGCCGGGCCGTAGCGCTCCAGCTTCGTCGGGCCGACGCCCGCGACGCGGGCCAGCCCCGCGACGTCCCGGGGCCGGGACTCCGCGATCGCCACGAGCGTGGCGTCGGTGAAGACGACGTACGCGGGCACCTTGGCGTCGGTCGCCGTCCGGGACCGCCACTCCCGCAGGGCCTCGAAGACGTGCTCGTCGTACGTCGGCGGGCAGTCGGCGCACCGCCCGACCTTGCGCTCGGCGCCGCTGCCCAGGGGACGACCGCAGGTGCGGCAGGCGCGGGGCAGCGCCTGCTGCCGGGAGCGCCGGGACCGCTGGCCCGGCTCGGCGGCCGTCCGACCCTGCTCGCTGCCGGCGGGCCGGATGCCGTCGAGGAACCGCGAGGGCCGGCGCACTGCCCGGCCGCCGGGGGTCCGCGCCCTCGTCCACGACAGGTGCAGGTGCTCCCGGGCACGGGTGACGCCGACGTACAGCAACCGCCGCTCCTCCTCCACCTCGGCGGCGGAGTCGGCCATCGAGATCGGCAGCAGCCCCTCGCTGAGCCCGACGAGGAACACCGCGTCCCACTCCAGCCCCTTCGCGGCGTGCAACGAGGACAGCGTGACCCCCTCGACGGCCGGCGCGTGCTGGGCCGCGGCCCGCTCGTCGAGGTCGGCGACGAGGTCACCCAGCCGTGCCCCCGGGCGGGTGGCCGCCAGGTCGTCCGCGAGGGTCGCGAGCGCCTGCAGGGAGTCCCAGCGCTCGCGCACGGCCCCGGTGCCCGCCGGCGGCTCCGCGGTCCAGCCGGCGCCGGCGAGCACGTCGCGGGTCGCGGCCCCCAGGTCGGTGCTCCCGTCGTCCGCGCGTGCACCCCCGCGCAGCAGCATGATCGCCTGGCGCACCTCGGCCCGGGCGAAGAACCGCTCCCCGCCGCGCAGCAGGTACCCCACCCCGGCGTCGGCGAGCGCCGACTCCAGCGCCTCGGACTGGGCGTTCGTGCGGTACAGCACGGCGACCTGGGACGCCGGCGTCCCCGCGTCGGCCAGCTCGCGGACCCGACGTGCCACGCCGCCGGCCTCGTCGACGTCGTCGGAGTACTCCGTGAAGGACGGTGCGGCGCCGCCGGGGCGCTGTGCCACGAGCTCGACGCGGGCGGGAGCGGCGCCTGCGGGCGCCCGGTCGAGCACGCTGTTCGCCAGCGCCACGACCTGCGGGGTGGAGCGGTAGTCCCGCACGAGCCGCACCACGGTCGTGCCGGGCCGGTGGGCGAGGTCGAGCAGGTGCGAGGGGCTGGCACCGGCGAAGGAGTAGATGGTCTGGCTGGCGTCGCCGACGACGCACACGTCCGGGGAGTCGCCGAGCCAGAGGTCGAGCAGGTGCTGCTGCAGCGGGGAGACGTCCTGGTACTCGTCCACGACGAGGTGGCGGTACTGCCCTCGGACCGTCTCGGCGACGTCCGCCCGGTCTGCGAGGATCCCCGCCGTCAGGAGCAGCACGTCCTCGAAGTCGATCACGCCACGGTCGGTCTTGACGTCCTCGTAGCCGCGCAGCAGCCGGGCGACCGTCGCGGCGTCGGCGCCGCCCGGCGTCCCCCGGCCGGCGCGTCGCCACGCGGCCGGGTAGGTGTCCGGGGTCAGCAGGCTCACCTTCGCCCACTCCACCTCCGCCGACAGGTCCCGGACGGCGGCCCGGTCCACCGGCAGCCGGAGCCGGGATGCGGCCTGCGCCACCAGCGGCGCCTTCTGCATCACGAGCTCCGGGGCGGGGCCTCCAACGGTCTGCGGCCAGAAGAACTGCAGCTGGCGTAACGCTGCCGAGTGGAACGTGCGGGCCTGCACCCCGGGGACCCCGAGGTCGCGCAGCCGGGTCCGCATCTCCGCGGCCGCGCGGGCGGTGAACGTCACGGCCAGCACCTGCCGCGGGTTCCACGCCCCGCACGTCGCGCCGTAGGCGATCCGGTGCGTGATCGCCCGGGTCTTGCCGGTGCCGGCGCCGGCGAGCACGCACACAGTCCCGGACAGGGCGGTGGCGACCTGCCGCTGCTCGGGGTCCAGGGCGGCGAGCACGGCGTCGGCCCCGGTGGGCGGGCTGGGTTCCATCGTCGGCCAAGCCTCGCACGCTGCGGCGAGGCTCCGGACCGCGACGTCGTCACCTGGGGACGAAGGGTGGGCGGCAGGGGGCCCGGCTGGCTAGGCTCGCGCCGGTGCAGACCACCGACCTCCTGCTCGAGGCCCTCGACCGCGTCACCGCGACCGTTCAGGAGGCGGTGACCGGCCTGGACGCCGAGGCACTGGTGTGGCGCCCCGATACCGAGGCGAACCCGATCGGTTGGCTGGTGTGGCACCTGGCCCGGATCCGCGACGACCACGTCTGCGGGATCGCCGGCTGGGACCAGACGTGGACGCTGGAGGACTGGGCGCCACGGTTCGGCCTGGGCGCCGACGACACGCACATCGGCTACGGACACACCACCGAGCAGGTCGCCGCGGTCGTCCCGCCCGACGCGCTCACCCTGCTGGCCTACCACGACCGCGTCGCCGACCGGACCCGCGGCTACGTGGCAGGCCTGACCGGCGACGACCTCGACCGGGTCGTCGACACGAGCTTCACGCCCGCCGTGACCGCCGGCGTCCGGCTCGTCAGCGTCGTCGACGACGGCCTGCAGCACGCCGGGCAGGCGGCCTACCTGCGCGGCCTCTGGGAGCGCCGGGACTGAGCCGTTCCCGCGCCGGGCAGCCGAGGAGCGGCCCCGGGGCGGTCTGGGGTGGCCTGGGAGCGGCCCCGGCGCGGCCTGGGAGGGTGCCAGGGAGCGGGCGCGGGAGCCGCGCGGCCGCCGTCCGGCAGCTGTCCGGAATGCTCCGGGTGCCCGTCGGGGTTGTGCCCCGCAGCGGCGGCGCCCCTGGTGGGCGGCGCCCCCGACGAGCAGACCGACGACCCGGAGGACCCACCGATGACCGTGAACCCCGCCACCCCCGCCCGCACCGCCCTGCCCGAGACCGGCACGGTGACCATGTTCACGACGACGTGGTGCGGCTACTGCCGCGTGCTGAAGAAGGCGATGGACCGCGAGGGCGTGCAGTACTCCGAGGTCAACATCGAGCACACCGACGGCGCGGCGGACTACGTGATGAGCGTCAACGACGGCAACCAGACGGTGCCCACGCTGCTGTTCCCGGACGGCACGGCGGCCACGAACCCGAGCATCGCCCTGGTGAAGAGCCGCCTCGGGCGCTGAGTCCCGTCCCAGCAGCGGGCGGCGACGCCGCACCGCGGCCCGTCGACCTGGCGTCCCTGGCCGGGCGCGTCGCGCACCATGCGGTGACCCTGGCGGTGCCGTCCGGCGCTGTCGACGGGACCCCCCGCGTGGCTCGTGTCGCCGTCGACGGAGCCGTCGCAGCGGACACCGCGCTCGTCGCCGACGCCGTCGCCGACGCGGTGCGCGATCTCGGCCGGCCGGTCGCGCACATCTCGGCGGACGGCTACCTGCACCAGCCGTCGTTGCGCCTCGAGCACGGCGCGGCGGACGCCGACACGGGCTACGAGCGCTGGGTCGACCACCTCGCGCTACGCCGGGAGGTGCTCGACCCGCTCGGGCCCGGCGGGTCGCTGCGCTGGCTGCCGAGCCTGCGGGACCCGCGGTCGGGCCGCGCGACCCGGGAGCCCGCGCGGGCCGCCGTGCCCGGCACGGTCGCCGTCCTGAGCGGACCGTTCCTGCTGCGGTGGGAGCTCGCCGACGCCGTCGACGTCGGCGTGCACCTGAGCACGACGTCGGCCGCGATCAGCCGCCGGCTCTCGGGTGACGAGCGCGTGCGGGTGCTGGGTGCGTGGGACCGCTACCTCACCGAGACGTGGCCGGCGCAACGCGCGGACGTCGTCGTGGCCATGGAGCGCCCCACCCGGCCGGCGCTGCTGCGCGCGTGGTGGTAACCACCGCGCCGCGTCGCGGGCACGCTCAGCGCCACGCCTCGACCGCGTCGGTGAGCTCGCCGCCGAACCAGTGCTCGACGAGCCGGCGGGCGATCGACACCCGCGGCGGGAGCAGCACGGCCCCGGTCCCGGCGGCGTCGGCGAGCTCCTCGCGGCTGAACCAGCGCGCGTCGGTGATCTCGTCGGCGTCGACCCGGATCGTGGGGTCCACCGCGTGCGCGAGGAAGCCCAGCATCAGCGACGCGGGGAACGGCCACGGCTGGCTGCCCAGGTACGTCACGTGGCCAACGGTGACGCCGGCCTCCTCCGCGACCTCCCGGCGGACCGCGGCCTCCAGCGACTCCCCCGGCTCCACGAAGCCCGCCAGGGTGGAGTAGCGCCGGTCCGGCCAGCGCGGGTTGTGGCCGAGCAGCACCCGGTCCGCGTCGTCCAGCACCGCCATGATCACCGCCGGGTCGGTCCTGGGGTGGTGCTCGCTGCCGTCGACCGGGCACCGCCTGCTCCACCCCGCCTGGACCGGCTCGGTGGCGGTGCCGCACCGCGGGCAGCGGGGGTGGCGCAGGTGCCACTCGGTGACGGCGACAGCCTGTGTGAGCAGTCCCGCGTCCCGGTCACCGAGCACCGCTCCGACGTCACGCAGCCCGGCCCAGGCGGGGTCGGCCTCCGCGCCCGGCGCCAGGGCCTCGACGGGCACCACCGCCACGTGCGCCACGCCCGCGCGGTCGTCGCCGAGGTACACGCGCAGGCCGGCGGCGTCCTCCTCGCGGGGCGGTCGCAGCGCGAGCCGAGGCCGCTGCATCCCGCCGTCGACCTGCCCCTCGTCGAGCGGCGCGCGGCCGTCGACGACCGGCAACACCCGGGTCGCCGGGTCGGCCCAGAGCTCGTCCAGGAGGCTCACGCCACCGCGCCTGTCGGACCGCCGGTCCAGGTCACTGCGCGACAGCGACAGTCCCGGCAGCGCCTCGTCGGTGGCGGGGGAGCTCGGCACGGAGGACGACAAGGGGGAGTCGGGCAGGGTCACCCGAACACGGTAGGCGCGGCTCGACGTCCCCGCCGGACGGGGGCCGAGCCGGTTCGGCGGGTGCGCCGCGCGAGCCCTACGGTGGGCGCCGTGCCGTCCGCCGCCCGCAGCCCGATGCAGCTCGCCGCGCTCGCCAGCGCGGCCGTCGCGGGGCTCGACCCGGTGGGGGTCGGCGGCCCGCAGCAACCGGGGTCGGACTACGACGTCGCCGTCGTGCACGACTCCCGCCGGCGCCGGTGGGTCGTGCGCGCACCGCGGCGGACGGCGGCGGGGGCACGGCTCGAGGCCGAGGTGCGGCTGCTGGCGGCGCTGGCGGAGCACGGCTCGCTGCCCTTCGCGGTGCCGGAGCCGGCGGGCACCGCCGACCTGCCCGAGGGCGGCGTCGCCCTGGTCTACCCGTTCCTGCCCGGTCACCCGCTGCACCCCGGCGAGCTCGAGCCCGGTCCCGGCCTCGGCGCCGCGCTGGGGGCGGCGCTCGCCGCGGTGCACGACGTCCCCCGCTCCGTGGTCGAGGACGTCGACGTGCCGAGCTACGAGGCCGGTGAGTACCGCGAGCGCCGGCTCAGCGAGGTGGACCGCGCCGCCGCGACAGGGCACGTCCCCACCGGGCTGCTCGGTCGCTGGGAGCGCGCCCTGGAGGACGTCGGACGGTGGCGGTTCCAGCCGTGCCTCGTGCACGGCGACCTCGTCGCAGAGCACGTGCTCGTGGACGCCGGCACCGTCACCGGCATGCTCGACTGGGGCGACGCCGTCGTGGCCGACCCCGCCGACGACCTGGCGTGGATCGCCGTCGGGGCCGACGCCGAGGCCCTGGACTCCGTGCTCGAGGCCTACGCCGTGGCGCGCCGCGACCAGCCCGACCGCGACCTCGCGGTCCGCGCCCGGCTCGCCGGCGAGCTGGCCCTGGCCCGCTGGCTGCTGCACGGCGTGCGCACCGACGACGCCGGCGTCGTCGACGACGCGGTCGGCATGCTCACCGAGCTCGACGGCGACGTGGGCCAGGAGCGGCTGTGACCGCCGTCCGGGTCGCGACCCTCAACGTCGCGTCCGGACGCGACCGCGACGGCAGGCACCTGGACGGCGACGCGCTGGCGGGGGCCCTGGCCGCCCTGGACGTCGACGTCCTCGCGCTGCAGGAGCTCGACGTCGACCAGCCCCGGTCGATGGGCGTGCACCAGGGCCGGGTCGCCGCGGCCGCGCTCAGGGCGGCGCACTGGCGGTTCGCGCCGACGCTGACGGGGACGCCGGGCCAGACCTGGGAGCCGGTCGCGCCGCGCGCCTGCGGCACCGACGACCCCGGCGCGGACGGCCCCCGCTACGGCGTCGGGCTGGTGAGCCGGGCGCCGGTGCGCACCTGGTCGGTCCTCGGGCTGGGCAACGGGAAGGGCAGGCTGCCGCTGCGCGTCACCCACCCTCGCACCGGGCGCACCGGCGTGCTGTGGTTCCCCGACGAGCCCCGGGTCGCGCTGGCGGCCGAGCTGGACGACGTCCCCCTGGTCGTGGTGAGCACGCACCTGTCCTTCGCGCCCCTCACCGCCTGGCGGCAGCTACGCCGCCTGCGTGCCTGGGCCACCCGGCTCGCCGGGCCGGACCGCGCCGTGCTGCTCGCCGGCGACCTCAACCTGCCGGGCCGCCTGCCCGGCCGGCTGGCGGGGGGCCGGGGGCTGGTGACCACACCCACGTTCCCGGCGGAGCGGCCCGGGGTCCAGCTCGACCACCTGCTGGCGCTCGGCCCCCGGGCCGCGTCGCTGCGATCCACCCGCTTGCTGCTGCCCGAGCTGGCCGTGGGCGACCACCGCCCGCTGGGCGTGGCCGTCACCGCGGGCAGCCCCGCCACCGCAGCCGACGACCGTGCTGCCGGGCCGGCACGGACGTCGCCGTAGCGCGGTCAGACCGGCTGGGGGCCCGCCGTGGCCTGCGCCACCTCGAACGCCCAGATGCTCGACCCCGTCGCGGCCGGGCGGTCGCCGGCGGGACTGCCTGCGCCGGATCCGCTCCCACCGGACCCGCTCGCACCGGCGGTGGGCCCGCCGTGGCCACGGCCGAACGCCTGCGACGACTGCCACGCCTCGAAGTCCGCCTTCGCGCGCCAGCGCGTGTACACGAGGTAGTCCTGCGTCCCCTCCACCGGGCGCAGCAGCTCGAAGTGCTCGAACCCCTCGGCCTGCTCCACGAGGCCAGCCCGGCCGGCGAAGCGCTGCTCCAGGGTCTCACCGCGCCCGCCCGGCACGGACAGGACGTTGATCACCACGTACGACATGCGGCCCATCCTGCGCCGTGCTGGGCCGGCTCGCCGACGCCGGGTCGCGCGCCCGCGCCCGCGCCCGGCACGGGTCGAGACCGGCCCAAGCCCGCGAGTGTGACCTCTGTGCGCGACACGCCGGCGTGTCGCGCACGGGGGTCACACTCGCCGGAGCGTCCGGATGCGCCCGGGCCGCCGGCTGGCTGTGCCGCGGCGGCCGAGGCACGCCTCCTGGGGACGTTCACGCCAGCTCCCGGTTGTCACAGGGGCGCCCTGTACCAATGGGGTTGGCACAGAGGCGCCCTGTGCCAGTCGGCGCGGCGGTGTGTCCTGCGTGCGGTGTCCTGGCGGCGGCGGATGGTGGGCTCTGCGGGGGTGGTGCAGGGCGTGGCCTGGAAGCGAGCGGGCTCAGGACGCCGGGACGCCGCGGACGAGGGCGCCCAGCGTCGCCTCGTCGCCGACGTCGGCGGGACGCACCGTCTCGCCGGTGGAGGCGTAGAAGAACGCCGCGCTGACCTGCTCGACGCCGACGCCGCGCAGCCGCGCCCAGGCCAGCCGGTACACCGCGAGCTGGACGACGACCGCTCGGCGCCGCGCACCGGTCGGTGGCTGGCCGGTCTTCCAGTCCACGACGTCCCACCCGCCGTCCTCGCGTCGGAAGACGGCGTCGATCCGACCCCGCAGCACCACGCCGTCGACGGGCGTCTCGACCGCCACCTCCACGGCGACCGGGTCGCGGGTGGCCCACTCCGAGGCGAGGAACACCCGCTGCAGCCGGGCCAGCTCGTCGTCCGGCGCGGCGCCCTCGTCCCCGGCGCCGGGCAGGTCGTCGAGGTCCACGAGGGTCTCGGCGCGGAACCGAGCCTCGATCCAGGCGTGGAAGGCCGTGCCCCGGCGCGTCTGCGGACGCGGCTCGACCGGCACCGGCCGTCGCAGGCTGCGGGCGAAGCCGGCCGGGTCGGCCGCGAGGTCGACCAGCCGGGACGCGGACAGGTGCTCCGGCAGCCGGACCTGCCCGGGTCCGTGGGAGCGGGCGTCCCGCTCCGCGAGCAGCAGCTCGACCTCGCGGCGCCACTCGCCGAGGTCGCCGCCCTCCCCCAGCGTGTCGGCACCCTCCGCTGCGGCACCGGCTGAGGCGACGGCTGCGGCGGCGGCCTCGACCGCCGGACGTCGCCCCGCCAGCGGGTCGAGCGGCCACGTCGCGGTGGGCGGCTGCGCCAGCGACGGGTTCGCCTCACCCTCTGCGGGCGGCGAGGCGACCCCGGCGACGAACCCCGTCGCGTCGACCCCGGGCAGATCGCCTTCGCCGGCGGCACCCACCAGCTCGGTGAGGAACCGGGAGGCGGTCGCGGGCGTGGAGCCGTCGCGCCACCACGAGCCGGAGAGCAGCAGCAGCTCGCGGGCGCGGGTCGCCGCGACGTAGGCGATGCGGCGTTCCTCGGCGACCTCGTGGCGCCCGCAGGCGAGCCGGAACGCCCGCCGCTCGGACTCCAGCGCCTTCTGGTCGCCCGGACCCCGCCAGTCCAGCACCGGCAGCGCGTCGCGGTCGCCCCGCAGCGGGTACGGCAGCGTCCCGAGGCCGCTGAGCCACCCGCTGGACGCGTCCTGGGCGCTCGCCCGGCCGCCGGCCCGCGCGGGGAACGAGCCCTCGACCATGCCGGGCACGGCGACCACGTCCCACTCCAGGCCCTTCGCGGCGTGCACGGTGAGCACCTGGACGGCGGTGCGGCTGGGTTCGAGGTCGTCGTGGGCGAGCGCCACGTCGTCCACGCCGCTGTCGTCGCCGGCCTCCAGACCCCGCTCCCGCTCCGCCGCGGCCCCGAGCCACGCGCAGAACCCGCCGAGCGACGGGGTGCCGGTGGCGGCCGCGAACGAGGCCGCGACGTCGGTGAACGCGTCGAGCTGTGCCCGTGCGGTACCGGGCGGGACGCCGGGTCGCGCCGCGACCTCGACGTCGAGACCGAGTGCACGCTCCACGGCCACGACGAGCTCCGGCAGCGGCGCCGAGACCCGGCTCCGCAGCCCCCGCAGCATCGTCGCGAGCTCGGCAAGCCGTGCCTGCCCCACGGGTGACAGGCCGCGGCCGTGTCCGGCGACCCAGCCCGGCGGCGGCGGGTCGTCCAGGGCGTCCACCAGGCTCCGCTCGTCGGCCACGTCGGCGACGTCGGCCACGTCGGCGACGTCGGCCACGGCGGTCCCGGTGTCGGCAGCGGTCCCGGTGTCGGCAGCGGTCCGGGCGTCGGCAGCGGTCCGGGCCTCGTCGCCGGGGGGACCGGCGCGACGCCCGCGGTCCCGCGCCGCCAGGGCAGCAGACCACGCGGCGAGCACCTCGAGGTCGCGCGGCCCGATCCGCCAGCGGGCGCCGGTGAGCAGCCGGACCAGGGCGTCCCCCCGGCTGGGGTCGTGGAGCACCTGCAGCGTGCTCACGACGTCCACGACCTCGGGACGGGTGAGCAGCCCGCCCAGCCCGACGACCTCCACCGGCAACCCCGCCCCGCGCAGCCCCGCCTCCACGGCGGCGAGCTGGGAGCGCTTGCGGCACAGCACCGCCATCGACCGCCGGGGCCCGGCCCCGGTGCCGTCGGCGTGCCACACGGCGGCGAACCGCGCGGCGAGGTCCGCGACCTCGTCGCCCGTCGTCGCGTGCCAGTCGACGTGCACGGCCCCGGCGCCAGCGCCGGGACGCGCCGCGAGCGGCGCCACCTCGATCGTCGACGCCCGCCGCAGCGGCGCGGCCAGGGTGTTCGCCGCCGCCAGCAGGGCGTGGTCGTTGCGCCAGGACGTCGCCAGGCCGAGCCGACGTGCCGGGGCCCCGTCCCGCTGCAGGAACTGGCCCCCGAACGCCTCGAGGGTGCCGGCGCTCGCGCCCCGCCAGCCGTAGATGGACTGGTGCGGGTCGCCGACCGCGGTGACGGGGTGGCCGCCGCCGAACACGGCACGCAGCAGCACGAGCTGGGCGTGGCTGGTGTCCTGGTACTCGTCGAGCAGGACGACGCGCGCGCGGGCCCGCTCCGCCGCGCCGACCTCCGGCACCTGCTCGGCGATCCTTGCCGCGAGCGCCACCTGGTCGCCGAAGTCCAGGGCCCCCGCCTCGCGCTTGCGCTCGGCGTAGCGGCGCAGCAGCGGCACGAGCTGCGCGCGCTCCGCCAGCGCCGCCAGGGCAAGGCCCACGTCGCGGGACGGCCGACCGGGCGCCCCGCCCGCGTCCGTCGCGGGCAGGGAGCACACCCGGCGCTCCACCTGCTCTGCCAGCTGCGCGATCCCGGTCGGGTCGACGAGGTGCTCGGCGCACTCCGCGGACAGTGCGAGCACGGCGTCCACGACGGTCGCCGGAGCCTTCGTCAGCCCGCCGAGGTCGCCGTCCCAGGTCTCGACGACGCTGCTCGCGAGCTGCCAGCAGGCCGCCTCACCGAGCAGCCGGGACCGGGGCTCGACACCGACCCGCAGGCCGTGGTCGCCCACCACCGAGGCCGCGTAGGAGTGGTAGGTCGAGACAGCCGGCTCACCGGCGGACCCCAGGGCCTCGGCCACCTCGCCGGTCAGCAGGCCGGTGCGGGCCAGTCCCCGCAGCCGCGCCCTGACCCGGTCGGCGAGCCCGCCGGCCGCCTTGCGGGTGAAGGTGAGACCGAGCACGTCCGCCGGGGCGACGTGCCCGCCCGCGACGAGCCAGACCACCCGTGACGCCATCGTCTCGGTCTTGCCGGAGCCCGCCCCGGCGACGACGAGCAGCGGCTCGAGCGGCGCCTCGATCACCGCCTGCTGCTCCGCGGTCGGCGCCGGCCGGCCCAGGGCCGCAGCGATCGCCGCCGACGACGGGCCGGCAGTCCCCGGGCCGGCGGTCACGACGTCACCTGCCGGCCCTCGGGCTGCAGCGGGCACGCGGCGCGCACCGGGCAGCGGCGGCACAGGTCGTTGCCGACCGCGGCGAACCGGTCGGCCGCCATGCCGTCCGCGGCGGTGTCGAGCACCTGTCGCGCCCAGCCCGGGTCGGCGTCGTCGGCGAGGGCGCGCTGCCGCTGCTCCTTCGCCGCTTTGCGGGTGCCGCCGAGCTGGACCAGGGCGGCGCCACCGCTCGTCGCGCCGGGGCCGAGCCCGCCCTCGGCGACCACCACCTGGTAGACGCCGAGCTGGGCGTGCCGCGCCACATCGCCGTCCTTGGGCGCGCTGCTGCCGGTCTTGAGGTCGACGACGACCAGCCGACCCTCGGCGTCGCGCTCGAGCCGGTCCACCCGGCCCCGGACGACGGCCCGGCCCACCGGCGTGCTGACCTCCACCTCGGTACCCGCCACCTCGCGGTCGCTGCCGGCGGTGTAGCCCGCGAGCCGGCGGACCATCGCGTGGGCGCGGCCGCGCTCGCGGGCGGAGACCCAGCCGTCGCCGAGCCCGAGCGACGGCCAGCGCCGGTCCACCTCCGCCAGGAGAGTGTCCGCGTCGGCGTCCGGGTGCTCGGCCGCCACGTCGTGCACGAGGGTGCCGACCCCCTGGCTGGTGCCCGAGGAGGTCGCGCCGCCGTTGGTCTCCAGCAGCCAGCGCAGCCCGCAGCGGTGGAAGGCCTCGACGCGCGACGGCGAGACGTGGACGGGCTCGCCCTCGGCCCGCAGCGGTCCGTCGTCCGACAGCGGCGCCAGGGCGTACCACTGCGACGGGCCGGCCCCGGGGACGCCGGCAGCGGCGAGGCGCGCGAGCGCGGCGGCCGCGGTGCGCCGCCGGCCCGGGTCCACGGCGCGCCCCGAGCCGTCGCGCTCGCCATCGGCGACCAGCAGCACCTGGCGCAGCTCGGCGACCAGCGCCGGCAGCGTCACCGCACGTGGCACGACCGTCTCGGGGCGCTCCTCGGACCCGGACCCGGAGCTGGACTCGGACCCGGCTCCGCCCGCCGCGGTGTTGCCGGGTGCGGGCCGGTAGGGCGCGACGAGGTCGAGGAACGGCGAGGGACGCTCGTCGGCGTCGCGCACAGCGGTCGCGACGACGCGCTGCCGGGCACGGCTCACGGCGACGTGGAGCAGCCGCAGCTCGTCGTCGAGCACCTGACGGCGGGCGCCTGCGGGGTCGTCGCCGCGCCCGGCGAGGACGTCGACGAGGTCGGTCGACCCGAGCAGGGACCCCCGCAGCCGGGTGTCGGGCCAGACGCCGTCCTGCAGCCCGGCGACGACGACGACGTCCCACTCGCGGCCGGCTGACCCGGCCGCGGTCAGCAGCTGCACCGCGTCGTCGTCCGGGGCGTGCTCGGCCAGGGTGTCGGCGGGCACGTCCTGTGCGTCGAGGTGGTCCAGGAAGGCCTCGGGACGCTGCCCCGGGAGCCGGTCGACGAAACGGGCGGCGGCGTCGAACAGCGCGAGGACGGCGTCGAGGTCACGGTCGGCGCGGCTGCCGGCCGGTCCGCCGACAAGGGCCTGCTGCCGCCAGGCCCCGGCGAGTCCCGTCGCCTGCCACAGCGCCCACAGCACCGTCTCGGCGGTGGCGCCGGGCTCGGCCGCGGCGTGCCGGCCCGCTGCCAGCACCCGGGCCACGCGCGCCGCCGGTGCGGCGACGCGGCGGTCGAGGGTCGCGGTCCGGACCGGGTCGGCCAGGGCCTCGACCAGCAGGTCGTCGGAGGCCCGCGACCCGCCGCCGGCACGCTCCTCCGCCAGCAGCCGGCGCCGCAGCCGGCGCAGCCCGAGGGCGTCGGTGCCACCGAGCGGCGAGGTGAGCAGCGCGACCGCGTCCTGCGGCTCGGCCCCGTCGGGGCGCAGCACGAGCCGCAGCGCCGTGCGAAGGGGACGCACCGCCGGCTCGTCGCGGACCGGCACCTCGGCCGCGGGCGACGCCACGGGCACCCCGGTGGCCGCGAACGCGCGGCGCAGCGCAGCGGTGCGGCCGGCACTGCGGACGACGACGGCCATCGTCGACCACGGCCGCCCGCCCAGCAGGTGCTCGCTGCGCAGCAGGTGGGCGACGAAGGCGCCCTCCTGGGTCGCCGAGCGCAGCACGTGGGCCTCGACCGACGAGGCCGCCAAGAAGGACGGCAGCGGGGACGGCAGCGGGGACGGCCGGGTCGCGGAGCCTGCCGGCGGGGTCGCAGGGACCGCCGCCCGGTGGGCGACCGACCCGGCCGAGCCGATCCGCTCGCTCACCCGGCGGAACAGCGCGACCAGGTCCACCGGCTCGGCAGCCTGCCGGTGCGGGGTACGCAGCACGACGACCTCGGCCGGAGCGCCGTCGGCGCGGCGGTACCGGTGCTCGGCGGCGGCCACCAACCGGGGGTCGCCGCCGCGGAAGGACTGCGTCGTGGCGTCGGGGTCACCGGTGACCAGCAGGTCGCCGCCGCCGCCGACGAGCAGGTCGAGCAGCCGCGCGGTCGCCTCGGTCGACTCGTGGTGGTCGTCGACGGCGACGAGCTGCCACCGGCGGACCTCGGTTGCGAGCAGGTCCTCGTCGTCGGCGAGCCGCTGGCCGGCCTGGTCCACGATCCCGGCGGGGTCGTAGCCGTTGGGCGTCGCGAGCGCCGTCACCTCCAGGTACTCCCCGAGGACGGCGGCACCGGCGACCCACTCCGGCCGGCCGTGCCGCCGCCCGGCGGCCCGCAGGTCCGCGGGTGCCAGGCCGCGCTCCAGCGCCCGCATCAACAGGTCACGCAGCTCGTCCCGGAACCCGCGCAGCCCCCGGGTCTCGGCGGGCACGGACGGCGGCCACGCGACGGGGCGGCCCTCACCGGCGGCGTGACCGGCGAGCAGGTCGGCCAGCACCCGGTCCTGCTCCGGGCCGGCGAGCAGCCGCGGTGGGGGCTCGCCGGCGGCCAGGGCGAGCCGCCGCAGGAGCGAGAACGCGTAGGCGTGCGGGGTGCGCACCCCCGGCTCGGCGACGGTCCGCGCCAGCCGGGCGCTCACCCGGTCGCGCAACTGCGCGGCTGCCCGCCGGGTCGGCGCGAGCACGAGGACGCGCGCCGGGTCGGCGGCGTCGCGCTCGACGCGCGCGGCGACCGACTCGACGAGCGCAGTCGTGCGTCCGGTGCCCGGCGCGCCCCGGACGACGAGGGGACCGTCGCCGCGCCCGTGCGCGACGACCCGTCGCTGGTCGGCGTCCAGGCGGAGGGGGACCACCCCCGTCGCTGCCGGGCGGACCAGTCGCGGCGTCCCCGGGTCGTCCGCGCGCCACGTCACGTCCCGCTCCCCACGCACGTGCCGGAGGCTGTCACAGGCCGCCGACGGTCCGGCGGGTACCCGGATCGCCGGTGCCGCCCTTCGCGATGTCAGTCGGTGGTCTGCGTCAGTCGGTGGTCAGGGGGACCCGCAACTGCTGTCCGGCGACGAGCGCGGAGAACTCCAAGCCGTTCACGTCGCGGATGACGGCCGCGACGTCGCGGACGTCGCCGCCGCCGGGGACGGTCGCGGCAACCTCGTGCAGGGTCTGACCGGGCAACACGACGACGGTCCGGGTCGGCTCCGGCGCCGACCCGCTGCCCGCGAGCGCAGAGCCCGCGGCCAGCGTGGTGGCCAGACCCAGGACCGCGGCGAGCACGAGGGAGGTCAGCAGCAGCCGCCCCCGTCGCGTGATCCGCAGGTCCATCCGGTGGGATCGCACCCGCGACGGCTTCCCGGACCGGGCAGGCCCTGCCGGCACGACCACCACTCCCCCCGGGAAGGGGATCACCGTGGCGTCGCGTCGACCCGTGTGCGGGAGCAGGTCCTCGATCGGCAGTGCGCTCATGCTGGCCTCCTGGCGTCGTCCCGGAGCGGCTGGTCGAACCGGTGTTCGATCGAACGTCTGTACGAGTTGTACCAGCGAGGGCAAGAGGTGTCCACTCCCTGCCCCGACGGCCGCCCGCTCGCTCGCGTCGTGTCTCCCACCGGCACGGCTCGGTGCCGCGCGTCTGGATCAGCCCACCACCGACCACCGACAACGCCGCTGGGCGAGCCGGTGCGGGGGTCGTGGGGGTAGTAGCGCGCAGTGCGGTGGGATTGCCGTGGAGGTGCAGTGGGGGTGCAGCAGGGGGGCCGGTGAGCCTGAGTCAGGCGCGGCCGACGAACCAGCGGCGCAGCGTGTCGATCCTGGTGCGGATCTGCTCCGCGGTGGCGCGCGCGACCTCGCCGCCGCCACCGGAGCGGCGCAGCTCGGCGTGCACCGCGCCGTGCGGCTGGCCGCTGCGCCGTGCCCAGGCGGCGACGAGGGCGTTCAGCTCCTTGCGCAGCGCCGCGACCTCCCGGTGCGTCGCGGGGTCGGCGGCCGCGGGCGCCGTGGGCGAGGCGTCGGGACGGCCGTGACGGTCGGGGCGGTCGCGCCGGTCGGCCTGGCCGGCCTGGCGGGCCCGCAGCAGCGTCGTGACCTGGTCCGGCTCCAGCAGCCCTGGGATGCCGATGAAGTCGGCCTCCTCCTCGCTGCCGACCGCGGCACCGGTCCCGAACTCGCCGCCGTCGAAGAGCACGCGGTCGAACGACGCCTGCGCCTCCAGGGCCTCGAACGCCCCGGTCGCCAGCTCCCCGGAGGCCTTCTCCTCGCGCTGCGCGGCCGCCAGCAGGCCGTCCTCCGGCGTCCACTCCTCGCCCACCGGCTGCGGGCGGTCGAGGGCGTGGTCGCGCTCGACCTCCATCTGGTTCGCCAGCCCGAGCAGCACCGGCACGCTGGGCAGGAACACCGACGCGGTCTCCCCGCGGCGCCGGGCACGCACGAACCGGCCGACCGCCTGGGCGAAGTAGAGCGGCGTGGCCGCCGAGGTGGCGTAGACCCCGACGGAGAGCCTCGGCACGTCGACTCCCTCGCTCACCATCCGGACCGCGACCATCCAGCGCTGGTCGCCGGTGGCGAACTGCTCGATCCGCTGCGAGGACCCGGCGTCGTCGGACAGCACGACCACCGGCGGCTCGCCGGTGACGCGCCGCAGCACCGCGGCGTAGGCCCGTGCGGCGGCCTGGTCGGTGGCGATCACCAGCCCCCCGGCGTCCGGGACGCCGCGGCGCACCTCGGTCAGGCGCCGGTCGGCGGCGGCCAGCACCGCCGGCACCCACTCACCCGCCGGGTCGAGCGCGGTGCGCCACGCCTGTGCGGTGACGTCCTTCGTCAGCGGCCCCCCGAGCCGGGCGGCCACCTCGTCGCCCGCCCGGGTCCGCCAGCGCATCTGCCCCGAGTACGACAGGAACAGCACCGGGCGCACGACGCCGTCCGCGAGCGCGTGGGAGTACCCGTAGGTGTAGTCGGCGCGGGACCGGCGGACGCCGTCGCGTCCGGGCGCGTACTCCACGAACGGGATCGCGGCGGTGTCGCTGCGGAACGGGGTCCCGGTCATCGCGAGGCGCCGCGTGGCCGGCTCGAACGCCTCACGCACCGCGTCGCCCCACGAGAGCGCGTCGCCGCCGTGGTGCACCTCGTCGAGCACCACGAGCGTCGGGGCGGCCTCGGTGCGCGCCCGGTGCAGCAGCGGGCGGGCGGCCACCTGCGCGTAGGTGAGGGCGACGCCGTCGTAGTCCCGGCCGTGACTGCCCTGGCTGTTGCGGAAGCTCGGGTCGAGGCGCACCCCGACCCGGGCAGCGGCGTCCGCCCACTGGGTCTTGAGGTGCTCGGTGGGTGCGACCACGGCAATCCGCCGCACGACGCCCGCCTGGAGCAGCTCGGTGGCGACCCGCAGCGCGAACGTGGTCTTGCCCGCCCCGGGGGTCGCCACGGCGAGGAAGTCCCGTGAGCCGTTGCGCAGGTACTGCTCGACGGCCTCGGCCTGCCACGCCCGCAGCCGTTCAGCCGTGCCCCACGCCGCCCGCCCCGGGTACGCGGGCGGCAACTGCGACGCCGCGGCGGCGCTCGCGTGCTGCGGGGAGTGCGACGCGGAGTAGGAGGGGGTCACGGGTGCCCGAGCGTAACGGGGACGACGTGGGTCCCCTCGGGTCGGGCGCGGCGCCCCACCAGGCCGGCCGCCACCCCGACGACCGCGCACCCGGTCCAGATCAGCACGTACGCGGGGCCGTCGGCGCCGTCGGTCGTGTGCAGCGCCGCGAAGACCGCACCGGCGGCCCCGATGCCGAGCACCGACCCGAGGGCGTCGCTGAGCTGCAGCGCGGCCGAGTTGCGCCCCTCCTCCCCCACGGCGGAGAACCCGAGCAGCAGCACCGAGGAGGTCGAGGTGGCCAGCCCCATGCCCAGGCCGGCGACCGCCCACAGCGGCAGCAGCAGGAGCGGCGGGACGCCGTCCACCAGCAGCACCGGCAGCGCGGCCACGCTGGCCGCGACGACCAGGCCGCCGGCGGTGAGCAGCGCGGACCGGGACACCCGCAGGTCGGGCCGCGCCTGCGCCCACGCCCCGGCGAACCAGCCCAGTGCGGCGCCGGTGAGCGCCAGCCCGGCGACCGCCGGGGACAGCCCCCGCTCGCGCACCAGCATCAGCGGCACGAACGTCTCGGCGGCGAAGAACGAGGCGGTGAGCAGGCCCCGACCGGCGACCACGCTGGCGAGCCCGCGACCAGCCCGCAGCGTGCCCGCGGGCAGCAGCCCCGGCAGACCCGCGGCAAGCAGCGCCGCGCCCGGGGCGAGCCACGCGAGGGCCACCGGCCACGTCTGGCCGCCTCGGGCGCCCCACTGCAGCGCGAAGGCCCCGCCCGCGACGGCGGCCCCCAGCAGCGCGCGACGCCGCCCGCCGCCGGCCGGTGCCGCCGGGGGGCCGAGCCGGTCCAGGACGCCGAGCAGCAGCCCCGCCGAGGCCAGCACGAAGGGCGGGACGGCGAAGAACACCACCCGCCAGGACACGTCGGTGGCGAGCCAGCCGGCGACCGGAGGACCGAGCACGGAGGGCAGCACCCAGGCCGCACTCACCCAGCCGAACACGCGCGGCCGCTGCGCCTCGGGGTAGCAGCGGGCGACGACGACGTACAGCGCCACCACGAGGAACCCGGCTCCCAGGCCGGACACCGCCCGGCCCAGGAGCAGGACCGCGAACGTCGGCGCGGCGCCGCAGCCGAGCAGGCCGGCGCAGAACAGCACCAGCCCCCCGACGACCGGGCCGCGCGGCCCACGCGCGTCCGCGTACCCGCCGCCCACGACGGTGCCGAGCAGGCTCGCGGTCAGGAAGACGGAGAACGCGAGCGCGTAGGAGCGCACCGCCCCGAGGTCCTCGGCGACCACGGGCATCGCGGTGGCGACGCCGAGCGCCTCGAAGGCGATCAGCGACACCAGCGCGACGAGACCCACGGTGACGCGGGCGGTGCCGGCGGGCTCCGTCCCGGGCCGGTCGGCCGTGGGGCGACCGGCGCTCACCCCGGCGTCACGAGGAGTCGCCAGAACCGCCGCTGTCGTCGCCCCCGCCCTGCATGCCCTCGAAGATCTCCTTGCAGGCCGGGCAGACCGGGAAGCGCGACGGGTCGCGGCCCGGCAGCCACACCTTGCCGCACAGGGCGATCACCGGGTTCCCGGACAGCGCGGAGTCGAGGATCTTCTCCTTGCGCACGTAGTGCGCGAAGCGCTCGTGGTCGCCGGGCTCGGAGAGCTCCGGGGTGACGACGCGCTCCCGCTCGAGCGTCGTGGTCGTCTGCCCGGACTCCAGCGGCTCCGACGGCTCGGACTGCGGACGGGGCTCCTGCGGCTCGCTCATGACCGCCAAGTCTAGGTCCGGACGCACCGGCGGCCCGGGGCCCCTCGCGTGCTGCGGGGAACCCCTGGCCGCCGGTGCGTGCACCCGGGTGCCCCCCGGGCTCGGGACGGCCTCAGTAGCGGTAGTGGTCGGCCTTGTACGGGCCCGCCACGTCCACGCCGAGGTACTCGGCC
The DNA here is from genome assembly GCA_038206105.1 of Actinomycetales bacterium. Lineage (GTDB taxonomy): Bacteria > Actinomycetota > Actinomycetes > Actinomycetales > JBBRBF01 > JBBRBF01. Next base: position 23,391 of record JBBRBF010000002.1, on the reverse strand, counting down.
TGCACCTTGGTCAGCTCGGTGAGGCGCACGCCGAGGGCGTCGAGGTGCAGCCGGGCGACCTTCTCGTCCAGGTGCTTCGGCAGCACGTGCACGCCGAGGGCGTAGTCGTCGGTGCGCGTGAACAGCTCGATCTGCGCGATCACCTGGTTGGAGAAGGAGTTGCTCATCACGAACGACGGGTGCCCGGTCGCGTTGCCGAGGTTGAGCAGCCGCCCCTCGGACAGCACGATCACCGAGCAGCCGTCTGCGAACGTCCACTCGTGCACCTGGGGCTTGATCTCGGTCTTGGTGATCCCGGGGGTGCGGGCGAGGCCGGCCATGTCGATCTCGTTGTCGAAGTGGCCGATGTTGCCGACGATGGCCTTGTCCTTCATCGCCGCCATGTGCTCCGCGGTGATGACGTCGTAGCAGCCGGTGGCGGTGACCAAGATGTCCGCGGAGCCGACGACGTCGTCCATCGTCGCGACCTGGTATCCGTCCATCGCCGCCTGCAGCGCGCAGATCGGGTCGACCTCGGTGACGACGACGCGGGCGCCCTGGCCGCGCAGCGAGTCGGCGCAGCCCTTGCCGACGTCGCCGTAGCCGGCGATCACGGCGACCTTGCCGCCGATGAGCACGTCGGTGGCGCGGTTGATGCCGTCGACGAGGGAGTGCCGGCAGCCGTACTTGTTGTCGAACTTGCTCTTGGTGACCGAGTCGTTGACGTTGATGGCCGGGAACAGCAGCGAGCCGTCACGGAACATCTCGTACAGCCGGTGGACGCCGGTCGTCGTCTCCTCGGTGACGCCCTTGATGCCGGCCGCGATCTTCGTGAATCGCTGGGGGTCCTCGGTCAGGGTGCGGCGCAGCGTGTCGAGGACGACGCGGTACTCCTCGGAGTCGTCCTCGGTAGTGGCCGGGACCGCGGCGTTGCGCTCGGCCGCGACGCCCTGGTGCACGAGCAGCGTCGCGTCCCCGCCGTCGTCCAGGATCATGTTCGGGCCGTCGTGGCGCTCGGCCGCCCCGGTCCCCCAGTCGAGGATCTGCTCGGTGCACCACCAGTACTCGCCCAGGGTCTCGCCCTTCCAGGCGAAGACCGGGACGCCGGCGGGCGCCTCGGGGGTGCCGTCGCGGCCGACGACGACGGCGGCGGCCGCCTCGTCCTGGGTGGAGTAGATGTTGCACGACGCCCAGCGCACCTGGGCGCCGAGGTCGACGAGGGTCTCGATCAGCACGGCGGTCTGCACGGTCATGTGCAACGAGCCGGCGATGCGGGCGCCGGACAAGGGCCTGCTGGAGCCGAACTCCTCGCGCAGCGCCATCAGGCCGGGCATCTCGTGCTCGGCGAGGCGGATCTGGTGGCGGCCGGACTCGGCCAGGGCGAGGTCGTGGACCTTGTAGTCCATGGGTGGTGGTTCCTTCCGGTTCGGGTCTTCCCGGGGTGCGGGCGCAGCGGTCCTCGTCGGACGTCGCACTCCCGCTGGTCGACCCGGCGCGGCCCCTCTGGGCCGTCGGGCATCACCCGCGCCGGACGGCGTCCACGATAGCCGCTGCCTCCGCCGCCGGCCCGTCGCCCGTCGCAGGGGCAGCTCGCGGGTCGGTCAGGTGGCCGGTGTCGCCGACGACCCCGCGACCTCCGCGTCGCCCGGCTCGCTGCGGCCCTTGCCCGGGATGCGCAGGTCGGGCTCGAGGTAGATCACACGGGCGATCGGGACGGCGGCCCGCACCCGCCGCTCCGCGGCGTCGATGGCGCGGGCGACCTCGGCGGCGGAGACGGTCGGTGTGACCGCGACCTTTGCCGCGACGAGCAGCTCGTCCGGGCCCAGGTGCAGCGTCTTCATGTGGATCACCGAGTCGAGGCCGTCGCCGAGCAGGGCCTCGCGGATCGCGGTGACGTTGCCGCGGGTGGCGCTCTCCCCCAGCAGCAGCGACTTGGTCTCGACCGCGAGCACGATCGCGATCACGACGAGCAGCACGCCGATCGTGGCGGTCCCGGCGGCGTCCCACCGGCCGTTGCCGGTCAGCAGCGCCAAGCCGACCCCGACCAGGGCGAACACCAGGCCCAGGAGGGCGCCCAGGTCCTCCAGCAGGATGACCGGGAGCTCGGGGGACTTGTGACGTCGCACGAACTGCACCCAGGACGCGTCGCCCCGCACGTGGTTCGCCTCGCGGATGGCGGTACGGAAGGAGAACCCCTCCATCACGATCGCGGCGACCAGGACGAGGACGGGCACCCAGTGCCACGCCTCGATCGCGTGCGGCTCGGCCCACTTCTCGTAGGCCTCGAACAGGGCGAACAGGCCACCGAGGCTGAAGAGCACGATGGCGACGAGGAACGCGTAGACGTACCGTTCGCGGCCGTAGCCGAACGGGTGCTCCGGCGTCGCATCGCGCCGCGCCCGCTTGCCGCCCAGCAGCAGCAGCCCCTGGTTGCCGGCGTCGGCGACGGAGTGGATCGACTCGGCGAGCATCGAGGACGACCCGGTCAGCAGGAAAGCCCCGAACTTCGTCACCGCGATGCCGCTGTTCGCGAGCAGCGCGGCCACGACCGCCTTGGTACCGCCCTCGGCCGCCATCGGGGCCACCTCCGTCCTCAGGGGCGGGGTGCCGCCCGACGCGGGAGCCTAGTGCCGGACCGGGCGAGTCGCCGGTCGCACGCGAGTTCCTTGATCACCGCGTGGGTGGGTGCGCGAGCTCCTTGATCACCGCGAGGGGTGGGCTCAGCGGGTGGCGTCGCGCAGGTCGGCGACGTGCGGCGAGGCGCCGGGGTCGGACCCGGTGGCCAGCGCGAGGTAGGTGGCGGCGAAGTCGGTCCGGGCGACGAGGCGGGCGAGGTGCAGCAGGTCGGCCCTCGGCCCTCCGTCGCGGACGCCGGCCGGCTCCGCCACGACGTCGCTGACCCGGACGCCGGCGGCCTCGGCGATGGCGACCACCGGGTCGGCGTGACCGCCGGACGTCGAGCGCAGCAGCAGCAGGCGCAGCCGGGGCCCCACCGCGCCGACGCCGTCGAGGAAGGGGTCGGCGAAGACGTCGTCGGGGTGGGCCGCGAGCGCGCCCCCGAACGTGGCGACGACGTCGCCGGCGTCGTCCGGCAGCGTCCCGGCCAGAGCGGGCAGGCGCGCCGTGCGGGCGAGCACGCTGGCCGCCCGCCGCGCGGCGACCGCGGTGACAGGACCGTCGCCGAGCACCAGCGGCACGGTGCCCTCGAGCTCGGTCGCCAGCGACTTCGCCGGGTTCACGAAGGCCTCCGACGCGGGACGGCACAGCTCCGCTTCCTCGTCGAGCACGTCGGCGACGTCGGCGAGGGTCTCGCGGCCGGCGTCGAGCAGCCCGAGGCGGGTGCCGGCGACCAGCACGGGCACGAGCATCCCCCACAGCGCCGTCCGGCTGGTGGGGGCCGACGTGGCCGCCCGGCCGGGCTCGGGCAGCGGCACGTGCACGCCGCGGGCGCGCCCGCACACCTCGGCCAGGGGGGAGCCCGCCGCGCCGACGGTGAGCAGCCGCGCCCCCCGCCGGCCCGCCTCGCCGGCGAGGCGCACCGCGGGCTCCGAGCGGCCGGACAGCGAGACCGCCACGACGAGGTCGAGCGGGCCCACCCAGCCGGGCAGCACGTCCCCGGTGCGGGCCACGACCGGGACCGGCGAGGCCGGCCCGGCCAGCGTGGCGACCGCGTCCGCGACCACGGCCGCGCCACCCCGGGCGGCGACCACGACGCCCCGGGGGCGGTCCTCGGTGAGCCGCTCGACACCGGCCTCGTCGGTGAGGTCGCACGCGTGCCGGATCTGCGCGCCCGCCCCGGCCAGGGCCCGCAGCACCCCGGAGGGGTCGGCCGCCGCCAGGGCGTCGGGGTCGTCGAGGATGCCGTCGCCGGTCAGTCCGCCGCCGGTCGGTCCGTCGTGCGATGTCATGGGGCCTCCCGCCCTCGGGGAGCCGAGCGCACCGGCGCCGTCACCTCAGCCGACCCTGCGGGCCTCGTCGACCAGCAGCACCGGGACGCCGTCGTCCACCCGGTACGCCAGCGCCGGCTCGTGCGCCGGGCACACGAGCTCGGGCGTGCCGTCCGGGCCGGTGCCGTCGGTCAGCTCGCCGTGGCAGGCCGGGCACCGCAGGATCTCCCGCAGCCACGGCTCCATGCCCGTGCCGTCGTCGCCCCCGGCCTGCGTGGGCGATCCGTCCGTCGTGGTGTCGTCGGTCATGTCGCCCATCGGCGTTCCCTCCTCGGCGTGCCCGCTGTCGTCCGTGCGCGTGCGCGTGCTCGTGCCAGCTCCTCGGGTTGCGACCGTGTCGGCCACGACGGCCCCGTCGCCGCGCACCTGCGCGAGCACCTCGGCCCGGACGCGCTCCATCGTCCCGGCCCGGGCCGCCTCCACGTTCAGGCGCAGCAACGGCTCTGTGTTCGAGGCGCGCAGGTTGAACCACCACCAGTCCTCGTCGCTGCCGGACCCGTCGTCCCGGGCGGGCGAGGACAGGGTCGCACCGTCCAGCGCGTCGAGGGCGGCGCCACGGCGCACCCACTCAGCTGCGACCCGGTCGCGGACGGCGACCGGGTCGGCGACGGCGGAGTTGACCTCGCCGCTGGCGCTGAACGGGTCGCAGCCGGCGACGAGCGCGGACAGCGGGCCCGCCTGACCCGCGAGCGCGGCGAGGACGTGCATCGCGGCGAGCATGCCGGTGTCGGCGCCCCAGAAGGCCCTGAAGTAGTAGTGCGCGGAGTGCTCCCCGCCGAACACGGCGCCGCTGCGGGCCATCTCCGCCTTGATGAAGGAGTGCCCGACCCGGGTCCGCAGGCAGGAGCCCCCGGCGGCGCTCACGAGCGCCGGGACCGCCCGTGACGTGACGACGTTGTGGATCACGAGGGCGTCGCGCCCCACGTCGCGCTCGGCGGCCACGTGCCTCAGCGCGACGAGTGCGGTCACGGCGCTCGGGCTCACCGGCTCGCCGCGCTCGTCGACGACGAAGCAGCGGTCGGCGTCCCCGTCGAAGGCGAGCCCCACGTCGGCGCCCTCGGCGCGGACGGCGGCCTGCAGGTCGAGCAGGTTGGCCGGCTCCAGCGGGTTCGCCTCGTGGTTCGGGAAGGTCCCGTCCAGGTCCAGGTAGAGGCCGACGAGGTCCAGCGGCAGCGGCTCGAGGCCCGCACCCGTGCCCAGCACGGCCGGTGCCGTGAGCCCGGCCATCCCGTTGCCCGCGTCGACGACGACCCGCAGCCGGCGCCCGTCGCGCAGGTCCACCAGGGAGCGCAGGTGCGCGGCGTACTCCGACAGCGTCGAGCGTCGCTCCCGCGTGCCCGGGGCCGGCCCACCTGCTGCCGGGCTACCTGCTGCCGGCCCGCCCGCGGCCAGGTAGCCCTGAGCGCCGTCCCGGACCTCCTGCAGGCCGCTGTCCTGCCCGACCGGCAGGGCAAGGGCACGGCACAGCTTGATCCCGTTGTACCGGGCCGGGTTGTGGCTGGCGGTGACCATCGCGCCGGGCCGGCGCGTCGAGCCGCTGGCGTGGTACAGCCCGTCGGTGGAGCAGAGCCCGATGTCGAGGACGTCGAGCCCGCGGGAACGCACGCCGTCGCCGAACGCGGTCGCGAGGGCCGGCGAGCTGGCACGCATGTCGTGGCCGACGCACACCGAGCCGGCGCCCTCACCGGCCACGAGGTCGGCGAACGCCGCACCCAGGGCGGCGGCGACGCCCTCGTCGAGCTCCTCGGGCACGACGCCGCGGACGTCGTAGGCCTTCACCAGGGTCGACAGGTCACGCGCCGGTCCCGGTGGCATGGCACGACCCTAGCCACCGCAGGGCCCACGACGACGCACGCCGTCGGGGTCGGCGGAATCAGACCGGCTTGCGGGCGCGGTCCAGCACGTCGTCCACGGACAGGTCGTCCCCCCGGCCCTGCCAGGAGCGGTTCTCGCAGCGGTGGCACGACGTGAACGCCACCGGCGTGCCGTCGGTCAGGGTCATCGACAGCCGTGTGACGCGGTGGCTGCCGCAGACGGCGCAGACGGCCTCGACGCGCTGCTCGGACTGGGTCAGCGAGCCGAGGGGGGTGGCGGGGACCGCAGAGCGGGACCGGCGCGAGCGCGCCGAGGTCATCGGGAGCGCGTCGCCGGCGGGGGAGGTGCCGGACGAGTGGGCGGGGCGGCGGGAGGCAGACATCGGGTCGGTATCGTCCTTCGCGGGTCGGCATCGGGTGGTCGCGCCACGAGAGGGCGCACGCCGGCGGCGACACCGGGCGCCGCCGGGGCCTGCTATCGAGGCCTCGCCGAGGGTGCGCCGACCGACACGGTAGGGATCGGCACGCCGCGTCCATCTCTTGAGCCGCCGGACGGGCGTTCGGGCGTGATCCACGTCACATCGGAGTTCACCGGCGCCGGCCGCACCGCTGGGCGGGCGACCCCCACGGCGCGCGGCCCGGATCGGCCCGGATCGGATCGGCCCGGACGGCGCGTGGGCCGGTCAGCCCGGGTCGCGGAGCACGCGGAGGTGGCCGCGCCGGCCCACCTCGACGGCGGCGGCGTCGTCCCGGGGCTGCGTCCGCGGCCTCGGCCGTCCCGCCTCCCGGACGGCGTCGGCGAGCGCGAGCAGGTCGTCGTCGCTGGGCGTGGGCTCCTGCGCCGAGGGCGCCAGCCGCACGACCTCCCACCCCCGCGGCGCCGTCAGGCGGCCCGCGTGCTCGGCGCAGAGGTCGTAGCAGTGCGGTTCCGCCTGCACGGCGAGCGGCCCGAGCACCGCGGTGGAGTCGGAGTACACGTACGTCAGCGTCGCGACGGCACCCTGCCGGCACACGCTCCTACTGCACCGACGCACGCCCACCCGGCGGACGCTACCCGCCGTAGGCAGCCGGGACCGGCATTCCTGCCGGGCCGGGGCCCGTGTCGGCCCGGCCGGCGTGCCCGCCCCCGGCCGCCGACCCCCGGCCGCCGACGCGTCGCCGCCACGCGCCGCCGGTGGAGGCAGCCGGGTGGGCACCGCGGGCTACCCTCGCCGCCGTGGGCTCCTCGCGTCGCCGTGACCGACGCGGCCGGGGGCTGCGTGGCCCGCTGCTGCCGGCCACGGTGCCGGCCGCCCGCACCCGGGCGCAGCGGTTCGACGACGTCGTCCTGGACGCCGTGGAGCGCCTCGAGCGCCGCTGGCGCCAGGAGATGGCGACCCTGGAGTTCGCGGTGGAGGACGTGCCCCCGTCGGACCCCTCGCCCTGGGAGCACGGCGAGGTGCCGCTCGGCAGGTTCTTCCCCCCCGACCGCAGCCTGTCCGCCCGTGTCGTGGTCTACCGCCGCCCGGTGGAGACGCGTGCCCTGGACGACGCCGACCTGTCCGACCTGGTCCACGAGGTGGTGGTGGAGCAGGTCGCCCAGGCCGTCGGGCTGGAGCCGGAGCAGCTCGACCCGGGCTACGGGCGCGGCTGACCCCTCGCCCGTGCCCGGCGTGTCGCAGCGGGGGGTCAGGACCAGCGACCGGCCGGCGCCTGACCCGCCGTCAGCGTGGCCGCGGGCTCCGGCGCCGGGGGCACCGCCACCACCGCCGTCACCCGGCGGTCGCCGTCCGCGAGGGCGGAGAGCCGCAGTGCCGCGCGTGCCTGGCCGCCGCCCCCCGCGGGCACGAGCAGCAGCCCGGCGGCGTCCCGCGCGTCGAGCTGGGCGTCACTGAGCGTGGCGACGCGACCCGGGGCCACCCGCACCGGCACCGCCCGGCCACGGGTCCCGTCGGCCGCGAGCGGCAGCACGAGCAGGTGCTCGGCGCGCTCGCCGTCGCCCGTGACGCCGAGGCGCCAGCCGATCTCGTCGTCGGCGGGCAGCGGCACGGCAACCGGCCCTGCGAGGGGCAGGGCGGGCTGCACCCACGCCAGCCCCCGGGGGCCGCCCTGCCGGCCGGTGCGGACCTGCACCCCGGCGAGCACCGGAGCGTCGGACTCCACCAGCAGCGCCGTCTCCGCCGCCCCGAGGCCGCGCAGCGGCACCTCGACCACGGTCCCTGCCTCCACCGTCGCGGCGGCCTCCCCGTCGAGCCCGACGGGACCGCTGCGCCCCACCGCCCGCCACGACACCACCGCGGCCGTGTCGCCCGGCGCGGCGAGGCGCAGCACCGGGTCGGGCGCGCCGTCGGACGCCGACACACCGGGCAGCACGAGCCGGCGGGCGGGTGCGCTCGGCGCCACGTCGGCGGTGCCGCCGGGCACGATGCCCGACAGCAGCGTGTCCTGCAGCGTCGCCGCCACCCGCCCCGCGGAGGCGGTGACACCGACCGCGAGCGCCTCCGCGCCGGGGGCGAGCCCCTCGACGAACACCCGGCGCTGCTCGCCGGGTTCCAGGGCGAGGCCGGTCCCTGCGCGCGACTCCACCGGGCCGGCGGGGGTGAGCACGCTCAGGTCGACCGCGGCCGCCGTCGGGCCCGGGTTGGCGAGCACGAGCTGGGCGCTGCGACCCACGGCGGCGCCGCCGCCGAGCAGCCACGACTGCTCGGCGGGCTGCGCGCAGGTACTCGCCGACAGTCCCGCGAGGTCGCCGGCCGCGGCCTGCACCGTGCGCAGCGCCGCGAGGGCGGGTCGGGCACCCCCGCTCCCGGCGGCGCGCAGCACGGCGGCCGCGCCGTCGGTCCGCGCCGCGCTCAGGCCCTCGCCCGACGTGCCCGGATGCGCGTCGCCGAGCCCCGGCTCGGCGCCGGGCGCCGGCAGGGGTGCGACCGTCAGGGGCGGTGCCTCCCCGACCGGCGGGACGGCGGAGGACGCGGCACCCCCGCCGGCCGGCGCGTCCCCGCCGGAGCCGCCGTCGCCGGCCGCGTCGGTGCTGTCGGCGTCGGTGCTGCCGGCGTCGGTGCTGCCGGCGTCGGTGCTGCCGGCGGCCGAGCCGCCCTCACCCGGTGGGGACAGCGCCAGCGCCCGCAGCGCCCCGGACTGGCGGCTGCGGCCCGACAGGCTCTCGTCGGTGCGCACCGCCTCGTCCCCCAGGGCCTCGGTGGGCGACTCCGGCGCGCCGGCGCAGGCGAGGACGGCGTCGCCGTCCGGCACCCGCACCTCCCGCGCCCCGGAACCGCCCGCGGGGGACGTCGCCGCGTCGGGGACGGGCGCCAGCACCGTCCCGGCCGCCACGGTGCCGGCCACGGCAGCGAGCAGGGCCGTGGTGCGCAGCACCGCCGCCGTGCCCGGCCCGGCGCCGCTCACGACCGCACCATCCGGTGACCGGGCAGGGCGAGGACGAGCAGGCCGGCCAGCGCGAGCACCGCCAGTCGCGCGGGCCCGGTCCAGCCGGGCAGCGCCTCGGTGCGCGAGACCACGAGTCGCCCGCCCTCCGGGCCGAGCTCGAAGGCCTGCGCCCAGCCGCCCTGGACGTCGGCGTTCAGCGCCCGCCCGTCGAGGGTCGCCACCCAGCCGGGGTCTGCCCGCTCGCCGAGGGCGACGCGGCGGCCCACCTCTCCGGACGGCACGTCGGTGGCCACCGCGACCGGCGCGCCGGGCGCACTGGCGACCGGCACCTCCTGCAGCCGGGTGCCGTCCTCGGCGAGCAGCCGCACCCGCTCCCCCAGCCCCTCGGCGTCGTCGGTGCCGACTGCGCCGTCGGTGCTGGCTGCGCCGTCGGTGCCGGCTGTGCTGTCGGCGGGCGGCGCGGCCACAACCCGCCAGAGCCGGGCGTCATCGGTCTCCCCCGCCCGGGTCAGGCCCGGCGCGGCGTCCAGCGTGGTGTCGGTCAGGGCGACGTCGTCGCGCGGAGTGCCGTCCTCGGCCAGGCCGTCCGTGGCGTCGCCCTGGAGCAGCACGTAACCGATCCCGAGGTCGCCGAGGAGGCTGCCGGCGTCGGCCTGCGATGACGCCAGCGCCGCGACGGTGCGCGCCACGGCGGCGTCCGCGGGCCCGCTCGGCGCGCCGTCGGGGTCCTGGCGCACCGCAGCCGACGCCGCGGTCATCGACGGCGCCCCCGTGTCCGCCAGCGTCCAGGTGACCGACCGGCCCGTCTCCGAGAGCACCAGCGTGCGGGTGCGCCGCGGGGACGCTGCGGCGTCGGCCGCGACGGCGGGCAGATCGGGGGCGGCGACCAGCCCCCCCGAGCCGGCCAGGTCACCGGGCCCCGCCGTCCGGGCCAACACCCAGGTCCCGAGCCCGGCCACGGGCAGCAGCACGAGGGCGACCGCGGTGCCGGCCAGGAGCCGGCGGCGCAGCGGGTCGCGGCGGCCCCGTCCGTCGCCGCCGGGCCCGTCGCCCGTGGCGGTACCCGCCAGCGCCGCGGCGAGCAGGCCGAGCAGGCCGAGCGAGGTGCCCGCAGCGGGCCACGCGCCGGCAGCGGCACCGCCGACGCGGGTACCGAGCAGGACCGCGGCGACCGCCGTCGCCACCCCCAGCCCCAGCAGCACCCACCCGGTTCGTGCGGCGCTGCCGGCCCGGCCGCCGCGGGCCAGGGCGACGGCCGCCACGACGAGCAGCACCGCCGCGGCGACGACCGTGGCCACGACGGCGCCGCCGTACGGCGATGTCAGGGCACCGGCGGTGGACAGCGGGTCGGCGGGCCAGCCGAGCAGGAGCAACCACCCGGGGACGGCACCGGTCGGTACCGGCGGACCCGGTGCCGCGAGCAGCGTGGCCGGGGAGCGCAGGAGCGTGGGCAGCAGCGGCGCGAGCACCGCGAGCGCCGGCAGCGGCACGAGCAGCAAAGGGAGGCGGCGGGCGAACCGGGACCCCCCCGCCACGACGACTCCCACGACGACGATGACGACGGCGGGCAGCAGCACCGGGGCGGCGGCGCACGCGACGGCGAGCAGCAGCCCGGCGGCGGCCGCCGCGGCCCAGGGCCTGCGTCCCTGCGGCTCCACCGCGACGAGCAGGGCTCGGGCCGCGAGCGGCAGCACGAGGTGCGCGAGCACGGCGCCGGTACGGCCCCCGTCGAGCGACACCAGCAGCGCGGGCGCGGCCGCCCACGCCGCAGCGGCCAGGGCGCGCAGCACGACCGACCGGGTCACGGCGCCGGCTCCGACCCAACCGCTCAGGCCGGCGAGCGGCACGGCGGCGAGGAGCAGCACGGCGAGCGCCGTGGGCGGTGACGCCCCGAAGGGCAGCGAGAGGGCCGCGAGCACCGACAGCAGCGGGTCCGGGGTCGCGGCGGCGCCCGGACCGCCGGGGACCCAGGAGCTCGTCGCCGCCTGCCACAGAGTCGCGGAACTGCCCGGGAGGCCCGCGAGCCCGCCGTCGGGGCCGGCGGCCAGGGTGCGACCCGCGATCGCGTCGGTCAGCGGAGCCCGCAGCACGAGCGCCGCAACGCCGGTGAGGACGGCGGTGCAGGCGACGAGGCCCAGGGCCTGCGCGCGGGCGACGTCACCCCCGGCGGCCACGGGGGCCTCGCCGAGGCGCGTCGACGTACGGGTCGCGCCGACGCGCCGCCAGAGCCTGCGGTCGCGGTGCCAGCGGAGCACGGCGCGGCGGTCCACGAGCAGCGACCGCAGCTCGCGGCGGGGGCGGCGCGCCGTGCGGGCCTCGATCCGGCGGGCCAGCCGCAGCCGGTCCGGCCGCAGCAGGACGGCGGCGACGGCGGCCACCTCGGCCCCCGCCTCGCGCACGTGCCCGTCCGCGACGCGACCGACCACGCGCAGGGCGCACCCCGTCAGCACCTGCAGCACGACGAGCGGGACGGCCGCGGCGGAGCACGACACCAGCCGCAGGTGCACGAGGTCGCGGCGGGCGGCCGGCACGTCGGGGCCCGCCAGCGCCCCGGCCACGGCCGGCGCCGACTCCTCGGCCTCGCCGTCGGACGGGACTGCGGTGGCCGGCGGCGGCGGGTCCGGAAGGGCAACGACCGCGCCGGGGACGACGACGACGCGCCCGCCCGCGCGCCGCACCCTCCGGCCCAGGTCGACCGCGGTGGTGCCGCCCCGGCCGTCGAGCCAGGGGTCCGCACCGCCGAGGGCGTCCCACACGGCGCGTCGCACGAGCGTGCCGGGCACGGCCACCGCCAGCACGTCGTCGCGGTCGTCGAGCTGGCCCTGGTCGACCTCCCCCGGGTCGACACCGGTGATCGGTCGACCCGCGGCCGACGTGCTCAGACCCACGCCCAACAGCTCCCGGCCGCCGGCGCGCCGCTGCTTGCAGCCGACCAGTCCGACGTCGTCCCCGGTGACCGCTGCGAGCTGTCGCTCCAGCGCGTCCGGCGCCGGCAGGCACCCGGCCGGCAGCAGCCAGAGCCACTGCGCGGCGGTCGCGGCGTCCCCGGTGGGGCCACCGGCCGTGCCCGCCCCCGCGGGGTCCTCGCGCTCGACGAGGGTGTCGGGTCGGGGCGTGAGACCCGACACGTCCTGGGTCATCACGGCAGCGCGCACGAGGTCGGCGAGACCGCCCGCGGGGCTGACCACGACGTCGACGGCGCCGAGGCGGTCGCGGCGCGCCGCGTCCAGGCCGGGCACGGCGTCGGCCTCGGGGTCGGCGTCGGCGTCGGTGTCGGCCGCGGCGAGGACGACGCCGTCGGGGCGACGGGTCTGGCGACCGACCGCGGCGAGCGTCGAGGCCACGGCGGCATTACCCGCGCCGGCGTCGGCGACGAGGACGGCGAGCACGGTGGCGGTCGGCGGGACCGGGCCCGCGGCCCCCGGCGTGACCTCACGGGGGTGCCGGGAGGCCGCGTCGGCCGGGTGGTCCAGGGTGCTCGTCACGACCTCCACTGTGCCCGAGGTACGCGCTCCGACGGCGCAGGGGCAGTCCGCGCGCCGCGGCGGAACCGGCCCCTGGTCACACCGCGCGCTTCTTCAGCCGCCGTCGCTCCCGCTCGGACATCCCGCCCCAGATCCCGAACCTCTCGTCGTGCTGGAGGGCGTACTCCAGGCACTCCACGCGCACGTCGCAGGAGCCGCACACCTTCTTCGCCTCGCGGGTGGAGCCGCCCTTCTCGGGGAAGAACGCCTCCGGGTCGGTCTGCGCGCAGAGCGCCCGTTCCTGCCAGCCGGGGTCGGCCTCGTCCTCCGCGTCGACCGGCCACTCACCGGTCACGTCCGCGACGAGCTGTGCCAGCTCCTGCATCCCGACCCCTCCTCGACCCGTCCGCCCGGCGTCCACCGTCGCGGCCCTGCAGACTACTATCAGTGACGACCCAGATCGACCGGGTGACGACACTAAGGGAATTACACGCGTGTCGTGCCCCTCCCGTCAAGCCCGGCTCTGCTAGTCGGTCGCGACGCGCCGACCAGTTCGCCGACCAGTTCGCCGACCAGTTCGCCGACCGGCTCGCCGACCCGTCGCGGCCGGCGCCACGAGGGCCGCCGCTCCTGGTCCTGCGCGCAGGGGCGCTCCGCTGCCGCGACGGCCATGGGCGAGGATCACGGCATGCAGATCACCGCCCTGGCCGGGGGGGTCGGCGGCGCCCGCTTCCTCGTGGGACTGCTCGCCCACCTGGCGGCCGCCGGGACGCCGGCCGACGTCACCGTGGTGGGCAACACCGCGGACGACATCACCCTGCACGGGCTGCGGGTGTGCCCGGACCTCGACACGGTGATGTACACCCTGGGCGGCGGCGTCCACCCGGGGCAGGGGTGGGGACGCGACGGCGAGACGTTCGGTGTCGCCTCCGAGCTCGCCGCCTACGGCGCCGGCCCGGACTGGTTCACGCTCGGCGACCGCGACATCGCCACGCACCTCGTGCGCACCCGGATGCTCGGGCTCGGCTACCCCCTGTCGGAGGTGACCGCCGCGCTGTGCGACCGGTGGCGGCCCGGCGTCCGGCTGCTGCCGATGACCGACGACCCCGTCGAGACGCACGTGGTCGTCGCGGCGGACGACGCGCCCGGCGGCGAGCGCGCCATCCACTTCCAGGAGTGGTGGGTCCGCCACCACGCCCGGCTGGAGGCCCGCCGGATCGTGGCGGTCGGCGCCGAGTCCGCCACGCCCGCCCCGGGCGTGCTCGAGGCGGTGCGGGACGCCGACGTCGTGCTGCTGCCGCCGAGCAACCCGGTCGTGTCCATCGGCACGATCCTCGCCGTCCCGGGCGTGCGCGACGCGCTGCGCGGCACCCGGGCCCCGGTCGTCGGGGTCTCCCCGGTCGTCGGCGGAGCACCGGTGCGGGGCATGGCCGACGCATGCCTGCGGGCGCTCGGCCTGGAGACGACCGCCGCCGCCGTCGCCGGGTTGTACGCCGACCTGCTCGACGGCTGGCTCGTGGACACCTCCGACGCCGACCTGGACGGCGCCGTCGTGCCGGGCGGTCACGCCCCCGTCGTCGCCCGGCCGCTGCTCATGACGGACGTCGGCGCCACCGCCGCCATCGCCGCCGCCGCGCTCGAGCTGGCCGCCCGGATGCCGGCGTGACGCGGTCGGGGCCGGGCGCCGGCCTGCGCCGTGTCGAGGCGGTCGTGGTCCCCGGGATCGGCGAGGTGGCCGCCGGTGACGACCTCGGCGCGATCGTCGTGCGGGCGTGCGCGGACGCGGGGGTCGCGCTCGGCGACGGCGACGTGCTCGCGGTCGCGAGCAAGGTCGTCGCCAAGGCCGAGGGACTCCAGCGCGAGGCCACGGACCGCGCCGCCGCCGTGGCGGCCGAGACGGTGCGGGTGGTCGCCGAGCGCGTCCTGCCCGACGGCCGCACCACGCGCGTGGTGCAGTCCCGCAGCGGGCCGGTTCTGGCCGCCGCCGGCGTCGACGCCTCCGACGTCCCGGAGGGCACGGTGCTCGTGCTGCCGCCGGACGCCGACGCCTCGGCCCGTGCGCTGCGGGCCCGCGTGCACGCCCTCAGCGGCGCCCGCCCGGCGGTGCTGGTCACCGACACCGCCGGGCGGCCCTGGCGCGACGGGGTGACCGACTTCGCCCTCGGCGCGGCCGGGCTGGCCGTGCTCGACGACACCCGCGGCCGGACCGACCGGTTCGGCCGGCCGCTGGAGGTCACGGTGCGGGCGGTCGCCGACGAGGTGGCCGCGATGGCCGACCTGGTCAAGGACAAGGCGGCGGGGACGCCGGTCGCGGTGGTGCGGGGCCTCGCCGACCACGTCGTCGCCGGCGACGGCGACGGCGCCGCCCGGTGCGTCCGTGTCGGCCCCGACGACTGGTTCAGCCACGGGCGGGTCGAGGCGGTGCGCGCCGCGCTGGGCGTCGACCCCGGGATGGCCCCGCCTCCCCCGCTGCTCGCCGCCGGCGACACCCCGGCCGCCCGGGTGGAACGGGCCCTGGCGGTGCTCGACGCGTCCGGGCGACCGGCCGGTGTCGACGTGCTGCCGGCGCGCGGGGCCGGGGTCGTGGCGCGGCTTGCCGGGCCTGCGCTGGCCGTCGGCGTCGCCGCCGAGCGGCTGCGCGTCGCGCTGTGGGCAGAGGGCGTCGCCGCCCACGTCCGCGAGACCGGGGACGGCGAGGCCGCGGTGGTGCTGGACCGGGTCGAGCAGCGGTAGGGCCCGCCCGGGGTGGGTCGCACCGGGGGGTGGGTTCCGCCGGGACGGTCCCTTTCGCGGGCCCGAGAGGGCACCGGCTCAGCTGTGCATCCCGCTGGCCAGCGGGGTATGCGTCGGGAGGGTCATCCGGGGGCCGCGCCGCGGCCGGCCCGCGCCGGCGAGCTCGAGCAGCCGCTGCACGCGGTAGCGGTGGCCGCGGTAGCACTCGACCACCTCGGCGCAGCCGGCGTCGTCGAGGACCTGCCCGGTGAGCGCCCAGGAGACGTTCTTGGCCACGTGGTAGTCGGCGAAGGAGAACGCGTCGGGGTCCCCGTGCGCCCGCTGGCGCACCTCCGCGGCGGTCCAGACACCCACCCCGGGCAGCGAGCGCAGCGCGGGCTCCACCCTGTCCGCCGGCAGGTCGAGAGTGCGCTCCAGACCTGGCGCGCGGCGCGCGGCGACCTGGACCACCCCGGACCGGCGCTGCTCGACGCCGGCGCGCAGCCACTCCCACGTGGGCACGGCGCGCCAGGTCTCCGGGGACGGCGGCACGCGCATCCCGGCTGCCGGGCCCCCAGGGCCTCCCGGTCCGTCCGGTCCTCCCGGGGCCGGGTCGCCGTACCGTTGCAGCAGCAGCCGCCACGCCCGGTGGGCCTCGGCGCCGGTGACCACCTGCTCGATGGCCGCCGCGACGACCGCCTCGAAGACCGCGCAGGTGCGGGGCACGCGCCACCCGCGACGGGCGCGCCACGCCGAGACCAGCAGCGGGTGCTCGCGACGCGGCGAGAACCCTGCGTCGTCGTCCCCGTCCCCGAGCAGCGCGGGGACGCCGTCGAGCAGCCAGTCGCGGCCCGGTCCCCAGGCCCGGCACGCCACGACGCCCTCGGCCGGGCGCGGTCGCAGCGCCAGCAGGCCCGGCCCGGCCGGCGTCCGGGTCGCACGCCACGTGGTGCCGTCGGGGGCGGAGCGGAACGCGGGGTCGCCGCGCCCCCTGGCGAGGGACGCCAGCGTCGCGGCGACGTCCAGCGGGCGGCCCGGGCGCCAGCGCCGGGCCGCGGCATCCTGGTCCCCACCGCCGCGCACGCCGGCCAGTCTGGGCCACGGACCGGCACGCCGGGGCGAGCGACCCGGGAACCAGGCCGCGGCGCCGCCCGTAGACTCTCCGGGAGCCCCGGCGCCGGTGACCCTCGTGGACGGCGCACCGGAACGGGCACGCGCAGCGACGAGAGGTCTACGGTGGGCAAGCGCACGGTCGAGAAGGACCGCAAGGCACGGGTCGAGGAGATGCGCCGCGCCGAGAAGGCCGCGGAGCGACGCCGGACCCTGCTCGTGATGGGCGCCGCGCTGGTCGTGGTGGCCGTGCTGGTCGGCCTCGTCGTCACCACGGTGGTGCGCTACACCCGCGACAACAGCCTCGACGCCCTCGGCGTGCCCGTCGCCGACGCCGACTGCGGCGACGTGACGACCGAGGCGTCGCAGGGCGCCAACGATCACGTCGACACGCCGGTCGACTACACGTCGGTGCCCCCCAAGTTCGGCGCCCACCGCCCCGCCCCGGAGTTCCCCTCGTCAGGCTTCTACACCGCCGAGGACCGCCCGGAGCTGGAGACGCTCGTGCACAACCTGGAGCACGGCTACACGATCCTCTGGTACTCCGAGGACCTGCCGGAGGACCAGGTGGACGCGGTGCAGCGGATCGCGGACCTCGCGCGCGACGAGAGCGCCACCGGCGGCAAGTTCATCGCCACCGCGTGGGACCCCGCCCGCGGCGAGCTGCCCGCGGACACGCCCGTCGCGATGACCCACTGGGGGGTGCCGGACGGCGCCGCGCAGTACTGCGGCGCGGTCTCCGGGGAGGCCGTGCAGGCCTTCGTCGACGCCCACCCCGCTTCGGACTCCCCCGAGCCGAACGCCCAGTGACCCGGCCGCACGCTGCGGCCGACGTCCCGGGGCTGCTGGACGGTCTCTGTGCCTCGGACCCTGGCCGTCCGCGCGTGACGTGGTACGGCGACGGCGAGCGCGTGGAGCTGTCGGCGCGGGTGCTCGCCAACTGGGTGGTCAAGACCGCGAACCTGCTCACCGACGCGCTCGACGCCGGGCCCGGCACGACGGTGCGCCTGGACCTGCCGCCGCACTGGCGCACGCTCGTCTGGCGGCTGGCCGTGCCGGCTGTGGGGGCACACGTGCACGCCGGCGACGGCCTCCCGGACGCCGGCTCCGAGGGGGCCGACGTCGTGGTCTCCACCGCGCCTCCCGCCGACGTCGTCGTCACCCTGGCGGCGCTGGCCCGCTCGGGCGGCACCCTGCCCCCCGGCACGCTGGACTACAACGCGGAGGTCGGCGGCCAGCCCGACGAGCTGCTCGGCCTCGAGGCCCCCGCACCGCTGCCGCCGCCCGGGCGGACCTGGCCACCGGGGACGAGGCTGCTCACCGTGGGACCCGACCCGGCGGCGCTGGTCGACGTGCTGCGTTCGGACGGCTCGGTCGTGCTGCTGGGCCACGCCAGCCCCACGGGTGACGACCTGGACGCCCTCGCCGCGCAGGAGCGCGTCACCGACCGCGACGGCGTCTGACCCCGACCGGCGTCACCGACCCGCAGCACCGGCGGCCGTCGCCGTGGCTAGGCTCGCCGCCGGTGGCGGCGACGGGGCCGACGGAAGGGCAGGCGACGCATGGACAAGGTCCTCACCAGCGCGGCCGAGGCGGTCGCCGACGTCGCGGACGGCGCGACCCTGGCGGTCGGCGGGTTCGGGCTCTGCGGCATCCCCAGCGTCCTGATCCAGGCGCTGCTGGATGCCGGCACGCGCGACCTCGAGGTCGTCTCGAACAACTGCGGCGTCGACGGCTGGGGCCTCGGGCTGCTGCTCGAGGCCCGCCGGCTGCGTCGCGTCGTCGCGTCCTACGTGGGGGAGAACAAGGCGTTCGCCCGGCAGTACCTGTCCGGCGAGCTGGAGGTGGAGCTCACCCCCCAGGGCACGCTCGCGGAGCGGTTGCGCGCCGGCGGCTCCGGCATCCCCGGCTTCTACACCGCCACGGGTGCCGGGACGCAGGTCGCCGAGGGCGGCCTGCCGTGGCGGTACGACGCCGACGGCGAGGTCACCGTGGCGTCCCCGGCCAAGGAGACGAAGACCTTCGACGTCGACGGCGAGGCGCGCGAGTTCGTGCTGGAGCGGGCGATCGTCGCGGACGTCGGCCTGGTCCGGGCCTGGCGTGGCGACCGGCACGGCAACCTCGTCTTCCGGCAGGCGGCGCGCAACTTCAACCCGTTGTGCGCCATGGCGGGCCGCGTCACGGTCGCCGAGGTGGAGGAGCTCGTCGAGCCCGGCGACCTGGACCCCGACCACGTGCACCTGCCGGGCGTCTTCGTGCAGCGCGTCGTCGCACTCACGCCCGAGCAGGCCGCGGACAAGCGGATCGAGAAGCGCACGGTGCGCGAGCGGAAGGGGTCCTGATGGGCGAGGTCACCGGGCTCACCCGGGAGCAGATGGCGGCCCGCGCGGCCGCCGAGCTCGCCGACGGCGACTACGTGAACCTGGGGATCGGGCTGCCCACGCTGGTGCCGAACTACGTCCCGGAGGACGTGGAGCTCGTGCTGCAGTCCGAGAACGGGATCCTCGGCGTCGGCGCGTACCCCGTCGACGGCGAGGAGGACCCGGACCTCATCAACGCCGGCAAGGAGACCGTCACGCTGCGGCCCGGGTCGTCGTTCTTCGACTCCGCGACGTCCTTCGCCATGATCCGCGGCGGCAAGGTCGACGCCGCGATCCTCGGCGCCATGCAGGTGTCCGAGCGCGGCGACATCGCCAACTGGATGATCCCCGGCAAGATGGTCAAGGGCATGGGCGGCGCGATGGACCTCGTCCACGGCGCCCGCAAAGTGGTCGTCCTGATGGAGCACGTGGCCCGCGACGGGTCGCACAAGATCGTCGACGAGTGCTCGCTGCCGTACACCGGCCGGGGCGTCGTGCAGCGCATCATCACCGACCTCGCGGTCGTGGACGTCACGCCCGACGGGCTCGTGCTGCGGGAGACGGCTCCGGGTGTCAGCGCCGAGGACGTGCAGGAGCGCACTGGACCGCGGCTGCACCACGGCGACGACCTGGCGGAGATGAGCCCGCCGACCGTGGCCTGAGCAGGCTCGACCGGCGGGTCGCTCAGGCGTCGCGCAGTGCCCGCACCGCGCCGTCCGAGACCGCCGGCGGCCCGCCGACGACGTGCAGCGTGCGGACGACGAGCGCGCGGCGCAGGTGCTCGGAGGCGGCCCCCGTCGTGCCCGTGGGCCGCACCAGCAGCGTGGCGACACCCAGAACGCCGGCACCGAGGGCGTCCACCAGGTGGGCCTCGTCCCCGGAGACGACCGCGACCGCCGAGGCGGGCAGGCTCCCGGCGAAGGCCGCCGCGACGGCCGCCGAGGTGGCGAAGCGGTCGTCCCCGGCCGTGCGCTGGCAGGGCAGCGCACGCACCACGGCCTCGGAGATGACGGCGGGTCCGCCGACGCAATGGCCGCGCTGCGTGCCGAGGGCGCCCACGGCGCGCTGCGTCGCCGCCGGCACCGCGTCGCGCCGGACCAGCAGCACCGGCCGACCGGTCCGGGCGGCGGGTCCGGCGGCGGCGAGCGCGTCCGCCAGGGTCGGGCCGTCCGCCGCGGCGAAGACGGCCGCCGGGGCGTCCGACCAGAACCGGCGTGCCGCTGCCTCGGCCGTCGCGTAGCGGTCCCGCCCGGCGATCCTGGTCACGTTCATCCCGCGCCGTGCCAGGGCGGCGACGACGGCGTCGGAGACGGCCGGCGCCCCGCCGAGGACGAAGACGCCCGTGGTGCCGCGGCGCAGCATCTCGGCCATCGTCGCCGCCGGCACGGCGTCGCGCCCGGTCAGCAGCACCGGCGCGCTGAGCAGGCGGGCCACCGGGGCCGCCACGAGGCCGTCGACGAGGTGTGCGTCGGTGCCGTTGACGAGCACCACCCGGCCGCCGCCCTGCGGTACGGCCGTCCGCCCGACCGCGACCGCGGTCTGCCAGCGGTCCGCACCGGCGTGGCGGACCGCCGGGCGCTGGACGAACGCCGACCTCAGGCCGAACGCGGCGCGCAGCGCCCGGCCCGTCAGCGAGGCGCGCACGCCGGCCGGGGACTCGGCGACGGCTGTGCGAACCTGCCCGCCGGCGGTGCGTGCGGACAGGTCGAGCCGCACGACGTCGGGCAGCCCGAAGGCCGTCGCGACCTGGGCCCGGGTCCGGGTCTCCTGCCACGCGACGTTCGGGTTGGCGGGGCGCAGGCTCCACGGGTCCGCCACGCTGCGCAGGTAGGGCTGGGCGGTGCTGAAGTAGTCCTCGCTGTTCTCGGTCCGCCCCCCGGAGGAGGAGAAGTACAGCGCCTCGATCAGCGCGCCGCCGTGCTCCGCGGTCCGGCCGGCCGTCGCGCCGGACGTCGTGCCGTCGACGGCCGCCGTCCACCGGGCGCCGACGCCGGGAGCGCCCTCGACGTCCCATCCCGTGAAGACCTGGCTGCGCACGTCGTCGAACAGGTGACAGTCGCAGACCGGGTCGGCCGGGCGGGCGGCCGCGCGCAGCGCGACCGTGCGCGCCGCGACGGCCTGGGCCTTGAGCGCCTCGGTGTGCCAGGACGCCGGCATCTCGCCGATGCCGTAGAGGTACTCCTCGTGCACCCGGACGCGGGTGACGACGGTGAGCGTCCCGGCGACCTGCCGGATCTCGACGCGGCCGTGCCGGTAGCGCCCACCGGCCCCAGGGACGTTGAGCAGGGTCGCCGGTCCGGGCAGGAAGCGGGTGCCGGACCACTGCACCACCACCCGTCCCGGTGGCAGGTCCGAGAAGCCCTCGGCGTGCCGGATCGTGGCGACGGCCCCCGTCGCGCCGCGCACCACGGACAGCGTGTCCCCGGGCCCACCCTGCCGGCGGATGTCACCCACCCGGACGGTGAACGCCCCGCCGCCGGTCCCGAGCGCCGTCGTCGTGGCGGTGACGCGTCCCGTGGTGGTCAGCAGGTTCACCCGGATCTCCGCGTCGTCCCGGCGGGAGCCGAGCGAGATGCCGGTGTAGTAGCTGCGCAGGATCTGCCCCCACGACCGGCCTTCCTCCGCCTGCGCCCGGGCGCCGTACTGCGACATCCCGACCCCGTGGCCCCAGCCGCTGCCGCTCAGCACCACCGTGGACGGGACCGGCGCCGCCGCCGCGGTCGGCGGGGCCGGGGACACCGCCGGCAGGCCGACCACGAGGGCCAGCGTCGCCGTCACGACGGCGACGCGGCGGGCCGGGCGAGGCCACCGCATCCTGCGACGCTACCTCGCCGCACGCGGCGACGACAGGGACCTAGGACCCGTCCTCGCGCGGTCCCGGGCCCGCCTGAGCCGTCGTGGGCAGGCGGGCCGGTAGCCTGCGGGCCGTGCTGATCAGTGTCATCGGGTGCGGGTACCTCGGAGCCGTCCACGCGGCGTGCATGGCCGACCTCGGCCACGACGTCGTCGGGGTGGACACCGACGCGGCGAAGGTCGAGGCGCTGCGCGCCGGGCAGGCGCCGTTCTACGAGCCGGGGCTGCCCGAGCTCCTGGAGCGGGCCGGCGCGACCGGCCGGCTGCGGTTCACGACCGACATCGCCGAGGCCGCCGACGCCGACGTCCACTTCGTCTGCGTCGGGACGCCCCAGCGCCGCGGCGAGAACGCGGCCGACCTGACCTACGTCGACGCCGCCGTGACCGCGCTGGCGCCGCTGCTGGCGAACCGGGCCCTCGTCGTCGGCAAGTCGACGGTGCCGGTCGGCACGGCCCGCCGGCTGACCGGGATGCTGCACGCCGCGGCACCTGCCGGCGACGACGTCGTGCTGGTCTGGAACCCCGAGTTCCTGCGCGAGGGCAAGGCGGTGCAGGACACGCTGCACCCCGACCGGATCGTGTACGGCCTGCCCGCCGACGACGAGGACGCCGCCTACGCGCGCAAGGTGCTCGACGCGGTGTACGCCACGCCGCTGGCCGAGGGGTCCCCACAGGTGGTGACCGACCTCGCGACGGCCGAGCTCGTGAAGGCGGCCGCCAACTCGTTCCTCGCGACGAAGATCTCGTTCATCAACGCGATGTCGGAGGTCTGCGAGGCCGCCGGCGGCGACGTCGTGCAGCTGGCGGACGCGATCGGGCTCGACGACCGGATCGGCCGCAAGTTCCTCGGCGCCGGCCTCGGCTTCGGGGGCGGCTGCCTGCCCAAGGACATCCGGGCCTTCATGGCCCGTGCCGGCGAGC
Source organism: Actinomycetales bacterium (assembly GCA_038206105.1). Lineage (GTDB taxonomy): Bacteria > Actinomycetota > Actinomycetes > Actinomycetales > JBBRBF01 > JBBRBF01. The sequence goes on along the minus strand of JBBRBF010000002.1, from coordinate 865 downwards.
TGGGGGCCGACCAGGCCCTGACGTTCCTGCGCGAGGTCGACGCGATCAACATGCGCCGCAGGACGCGGATGGTGGACCTGGCCCGGGAGCAGGTGGGCGGCTCCCTCGCCGGCAAGCGTGTCGCGGTGCTGGGGGCGGCGTTCAAGCCCGACAGCGACGACGTCCGCGACTCGCCTGCTCTCAGCGTCGCGGCACAGATGCGGCTGCAGGGGGCCGAGGTCACGGTCGCCGACCCGCAGGCCGTCGCGAACGCACGCCGGATGTGGCCCGACCTGGCGTTCGCTGACACGCCCGAGGACGCCTGCCGCGACGCGGACGTCGTGCTGCTCGCGACCGAGTGGGCGCAGTACCGGGAGCTGGACCCGGAGGTGCTGGGGCGGCTCGTGCGCCGCCGCAGCATCCTCGACGGCCGCAACGCGCTCGACCCGGCGGCGTGGCAGCAGGCCGGCTGGGTCTACCGCGCCCTGGGGCGCCACCACAGCACCACCTGAACCCGCCCCCACCCCCACCACGTGATCATGCACGTCGGGTACGCCCGGCGTACCCGACGTGCATGATCACCACGGGGTGGGGTGGGGTGGGGTGCGGGCAGGGCCGGGTCAGCCGAAGGCGGCGTCGCCGATCCGCTCCAGCGTGGTCGGCGAGACCGCTGCGCTGGAGCCGGCGACGTAGACGCGGTCCGCACGGGCGCCGCGCAGGAAGCTCGCGGTCACCCCGGGCAGGGCGTCGGGGCGGGTGAGGACGGCGACGCGGCCGATGGCGCCGGCGGTCATGGCGTCGGCGAGGTTGGCGTCGGCACCGGAGGTGACCACGACGTCACTGGTGCCGATCGTGTAGCCGAAGGCCTTGGCGACGTTGGCCGCGG
>JBBRBF010000001.1:0-192886 GCA_038206105.1 Actinomycetales bacterium | reverse complement strand
CTGGCACGGGGGCGCCCTGTGCCAACCGGGCTGGCACGGGGGCGCGCTGTGCCAGCCCGGTGGCTGGTGTGATCGGCCCCAGTGGCGGGCCCGGGCCCGGGGCCGCCGTGGTCGCCGTCAGCGCGTGAGGTGGGCGCGGCGGTGACGGCGCAGCAGCAGCGCTGACGTCACGGCGGCGGCGACCTCGACGGGCAGCAGCCGCGGCGACTCGGTCTGGATCGCGCCGTGCGCCGCGTCCACCGCGGCCGGGAAGGGGGAGCGACCGAAGAAGACCTGACCCGGCTTGTTGAGGTCGGGCAGGCACGCCCCGACGACGCCCGCGAGCACCCGCACGCGCCGGTCGCCCGGGGTGCGGGCCGCGACCACGCCGAGCAGGGCCAACCCGAGCAGGCCGTCCGGGACGGCGACCCGCAGCAGGTGCTCGTCGTCCACCCCGAAGTGGGGGACGACGTCGAGCACGGCGTGCGAGAGCACCCCGAGCGCGAGCGCCGAGACGTTCCCTCCGGCACGCCACCCCACGAGCGCGCCGGAGAGCACGTGGTTGGTGATCAGCACGCGGGCACCGCCGCGGCGCAGCCGGGCACGGCCGTCGCGCCCGGGCTCAGGCCAGCAGCCGCGTCACGGCGTGCAGGGGCACCGGGATCCACGCCGGACGGTTGCGGGTCTCGTAGACGAGCTCGTAGAGCGCCTTGTCGAGCTCCAGCGCGGCGAGCAGGTCCGTGCGCTCCCGCGGGTCGAGCCCGCTCGCGGCCGCGTAGCCCTCACAGAACGCGGTGCGTGCCGCGTCGGCCCAGGCGTCGGCGTCCGCCACGGCCCGCTCCGCGGCCTCGCCGTGCAGCCCCAGGGTCGCGTGACGGGCGGCGTAGTCGAAGGAGCGGAGCATGCCGGCGACGTCGCGCAGGGCGAGGTCCGGCGCCGCTCGCTCCGCCAGCGGCCGCAGCGGCTCGCCCTCGAAGTCGAGCAGCACCCACCCCCGCCCCGGGGCGTGCAGCACCTGACCGAGGTGGAGGTCACCGTGGACCCGCTGCAGCGCCGGCAGGTCCGCGAGGGCGCTCAGCGAGCGAGCGTGCGCCGCCAGCGCGTCGGCGAACGGGTCGAGGTCGCGGCAGGCCCCCTGAGCCCACGCGACCCTCTGCTGCAGCCCGGCGACGAGGTCGGCACGCGCCGCGTCCGTGACGGGGGTCGTGCCCATCGCGTCGGCGAGGCGCGCGTGCACGTCGGCCGTCGCAGCGCCGAGGCCGCGTGCCGCCTCGGCGAAGTCCCAGCGCGCCTCGACCGACACCAGCGCCTCGCGCCAGGCGTCCTGGCTGCCCGCCAGGAACTCGACCGCGACGGCGAGGTGGCCCTCTGCCTGCCCGCCGTCCGGGTCCGTCCACGACCCCTGGAGCCAGCCCCGGACGGCCGGCACCGCGGTGCAGCCCGCCCCGGACAGCGCCGCCGTGACCTCGACGTCGGGGTTGGACCCGGCGTGCAGCGGGCGGAACACCTTGACGATCGTCGGCGGGCCGGACGCGGGCTCGACAACGATGCTCGTGTTCGACTGCTCCCCGACGAGCACGTGCGCCGGGGCGTCGGTGGGCACGGGCGCCGCGCCGGGGACGGACTGCAGCGAGCGCAGCAGCGCACCGACGTACGCGGGGTCGTGCGGTCCGTCGTAGACCACGCGCCGGCCGCCGGCGACGTCGACCTCCCCGAGCCGGGCGTGCTCGGCGCCGGTGAGCGGGTCGGAGCGGTACGTCAACGGCACCTGGACGACGTCCACGCGGTCCCCGGAGTCGAGGCCGACGACGAGCACCTCCACCTCGGCGGCGCCCGTCGGGTCCTCCAGGCGGGTGCTGCTGAGCACACGCAGGCTCACGCCCCGGCCCTTCGCCGGGTACCAGCGCTGGTGGGGCAGCCACGAGTGCAACAGGTGCTCGAGCCCGTCGGGGGTCGGCGTCCCCGTGCCGGCCGCGGCGGCGCTCACCGCTCGGCCACCCGCATCCACAGGAAGTCGCGCGACCCCAGGGTGAAGCCCGCCGAGCCGTCCTCGTCGATGTCGGGGAACGCCGTGCCGCCCACGACGTCCTCGGTGCCGTGGCCCTTGTGCTGGGGCACCTGCACGCGGGTTGCCTGCGGCGTCGAGGCGAGGTTCGCGATGCACAGCAACGTCTCCGGGCGCTCGTCCGCCTCGTGCGCGGCGTCGTCGTCGAGCACCCGCAGGAACGCGAGCACGCTGTCGTTGTCGGCCTCGAGCGGCACGAACGCCCCCATCCCGAAGGCCGGGTGCCGCTTGCGCAGGGCGAGCATGCCCCGGATCCAGTGCAGCAGCGACGAGGACGACGCCAGCGCCGCCTCCACGTTCGTCCCGTTGTAGTGGTAGACGAGCGACTGCACCACCGGCAGGTAGAGCTTGCCGGGGTCGGACGTCGAGAAGCCGGCGTTACGGTCGGGCGTCCACTGCATCGGCGTGCGCGAGGAGTCGCGGTCCGGGAGCCAGATGTTGTCGCCCATGCCGAGCTCGTCGCCGTAGTACAGGCACGGGCTGCCGGGCAGCGACAGCAGCAGCGCGTGGATCAGCTCGAGCTCGGAGCGGGAGTTGTCCAGCAGGGGCGACAGCCGGCGTCGGATGCCCACGTTGGCGCGCATCCTCGGGTCGGGCGCGTACCAGCCGTACATCGCCGCGCGCTCCTCGGTGGTGACCATCTCGAGGGTGAGCTCGTCGTGGTTGCGCAGGAACGTGCCCCACTGGCCGGAGCGCGGGATCGCGGGGGTGTCGGCGAGGACGTCGAGGATGGGTGTCGCCCGGCCCTCGCGCATCGCGTAGTAGAGCCTCGGCATCACGGGGAAGTGGAAGCACATGTGGCACTCGGGCTCGTCGTCCGTGCCGAAGTACTCCACCACCTCGGCGGGCCACTGGTTCGCCTCGGCCAGCAGCACCCGCCCGGGGTACTCCTCGTCCACCATCGCGCGCAGGTCGCGCAGGAAGCCGTGCGTGCGCGGCAGGTTCTCGCAGTTCGTGCCTTCCTCCTCGAACAGGTAGGGGACCGCGTCGAGCCGGAAGCCGTCGATGCCGAGGTCGAGCCAGAAGCGGACGACGTCCATCATCGCCTCGCGGACCTCGGTGTTCTCGAAGTTGAGGTCGGGCTGGTGGCTGAAGAACCGGTGCCAGAAGTACTGCCGGCGCACGGGGTCGAACGACCAGTTCGACGTCTCCGTGTCCACGAAGATGATCCGCGCCTCGGAGTACTGCTCGGGGTCGTCGCCCCAGACGTAGAAGTCCCCGTACGGCCCGGTCGGGTCGGCGCGGCTGGCCTGGAACCACGGGTGCTGGTCGCTGGTGTGGTTCATCACCAGGTCGGTGATGACGCGCATCCCCCGGGCGTGGGCCTGGCTGACGAGCTCGGTGAAGTCGGGCAGGGTGCCGAACTCCGGCAGCACCGCGCAGTAGTCGCTGATGTCGTAGCCGCCGTCGCGCAGCGGCGACGCGTAGAACGGCGGCAGCCAGAGGCAGTCGACGCCGAGCCACTGCAGGTAGTCCAGCTTGCCGAGCAGGCCGGTGAAGTCGCCGGACCCCGAGCCGTTGGAGTCGGCGAAGGCGCGTACCAGCACCTCGTAGAAGACGGCCTTCTTGTACCAGCTGCGGTCGTGGCGCAGTCCGGGCGTGGCGAGGTCGAGCCCCCCGGTCGCGGCCATCAGACCCTCCTCACGTGCAGCACGTGCGCGGGGTTGTCGGGATCCAGCCGCACGAAGCTGTGCTCGCCCCAGTGCCAGCTCTGCTGGGTGAGCTCGTCGTGCGCCACGAACGTGTCGTGCCGGTCCATCCCGAGCGCCGCCATGTCGAGGTGCACCGTCGTCTGCCGGGTGGAGTGCGGGTCGAGCGTGACCACCACGACGACGGTGTCGTCGTGTCCCGTCGGGGACGCGTCGGCATCGACCCGGCGGGAGAAGCAGAGGATCTGCGGGTCGTCCGTGGGGTGGACCGCGAGTCCGCGCAGGCGCTGCAGCGCGGGGTGCTCGCGGCGGATCTCGTTGAGGCGGCGCAGCAGCGGCTCCAGGCTGCGCCCCTCGTCGAGGGCCCGCTGCCAGTCCCGGGGCTTGAGCTCGTACTTCTCGTTGTCGATCTGCTCCGGCGCGCCGGGGCGGGCGACGTTCTCGATGAGCTCGTATCCGGAGTAGATCCCCCACGTCGGTGAGGACGTCGCCGCGAGCACGGCGCGCAGCCGGAACGCCGCGGGACCGCCGAACTGCATGTCGGGCGTGAGGATGTCGTGCGTCGTCGGCCAGAAGCTCGGCCGCATGTAGTCGGCTGTCTCGCCGCTGACCTCGAGCAGGTACTCGCCCAGCTCGTCGCCCTTCGTGCGCCACGTGAAGTAGGTGTACGACTGGTGGAAGCCGACCTTGGCCAGGGTGCGCATCATCGCCGGGCGGGTGAAGGCCTCGGCCAGGAAGATGACGTCCGGGTGGTCGCGGTTGACCTCGGCGATCAGCCACTCCCAGAACTCGACCGGCTTGGTGTGCGGGTTGTCGACACGGAAGAGCGTGACGCCGTGCTCGACCCACAGCAGCACGATCCGCAGCACCTCGGCGTAGATGCCGTCGGGGTCGTTGTCGAAGTTCACGGGATAGATGTCCTGGTACTTCTTCGGCGGGTTCTCCGCGTAGGCGATGGACCCGTCCGCCCGCGTCGTGAACCACTCCGGGTGCTCGGCGACCCACGGGTGGTCCGGCGAGCACTGCAGCGCCAGGTCGAGCGCGACCTCCACGCCGAGGTTGCGGCTCCGGGCGACGAAGTCGTCGAAGTCGTCGAAGTCGCCGAGCTCGGGGGCGATGGCGTCGTGCCCGCCGTCGGGGCTGCCGATCGCGTACGGCGACCCCGGGTCGGCCGGCTGGGCATCCAGGGTGTTGTTGCGGCCCTTGCGGTTCGTCGTCCCGATCGGGTGCACCGGGGTGAGGTAGACGACGTCGAAGCCCATCGACGCGATCCGCGGCAGCGCCTCGGCTGCGGTCCTCAGCGTGCCCGTGACCCACTTCCCGGTCGCGGGGTCGCGGTACGCGCCGTGGGACCGCGGGAAGATCTCGTACCACGAGCCGACGAGCGCCAGCTCGCGCTGGACGCGCAGCGGCAGCTCCGCCGAGGGCGTCACGAGCTCGCGGACCGGGTGCCGCGCGAGCGCGGCGTGCACCTGGGCGGAGGTCCCGGCGGCCAGGCGGGCCTGGGCCGGGCGGGCGCCGTCCCGCAGCGCCTGCACGGCGCCGGTCAGCGCCCGGGCCCCCTCGGCGTCGCGCTCGGGGTCGGCGGCGGCCTGCTCCAGTAGCAGCGCGCCCTCGGTGAGCATGAGCTCGGTGTCGACGTCGGCGGCGACCTTCAGCACGGCGTCGTGCTCCCACGTGCCGTACGGGTCCGACCACCCCTCCACCCGGAAGGTCCAGTCGCCCTCGTCGTCCGGCCGCAGCGAGGCGTGCCACCGGTCGAGGCCGGGGGCACCCTCGGTCATCCTCACGGCGGTGTGCACGCTGCCGTCGGGGCGCAGCAGCACCGCCGTCGCCGCGACGGCGTCGTGGCCCTCGCGGAAGACGGTGGCGGCGACGGGCACGGCCTCACCGACGACGCACCGGGCCGGCCAGGTGCCGCCGTCGACGCTCGGGGAGACGTCGAGGACCGGGATCCGCCCGACCCGGGTGCCTGGGACCGGCCGGGCCACGGCGCGGTGCACCCCGTCCCGATCGGCGGTGCTGGTGTCGGCGGCGGTGCCGGCCGGAGCGGCGGCGCCCGACGCGTCGGCGGAGCGCGCCACCGACGGTGCCGGGGGGTCGGGGGGAGAAGGCGTCGCGTCGCGGCGCGGGCTGGTCCGGTCTGCCTGGCTCACCCGCACGAACCTACCGACGTCGGCGCGTCCGTCGGTAATCGGTGTCCACGCCGCGCGCCGCCCTCGGCGCGCGCTCGGCGTCCGCTGCCGGCCGCGCCGTCGGCGACCGGGTGGAAACGGGTACGAGCCTCGCAAGTGCGGGGCGGGACACCGCCCCGACTGCCGTACCCTCGTCGCCCGTGAAGGCCATCCGACGGTTCACCGTCCGCACCGTGCTGCCCGAACCGATCGCCGACCTCGGTGACCTGTCGCTCAACCTGCGCTGGTCGTGGCACGCCCCGACCCGCGAGCTGTTCGCCGGCATCGACCCCGTGCGCTGGCAGCGCGTCGGGCGGGACCCGGTCGCCCTGCTCGGGGCCCTCGGGCCGGACCGGCTCGAGGCGCTCGCCGCCGACCGCGACTTCGTGACCCGGGTCGCCCGGGCCGGGGCGGACCTGCGCGGCTACCTCAGCGAGCCGCGCTGGTACCAGCAGCTCGAGGGCGAGCGCCCGGAGGCCATCGCGTACTTCTCCGCGGAGTACGGCATCGCGTCCGCACTGCCCCAGTACTCCGGCGGCCTGGGGATCCTGGCCGGTGACCACCTCAAGAGCGCGTCCGACCTGGGTGTCCCGGTCGTCGGGGTCGGGCTCTTCTACCGCAGCGGGTACTTCAAGCAGTCCCTGACCCGGGACGGCTGGCAGACCGAGACCTACCCCGTGAACGACCCGAACGGGCTACCCTTGACGCTGCTTCGCGAGGCCGACGGGGCACCGTGCCAGGTCGTCGTGCAGCTGCCCGGGGGCAGGACGCTGCACGCGCACGTCTGGAAGGCCGACGTCGGCCGCGTGCCGCTGCTGCTGCTCGACTCCGACGTCCCGGACAACGACGAGCAGGCCCGGTCGATCACCGACCGCCTCTACGGCGGCGGCGGTGAGCACCGGGTGCAGCAGGAGATGCTGCTCGGCATCGGCGGGGTACGGGCGCTGCGGCTGTGGTCGCGGCTGTCCGGGGCGCCGGAGCCCAGCGTCTACCACGCGAACGAGGGTCACGCCGGCTTCGGCGGACTCGAGCGAACCCGCGAGCTCGGCCTGACCGGCCTCGGGTTCGACGCGGCGCTGCAGGCGGTGCGCGCGGCCACCGTGTTCACCACCCACACCCCGGTGCCCGCCGGCATCGACCGTTTCGGCCGTGACCAGGTCCAGCTCTACCTTGGCAGCTCGGGCGTGCTGGGAGACGTGCCGCTCGACCGTGTGCTCGCGCTCGGCGCCGAGGACTACCCCGGCGGGGAGGCGGGCGTGTTCAACATGGCGGTGATGGGGCTGCGTCTGGCCCAGCGCGCGAACGGCGTCTCGCGGCTCCACGGCGAGGTGAGCCGGGGCATGTTCGACGGGCTCTGGCCGGGCTTCGACGACGCCGAGATCCCGATCTCCTCCATCACCAACGGCGTGCACGCGCCGACGTGGGTCGACTCCCGCGTCGTCGACCTGGCGACCCGCCACGTCGGCCCGGACCTGATGGAGCGCGGCCAGGGCTTCGACCGGGTGGCGTCCGTCCCGCGTGACGAGGTCTGGGCGGTCCGCCGGCAGCTGCGCGAGCAGCTCGTCACCGACGTCCGCCGCCGGGTGCGGTCGTCGTGGCTCGAGCGCGGTGCGACCCAGGCCGAGCTCGGGTGGGTCGACGACGTGCTCGACCCCGACGTCCTGACGATCGGGTTCGCGCGGCGCGTGCCGACGTACAAGCGCCTGACGCTGATGCTCCGCGACCCGCAGCGGCTCAAGGCGCTGCTGCTGCACCCGACCCGGCCGGTGCAGCTCGTCATCGCCGGCAAGTCCCACCCCGCGGACGACTCCGGCAAGCGGCTGATCCAGCAGATGGTGAAGTTCGCGGACGACCCCGAGGTGCGGCACCGCATCGTCTTCCTGCCGAACTACGACATCGCAATGGCGCAGAGCCTGTACCCGGGCTGCGACGTCTGGCTGAACAACCCGCTGCGCCCCCTGGAGGCCTGCGGGACGTCGGGGATGAAGGCGGCGCTCAACGGCTGCCTCAACCTCTCGATCCTCGACGGCTGGTGGGACGAGTGGTTCGACGGGGAGAACGGCTGGGCGATCCCGACCGCGGACGGCGTCGAGGACCCCGACCACCGCGACGACCTCGAGGCCGCGGCGCTGTACGACCTGGTGGAGAACCACGTGGCGCCACGGTTCTACGACGAGAGCGGCGGTCTGCCGACACGCTGGCTCGAGATGGTCGTGCACACCCTGGGCACCCTCGGCCCGAAGGTGCTCGCGACCCGGATGGTCGCCGACTACGTCGAGCAGCTGTACCTGCCGGCGTTCACCGCGGGGCGTCGGGTGAGCGGCACCGGGTACGCCGGGGCGGCCGAGCTGGCGCGCTGGAAACAGCGCGTCGCGGCGGGCTGGTCGGGCGTGCGCGTCGACCACGTCGAGTCCTCCGGTATCGGCGACGCCCCCCAGGTCGGTGAGGTGCTGCACGTCGGCGCGTACCTGTCGCTCGGAGACGTCGACCCGGCCGACGTCGACGTCCAGGTCGTGCACGGTCCGGTCGACGAGGCCGACGAGCTCAGCCCGCGCGGCTCGGTGTCGCTGAAGCACACCGAGTCCTACGAGGACGGCCGGCACGCCTTCACCGGCGACGTCGTGCTGCGCCGCACCGGGGCGTTCGGCTACACCGTGCGGGTGCTTCCGAGCCACCCGCTGCTCGCCAGTCCCGCCGAGACGGGCCTCGTCGTCAACGCCTGACCCCCCACCCCCAATGGTGATCATGCACCTCGGGTACGCCCGGCGTACCCGAGGTGCATGATCACCGCTAGGTGGGGGTGGGGCTCAGCGCTGCGCGCGGAAGACGTGCAGGGAGAGCTCCGGGACGTCGGCACCGCCGCCGGCCGGGACGGGTTCGCCGGCCCCGCGACCGGTGCCGCCGGGAGCCTCGTCGACGCTGCTCCACAGCAGGGACCAGGCCCGTGCCCACGGCGCGTCGGGCAGCACGACACGGGCCGGCCGTGCGCCGCCGTGCAGCACGAGGAGCAACGACTGGCTGCCGACCGGGTCGCCGTGCAGGAACATCTGCAGCGTGCGCTGGTGCGGGTCGTGCCACCGGTCGTGGTCCATCGCCGTGCCGTCCGCCGCGAACCAGGCCAGGTCGGTCGTGCCGTCGAGGTGCACCGGACGACCGGCGAACACGCGGTCCTGGCGTAGCACCGGGTGCTCGCGGCGCAGCCGGGCCAGGTGCGCCACGACCGCCCGTAGGTCCCGCGCCGCGCTCGTGCCGGCGCCGCCGTCATCGCCGGCGGCGTCGAGCCAGGACCAGTCGAGCCACGTCGTCGGGTCGTCGAGGCAGTAGGCGTTGTTGTTGCCGCCCTGGGTGCGACCCGTCTCGTCGCCGGCGGTGAGCATCGGCACGCCGGTCGCGAGCAACTGGGTGCCGAGCAGGTTGCGCGCCGACCGTCGCCGGGCCGCGGCGGTCGCCGCGTCGACGTCCCAGCCCTCCACGCCGTGGTTGAACGACCGGTTGTCGCCGTGGCCGTCGCGGTTGCCCTCGCCGTTCGCCTCGTTGTGCTTGGACTCGAAGGCCGTCGAGTCGGCGAGGGTGAACCCGTCGTGGGCGGTGACGTAGGAGACGGAGGCGTGGGGACCGCGCTCCTCCCCGCTGGACGTCGGGGTGAACAGGTCCGCCGACCCCGCGAGCCGGGTCGCGAGCTCGCGCACCCCGTGCCCCGGTTCGCCGTGACCGCGGCGGGCGGCGGCGGCGTCGGCGAGCCAGAAGGTGCGGACCCCGTCGCGGAACCGGTCGTTCCACTCGGCGAAGGGGGGTGGGTAGGAGCCGGTGCGCCAGCCGCCGTCGCCGACGTCCCACGGCTCGGCGACGAGCTTGACGTCGGCCAGCGCCGGGTCGGTGCGGGCGGCGACGAGGAACGGGTGGTCGGGGTCGAAGCCGAGGGGTCCGCGGGCGAGGGTGGTGGCCAGGTCGAACCGGAACCCGTCGATCCCGTACGCGAGCGCCCAGTGGCGCAGCGAGTCCAGCCACATCTGTACGACGCGTGGCTCGCCGGAGTCCAGGGAGTTGCCGCAGCCGGTGGTGTCGACGTCGCGGCCGTGGGAGTCGAGCCGGTAGTACAGCGACGCGTCGAGACCACGCCACGACAGCGTCGGGCCGTCCCGGCCCCCCTCGCAGGTGTGGTTGTAGACGACGTCGAGCCAGACCTCCAGCCCCGCGTCGTGCAGCGCGGCCACGGCGCCCGCGAGCTCGGCGGCGACGGCGTGCGCGCCGGCGGCCCGCGCCGCCGCGGTGGCGTAGCGCGGCTCGGGCGCGAGGAACGCCAGGGTGTTGTAGCCCCAGTAGTTCGTCGCCCCCCGCCGCGCCAGGTGCACCTCGCTGGCCGCCGCGTGCACGGGCAACAGCTCCAGCGCCGTCACCCCGAGCCCGAGCAGGTGCTCCACGACCGTGGGGTGGGCCAGCGCCGCGTACGTGCCGCGCAGCCCCTCCGGCACCCCGGGGTGCGCCATCGTCAGGCCCCGCACGTGCGCCTCGTAGACCACCGTGTCGGCCCACGGCACCCGAGGCCGGCGCGCGCGGTCGGCCGGTGCGGCGTCCAGGAGCACCCCGTGCGGCACGTGGGCCGCCGAGTCCAGGCCGGGCAGGTCGTCGGCGGTCGCGGGGGCCGGGCCGTCGGGGCGCAGGTCGGCGTCAACGGCGTGGCTGAACACCGGCGGGCCCATACCCAGCTCGCCCTCCACGCCCCGTGCCCACGGGTCGAGCAGCAGCTTCGAGGGGTCGTACCGCAGCCCGCGGGCCGGGTCCCACGGGCCGTAGGCCCGCAGCCCGTAGCGCTGCCCCGGGTGCATCCCGGGGACGACGCCGTGCCAGACGCCGTGGGTGCGCTCGACGAGGTCGTGCGCCTCCTCCCGCCAGCCACCGCGGCCGTCGGGGGACAGCAGGGCGACGGCGACGCGTTCGGCGTGGGGGGCGAGGACCGCGGCGCTCGCGCCGCCTCGGCACACGTGCACACCGAGCGGCCACGGGCCCGACCCACCTGCGGGCACCGCGGTCGGGGCGGGGGCGTCCGGAGGCACCCGGCGCAGTCTGCCGCAGCACCGATCCGGTGCGGCGCCGGGTGGATCCGCACCCTGGTTACGGTGGGGCCATGACCGACCCCGCCTCGCTGCCGTCCTTCCCGCCGCCCGGCGACGAGCACCCGCTCCGGGGCCGCGTGCTCGACGCGCTGCTCGACGAGGGCCTCGCACCCAACGTCGACAAGGACGGCGACGTCGAGGTGCGCGTGAACGAGCAGCGCATCTTCGTGCGCTGCGCGGACGAGCCGCTGCCGATGATGCGCGTGTTCGGCCAGTGGCGGATCGGCGACACCGTGCCCGCCGACGAGCTCGTGCGGCTGCGCGCCGCGAACCACGTCACGGCCCGGCTCAACCTGATCAAGGCCAGCGTCCACGACGACGTCCTGCTCGTCGCCGTGGACCTCGTCTCCCCGCCGCAGGGCGAGCTCCGCCAGCTGCTGTCCGGGGCGGTGCAGGGCCTGCTCCAGGCCGTGAAGACGTGGCACGTCACTGCCGAAGGCGGCACCGACACCGGCGACGGGCCCGCCGGCGGGACGGACCCCGGCACCGCCTGACCCGACCGCCGCTCGCCGGGCGGTCCCACCCTCGCGACACCCCACGCAGCACGTGTACCCGGCCGCGGCCGGAGGAGGAGGCGACATGAGCGAGTACGTCCGGCTCGAGGTGGACGGCGGCATCGGCACGATCCGGCTCGACCGGCCGCCGATGAACGCGCTCGACGCCGAGGTCCAGGCCGGGTTCGCGGCGGCCTCGCGCGAGGCCGCCCAGCGCCACGACGTCGCCGCGGTCATCGTCTACGGCGGCGCGAAGGTGTTCGCCGCCGGTGCCGACATCAAGGAGATGCTGAAGCTCTCCTACACCGACATGGTGGACCGGTCCGCGGCTCTGCAGGACTCGTTCACCGCCGTCGCGCGGATCGGCAAGCCCACGGTCGCGGCGGTCACCGGGTACGCCCTCGGCGGGGGCTGCGAGCTGGCCCTGTGCTGCGACTTCCGGGTCGCCGCCGACGACGCCACCCTCGGCCAGCCGGAGATCCTGCTCGGGATCATCCCCGGGGCCGGCGGCACCCAGCGGCTCGCGCGGCTCGTGGGCCCCTCCCGCGCGAAGGACCTCATCTTCTCCGGCCGGTTCGTGAAGGCCCCGGAGGCCCTCGCGATCGGTCTCGTCGACGAGGTGGTCCCCGCAGCCGACGTCCTCACCGCCGCCCGCGCGCGGGTCGAGCGGTACGTCGGCGGACCCGCCTACGCGCTGAAGGCGGCCAAGGAGGCGGTCGACCGCGGTCTGGAGACGGACCTGGAGACCGGCCTGCAGATCGAGCGGATGCTGTTCGCAGGGCTGTTCGCCACCTGCGACCAGGCGACCGGGATGGCGTCGTTCGTTGCCGAGGGACCCGGCAAGGCGCGGTTCGAGGGCCGCTGAGGGCCGTCGCCACGGCCTCGAGACCAGCAGGGCCTCGGCGCGGGTGTCAGCCCCGGTCCAGCGCAGTGCCCAGCAGCCCGACCGGCGGCGAGCCGAGGTCGAGCACCGCTGCGTGGAAGCGCTGCAGGGTGTACCCGGTACCCCACCGCTGGCGGGCCCGCTCCCGCAGACCGCCGAGCAGCAGCTTGCCCCAGGTGTAGCGCCCGTAGCCGAGGTCGAACGTGCCCCGGCGCGCCTCGGACACCGCGGCGGAGTGGCCCAGGCAGGCGTCCTGCTCGAACCGCCGCGTGGCGCCGGCGACGTCCAGGTCGCCTGCGTGCAGCCCGATGGCGCACGCGAGCCGGGTGACGCGCACCAGGGCCTCCAGGCACATCCCGACGACGTAGCGCGGGTCGTCGTCGCCGAAGCCCGCCTCGACCACCATCTCCTCGCAGTAGTGGGCCCACCCCTCGCAGAAGGTGGCCGAGTGCAGCACCCGGCGCACCGGGGTGGGCGCCCGGCGCAGGGCACGGCCGTGCGCGTAGTGGCCCGGCGCGACCTCGTGCACGGTGACCGCGGGCAGCGACGTGCGGCTGAACACCGACAGCCACTCCCGCACCGCCTCCGGGCGCCAGGTCGGGTCCGGGGGCGTGACGTGGTACCAGGACGGGGCGTCCGGCTCCTCCGGTGCCGCCCAGCTCATCGACGCCATCGCCCACGAGCGCGAGGGCGGGGCCGGACCGACACGGCACTCGCCGTCCGTCCACGGCGCCAGCCGGTGCTCGGCGGTGAAGTCGAGCACCTCCCGGGTCAGCGCGGTGGCCTCGGCGACGACGTCCTGGGCGGCGGGCCGGTCGGCGAGCAGGTCCGCGACCACGGCCGCCGCCGGACGGCGGGGGTCGATCCGCGCGCACGCCTGCGTGAGCAGCGCGGTGAGCCGGTCGCGCTCGGCCTCGGCGTGCGCGGACAGCTCGGCGAGGTCGACCTCGATGCCCTCCCAGACGCCCATCTCGCGCGCCAGCGCGGCCGCCCCCACCGCAGCGTCCGGGGGGCCGTGGCGGGCGCACCCCTCGACGTGGGCGAGCAGCCGCGCGTGGGCCGCCAGCGCCCGCTCGGCGTGCGGCCCCTCGCCGGCATCCACCGCCGCCGCCAGGCCACGGACCGCGCCGAGCAGGGCCTCCGCGACCGGCGCCGGGACGGCGTCCAGGCTCTCCAGCGCCGCGTCGACGGCGTCCGGCCAGGCGACCAGGTGCGCGCGCCGGGCCGAGGCGCGGTCCGCCGCCGGCGCGTACTCGCGCCCGTAGCAGGCCAGGTCGAGTGCGGCGACGTGCACGAGCGGGTCGCGTCGGTGCCGTTCGTGCTCGCCGAACCACCACCGCAGGCCCGCCTCGAAGCACGCGAGGTGCGCCTCGTCGTGAGGGTCGGCGACCGGTTCGCCGCCGAGCCGCGCCAACCCCGAGCGCACCCCGGCCGGCGAGAGGTCCTGCACCCGGCCGTCGTAGGCGTGCAGGCCGGCCCCCTCGCGGACCTCGGCCTGCATCAGGTCGGCGACGGCGCCCATCCGGGGGCCGCCGTCCTGCCCCGGTTCCGCCGCGTCGACCATGTGCCGGACGGTAGTCCGGGCCCGCGGCCGACGCGCGCCACCCGTCGGCGCACCGGTGGTTACCGGTCGGTAATGTCCCCCGCATGAGGATCGTGGTCTGCATCAAGCACGTCCCGGACGCCCAGGCGGAGCGGGGCTTCACCGAGCCGGACGCCACCACCGACCGGGTCGGGGTCGACGGCCTGCTCAGCGAGCTCGACGAGTACGCCGTCGAGGAGGCGCTGAAGCTGCGCGAGGCGGGAGACGACGTCGAGGTCGTCGTGCTGACGATGGGCCCGGAGGGTGCCGCCGACGCCGTCCGCAAGTCGCTGCAGATGGGTGCGGACTCGGGTGTGCACGTGTGCGACGACGCCATCGCGGGCTCGGACGCCCCGGCGACGTCCCTCGTGCTGGCAGCCGCGGTGGAGAAGATCGGCGACGTCGACCTCGTGCTGACCGGGATGGCCTCCACGGACGGGGTGATGAGCGTCGTGCCGGCCATGCTGGCCGAGCGCCTCGGGCGCCCGCAGGTCACCTTCGCGTCCGAGCTGACGCTCGACGGGGCCACGGTGACGATCCGCCGCGACGGCGACGCCTCCACCCAGACCGTGCAGGCCGCGCTGCCCGCGCTGGCGAGCGTGACCGACCAGATCAACGAGCCCCGCTACCCCTCGTTCAAGGGGATCATGTCGGCCAAGAAGAAGCCCGTGGAGACGTGGGGGCTGGCCGACCTCGGTGTCGACCCCTCCGACGTCGGGCTCTCCGCCGCGTGGACGACGGTCGTGGCGGTGACGCCGCGCCCGCCCCGCTCCGCCGGCGAGGTGGTCACCGACGAGGGGGACGGTGGCACCCGGCTGGCGGCGTTCCTGGCCGAGCACAAGTTCGTCTGAGCCTGTCCGTGACCGGCCCGCGGGCCGGACGACCGAAGGAGAACACGAGTCATGGCACAGGTCCTGGTGCTGGTCGAGCACGTCGACGGGGCGGTCCGCAAGAGCACCCTCGAGCTGCTGACACTGGCGCGGCGGCTCGGTGAGCCGGCGGCCGTGCTGGTCGGCGACGACGCCGGCGCCGCGGTGGACGCGCTCGCCGAGCACGGGGCGTCGACGGTGTACACGGTGCCCTCCGGGGAGGTCACCGAGCACCTCGTCGCCCCGACTGCGGAGGTGCTCGCGCAGCTCGTGGCCAGCGCCGCCCCGGCGGCGGTGCTGCTGCCGTCGAGCCCGGACGGCAAGGAGGTCGCCGCGCGGCTGGCGGTGCGCACGTCGAGCGGGCTGGTCACCGACGCCGTCGACGTGGAGCTGGAGGACGGGGCCGTCACGACCACCCAGTCCGTGTTCGCCGGGTCGTACAGCGTGCGCGCACGCGTGACCCGCGGCACCCCGATCGTCACGGTGAAGCCGAACTCCGTCGCCGTCGAGGCCGCCCCCGTGACCGCGACGACCGAGGCCGTGACGGTCTCGCTGTCCCCGGCCGCGACGTCCGCCCGCATCACCGCGACCACCGCCCGGGAGCGCTCCGGGCGCCCCGACCTCGCCGAGGCCGCCGTCGTCGTCACGGGCGGACGCGGCACCAACGGCGACTTCACCCCCGTCGAGACGTTCGCCGACAGCCTGGGCGCGGCCGTGGGCGCGTCCCGCGCCGCGGTCGACGCGGGCTGGTACCCCCACGCCAACCAGGTCGGGCAGACCGGCAAGACGGTCTCGCCGCAGCTGTACGTGGCCGCGGGCGTCTCGGGGGCGATCCAGCACCGGGCCGGGATGCAGACGTCGAAGACCATCGTGGCGGTGAACAAGGACGGCGAGGCGCCGATCTTCGACCTCGTCGACTTCGGGGTCGTCGGTGACCTCTTCGCGGTGCTGCCCCAGGCCGCCGAGGAGATCGGCCGCCGGCGCGGCTGAGGGCCCGGCCACTGTCGTGAGCCGGCCGTGACGCGGCCGGCAGCGGCCGGGCGGCACGGCGCAGGGCGCCGACCTAGACTCCCTGTCCGTGACCGCCTACCTCGACCACGCGGCGACGACGCCGATGCTGCCCGAGGCCGTCGCCGCGATGAGCGAGCAGCTCTCGTTCGGGGGCAACGCGTCGTCGTTGCACACGTCGGGCCGGCGGGCGCGGCGCGTCGTGGAGGAGTCCCGCGAGCAGGTCGCGGACGCGCTGGGCTGCCGCGCCGGCGAGGTCGTGCTCACCGGCGGCGGCACCGAGGCCGACAACCTGGCCGTGAAGGGGCTGTTCTGGTCGCGGCGCGCCGCCGACCCGCGTCGCACCCGCGTTCTCGCCAGCGCCGTCGAGCACCACGCCGTGCTGGACGCCGTCGAGTGGCTGGGCGAGCACGAGGGCGCCGAGGTCGTCTGGCTCCCGGTCGACGCCGTCGGGCGCGTGGACGTCGACGCGCTGCGTGCCGAGCTCGCCGCCGGTGCCGGCACGACGGCACTGGTGTCGGTGATGTGGGCGAACAACGAGGTCGGCACCGTGCAGCCCGTCGCCGAGGTGGTCGCGGCCGCCGCCGAGCACGGCGTGCCCGTGCACAGCGATGCGGTGCAGGCCGTGGGCGCGCTGGACGTCGACTTCGCGGCGAGCGGTCTCGACGCGCTGACCGTCTCCGGCCACAAGATCGGCGGCCCGCTCGGCGCCGGCGCACTGCTGCTGCGCCGGGGCGTCGACCTGGAGCCGGTGCTGCACGGCGGCGGGCAGGAGCGGGGCGTGCGCTCCGGCACGCTGGACGCGCCGTCCGTGGCTGCGCTGGGCACGGCGGCACAGGTCACGGTGGCCCGTCGGCCGGCCGAGGCCGCCCGGCTCGCCGAGCTGCGCGACGCCCTCGTCGCGGCCCTGCGCGACCGGGTGCCGGAGGTCGTCGTCCGCGGCGACCCCGACCCGGCGGGCCGGCTGCCCGGCATCGCCCACGTGACCGTGCCGGGCTGCGAGGGCGACTCGCTGCTGTACCTGCTCGACGCCCGCGGCGTGGAGTGCTCCACGGGGTCCGCCTGCCGTGCTGGCGTCCCGGAGCCGAGCCACGTGCTCGCGGCGATGGGCGTGCCGCCGCACGAGGCGCGGGGCGCGCTGCGCTTCAGCCTGGGCCACACCTCGACCGGGGCCGACGTCGCCGCGCTCGCCGCCGCCGTCGGGCCCGTGGTGGAGCGGGCGCGCACCGCCGGGCTGACGACCGCCCGCACGGCGTGAGCGCGCCTGCCGGGGCCCGGCCGTGAGGGTGCTCGCCGCGATGAGCGGGGGTGTCGACTCCGCGGTCGCCGCCGCCCGTGCCGTGGCCGCCGGCCACGAGGTCGTCGGCGTCCACCTCGCCCTGAGCCGCGACGAGCGCGGGACGACGGCCCGCGCGTCCCGGTCGCCGCGCGGTCGCGGCTGCTGCACCGCCGACGACGCGCGCGACGCCCGCCGCAGCGCCGACGTCCTGGGCATCCCCTTCTACGTGTGGGACCTGTCCGAGCGCTTCGCCGCGGACGTCGTCGAGGACTTCGTCGCCGAGTACGCCGCCGGGCGCACACCGAACCCGTGCGTGCGCTGCAACGAGAAGGTGAAGTTCTCGGCACTGCTCGACCGCGCGCTGGCACTCGGCTTCGACGCCCTGGCCACCGGGCACTACGCCCGGGTCGTCGCGGGCCTCGACGGCCCCGAGCTGCACCGCGCGCGCGACGCCGCGAAGGACCAGTCGTACGTGCTGTCCGTACTGCCCCCGGAGCGCGTCGCGCGGGCCCTGCTGCCACTGGGGGATGCCGAGGCCAAGCACGAGGTCCGCAGCGAGGCCCGCGAGCGGGGGCTGGCGGTGGCCGACAAGCCCGACAGCCACGACATCTGCTTCGTGCCCGACGGGGACACACGGACGTGGCTGTCGGCGCGGATCCCGCGGCGTCGCGGCGCCGTGGTCGACACCGCCGGCCGCGTCGTGGGCGACCACGGCGGTGCGGTCGGGTTCACCGTCGGCCAGCGACGGGGGCTGCGACTCGGCGAGCCCGCGGCCGACGGGCGCCCCCGGTACGTCGTGGCCACCTCGGTGGCGGACAACACGGTCACCGTGGGAGCAGCGGAGGACCTCGACGTGGACGTCGTCGCGGCCGGGGGCGTGACGTGGTGCGGCCCGGCGCCACGGCGTGGGGACGCGCTCGGAGCCCAGCTGCGGGCGCACGGCGCGGAGATCGGCTGCGTGCTGGTCGCTGCCCCCGGACCGGGCGACGACTCGCTGCGGGTGCGGCTGGGCACACCGGCGCGGGGCGTGGCGGCGGGGCAGACGCTCGCCCTGTACGACGGCACCCGCGTGGTGGGCTCGGCGACGGTCACCGGCGCCCGGCCGGATCGATCCCGGTGAGCGCCAGCGGGATCGGGTCGTGGCCGGGCACGCACCCGCTGGACGCCGCGCGCACGGTGCTCGGTGAGCTCGGCGGCGGGGTACACCTGCCGTTCCTGCCCGAGCTGCCGGCGAGGGGTCCCGGTGCCGACCTCGTCGGCCGCGGCACGGCGCTGCTCGTCGACCTGCCGGTGGACCTGCAGCCCTCCGGCTGGCGGTTCGTCGACCGGCCCGGCCGCGACGCCGAGCGCGCAGCGTCGTACCTGCGCGCCGACCTCGACGCGCTCGCGGAGGCCGCCGACGGCTACGCCGGCCCGCTGAAGGTGCAGGCCCCCGGGCCCTGGACGCTGGCGGCGGAGGTCCGGCTGCCGCGCGGGGAGCGGGCGGTGGTCGATGCAGGCGCCGTCCGCGACCTCGTCGAGTCGCTCGCGCAGGGCGTCGCCGAGCACGTCGCCGCGGTGCGCCGGCTCGTCCCCCGTGCGCAGGTGGTGCTCCAGGTGGACGAGCCGTCGCTGCCGGCGGTGCTGGCCGGGCGCCTGCCCACCGGTAGCGGCTTCGGGCGGCTGCCGGCCGTGGACCCGGCGCTCGCCCGGGACGGGCTGCGCGCGGTCCTGGACGCGTCGACCGCTGCCGGCGCGGTCACCACCGCGGTGCACTGCTGCGCGCCGGAGGCGCCCGTCGGGCTGCTGCGCGAGTCCGGTGCCGGCGCCCTCGCCCTGGACACCGCGCTGCTCGGGCCCGCGGGCTGGGAGTCGGTGGCGGTTGCCGTCGAGGCCGGCACCGCGCTGTGGGCCGGGCTCGTGCCCGCCACCGCCGCGCCGCCCGGCACGGCCGAGCTGCTGGCCGCCGTCCGGGCCCCCTGGGTGCAGGTGGGGCTGGAGGGGCCCCGGCTGGCCGACGTCGTGGTGACGCCGGCGTGCGGTCTCGCCGGCGCCTCGCCGGCAGGGGCCCGGGCAGCCCTCGCGGCGTGCCTGCGGGCCTCCGACGCCCTCGCCGAGGCCGCCGCCGGCTGAGGCCCCTCCGTACCCGGAGTGCATGATCACCGCCGGGGTGGGCGTGCCGTGCATCGAGTGTGACCTCTGTGCACGACACGCCGGCGTGCCGTGCACAGAGGTCACACTCGGCGGGGGTGGGGCCGGGGGCTGGGTGCGTCCGTGCGGGTGTCGGTTGGCTCCGGCAGGATCGTCGGCGTGAGTGAGGACGGGGGCACCGAGACCCAGGTGGACACGGAGGCGTACGTCGCACAGGCGCCGGTCCCGGCCGAGGCGCGGCGAGAGGCGACGCGCCTGGCCGAGGAGATCCGCTCCCACCAGTGGGCCTACTACCTTCGCGACGCACCGGTGGTCAGCGACGGCGAGTACGACCGGCTGCTGCGGCGGATGGAGGAGCTCGAGACCGAGCACCCCGGGCTGCGCACCCCGGACTCGCCGACCCAGACGGTCGGCGGCACGTTCTCGACGGATTTCACGCCCGTCGACCACCTGGAGCGCATGCTCAGCCTGGACAACGCCTTCTCGGCGGACGAGCTGTCGTCGTGGGCGGAGCGCGTCGAGCGCGCGGCGCCGGGCAGTGCGGTGCACTACCTGTGCGAGCCGAAGATCGACGGCCTCGCCGTGAACCTGCTCTACGAGTCCGGCCGGCTGGTCCGCGCGGCGACCCGTGGCGACGGGCGGACGGGGGAGGACGTCACCCTCAACGTCCGCACCGTCGACGGCGTGCCGCACGTGCTCGCGGGCGAGGGGTACCCGGAGCGGTTCGAGGTCCGGGGCGAGGTCTTCTTCCCGGTGGCGGGGTTCGCGGCGCTGAACGCCTCGCTCGTCGAGGCCGGCAAGCCACCGTTCGCCAACCCCCGCAACACCGCGGCGGGGTCGCTGCGGCAGAAGGACCCGCGGGTCAGCGCCCGGCGCCCGCTGCGGCTGCTCGTGCACGGTCTCGGCGCGCGCAGCGGCCCGGTGCCGCAGACCCAGTCCGGCACCTACGCCGAGCTCGAGCGGTGGGGCCTGCCGGTGAACAGCCGGTACCGGGTCGTCGACACGCTCGCCGAGGTCGAGGAGTACGTCGCGTGGTACGGCGAGCACCGCCACGACGTCGACCACGAGATCGACGGCGTCGTGGTCAAGGTGGACGAGGTCGCTGTGCAGCGGCGCCTCGGCGCGACCAGCCGGGCGCCGCGCTGGGCGATCGCGTGGAAGTACCCGCCGGAGGAGGTCACGACCCGGCTGCTCGACATCCAGGTCAACGTCGGGCGTACCGGCCGGGTGACCCCGTTCGGGCTGATGCAGCCGGTGCTCGTGTCCGGGTCGACGGTCGAGATGGCGACGCTGCACAACGCCCAGGAGGTCCGGCGCAAGGGCGTGCTGATCGGCGACACCGTGGTGCTGCGCAAGGCCGGTGACGTGATCCCCGAGATCGTCGGCCCGGTCGTCGACCTGCGCGACGGCACCGAGCGCGAGTTCGTGATGCCGACCCACTGCCCGTCGTGCGGCACCGAGCTTGCCCACCAGCGCGAGGCGGACGTCGACATCCGGTGCCCGAACGCCCGCTCCTGCCCGTCCCAGCTGCGGGAGAGGCTGTTCCACGTCGCGGGTCCGGGTGCGTTCGACATCGAGGCGATGGGGTGGGAGGCGGCGCAGGCGCTGCTCGACGCGGGCGTGGTCGCCGACGAGGGCGACCTGTTCGACCTCGGGGAGGCCGAGCTGCTGCGAGCGGACCTGTTCCGCAACAAGGACGGTGGCCTGTCCGCCAACGGGCGCCGCCTGCTGGCGAACCTGGAGGCCGCGAGGTCGCAGCCGCTCTGGCGCGTGGTCGTGGCGCTGTCGATCCGGCACGTCGGGCCCACCGCGGCCCGGGCGCTGGCCACCGAGATCGGTGACCTGGAGGAGATCGCCGCCGCCGACGCCGAGCGCCTCGCCGCCGTCGACGGCGTCGGCCCGGTGATCGCCGAGGCCGTCGTCGAGTGGTTCGCGATCGACTGGCACGCCGAGATCGTGCGGCGGTGGCGCGACGCCGGGGTGCGGATGCGCGAGGAGCGCGAGGCCGGCGTGGCGCGGACCCTGCAGGGCGTCACGGTCGTCGTCACCGGCTCCCTGGCCGGCTTCAGCCGTGACGAGGCCCGGGAGGCGATCCTGGCCCGCGGCGGAAAGGCGTCGGGCAGCGTCTCGAGGAAGACCTCGTTCGTCGTGGCGGGGGACTCCCCGGGCAGCAAGCACGACAAGGCGGTCGAGCTGGGCGTGTCCGTGCTCGACGAGGCCGGCTTCACCGCGCTGCTGGAGGGCGGGCCGGAGGCGGTGGCCCCCGACGGTGTCGGCGGCAGTGGCTCGAGGGACGGCGACGGCGACGCGGGGGACGGCACGGGCGGGGCCTAGACTCGCCAGCCATGTCCGGCATCACCCGCGACCAGGTCGCGCACCTCGCGCACCTGGCGCGCATCGAGCTGACCGAGGACGAGCTGGACCGGTTCGCCGGCCAGCTCGACGCCGTGGTGGACGCCGTCGCCGCCGTCGCGGAGGTGGCGGCCGACGACGTGCCCGCCACGTCGCACCCGGTGCCGCTGACGAACGTCACCCGTCCCGACGTCGTGGTCCCGCCGCTGGGTGCCCAGGCCGTCCTCGCGGGCGCGCCCGCGGCCGAGGAGCAGCGCTTCAGGGTGCCGCGGATCCTGGGCGAGGAGGCGTGAGCGGCGCCGCGGTCTCGGCTCCGGTCGCCAGTGCCGTCCGCCCGCCGGCCCGGGAGGGCGACGGGGAGCTGCTGCGGTCCGACGCGACAGGACTCGCCGCGCGCCTCGCGGCCGGCGAGGTCTCCGCCGTCGAGGTGACCCGGGCCCATCTGGACCGGATCGAGGCGGTCGACGGCGACGTCGCCGCGTTCCTGCACGTGGCCGCCGACCAGGCCCTGGCCGCCGCCGCCGACATCGACGCCCGCCGCGCCGCCGGTGAGGACGTCGGCCGGCTCGCCGGCGTCCCGGTGGCCGTCAAGGACGTGCTCACCACGATCGGCATGCCCACCACGTGCGGTTCGCGGATCCTCGACGGGTGGGTGCCGCCCTACGACGCGACCGTCGTGACGCGCCTGCGCGACGCGGGTGCCGTGCTGCTCGGCAAGACCAACATGGACGAGTTCGCGATGGGTTCGAGCACCGAGCACTCCGCGTACGGGCCGACCCGCAACCCGTGGGCCACCGACCGGGTTCCCGGCGGCTCCGGCGGCGGCTCGGCGGCCGCGCTCGCGGCGTTCGAGGCCCCGCTCGGCGTCGGCACCGACACCGGCGGCTCGATCCGCCAGCCCGCCGCCGTCACCGGCACCGTGGGGGTCAAGCCGACCTACGGCGGGGTCTCCCGCTACGGCCTGGTGGCGCTGGCCAGCAGCCTCGACCAGGCCGGCCCGGTGACGCGAACGGTCGCCGACGCCGCGCTGCTGCACGAGGTCGTCGGCGGGCACGACCCCCGCGACTCGACGTCCCTGACCGACCCGGTCGGCGAGCTCGTTGGCGCCGCCCGGCGCGGTGCCGCGGGCGAGGGGCTCGCCGGCATGCGGGTCGGCGTGGTCCGCCAGCTCGACGGAGAGGGGTATGCGCCGGGCGTGCGAGCGCGCTTCGCCGAGGCCGTGGAGCTGCTCGCGGCCCAGGGGGCCGAGGTCGTCGACGTCTCCTGCCCGCACTTCGCCTCCGCGCTGGCCGCCTACTACCTGATCCTGCCGAGCGAGGCGAGCAGCAACCTCGCCCGCTTCGACGCGATGCGCTACGGCCTGCGGGTCGGCGACGACGACCCGCTGGCGACGGCCGAGCAGGTGATGACCGCGACCCGCGAGGCCGGGTTCGGCGACGAGGTGAAGCGCAGGATCATCCTGGGCACGTACGCGCTGTCCGCCGGCTACTACGACGCCTACTACGGCAGCGCGCAGAAGGTGCGCACGCTCGTGCAGCGCGACTTCGCGGCGGCGTTCACCCGTGCCGACGTGCTGCTGTCCCCGACGGCGCCGACGGTGGCGTTCCGGATCGGCGAGAAGCTCGACGACCCGCTGGCGATGTACGCCGGCGACGTCGCGACCATTCCCGCGAACCTCGCCGGCGTGCCCGGCATGAGCCTGCCCTCCGGGCTCGCCGAGGACGACCTGCCCGCCGGCGTCCAGCTGCTCGCCCCGGCCCGCGAGGACGCGCGGCTCTACCACGTCGGCGCGGCGCTGGAGGCGCTCCTGCTGGCGCGCTGGGGCGCCCCGCTGCTCGACCGCTGCGGCCAGGAGGACAGCGCATGACCACCACCACCACCGGCACCGAGGAGCGGCCCGACCGCGTGGCGCAGGGTCGCCTCGTCGACTACGACGACGCCGTCGCCCGGTACGAGCCGGTGATGGGCCTGGAGGTCCACGTCGAGCTGTCGACGGCGACCAAGATGTTCTGCGGCTGCCCGACGAGGTTCGGCGCCGAGCCCAACAGCCAGGTCTGCCCGGTGTGCCTGGGCCTGCCGGGCTCGCTGCCGGTGCTCAACGCGGTCGCGCTGGAGTCCGCGGTGCGGATCGGGTTGGCGCTGCACTGCGACATCGCGCCCTGGTGCCGTTTCGCGCGCAAGAACTACTTCTACCCGGACATGCCGAAGAACTTCCAGACGTCGCAGTACGACGAGCCGATCGCCGTCGACGGCTACCTGGACGTCGAGGTGCCGGCGCCCGAGGGCTCCGGCGACGCACCCACCACGGTCCGGCTCGAGATCGAGCGGGCGCACATGGAGGAGGACACCGGCAAGTCGCTGCACGTGGGCGGCTCGACCGGTCGGATCCACGGCGCCGAGCACTCCCTCGTCGACTACAACCGAGCCGGCATCCCGCTGATCGAGATCGTCACGCGCCCCGTCACCGGCACCGGCGCGCGGGCGCCGGAGGTGGCGCGCGCGTACGTCGGCGCGCTGCGCGAGGTGCTGCGCGGCCTCGGTGTCTCCGACGTGCGGATGGAGCAGGGGTCGCTGCGCTGCGACGCGAACCTCTCGCTGCGCGAGCGCGTCCCCGGGGACGACCCGGCCGCGCAGGACGCCGTCCCGCTCGGCACCCGCAGCGAGACCAAGAACGTGAACTCGCTGCGCTCGGTGGAGCGGGCGGTGCGCCACGAGGTGCGCCGGCAGGCCGCCGTCCTGGACGCCGGCGGCCGGGTCGTGCAGGAGACCCGGCACTGGCACGAGGACACCGGCGAGACCACCCCCGGCCGCAGCAAGGAGACCGCGGAGGACTACCGGTACTTCCCCGAGCCCGACCTGCTGCCGATCGCACCGGACCCGCAGTGGGTCGAGACGCTGCGCGCCGCGCTGCCCGAGCCGCCCGCCGTCCGCCGGCGCCGGCTGCAGCAGGACTGGGCGCTGACCGACCTCGAGATGCGCGACCTCGTGAACGCCGGCGCGACCGACCTCGTCGAGGCGACCGTCGCGGCCGGCGCCTCGCCCGCCGCGGCCCGCAAGTGGTGGACCGGTGACCTCGCGCGCCGGGCCAACGCCTCCGGGTCGGAGCTCGCCGACCTGCCCGTCACCCCGGCCCAGGTGGCGGCGCTGGCCGCGCTCGTGGACGCCGGCCGGCTCAACGACACCCTGGCCCGTCAGACGCTGGACGGCGTGCTCGCCGGCGAAGGGCACCCGGAGCAGGTCGCCGCCGCCCGCGGGCTCGAGGTCGTCAGCGACGACGGCGCCCTCGGCGCGGCCGTCGACCGGGCGATCGCCGCGAACCCCGACGTCGCGGACAAGATCCGCGCTGGCAAGGTCGCGGCCGCGGGCGCGCTGATCGGCGCCGTGATGAAGGAGATGCGCGGCCAGGCCGACGCAGGACGCGTCCGCGAGCTCGTGCTGGAGCGGCTCGGCGAGGGCTGAGCAAGGGTCGCCGGGGAGCCCGGTGGCAGCCGGCAGGATCGTCACCAGCAGGGGGTCAATGTGACCCGTAGGCCGGCCGAGGTAAACCGTATGGGGGAGTCACGGGGGTCGCGACGCCGTCGCCTCGCGGACCACCGGCTGCTCGCCGCGGGTCTCGCCGCAGGCTTCGTCGTGGCCGTGCTCGGCCTCGCGGACGTCTCCGGTGCGTCGACCGCCGGGCTGCTGCTCGCGGGGGCCCTCGGCCTGACCGGCGGCCTGCTCGTGCTGCGCACCGCCGTGCGAGGTCGCCGCCCCACGTTCCGGGTGCTGCTCGGGACGGGCGCGGTCGTCTGGGGCCTGGGCCAGCTGCTGCTCGGCGTCGACGTCGTCCTCGACGGGACCGAGTACCCGGCGCCGGGGGACCTGCTCTCCACCCTCGCCGCACCGCTGGCCGTGGCCGGCCTGGCCCGACTGCCCCGTCGCTCGCGCGAGCCCCTCGCGGGGTGGCGCCTCGCGTGCGAGGCCGTGATCTCCGGCAGCATCGCCGCAGCCGCGGTGTGGCGCTTTGGCTTCCACACCGTGCTGGACCCCGGGACCGCCGGCGGCGCCGCCGCGGTCGCCATCGTCGTCGCTCAGCTGTCGGTGGCGGCGCTGTTCCTCATCGCCGCCGTCCGCGAGGACGACCCTGGGCTGACCACGGCCGCGGCCGGCATCACGCTGTACGTGGCGTCCGACCTGGCCACGCAGTACGCCGTGCTGGAGCCCGGCGCCACGCCGTGCGGCACCGGCTCGCGGAGCGCGACCTGACGTTCGCCGTCAACGTCTCGCCGGTGCAGCTGCGGTCCCCGGGGTTCGCCGACGGCGTGCTCGACCGGCTCGCCGAGCACGGCGTGCCCGCCGACCGGCTCGTGCTGGAGGTGACCGAGAGCTCGTTCGTGCACGTCGGCGACCTCGCCGTGCCGCAGATCGAGCGCCTCGCGGAGGCCGGGGTGGTGATCGCGGTGGACGACTTCGGCGCGGGGCGGCATCGCTGGGCTACCTGCGCCGGATGCCGGTGCGGGCGCTGAAGCTCGACCGCTCGCTCGTCGCGACGATGCGGACCGACCCGCGCTCGGCCGCGATCGTGCGCTCGATGGCGCGTCTCGGCGCCGAGACCGGGGTCGACGTGGTCGCCGAGGGCATCGAGGACGCGGAGACCGCCCTCGCCTGCCGGGAGGCCGGCGTCACGTACGGCCAGGGCTGGTTCTTCGCCCGCGACGTCCCGATGGACGTCCTCGAGACCACGCTCACCGACCTGGGTGCGCCGGCGCCGCCGCGGGACGCCGGGCGACGCGGACCCCTCGCCACGCCGGTCGACACGCCGACGCCCACCGGCTGACGGGCACCCGCCGCGGGCCGGCGCCGCGATCCCGCTCAGCCCAGCGGTACCCGGAGCAGCCGGTCGTCGTCCGGACCGGGGTCGCCGCGGGCGGTGTTGGACGTCAGCAGCCACAGCCCGCCGTCCGGTGCCGCAACGACGTCCCGCAGCCGTCCGACGCCGTCGACGGCGGCCTGCGGGCTCCCCACCGTGACGCCGCCACCCCGGCCGCCGTCGTCGCCGTCGAGCGGCACCCGCCACAGCCGCTGCCCCCGCAGCGCGGCGAGGTACACCGCGTCGGCGGTGACGAGCAGCCCGCTCGGGGACGCCTCGTCGGTCGGCCACGTCACGAGCGGGTCGACGAAGCGGTCGTCCCCCGCGCCGACCGTCCCCTCCACGTCCGGCCAGCCGTAGTTGCCGCCGGGGGTGACGAGGTTCAGCTCGTCAAGGGTGTCCTGCCCGAACTCCGAGGCGTACATCCGACCGGCGGCGTCCCAACCGACGCCCTGCACGTTCCGGTGCCCCAGGGACCACACGGGCGAGCCCGGGTCGGGGTTGCCCGGCGCGGGCTCGCCGTCCGGGGTCAGCCGCAGGATCTTGCCGGCCAGGGAGCCGGGGTCCTGCGCGCTGTCGCGGTCCCCGGCGTCTCCGGTCGTGACGTAGAGCATCCCGTCCGGGCCGAACGCCAGCCGGCCGCCGTCGTGGTTGCGGGCGAGCGGGATGCCGTCAAGCAGCACCTCCGGCTCGCCCAGGGAGCGCCGGTCCACCGACAGCGGCAGCCGCAGCACCCGGTTGTCGGTCGCGGTGGAGGTGTAGGCGTACAGCGACGTCGTTCCCGGACCGGCGTCCGGCGGCAGCGCGAGCCCGAGCAGGCCGGCCTCCCCCGACGGTGCCACCCCGGGGACGCGGCCGTCGGGTCCGGTGGCCGCCACGGGCGTCACTGCGCCGTCGGGGCCGACCCAGACGACGCGCGCCTCGTCCCGCAGCGACACCAGGGCGGTGCCGTCGGGCAGTGCCACCACCGACCACGGCACGTCGAGGTCGGTCGCCACGACCTCGGGCTCGCCGGGCTCTCCCTGCTGCCGCAACGCCGTCGCCAGGGGCGGTGGCAGGTCGGTCGCGGGGTCCGTCCGGCCCGGTCCCGTCGCGTCGCCCGTCGCGCCGGTGGTCCCGTCCGGGCTCGGCGCCGGCGAGGTCGTCGTCGCGGGCGGCAGCTCGGACCGCTCCACCGACGGCCCCGACGGCGTGCCCGAGCACGCCCCGAGCAGCAGGGCTGCGGCGGCGACGAGCGGGCCCCGAGGCCGGCGGGGTCGTGACGTCTGCCGGGGTCGTGACGTCCGCGGAGGTCGTGACCTCGTCATCCCGCCATCCTCGCCTGCCGGGTGCCGCCGGTGCCCGGCCACTGGCAGGATCGGTGCCGTGGCGCACGAGTGGACGGTCACGCTGCCCGACCAGACCTGGGCGGAGGACCTCGGCGAGCTGCCGGCGGGAGCGACGGCGGCCGTCTGGGACGTCCGCCACGTCCCCGACGAGGCCGTGGCGGCGGCGACCGAGGTGGTCGTCCTGCCGTACATGCAGGCTCCCCGGCTGGAGCTGCTCACCGGCCTGCCGCGGCTCGCCCTGGTGCAGACGCTGACGACCGGCTACGACGGGGTCGCCGGGCACGTGCCCGACGGCGCGACCCTTGCCACGGCGTCCGGGGTGCACGACGCGGCCACCGCCGAGCTGGCGGTGGGTCTGGTGCTGGCCAGCCTGCGCGGCATCGACGACGCGGTCCGCGACGCGCAGCAGGGTCGCTGGGGCCACCTGCGTCGGCCGTCGCTCGCGGACCGGCGCGTGCTCGTGATCGGGACCGGCGGCGTCGGCCGCGCGATCGCCGACCGGCTGCTGCCCTTCGAGGTGATCCTGACCCGCGTGGCGTCGTCTCCGCGCACCGACGACCGGGGCGTCGTCCACGGCGCGGAGAGCCTGGCCGAGCTGCTGCCGGAGCATGACGTCGTCGTCCTCGCCGTGCCGCTGACCGGTGGGACGCGCGGTCTCGTGGGCCCCGAGTTCCTGGCTGCGATGCCGGACGGCGCGCTGCTCGTCAACGTCGCGCGGGGCGCCGTCGTGGACACCGACGCGCTGTTCGCCGAGCTGTCCTCGCGTCGGCTGCACGCCGCCCTCGACGTCGTCGACCCGGAGCCGGTGCCGCCGGACCACCCTCTGTGGGGGGCGCCGGGGCTGCTGCTGACACCGCACCTGGGCGGGGACACGACCGCGATGCGTCCCCGCGCCCTCGCGCTGCTGCACGACCAGCTCGACCGGCACGGCCGCGGAGCCGACCCGCGCAACGTCGTCCCACGCTGAGTCGTCCCGTCGATCAGGGGACTTCCTTCGCGGCGCCGGGCGCGGTTGCATGGACGGCGTGGCGACACGGCTGGCGGTGGGGACCAAGGCGGGCCTGTGGCTGGGTACCGCAGCGGACGGCGGGTGGCGGCTCGAGGGGCCGCACCTGCCGATGCGGGAGGTCCCCGCCCTGCTGTGGCGCGACGACGGCAGGTTGCTCGTCGGCACCCGCAGCGAGCACTTCGGCCCGACGGTGCTGGCGACCACGCCGGCGGCACCTGGCAGGAGCCCGACGTCGCGCCGATCGCGTTCGACCCCGACGACGGCGCCACCCTCGAACGGGTCTGGCAGCTGGCCCCCGACCCCGGTGACGCCGAGGTCGTGTGGGCCGGCTGCGAGCCGACCTCGGTGTGGCGCAGCGAGGACGGCGGCCGGTCGTTCGACCTCGTGCGCGGGCTGTGGGACCACCCGCACCGGCCGGACTGGTGGCCCGGCGCCGGTGGCGCCGCCGTCCACACCGTGCTCCCCGAGCCCGACGGCTCCGCGGCACTGACCGTTGCCATGAGCACCGGCGGGGTCTACCGCAGCAGCGACGGCGGGTCCACGTGGTCGCCGGCCAACCGGGGCATCTCGGCGCCCTACATGCCCGGGCCCGAGCCGGAGTACGGCCAGTGCGTGCACAAGATCGCCCCGGACGCCGGCTCGCCGGCCGTGCTCTACGCGCAGAACCACGGCGGCGTCTACCGCACCGACGACGCAGGCGGGCAGTGGTCGTCGATCGCCGACGGCCTGCCCGGCGACTTCGGCTTCGTCGTGCTGACCCACCCGCGCCGCGCCGGCACGGTCTGGGTCGTGCCGCTCGTGGCCGACGCCCACCGGATGCCCCCCGATGGCAGGCTCCGGATGCACCGCAGCACCGACGGCGGCCGGTCGTGGCAGCCGAACCGCTCCGGGCTGCCCGACGCCTCATGGGTCTCGGTGCTGCGGGACGCCGCCGACGTCCGGGCCCCGGACGACGGCCCCGGCGACGGTGCCGCGACCCTCGCGTTCGGCACGCGCGACGGCTGCGTGTACCTCTCCACGGACGACGGCGACACGTTCGCCGGACTCGCCTCCCACCTGCCGGACGTGCTGTGCGTGCGGCTCGCGTGACCGGCGACGTCACCGTCCTGCTGCCCGGCCAGCTCCGGGAGGACGCCGGCGGCCTGGGTGAGGTCGTCGTCCCCGTCCCGGCGGGGGCCGTGCTCGCCGACGTGCTCGCGTCGCTGGCCGAGAGGCACCCCCTGCTGGGACGCCGCGTGCTCGACGAGGCGGGCGGGATCCGCCGCCACGTCAACGCGTTCGTGGACGGCGACGACGTACGGCGGCTGGCGGGGATGCGCACGCCCGTGCCCGCCGGCACCGAGGTGCACCTGCTGCCGTCGGTCGCCGGGGGCTGACCCCCCGCGGTGATCAAGGACGCCGCACTGCGAATCCCCCCGTGATCAAGGACGCCGCACCGCCCACCCGTCCGTGATCAAGGACGCCGCACCGCCCACCCCTCCGTGATCAAGGACGCCGCGCCGGCGGATGCCGCCGCGCCCCGCGCGTGGGCGGGCGAGACGTCCTTGATCACCAACAGGAGCGGGCGAGAGGGGAGTGGGTGCGGGCGGCAGGATCACCTGCCATGAGCGCCACTCTCCTGGCCCGCGGGCTCGCCGCCGGGCACGCGGCCCGCACGCTGTTCAGCGGGCTCGACCTCGTCGTCGCCCCCGGGGACGTCGTCGGGCTCGTCGGTGCCAACGGCGCCGGCAAGTCCACCCTGCTGCGGCTGCTCGCCGGGGTGGACGTGCCGGTCGACGGCGAGGTGGTCCGCACGCCGCCCGGCGCGGCAGTCGGCTGGCTGCCCCAGGAGGTCGAGCGGCACCCGGGGGAGGACGTCGCCGCCCACCTGGCGCGGCGCACCGGCGTCGCGGCAGCCGAGCGGGAGCTCGACGCGGCCACCGCTGCGCTGTCCGGCGACGCCGGCGAGATCGCCGGCGAGCGCTACGCCGCCGCGCTGGAGCACTGGCTCGCCCTGGGCGGGGCGGACCTGGGCGAGCGCAGCGGCGCCGTCCTGGCGGACCTCGGCGTCGACCTGCCGGTGGACCAGCAGATGACGACGCTGTCCGGCGGCCAGGCGGCGCGCGTCGGGCTGGCAGCGCTGCTGCTCAGTCGCTTCGACGTGCTGCTGCTCGACGAACCGACCAACGACCTCGACCTCGACGGGCTGGAGCGCCTGGAGCGGTTCGTCCGAGCGCAGCGAGCCGGACTGGTGGTGGTGTCGCACGACCGGGAGTTCCTGGCCGGGTGCGTCACCCGCGTGGTCGAGCTCGACCTCGCCCAGCAGCAGGTCGCCGTCTACGGCGGCGGGTACGAGGCGTACCTGGAGGAGCGGGAGGTCGCCCGCCGCCATGCCCGCGAGACGTACGAGTCCTACGCTGACCGGCGCGACGAGCTCACCGAGCGGGCCCGCACCCAGCGCGGCTGGCTCGACAAGGGGATGCGCACCCAGGCGGCGAAGCGCCAGAAGGACAACGACAAGGTCGGTCGCGCGTTCCGGGTGGAGCAGACCGAGAAGCAGGCCGCCAAGGCGCGCCAGACCGAGCGGCGGATCGAGCGGCTGGACGTCGTCGACGAGCCGCGCAAGGAGTGGCGGCTGCAGTACGCGATCGCGGCCGCTCCCCGCTCCGGCGCCGTCGTCGCGACGCTGCGCGGCGCGCAGGTGCGGCGCGGCGACTTCGTGCTGGGGCCGCTGGACCTGCAGCTCGACGCCGGTGACCGGGTCGGGGTGACCGGGCCCAACGGCGCGGGAAAGACGACGCTGCTGCGGGCGCTGCTCGGGCGCGCGTCACTGGAGGCGGGGTCGGCGTCGCTCGGTGCCTCCGTCGCCGTGGGCGAGGTCGACCAGGCCCGGTCGCTGCTCGGCGGCGACGAGCCTCTGCTGGACGCCGTCCGGTACCACCTCGGCGAGACACCCCCGGCGGAGGTGCGCACCCTGCTGGCCAAGTTCGGGCTACGCGCCGGCCACGTCGACCGACCGGCCGTCTCCCTGTCGCCGGGGGAGCGCACCCGGGCCGCGATGGCGCTGCTGCAGGGCCGGGGCGTGAACCTCCTCGTGCTGGACGAGCCGACGAACCACCTGGACCTGCCCGCGATCGAGCAGCTCGAGGCGGCGCTGGACGCCTACGCGGGCACGCTGCTGCTCGTCACCCACGACCGACGGATGCTCGACGTCGTGCGCCTGACGCGACGCTGGCACGTCGCCGGCGGGCACGTCACCGAGGCCTGAGCCGACGCGGCCGCGCCACCCCGGCAGGTCGTAGGCTCGCCGCCATGACGCAGCAGTTCGACATCAAGCCCCGCAGCCGGGACGTCACCGACGGCCTGGAGCGCGCCGCGGCGCGCGGGATGCTGCGGGCGGTCGGGATGGGGGACGAGGACTTCGCCAAGCCCCAGGTCGGCGTCGCGAGCTCGTGGAACGAGATCACGCCGTGCAACCTGTCGCTGGACCGGCTCGCGAAGGCGGTCAAGGACGGCGTCCACGCCGCCGGCGGGTACCCGCTGGAGTTCGGCACCATCTCCGTCTCGGACGGTATCTCGATGGGTCATGAGGGGATGCACTTCTCCCTCGTCAGCCGCGAGGTGATCGCCGACAGCGTCGAGACCGTGATGCAGGCGGAGCGGCTCGACGGCTCGGTGCTGCTCGCGGGCTGCGACAAGTCGCTGCCCGGCATGCTGATGGCCGCGGCGCGGCTCGATCTCGCGAGTGTGTTCCTCTACGCCGGGTCGATCCTGCCGGGGATCGCCCGCATGTCCGACGGCAGCGACCGCCAGGTCACCATCATCGACGCGTTCGAGGCCGTCGGTGCCTGCTCCCGGGGGCTGATGAGCCGCGCGGACGTCGATGC
The DNA here is from genome assembly GCA_038206105.1 of Actinomycetales bacterium. Classification (GTDB taxonomy): domain Bacteria; phylum Actinomycetota; class Actinomycetes; order Actinomycetales; family JBBRBF01; genus JBBRBF01. Next base: position 160,256 of record JBBRBF010000001.1, on the reverse strand, counting down.
CATCGAGCGGGCGATCTGCCCCGGGGAGGGCGCCTGCGGCGGGATGTACACAGCGAACACGATGGCCAGCGCCGCGGAGGCGCTCGGCATGTCGCTGCCCGGCAGCGCGGCGCCGCCCGCGACCGACCGCCGCCGCGACGGGTTCGCCCGGCGCTCCGGCCAGGCCGCCGTCGCGTTGCTGGAGAAGGGGATCACCGCCCGGCAGATCCTCACCCGCGAGGCCTTCGAGAACGCGATCGCCGTCGTGATGGCGTTCGGTGGTTCCACCAACGCGGTGCTGCACCTGCTCGCCATCGCCGACGAGGCCGAGGTCGAGCTCACCCTGGCCGACTTCTCGCGGATCGGCGCGAAGGTGCCGCACCTGGCCGACGTCAAGCCTTTCGGCCGGCACGTGATGACCGACGTCGACCGGATCGGCGGGGTGCCCGTGGTGATGCGCGCGCTGCTCGACGCCGGCCTGATGCACGGCGACGTCCTGACCGTGACCGGTCGCACGATGGCCGAGAACCTCGCCGACATCGCCCCGCCCGACCTCGACGGCACGGTGCTGCGCGCGATGGACGCCCCGATCCACCGCACCGGCGGCATCACGATCCTGCACGGGTCGCTGGCGCCCGGTGGCGCCGTGGTGAAGTCGGCCGGCTTCGACTCCGACGTCTTCACCGGCACCGCGCGCGTCTTCGACCGGGAGCGGGCGGCGATGGACGCCCTGGAGGACGGCACGATCACCGCCGGGGACGTCGTCGTGATCCGCTACGAGGGCCCGCGCGGCGGCCCGGGGATGCGCGAGATGCTGGCGATCACAGGCGCCATCAAGGGCGCCGGTCTCGGCAAGGACGTGCTGCTGCTCACCGACGGCCGATTCTCCGGCGGCACCACCGGGCTGTGCGTCGGGCACGTCTGCCCGGAGGCGGCCGACGGCGGCCCGGTGGGGCTCGTCCGCGACGGCGACGAGATCCGTCTCGACGTCGCGACCGGCACCCTCGACCTGCTCGTCGACGACGCCGAGCTGGCCCGACGCCGGGAGGCGTGGACGCCGCTGCCGGCTCGCTACCCGCGCGGCGTGCTCGCCAAGTACGCCAAGCTCGTCGGGCCGGCGTCCGGTGGTGCGGTCTGCGGGTGACGCCGGATGGTGAGACGTGGCTGTCCGCGCCTTGACACGATCCAGGGCCGGGAGGATCGTCAGCACCGTGATGGACCTCGTACTCCGACGGCGTGCGTGAGGCCGTCGCGCCCGACGGACCACACCGCACGCACCCCTCGCCCAGCCCTGGAGGCAGAGGGGTTTTTTCGTGTCCGGGGTACCTCCGGCCGGGTGCCGGGCCGCGTGCGGGGGCCCGGGGCCGGGGGAGCAGGCTGGGGCGGGTCGCGGCGGGCCGCCCGACGGACGAGGAGAAGGTGACGACCATGGACAGCGGAGCACCGGCCGGCGTGGCGCGCCCGGGCCCCAGGCCCGGCGCGAGGGTGGCGCAGGCCGGCCAGGCGGCCGCGCCCCCGCGCGGGGCCCCCGACGGCACCCCCATGACCGGCGCCCAGAGCCTCGTCGCCAGCCTCGAGCACGCCGGCGTCGACGTCGTGTTCGGCATCCCCGGCGGGGCGATCCTGCCCGCCTACGACCCGCTGCTGGACAGTCCCACGGTCCGCCACGTGCTGGTGCGCCACGAGCAGGGCGCCGGCCACGCCGCACAGGGCTACGCCGGCGCGACCGGCCGGGTCGGGGTGTGCATGGCGACGTCCGGGCCGGGCGCGACCAACCTCGTCACCCCGATCGCGGACGCGCACATGGACTCCGTGCCGATGGTCGCCATCACCGGTCAGGTGAACAGCGCGGCGATCGGCACCGACGCCTTCCAGGAGGCGGACATCTCCGGCATCACGATGCCGATCACCAAGCACAACTTCCTCGTCACCGACGCCGCGGACATCCCCCGGACCATCGCCGAGGCGTTCCACCTCGCCAGCACCGGGCGGCCCGGCCCGGTCCTCGTCGACATCGCCAAGGACGCGCTGCAGGCCAAGACCACGTTCGTGTGGCCCGACCGCATCGAGATGGCCGGCTACCGGCCGGTGACTCGGCCGCACGGCAAGCAGGTCCGCGAGGCGGCCCGCCTGCTCGCGACGGCCCGCCGTCCCGTGCTCTACGTCGGCGGCGGGGTGGTCCGCTCCGGCGCGTCCGAGGTGCTGCGCAAGCTGGTCGACCTCTCCGGCGCCCCGGCCGTCACGACGCTGATGGCACGTGGCGCCCTGCCGGACTCCCACCCGCAGAACCTCGGGATGCCCGGCATGCACGGGGCGGTCGCGGCCGTCACCGCGCTGCAGAAGGCGGACCTGCTCGTCAGCCTCGGCGCCCGCTTCGACGACCGCGTCACCGGCCAGCTGTCCACGTTCGCGCCGCACGCGACCGTCGTCCACGCCGACATCGACCCCGCGGAGATCTCCAAGAACCGGCACGCCGACGTCCCCATCGTCGGCGACGCCGGCGAGGTGATCACCGACCTGCTGGCCGCGCTGGCCGCGGAGCACGAGGCGGGCAACCGCGCCGACCTGTCCCCCTGGTGGACCCAGCTGGACAAGTGGCGCGAGACGTTCCCGCTCGGGTACACCACCGAGGAGGACGGCTCGCTCGCCCCGCAGTACGTGATGGAGCGCCTGGGCTCGATCGTCGGGCCGGACGCCGTCTACGTCGCCGGTGTCGGCCAGCACCAGATGTGGGCGGCCCAGTTCATCCGGTACGAGAAGCCGCGGACGTGGCTGAACTCCGGCGGGCTGGGGACCATGGGCTACGCGGTGCCCGCGGCGATGGGCGCCAAGGTCGGGCGCCCCGATGCGACGGTGTGGGCCGTGGACGGCGACGGCTGCTTCCAGATGACCAACCAGGAGCTTGCCACCTGCGCCCTCAACGACATCCCGATCAAGGTCGCGGTGATCAACAACTCCAGCCTCGGGATGGTCCGGCAGTGGCAGACCCTGTTCTACGACGGCCGCTACTCCAACACCGACCTGCACACCGGGGCGTCCACCGACGGCAGCCGCCGGATCCCCGACTTCGTCAAGCTCGCCGAGGCCTACGGCTGCGTCGGGCTGCGGTGCGAGCGTCCCGAGGACGTCGACGCCACCATCGAGGCCGCGATGGCGGTCACCGACCGACCGGTCGTCGTCGACTTCGTGGTGCACCGCGACGCGATGGTCTGGCCGATGGTGCCGGCGGGCGTCAGCAACGACGCGATCCAGGTCGCCCGCGGGATGAGCCCGCAGTGGGACCGCGACGAGGAGGTGAGCACCGCATGAGCCGGCACACCCTGTCCGTGCTCGTGGAGGACAAGCCCGGCGTGCTGACCCGGGTCGCAGGCCTGTTCGCCCGCCGCGGGTTCAACATCCACTCCCTCGCCGTCGGCCCGACCGAGCACTCCGACGTCTCGCGGATCACCGTCGTCGTCGACGTCGACGCGCTGCCCTTGGAGCAGGTCACCAAGCAGCTCAACAAGCTCGTCAACGTGATCAAGATCGTGGAGCTGGAGTCGGCGGGCTCGGTGCAGCGCGAGCTGCTGCTGGTGAAGGTGCGCGCCGACGCGGGCACCCGCTCCCAGGTGCTCGAGGTCGCCGACCTGTTCCGCGCCCGCGTCGTCGACGTCTCCACCGAGGCCGTCGTCGTGGAGGCCACCGGCGACTCCCAGAAGATCGAGGCGCTGCTGCGGGTGCTGGAGCCGTTCGGCGTCCGCGAGCTCGTCCAGTCCGGAATGGTCGCCATGGGGCGCGGCGGCCGTTCGATCACCGACCGCGCGCTGCGCACCGCCTGACCACCCGCCCAGCCCGCCGCTTCACCCCGCGGTCCGCCCCGCCGCCCCAGCCCGCGTCCGCCCCAGCCCGCGTCCGCCCTGGTTGGCACAGGGCGCCCCCGTGCCAACCTGGTTGGCACAGGGGCGCCCCGTGCCAGTCGGGGGCTGGCGCAGATCACCCCACCCGAGCCGCAACCCGAGGAGAGACCCACCGTGGCCGAGATGTTCTACGACGACGACGCCGACCTGAGCCTGGTGCAGCAACGCAACGTGGCCGTGCTCGGCTACGGCAGCCAGGGGCACGCCCACGCCCTGAGCCTGCGCGACTCGGGCGTCGACGTCCGCGTCGGCCTGCCCGAGGGCAGCCGCAGCCGCGCCCGGGCCGAGGCCGAGGGCCTGCGGGTCGTCACCCCTTACGACGCCTGCGAGGAGGCCGACCTCGTGATGGTGCTGGCCCCCGACCACGTGCAGCGGCACCTCTACGCCGAGGCGATCGAGCCGAACCTCGTGGACGGCGACGCGGTGTTCTTCGGCCACGGGTTCAACATCCGCTTCGGGTACATCACCCCCCCGGCAGGCGTGGACGTCGCGATGGTCGCGCCCAAGGGCCCTGGCCACCTCGTGCGCCGGGAGTACGTCGACGGGCGCGGTGTGCCGGTGCTCGTGGCGGTCGAGCAGGACCCCACCGGCAAGGCCTGGCCCCTGGCGCTGTCGTACGCCAAGGCACTGGGGGGACTGCGTGCCGGCGGGATCCGCACGACCTTCTCCGAGGAGACCGAGACCGACCTGTTCGGCGAGCAGTCGGTGCTGTGCGGCGGCATGTCCAAGCTCGTGCAGTACGGCTTCGAGACCCTCACCGAGGCCGGGTACCAGCCCGAGATCGCCTACTTCGAGTGCCTGCACGAGCTCAAGCTCATCGTGGACCTGATGTACGAGGGCGGGATCGCCAAGCAGCGCTGGAGCGTGTCGGACACGGCCGAGTACGGCGACTACACCTCCGGTCCAAAGGTGATCGACCCGTCGGTGAAGGAGCGGATGGGCGAGGTGCTCGCCGCGATCCGCGACGGGTCGTGGGCGGAGGGCTTCATCGCCGACCAGGACGCGGGCGCGCCGGAGTTCACCCGGCTGCGCAAGGAGGGTGAGCAGCACCCGATCGAGGCCACCGGCCGTGAGCTGCGGGGTCTGATGAGCTGGGTGCGGACCTCCGACGACTACACCGAGGGCACCGCCGCCCGCTGAGGCGTCCGGTGCGCCGGCCCGGCTGACGTCCACATCCTGGGAATCGAGTTCCCGACCTGTGGACGGGCGGCGTACCGTCGTGACCATGCTGCGGCAGGTCGTGACCCTTCGTCGCGGCAGCGGGGCCTGAGCGCCGGACCGGCACCCGCTGCGGTGACCCCGCGGTGTCCGCCGGCCCAGCGGGCGCACGACCCACACCAGCACCACACGATCAGCACGACACGAGCAGGACGAGACGAGAGCACCACCCACACCCGGCGACGAGGCCGGGGGAAACGGAGGCACCCGATGCCCACCGAGGCGCAGCAGGCAGTCCAGGAGTCGATGGACCGGGACCAGGGCCGCAGCGACTGAGTGTCACCGCCGCGGCGTCGGTCGCCCGCGGTGCCACACCCCGAGCGGGGCGTCACCTGGAGGTGGCGCCCCGCCTGGCTGCGTGAGCCCGGCCACCGCTCGGCACGGCAGGAGGCGCGACGGGCCCGCCGACCCGGCATGCTGGCTCGCGTCGCGCCGCAGCGGGCGGCCCCAGGACCACGAGCGGGAGGCGCGAGCGTGCACGGACTCGCGGTCGCGGCGCCGAACCGGCTCGCCGCCGACGCGGCCACGGCGATGGCCGAGACCGGGGGTACCGCGATCGACGCCGCCGTCGCCGCAGCACTCGTCGCCGTCGTCACCGAGCCCGGGGTCGCGGCCCTGCTGGGATCCGCCTACTGCACCCTCGCCCTGCCGGGCCGGGACCCCGTCACGGTCGACGGGGACGTCGAGATGCCGGGCCGCGCCGCACCGCCCGAGGTGTTCGGCACCGGCGTCCACGAGGTCACCACGGCGTACGGCGGGGGGCTGCGCACCGGCGTCGGGCACGGCACCGTCGCCACCCCCGGTGCGCCGGCGGCACTCGCGGAGGCCCACCGGCTCGGAGGCAGGCTCCCCTGGGCCGAGGTCGTCGCCCCCGCGGAGCACGCCGCGCGCGAGGGCTTCCCGCTCGGCAGCGCGTCGGCGCAGTACCTCGCGCTGGTGCACGACGTCGTCTTCGGCTGGGACCCGGCGACGAGCCACGTGGTGCACCGCCCCGACGGCACGCCGATCACCCTCGGCGACACGGTGCACGTGCCCGACCTGGCCGACGCGCTCGCTCTGATCGCCGCCGAGGGTGCCGGCACGCTCTACCGCGGCGCGCTGGCCGAGGTGCTCGTCGCCGACATGGCTGCGCACGGGGGCCTGCTCGGGCCCGCGGACCTGGCGGCGTACACCCCGCTGGTGCGCCCGGCGCTGCCGGTGCGGATGGGGCAGTGGTCGCTGGCGACGAACCCCGCGCCGTCGGTCGGCGGCCCGGTGCTGGCGGCGATGCTGATGCTGCTCGAGGGGCGGCCCACGGGGGAGTGGACGCCGCAGGACCGGGAGGTCGTCGTGGAGGTGCAGCGCGCCGCCCTGGGCCACCGGTCGCGCCACCTCGACGCCGCCACGGACCGGGTCGCCGCGGCCGAGGCCCTGCTGGCTGCGGTGCGTGCCGAGGGCCCCGCGTGGCTGCGCACGGCGCCGTCCACGGTGCACGTGTCCTGCGCCGACGACGCCGGTGCCGCGTGCGCGATCACGTCGTCGGCCGGCTACGGCTCCGGGGTCGTCGTCCCCGGCACCGGGCTGTGGCTCAACAACTGTCTGGCCGAGCCCGAGCTGAACCGGCGCGGGCTGCACGCCTGGCCGCCCGGTACCCGGCTGCCGAGCAACATGGCCCCGACCGTCGGACGGGACGACCACGGCGCAGTGCTGGCCATCGGCTCCCCGGGCGCGGACCGGATCACCACCGCGCTGGCACAGGTGCTGGCGGGGATCACGGCCGGGATGCCCCTGGACGCCGCGATCGACGCGCCGCGCGTGCACGTGGGTCAGGACCCCGAGGGACGCGCGACGCTGGACCGCGAGAGCGACGCCGAGGTGCCGGCGGACCTGTGCGAGCGGCTCGACCTGGTGGAGCGCGACATGGGCCACCACCACATGTACTTCGGTGGCGTGGCGGCCGCCGTCCGGGGGGCGGACGGCGGGATGCGGGCCGCGGCCGACCCGCGCCGCACCGGTGCGACGGGCGTCCTGCTCTCGGGGTGACCCGCCCCCAGCCACCCCCGGTGATCAAGGAACGCGTGCACCCGAAACCTCGGTGATCAAGGAACGCATGCACGAGAACTCTCGGTGATCAAGGAGCTGGGTGCGCGCCACCATGCGTGCAGCCGGCTCCCCGCGCGCTCGCACCGTCCTCGAGCACGGTCGTCCGAGGAGTGGACTTCAAGCGTCCGAATGGCGAGACATCGCTACCGTGGGACCATGAGCGACGCACCCGCCCAGCACGTCCGCCTCGCTGTCGTCGGCGGTGACGGGATCGGTCCCGAGGTGGTGGCCGAGGCGCGCAAGGTGCTCGACGTCGTCGCGGCCGCGGCGGGACTGACGGTGGACGCCACCGAGTACGACCTCGGCGCGCGGCGCTGGCACGCTACCGGCGAGACGCTGCCCGACTCCGTGCTGGCGGAGGTCCGCGACGCCGACGCGATCCTGCTCGGCGCGGTCGGCGACCCCGACGTCCCCAGCGGGGTGCTGGAGCGCGGACTGCTGCTGCGGCTGCGTTTCGAGCTCGACCAGTACGTCAACCTGCGGCCGTCGCGGCTGTTCGCGGGCGTGGCGTCCCCGCTGGCGTCGCCCGGCGACGTGGACTTCGTCGTCGTCCGCGAGGGCACCGAGGGCCCGTACACCGGCAACGGCGGCGCGCTGCGGGTCGGCACCCCCCACGAGGTCGCCACCGAGGTGAGCGTCAACACCGCTTTCGGTGTCGAGCGGGTCGTGCGCGACGCGTTCGCCCGGGCGGCGTCGCGGCCGCGACGACGGCTCACCCTGGTGCACAAGCACAACGTGCTCACGTACGCGGGCCACCTGTGGCGGCGCACGGTCGAGCGCGTCGCCGCCGAGTTCCCCGGCGTCACGACCGACTACCTGCACGTGGACGCCGCGACGATCGTGATGGTGACCGACCCGGCTCGCCTCGACGTCGTGGTCACCGACAACCTGTTCGGAGACATCGTCACCGACCTCGCCGCGGCCGTCACCGGGGGGATCGGGCTGGCCGCATCCGGCAACGTCAACCCCGAGCGCACCGGGCCCAGCATGTTCGAGCCGGTGCACGGCTCCGCGCCGGACATCGCCGGCACCGGCGTCGCGGACCCGACTGCCGCGGTGCTGTCCGTGGCGATGCTGCTGGAGCACGTCGGCGCCCCCGCCGCCGCCGCCCGCGTCACGGACGCCGTCGCGGCCGACCTCGCGGAGCGCGGGACGGCGCCGCGATCCACGACTGCCGTCGGCGACGCCATCGCCGCCCGGCTCGCCTGAGCGATCGGCTAGCGTTCGCGCCATGAGCGCGACGACGACGACGTCCCCGCTGACCTTCACGCACCGGGCCAACCCGGCCCCGGTCCCCGAGCAGCGGCGCGCCGAGATCCTCGCGTCCCCCGGCTTCGGCAAGCACTTCACCGACCACATGGCGCGCGCGCGCTGGACCGGCGCCGACGGGTGGGGCGACGCCCGGGTGGAGGCGTACGGGCCGCTGCAGCTCGACCCCGCGACCGCCGTCCTGCACTACGCGCAGGAGATCTTCGAGGGCATGAAGGCGTACCGGCACGACGACGGTGGCATCTGGGCGTTCCGGCCCGAGGCCAACGCCGCCCGGTTCGCGCGGTCCGCGCGCCGGCTCGCACTGCCCGAGCTGCCCGAGGCCGACTTCCTCACGAGCATCGAGGCGCTCGTGACCGCGGACCGGGCGTGGGTGCCCGCCGGCGGTGAGGCGAGCCTGTACCTGCGGCCGTTCATGTTCGCCTCCGAGGTGTTCCTCGGCGTGCGGCCCGCCCAGCAGGTCGACTACCTGTGCATCGCGTCCCCGGCCGGCTCGTACTTCCCCGGCGGGGTGGAGCCGGTCTCCATCTGGCTCTCGCGGGACTACACCCGCGCCGCGTTCGGCGGCACCGGCTCGGCCAAGTGCGGTGGCAACTACGCCGCGAGCCTGGCGGCGCAGTCCGAGGCGACGGCGCACGGCTGCGACCAGGTGTGCTTCCTCGACGCCACCGAGCAGCGGTGGGTCGAGGAGCTCGGCGGCATGAACCTGTACTTCGTGCACGCGGACGGCACGCTCGTCACCCCCGAGCTCACCGGGACGATCCTCGAGGGCATCACACGGTCCTCGATCCTCCAGCTCGCCCGGGACGCCGGCCACGAGGTCGTCGAGCGCAAGGTCGGCATCGAGGAGTGGCGCGAGGGTGCCGAGACGGGGGAGATCCGCGAGGTCTTCGCCTGCGGCACCGCCGCGGTGATCACCCCCGTGGGCCGGCTCCGGGACCGCGACACGGACGTCACCGTCGCGGGCGGACGCGCCGGTGAGGTGACGATGGGGCTGCGGGCGCGGCTGCTGGACGTCCAGTACGGCCGCGCCGAGGACGCCCACGGCTGGATGCGCCGGCTCGCGTGACCGGCACGTCCCCCTCCCGCGCTCCAGCCGGCTCCCACCCGGCGACCGACGACCTGCGTCGCGACGTCGGTGACGACATCCACGTCTACGACACGACCCTGCGCGACGGCGCCCAGCAGGAGGGCCTGAGCCTGTCGGTCGCCGACAAGCTCACGATCGCGGGGTACCTCGACGAGCTGGGTGTCGGCTTCATCGAGGGCGGCTGGCCCGGGGCGGTGCCGAAGGACACCGAGTTCTTCGACCGTGCCGCCACCGACCTGCGGCTGCGCAACGCGACCCTGGCCGCCTTCGGCGCCACCCGTCGCCCGGGTGCCGCGGTCGACACCGACCCGCAGGTGCGTGCGCTGCTCGACGCGCAGGCCCCCGTGGTGACGCTGGTGGCCAAGAGCGACCGCCGCCACGTCGAGCAGGCGCTGCGGACCACGCTCGCGGAGAACCTCGCGATGGTGCGGGACACCGTCGCGTTCCTCGCCGGCGAGGGGCGTCGGGTGTTCCTCGACGCCGAGCACTTCTTCGACGGCTACGCCACGGATGCCGCTTACGCGCTCGAGGTGGTCCGGACCGCGGTCGACGCCGGCGCCGAGGTGGTCGCGCTCTGCGACACCAACGGCGGCATGCTGCCCCCGCAGGTCGCCGACGCCGTCGGCGAGGTGATCGCAGCGTCGGGTGCCCGCGTGGGGATCCACTGCCACAACGACACCGGGTGCGCGGTCGCCAACACCCTCGCGGCCGTGGACGCCGGCGCCGGCCACGTGCAGGGCACCCTGAACGGGTACGGCGAGCGGACCGGCAACGCAGACCTGGTCTCGGTGGTCGCCAACCTCGTGCTGAAGACCGGGCGCCCGGTGCTGGCTGCCGAGCGGCTCGCGGAGGCGACCCGGATTGCGCACGCCGTCAGCGAGGTGACGAACGTCGTCCCCTACTCGCGCCAGCCGTACGTCGGCGCGAGCGCCTTCGCGCACAAGGCCGGGCTGCACGCCAGCGCCATCCGGGTCGACCCGAACCTGTACCAGCACACGGACCCCGGGGACGTCGGCAACGACATGCGGATGCTCGTGTCCGACATGGCGGGGCGCGCGAGCATCGAGCTCAAGGGCAGGGAGCTCGGGTTCGACCTCGCCGGGCGCGCCGACGTCCTCGCGAAGCTGACCGACCGGGTGAAGAGCCTGGAGGCCCGCGGCTGGACGTTCGAGGCCGCCGACGCGTCCTTCGAGCTGCTGCTGCGCGAGGAGGCGGACGGCGAACGACCAGCGTTCTTCGACGTCGAGTCGTGGCGGGTGATCACCGAGCACCGCCGCGACGGCGAGGCCGTCTCCGAGGCCACCGTCAAGGTCGTGGCCGGTGGCTGCCGGCTCGTCGCCACGGGCGAGGGCAACGGGCCGGTCAGCGCCCTGGACCACGCGCTGCGCGAGGCACTGCTGCCGGCCTATCCCGAGCTCGCGCGGCTCGCACTCACCGACTACAAGGTGCGCATCGTCGACGCGGTCGCCGGGACGGACGCCGTCACGCGGGTGCTCGTGGAGACCGGGGACGGCGCAAGCACCTGGCAGACAGTGGGTGTCGCCGCGAACATCGTCGAGGCGTCGTGGCAGGCGCTCGTCGACGGCGTCGTCTACGGCCTGCTGCGCCTCGGCGTCAGCCGCCGGTAGCAGGCGAGCCGGCGCACGCCGCGTCGAGCACCTCCAGCAGCCGGTGCCGCAGCGGGGCCGCGCGCCCGGCGAGGTAGCGCTGGCGGCGCACGTACTCGGCTCGGCCCGCGGGTGTCTCGACGGCGACCGGCGCGTAGTCGTGGTCTCGGAGGTCGTACGGGGAGGCCCGCATGTCCAGCACCCGCGCGTCGCGGGCCAGCTCGAACGTCGCGAGCAGCAGGTCGCCCGCCACGAGCGGCCCGGCGCGGTAGGCCCACCGGTAGGTCCATCGTGGCGTGCACGCACCCTGGCTGCTCGTGCTCCGCCTGGGCCTGCCGCGTCAGGGCGACCGGGTTGCGGGGGGCCGCGTCGGGGGTGAAGAACCGGAACGCGTCGAAGTGCGTGCACGCCAGGCCGATCCGGTCGACCACAGCGTCGGTGCCCGCGGCGCCGAGGCGCAGCGGCACGCCGGCGTGGCGGACGTCGCCGGAGCGGTAGACCATCGCCCACTCGTGCATGCCGAAGCACCCCAGCCGCGGCGGCCGGGATGCCGTGGCCCGCAGCAGCCGCCGGGTGCGCTCCAGCTCCGGCCCCCGCCGGGCGAGCGCTGCGGCTGCTGACGGCGCGACGCCCGGCCCGTCAGGCGTCGAGACCTCGTGGTACCCGTCCCACGACAGCCGATCGCGGGCCATGGCACCGGTCAGCGCCACGCCGAGCCCGGGGTGCCAGCGGCGCAGCCCGCCGACGCGCAGGTCGTAGTAGGTGAAGAGGAAGTCCTCGACCGGGTGCTTCTCGCCGCGCCCGGCGCGGTCGCGGTGCCCGGCGGTCAGCGCGTCGACGCGTGCGGCGTGGTCGGCCGCGAGCCGGCGCCAGCGCTGCTCGCCGAGCACGACGCGAGGAACCCGGGGCGGCGCGGCCGCCCCGGTTCCGGCGGTCCCGACGCAGGTCTCCACCACATCCACGCCCACCACGGTAGGTGCTCACGGGCGGTCGCCGGCACGCCCGGTAGGTTCGCCCGCATGCGGATCGCCAGGTTCACCAGCGGGGAGGAGTCGCCGCGGTACGCGGCGGTCGAGGGGGAGGGCGAGGACGCCGTGCTGCACGTCCTCGTCGGCGACCCCCTGTACGCCCCGGTGAAGCCCACGGGCGAGCAGGTGCCGCTGTCCGGCGCGCGGCTGTTGGCTCCGGTCATCCCGCGCAGCAAGGTCGTCGGCATCGGACGCAACTATGCCGACCACGCCGTCGAGCTCGGCCACGACGTCCCGGCGTCCCCGCTGGTCTTCCTGACGCCCAACACCGCCGTCGTCGGCCCCGACGACCCGATCGTGCTGCCCTCCTTCTCCGAGGAGGTGCACTACGAGGGCGAGCTCGCGGTCGTCATCGGCAGGATCTGCAAGGAGGTGCCCCGCGAGCGCGTCGCGGAGGTGGTGCTCGGGTACACCTGCGCGAACGACGTCACCGCCCGCGACGCGCAGCGCGGCGACGGCCAGTGGGCACGGGCCAAGGGCTTCGACACCTCCTGCCCGCTGGGGCCGTGGATCGTCACCGACCTCGACGCCACCGACCTCGCCGTCCGCACGCGCCTGGACGGGCGCACGGTGCAGGACGGGCGCACGTCCGACATGGTCTTCGACGTCCCCGACCTCGTGGCCCATGTCAGCAGCGCGTTCACGCTGCTGCCGGGCGACGTCATCCTCACCGGCACGCCCGCCGGCGTCGGCGAGGTGCGGCACGGGCAGCGCGTCGAGGTCGAGGTCGAGGGGATCGGGGTGCTCGCGAACCCGGTCGTGCGGCGCTGACGTCCCGCCGCAGGCCCGTCGATACCCTGGCGGCACCATGAGCAGCCCCTCCGGCACCCCCGCGGTGCGCGTCCGCTTCTGCCCGTCCCCCACCGGCACCCCGCACGTCGGCCTCGTGCGCACGGCCCTGTTCAACTGGGCGTGGGCCCGCCACACCGGGGGCACCCTGGTCTTCCGGGTCGAGGACACCGACGCCGCCCGGGACACCGAGGAGAGCTTCGGCCAGCTCCTCGACGCGCTCGACTGGCTGGGCCTCGACTACGACGAGGGCCCCGGCGTGGGAGGCCCCCACGGCCCCTACCGCCAGAGCGAGCGGCGCGACGTCCACACCGACGTGCTGGGCCGGCTGCTCGACGCCGGGTACCTCTACGAGTCGTTCTCCAGCCCCGACGAGGTGGAGCAACGCCACCGGGACGTCGGCCGCGACCCCAAGCTCGGCTACGACAACTACGACCGCGAGCTCACCGATGAGCAGCGGGCCGGGCTGCGCGACCAGGGCCGTGCCCCCGTGCTGCGGATGCGGATGCCCGACGAGGACGTCACGGTGCACGACCTCGTGCGCGGGGACGTCACCTGGCCCGCCGGGAGCACCCCTGACTTCGTCGTCGCGCGCGCCGACGGCGCCCCGCTGTACACGCTGGTGAACCCGGTGGACGACGCCATGATGCGGATCACCCACGTGCTGCGCGGTGAGGACCTGCTGAGCTCCACCGCGCGGCAGGTGGTGCTCCACCGGGCGCTGGTCGACCTCGGCATCGGCGAGCGCGTGCCCGAGTTCGGGCACCTGCCGCTCGTGACGGGGGAGGGCACCCGCAAGCTGTCGAAGCGGGACCCCCAGTCGAACCTCTTCCTGCACCGCGAGCGGGGCTTCGTGCGGGAGGGGATGGTCAACTACCTGGCGCTGCTCGGCTGGTCGATCGCGGCGGACCGCGACGTGTTCACACCCGACGAGCTCGTGGCCGCGTTCGACGTCCACGACGTGCAGCCGAACCCGGCCCGGTGGGACCAGAAGAAGGCCGAGGCGATCAACGCAGACCACGTGCGGGCGCTGACGCCGGAGGACCTGCAGGCGCGGCTGCTGCCGTACCTGCGCTCCGCAGGCCTGCTCGACGGGGAGCCGACCCCCGCGCAGGACGCGGCGCTGGCCGCCGCCGTCCCGCTGGTGCAGACCCGGATGGCGCTGCTTGGCGAGGCGCCGGCGATGCTGGGCTTCCTCCTCGTCGACGACGCCGACCTGGAGGTCGAGGAGGCGTCGCTGGCGGCCCTGAAGGACGACGCCGGCACGACGCTGGACGCCGCCGTCGCAGCGCTCGAGCCGGTGGACGACTGGCGGACCGAGCAGATCGAGGCGGCGCTGCGCACCGCGCTCGTCGAGGGGCTGGACCTGAAGCCGAAGACGGCGTTCACGCCGCTGCGGGTCGCGGTGACGGGCCGGCGCGTGTCGCCGCCGCTGTTCGAGTCGATGGAGATCCTGGGTCGTGACGCGAGCCTGGCCCGGCTCCGGTCCCTGCGCGCGCGGCGCCCGTGAGGGCGGGTGCCACTGTGGGCGGCCACCCTCGCCGCAGACCCGACCCGGTGGCGGCGTGGCAGGCCCGTCCGTACCCCCAGCTGCTGCGGGGGCCGGGACACCGCTGGTGGCGGGCGCTGGTCGGCACCGCAGTCGTGCTCGCCTGGTTGGCCGCGATCGTGCTCGCGAGTCTCGTCGCGTTCGCCGTCATCGCGGTGCTCGGCGGGAGCACCCCGGACGCCGACCCCGCCGCCGTCCTGGACCTGTCCTCGCCGTCGACCCTGCTGCTGACCAACCTCGCTCTGGCCGCGCTGGTGCCCACGGTGCAGTGCGCAGTCTGGCTCGGCCACGGGTGGCGGCCGCGATGGGTTTCCTCGGTGGCCGGCGGGCTGCGGTGGGGGTGGCTGCTGCGGTGCGCCGTGTACTCGCTCGCCGTCGCGCTGGCCTCGACGGTGCTGCTTTGGGTGCTGTTCGGGCGCCCCAGCGGCGAGGCCGAGACCGAGTCGGTCGTGCTGCTGGCGATCGTGCTGCTCACCACCCCGCTGCAGGCGGCCGGGGAGGAGTACTTCTTCAGGGGCTGGGTCACCCAGGCGATCGGCTCCCTCGTGGCACGGGCGGCGCTGGGCGCCGTCGTGGCGGGCGCTGTCTCTGCCCTGCTCTTCGCGCTGGCCCACGGCGGGCAGGACCCCGCCCTGTTCGCCGACCGGTTCGCGTTCGGGGTGCTGGCGTCGTGGCTGACCTGGCGCACCGGGGGCCTGGAGGCGGCGATCGCGGCACACACGGTCAACAACATCGTCGTCTTCGTGCCCGTGATCGCCTTCGGCGGTCTCGGCGAGGCCCTCACCGTGACCTCGGCGCCCGCCGCGGTCGTCGTCCTCGACGTCGTCGCGATGGTCGCGCTCGGGCTGCTGCTCACGCGCGTCGCGTCCCGCCGGGCCGTGCAGCGACAGTTCGTCCCGCCGCCACCCTCGGGACCGTCGGGTCCGCCGCGGCAGGCGTCGGGGCCGGTTGTGGTCGGCCCCCACCCTCTCGGGTAGGCTCCCCCCTCGGTACGGCGTCCGGCCGGGTCTTTGGCACCACGGACGTCATACCCCCATGGGGTATGGTGTAATCGGCAGCACGACTGATTCTGGTTCAGTTAGTCTAGGTTCGAGTCCTGGTACCCCAGCGCGAGGTGGCTCTGTGACCGCTGCGGCGGCTAGAGTCGGCTGGCCGTTCCGGCGCCCGGTGGGCGCCGGGAAACGACGCTAGGGCCCCGTTGTGTAGCGGCCTAGCACGCCGCCCTCTCAAGGCGGTAGCGCGGGTTCGAATCCCGTCGGGGCTACATCGGACGTCCCGGTGCGCAGACGCGCACCGGGGCGTCCTCCCGCTCGCGGTGATCAAGGAATTCGCGCACCACAGACCATGGTGATCAAGGACGTTGTGCACCACGATCTGCGGTGATCAAGGAATCCGTGGCGCCTTAAACCGCGGTGATCAAGGAAGGGGTGCATGCGACGTCGGCATCCTGGCGCTCGTGCTGGCGTGCCCAGTGGTGCGGCGTCCTTGATCACCGAGGGGTGGGACGTTCGGCGTCCTTGATCACCGAGGTCAGGCCTGGGCGCGCTCGCGCGGGGCCTCGCCGTGGGCGGGTCGGCGGAGCACCTCGGTGAGCCGGGAGGCCGCCGACGCCACGGCCGCCGCGTGCAGACGGCCCGGCTGCCGGGACAGCCGCTGCAGCGGACCGGACACCGACACCGCCGCCACGACGCGACCGGAGGGCCCGCGCACCGGCGCGGAGACCGACGCGACGCCGGGCTCCCGCTCGCCCACGCTCTGCGCCCACCCCCGGCGACGGACGCCGGAGAGCATCGTCGCGGTGAACCGCGCCCCCTGCAGGCCCCGGTGCAGCCGGTCCGGCTCCTCCCAGGCGAGCAGCACCTGCGCCGCCGAGCCGGCCGCCATCGTCAGCGTCGAGCCCACCGGGATGGAGTCGCGCAGTCCCACGGGGCGCTCGGCCGCCGCGACGCACACGCGGGCGTCGCCCTGGCGCCGGTACAGCTGAGCGCTCTCACCGGTGTGGTCGCGCAGCGCGGTCAGCACCGGCCCGGCCGTGGCCAGCAGCCGGTCCTCCCCGGCCGCCGACGACAGCTCCCCGAGCCGGGGACCGAGCACGAACCGGCCCTGCATGTCCCTCGCCACGAGCCGGTGGTGCTCCAGGGCGACCGCGAGGCGGTGGGCCGTCGGTCGCGCGAGGTGCGTCGCGGCCACGAGCTGCGCCAGCGTCGCCGGCCCGGCCTCGAGCGCCGAGAGCACCACCGCGGCCTTGTCCAGGACGCCGACTCCGCTACCCTTGTCCATAGGGCGATACTGCCGTCTCGGGCAATGAGACGCAAGACGATCCCGCCGGGACGCTACGGCGGCGACGAGGGAGAGACCATGGCCGACACCGCCGGCGCGGACCAGACGCGGCGACCCCGCACGATGGCCGAGAAGGTCTGGGACACCCACGTGGTGCGCCACGGCGAACCCGGCGAACCGGACCTGCTCTACATCGACCTCCACCTCGTGCACGAGGTCACGAGCCCGCAGGCGTTCGACGGCCTGCGCGAGGCGGGCCGACCGGTGCGCCGCCCGGACCTGACGCTGGCGACCGAGGACCACAACGTCCCCACGCTGGACATCGACCGCCCGATCGCCGACCTGACGAGCCGTACCCAGGTGGAGACGCTGCGGCGCAACTGCGCGGAGTTCGGTATCCGCCTGCACCCGCTGGGGGACACCGAGCAGGGCATCGTGCACGTCGTCGGCCCGCAGCTCGGCCTGACCCAGCCCGGTCTGACAGTGGTCTGCGGCGACTCGCACACGTCGACGCACGGCGCGTTCGGGGCGCTGGCGTTCGGCATCGGGACCAGCGAGGTCGAGCACGTGCTCGCGACGCAGACCCTGCCCCTGGTGCCGTTCCGCACGATGGCCCTGACGATCGAGGGGACTCTCGCGGAGGGCGTCACCGCCAAGGACGTCATCCTCGCCGTGATCGCCCGCATCGGCACCGGCGGCGGGCAGGGGTACGTCATCGAGTACCGGGGGGACGCCATCCGCGCGCTGTCGATGGAGGCGCGGATGACGGTCTGCAACATGTCGATCGAGGCCGGCGCTCGCGCGGGCATGATCGCCCCCGACGAGACGACGTTCGCCTACCTGCAGGGGCGTCCGCACGCGCCAACCGGGTCCGACTGGGACGCCGCGGTGCAGGCCTGGTCCGCACTGCCCACCGACGACGACGCGACGTTCGACCACGAGGTCGTGCTCCACGCCGACGAGATCGCGCCCTTCGTCACGTGGGGGACCAACCCGGGGCAGGGCCTGCCGCTGACCGGGAACGTCCCCGACCCCGCGCAGATCCACGACGAGGGAGAGCGGCACGCCGCCGAGCGGGCGCTGGAGTACATGGACCTGCGCCCGGGCACACCGCTGCGCGACATCGCCGTCGACACCGTCTTCATCGGGTCCTGCACGAACGGGCGGATCGAGGACCTGCGCGCCGCGGCGGACGTGCTCCGGGGTCGCAGCGTCGCGACGGGCCTGCGCGTCCTCGTGGTCCCGGGGTCGGTGCGGGTGCGGCTGCAGGCCGAGGCGGAGGGACTGGACCGGGTCTTCACCGACGTCGGTGCGGAGTGGCGTGGTGCCGGGTGCTCGATGTGCCTCGGGATGAACCCCGACACACTCTCGCCCGGGGAGCGGTGCGCCTCCACGTCGAACCGCAACTTCGAGGGCCGCCAGGGCAAGGGCGGGCGCACCCACCTCGTCAGCCCGCTCGTCGCGGCGGCCACCGCCGTGCGCGGCACGCTGAGCGCGCCGTCCGACCTCGGCGACCTGGTGACCGCCCCTGCCGCCGGCGTCTGAGCATCCCGACGTACCCGGCGTACCCAGCGCCCCCGCCCCACCGAGCAGGAGCCAGCCATGGAGCCCATCACCACCCACACCGGCGTCGGCGTCCCGCTGCGCCGCGGGAACGTCGACACCGACCAGATCATCCCGGCCGTCTACCTCAAGCGCGTCACGCGCACGGGGTTCGAGGACGGCCTGTTCGCCGCATGGCGCTCCGACCCGCACTTCGTGCTGAACCAGAGCGGGTTCGCCGGCGGCAGCGTCCTGGTCGCGGGCCCGGACTTCGGCACCGGCTCCTCCCGCGAGCACGCGGTGTGGGCCCTGCGCGACTACGGCTTCCGCGCCGTGCTCTCCTCACGGTTCGGCGACATCTTCCGGGGCAACGCAGGCAAGCAGGGCCTGCTCGCCGGTCAGGTCGCCCAGCACGACATCGAGCTCATCTGGAAGGTCCTCGAGAACGCGCCGGGGACCGAGGTCACCGTCGACCTCGCGGCGCGCACCGTGTCGTGCGAGCAGGTCCTGGTGCCGCTCCACGTCGACGACTACACGCGCTGGCGGCTGATGGAGGGCCTGGACGACGTCGGCCTGACCCTGCGGCACGCCGACGCCGTGGACGCCTTCGAGGCCGCGCGCCCGTCGTGGCTGCCCACGACGCAGCCGGCCGGCTGACCTCCCGCCGATGACACAGGGTCGCGCCGGTACCCCGGAGGGGGCGCCCGGCGGCGGCGGGGGGCCGCGGTTCGACGCCGACGCGTACGCCCTTGCCTCGGGTCACCACCGCGCCCACGACGACGTCGTGCTCGATCCGTTGCGGCTGGCTCCCGGTACCCACGTGCTCGACCTCGGCTGCGGTGCCGGTGACCTGACGGTGCGGCTCGCCGACCTCGTGGACGCCGGCGGCCCGGCCGGCGGCAGCGTGCTCGGCGTCGACGCCTCGCCGTCCTGCGCCGCGCGCACCGCCCGCCTGCTCCGCTCGACCGGCCGCCCGCGTGGGGTCGCAGCCGTGGCGGCCACGGCGCAGTCGCTGGGGGCGCTGCTGACCCCCGGCTGCGTCGACGTCGTCGTCAGCGTGGCGACGCTGCACTGGGTCCCCGGGGCGCAGCAAGCGGCTGTCCTGGCCGGTGTGCGCTCGCTCCTGCGCCCCGGCGGGACCCTGCGCGTCGACATGGGGGGCCGCGGCCAGGTCGCCCTGCTGCGTGAGGTGCTCGCGCCGCTGGCGGTCGCTGCCGGGGCCCCCGTCGACCCGTGGTTCTTCCCCGACGGGAAGGCGATGACCGACCTGCTGGCGCGGGCCGGGCTGCGACCCCACGAGGTCCGCCTCGTCGAGCAGCGCCGCGCGCTCGCCGACGAGGCCGCGATGTGCTCCTGGCTGACGAGCCAGGTGCTGCCGGCCTACCTGGTCCACATCGCCCGGGACCGGCGCGAGGCGTTCACCGCGGCGGCCGTCGACCACTGCCGACAGGGGCTGCGACGCGCCGACGGCAGCTACGACCAGGACTACGTGCGACTGCTCGCGACCGCGTCGTCACCGGGTCCGGCGGCCCCTCACGGCCTGCTCGCCGGGCACGCGGAGGCAGCGGACGAGATGGCACGGGCCGCGACGCTGCTCGAGGTGGCGACAGAGCGGGAGGACGTCACGTCGCGGCAGAAAGACATGTGGCACAGTCGTTTTCAGCGTTCAGTGCTCGTCTCCCGAGAGTCGCCGCGCGACGGTGCGAAGGCACTCGCGCTGCTCGGTGACGAGCTGGTCCGTCGGCTCACAGGCAGCTGAGCGGCGCCTCGGACCCGGTCAGCGTCGTTGCGACACAAGGGCTCACGGCGGCGCGGGAAGTGGACTCGGACGCCTATGGGTTCTACCGTCGACGGTTGAGCCGGGTGGATGTCCCGGCATCGTCAACCGATAAGGGGACGCCGTGAACAAGGCACAGCTGGTCGAGGCCCTCGAGGCCCGACTCGGCAGCAAGAGGGCGGCCGCCGATGCCGTGGAGGCCGTGGTCGACACGGTCGTGCGATCCGTCGCCAAGGGGGAGCGGGTCGCCATCAGCGGATTCGGCACCTTCGAGCGCGCCGCGCGGGCTGCCCGGACGGGGCGCAACCCCCGCACCGGTGAGAGCGTGCGGATCAAGAAGACGTCGGTCCCGAAGTTCAAGCCGGGCACCGCCTTCAAGCAGTACGTCTCCAAGCCCGGCTCGCTGCCCAAGGCGGGCGCGACGAGCAGCGGCGCGGCGGTCACCACGGCCACCGGGAGCCGGGCCGGCAGCGGCTCCGGATCGGCCGCCAAGGCGTCCACTGCCCGCGGGTCGACGACGAAGAAGACGGCCGCGACGAAGAAGACCACCGCGAGCAAGAAGACCGCGGCCCCGGCGAAGAAGGCGGCGGCGACGAAGAGCGCGGCCACGAAGAAGGCGACGGCCACGAAGAGCGCGGCCACGAAGAAGACGGCGGCCACCAAGGCGACGGCCACGAAGCAGACCTCCGCCACGAAGTCCGCCGCGACGAAGAAGTCCGCCGCGACGAAGAAGTCCGCTGCGGCGAAGAAGAACGCCACGACGAAGCAGACGGCCGCGACGAAGAAGTCCGCCGGCGCCGCGCGGGCGACCCGGTCGGCCGCGACGTCCGCGGCGTCCAAGGCCACGACCGCCGGGGCCGCCCTGGCCAAGAAGGCCGCCAAGGCCACCACCGGCTCGCGTCGCACGGCGACGAAGCGCGCAGCCGCCTCGTCCTGACCGCCCGCTCCCGCGGGAGCGGACGACGACGGGACCAGGCCCGGCTGGACCGGATCGGACCGGCAGCCGGTCCGGAAGACACCGTCCCCGGCGCGGGCCGGGGGCGGTCGAGGCCCCCCGCCCCGCGTCGGGGACCATGGGTGCCGCCAGCGCAGCCCCCGCGCGGCGCCCGCCCGGACACAGGGAGAACCATGGGTCACGTCCTCACCGTCCACGGCGGCCGACCGCTGAACGGCAGCATCACCGTCCGGGGGGCGAAGAACTTCGTCTCGAAGGCGATGGTCGCGGCCCTGCTCGGCGAGACGCCGTCCCGGCTGCGGAACGTGCCCGCGATCCGCGACGTCGGCGTCGTCACCGGTCTCCTCGAGCTGCACGGCGTGGGGGTGCGCGCCGGGGCGGAGGAGGGCGAGCTGCTCATGGACCCGACGGACGTCGAGAGCGCGCACGTCGCCGACATCGACGCGCACGCGGGGTCCAGCCGCATCCCGATCCTGTTCTGCGGGCCGCTGGTGCACCGGCTCGGAGAGGCGTTCATCCCGGACCTCGGCGGCTGCCGCATCGGCGACCGCCCGATCAACTACCACCTCGACGTGCTGCGGCAGTTCGGTGCCGACGTCGAGAAGCGCGAGCAGGGCATCCGGATCACCGCGGACACCCTGCGCGGAACCAAGCTGGACCTGCCCTACCCGAGCGTGGGGGCGACCGAGCAGGTGCTGCTCACCGCGGTCCGCGCCGAGGGGGTGACGGAGCTGCGGAACGCCGCGATCGAGCCCGAGATCCTCGACCTCATCGCGGTGCTGCAGAAGATGGGCGCCGTGATCAGCGTGGACACCGACCGCGTGATCCGGGTGGAGGGCGTGGACCGCCTCGAGGGCTACACCCACCGGGCGCTGTCCGACCGGATCGAGGCGGCGTCGTGGGCCTCGGCGGCGCTGGCCACCCGCGGCGACGTCTACGTGCGCGGCGCCAGCCAGCCCGAGATGATGACCTTCCTCAACACCTTCCGCAAGGTCGGGGGCCGGCTCGACATCGACGACGAGGGCATCCGCTTCCGCCACCCCGGGGGGGACCTGTCCTCGATCGTGCTGGAGACCGACGTCCACCCGGGCTTCATGACCGACTGGCAGCAGCCGCTCGTCGTGGCGTTGACCCAGGCCGAAGGGCTCTCGATCGTCCACGAGACCGTGTACGAGAACCGCTTCGGCTTCACCGACGCCCTCGTGGGCATGGGCGCGAGGATCCAGGTGTACCGCGAGTGCCTGGGCCCGACTCCGTGCCGCTTCGGACGGCGCAACTTCCGTCACAGCGCCGTGGTCTCGGGGGCGACGGCCCTGCGCGGCGCGGAGATCGTCGTCCCCGACCTGCGGGGCGGGTTCAGCCACCTCATCGCGGCGCTCGCCGCCGAGGGGACGTCGCGCGTGCACGGGATCGACCTCATCGACCGCGGCTACGAGCACTTCGGCGACAAGCTCGAGGCGCTCGGAGCCGACTGCGAGCGCGAGGAGGCCCCCCTGCCCGTCGGCTGAACGGCAGCCTCAGGCAGCGCCGGACAGCACCGCCGCGGTGCGGGGACCGAGCCCGAGCGTCGCCGCGTGCTGCAGGGCCTGCCACGAGTCGACGTCCCGTCGCAGCCGGGGAAGGTCGAGGTCGAGCCGGGCGGCGCCGTCCGCGGCGTGGGCGCGGGCCGATGCCGGCCCGAACCGGGGTGCGAGCCGGTCGGACCGTGCCGCAGCCAGCAGGACCGTGCCGGTCCCCTCGGCGTCGGGCACGAAGGCCTGACGGGATCCGGCCTCCAGCGCCAGCTCGGCGGCCGCCAGACAGCGGCGCAGGTCCTCGGGTCGCACCGCCGGGACGTCGGCGAGCAGGACGGCCGCCGGAGCGCCGGGTGGCAGCGACGCGACGCCGTCCCGGATCGCGTCGAGGAGGCCGGCGCCGGGTCGGGACTCCGCCACCGCCCGGCCGCCGAGCGCTGCCACGTCCTCCGCCATTCGCGGGTCGTCGCAGACCACCACGACGGTGGTCACCCCCGGCGTGGCGACGGCGCTCGCGACGCAGTCGAGGGCGAACGCGGAGGCGAGCAGCCGCCGGTCCACCGGGGCGCCGACGAGGCGGCTCTTGGCCGAGGGGCCGCCCTTGACCGGGAGCACCAGGTGCCAGCCGTCCCGCACCCGCCGATCCTCCCACCGGGGCGACGACGGGCACCCGGGTGGGAGGATCACCCGGTGCGACAGCGGGGCGGCGGCGGCGCGCGAGCAGACCTGCCCGCCTTCCGGCTGGCCGTCGCGCTGCTGCGGCCGCTGATGCTGCTGCTGACGCGTCGCGAGGGGCGGGGGGCCGAGCACCTGCCCGCGAGCGGAGGCTTCGTCGTCGCGAGCAACCACGTCTCGTACGTCGACCCCCTGACCCTCGCGCACTTCCTCGTCGACAACGGCGTGCAGGTGCGCTACATCGGCAAGGAGTCGGTGTTCAGGATCCCGGTCGCCGGCCGGATCGTCGCCGCCGCCGGGCAGATCCCGGTCCTGCGCGAGGGCGACGCGTCCGCGGCGCTCGCCGCCGCGGTCGACGCCGTCGAGGCGGGGGAGTGCGTCGGCATCTACCCGGAGGCGACCCTGACCCGCGACCCCGGGCTGTGGCCGATGCGGGGCAAGACCGGCGCCGCACGGGTGGCGTTGCTCACCGGGTGCCCGGTCGTGCCGGTCGCGCAGTGGGGGCCGCACGAGCTGCTGGCGCCGTACGCGCGGCGGCCGCGGCTCTGGCCGCCGACCCGCGTCCAGGTGCGGGCGGGACCGCCGGTGGACCTGTCCGACCTGCGCAGGCTGCCCCTGGACGCCGACACGCTGCGGCTGGCGACCGACCGGGTGCTCGACGCGGTCGCGGCGCTGCTGGAGGACATCCGCGGCGAACGGGCGCCCGCGAGGCGCTGGGACCCGGCGCTGCACGCGCAGTCCGAGACCGGTCGGTTCGCGCCCGTCGCCGACGACCGGGCGCGGGCCCCGGACGAGGCACCCGGCGGCGAGCGGGGCGACCGCGACCACCAGGGCGACGGCGAGAACCACGGCACGGGTGACGAGGAGCAGCAGGCATGAAGGAACGGGTCGCCGTGCTCGGCAGCGGCAGCTGGGGCACGACGTTCGCCCTCGTGCTCGCCGACGCCGGGTCCCCGGTCGCGGTCTGGGGCCGGCGCGACGACGTGTGCACCGCCATCCGCGACACCCACCGCAACCCCGAGTACCTGCCCGGGGTGGAGCTGCCGACGCTGGTGACCGCGTCGACGGACCCGGGCGAGGTGCTGGCCGGCGCGCAGCTCGTCGTGCTCGCCGTGCCGTCGCAGACGCTGCGGGAGAACCTGACCGCCTGGCGGAGGCTGCTCGAGCCCGACGCCGTCCTCGTGTCGCTGATGAAGGGCGTCGAGCTGGGGACGCTGCGACGGATGAGCGAGGTGGTCGGCGAGGTCGCCGTCGCTGGGCCGGAGCGCGTCGCCGTCGTGTCGGGGCCCAACCTCGCCAAGGAGATCGCGGCCCGGCAGCCGACCGCGACGGTCGTGGCCTGCGAGGACCACACCACCGCCGACCGCGTCGCCCATGCCTGCTCCACGGCCTCGTTCCGGCCGTACACGAACACCGACGTCGTGGGGTGCGAGATCGGCGGTGCGCTGAAGAACGTCATCGCCCTGGCCGTGGGGATGGCCGAGGGGCTCGGCATGGGCGACAACACGAAGGCGTCGATCATCACGCGCGGCCTCGCCGAGACCGCGCGCCTCGGTGCCGCTCTGGGCGCCGACCCCTCGACGCTCGCCGGTCTGGCCGGGCTCGGGGACCTCGTGGCCACGTGCGCGTCCCCGCTGTCGCGCAACCGGACCTTCGGGGTGAACCTCGGTCGGGGGATGCAGGTCGCGGACGTCGTGGCGGCCACCCGGCAGACCGCGGAGGGCGTGAAGTCGTGCCGGTCGATCCTGGAGCTCGCGCGCAGCCTCGACGTCGACGTGCCGATCGTGCAGGGCGTGGTCGCGGTCGTCGACGGCCTCGTCACGCCGGCGGAGATGGCCCGGGCGCTGCTGTCCCGCGCACGCAAGCACGAGCTGGCCTAGCCGGGCGCGCCCCGCCCACCCGCGGACACGTCGTCCAGGGCCCCCGCGAGGTCGGTCCAGAGGTCCTCGACGTCCTCGACGCCGACCGACAGCCGCACCAGCGACTCCGGGACGCGCGGCGGCTCGGTGGCGTGGCGGCGGCGCCGCTCCAGCAGGGACTCCACGCCGCCGAGGCTCGTGGCCGGCAGCCAGAGCCGGACGGCGGCCATGAGGGCGTCGGCGGCCGCGGCGTCGGTGAGCTCCAGGGAGACGACGGTGCCGTAGCCGGGGTAGCGCACGCGGGCGACGCCGGCGTGCCCGTCGGCTCGGGCCGCGAGCTCGGCGGCGCTGGCCTGGCCTCGTTCCAGGCGCAGCGGCAGGGTCCGCAGCCCCCGCAGCGCCAGCCACGCCTCGAAGGGTCCGGGGATGGCGCCCCTCGTCGTCCGGTACCGGTGCAGCACCGCGTGCAGGTCCTCGTCGGCGGTCAGCACCGCGCCGAGGACGACGTCGGAGTGGCCGGCCAGCAGCTTGGTGACCGAGTGGACGACGACGTCGGCACCGAGGTCCAGGGGCCGCTGCAGCAGCGGCGTCGCGAAGGTGTTGTCGACAGCACTCCGCACGCCCGCGGCGCGGGCGGCCGCGCAGCAGGCCGCGACGTCGGCGACCTCGAGCAGCGGGTTCGTCGGCGACTCCAGCCACAGCAGGTCCGTGCCGTCGACCGCGGCGGTGACGGCCGCGGTGTCGGTGACGTCGACCCGACGCACCTGCAGCCTGCCTGCGGAGGCCAGGTCGTCGGCGAGGGCGAGGGTGGTGTTGTAGGCAGCGTCGGGCACCACGACCGTGCCGCCGAGCGGCACCTGGTCGAGGACGGCCGTCACCGCAGCCATCCCCGAGGCGAACGCCAGGGCGCGGCCCCCCTCCAGGGCGGCCAGCGCCGCCTCCAGGGCCTCCCACGTCGGGTTGGAGAACCGCCCGTAGACGCGGTCGTCGCCGGTCGGGGGGAGGGCGGCGTGGTAGGTCGACGTCAGCACGACGTCGGGGTTGACCGGTGCGTCGGGCCGCCGGGGCGGCCGGCCGGCGACGACCGCGCGGGTCGCCGCCGTCCAGCGCGGGGGGCGGCGGGCTCCGGCACCGGCGGCGGGGTCGTGGTGGTGCGGCACGTCGCGCAACCTACCGACGCGCCGGCGGCGTAGGGTCGGCGCCCGATGAGCGAGCAGGGCACGACCCCGGGCCACCGTCCCCGCGTCGCCGTGGTGTTCGGCGGCCGCTCGGGCGAGCACGCGATCAGCTGCGTCACTGCTGCCGGCGTGCTGGGTGCGATCGACCGCGACCGCTGGGACGTCGTCCCCGTCGGGGTGACCCGGACGGGGCGCTGGGCGCTCGTCGAGGACGACCCGCAGCGCTGGTCGATCCAGGACGGGCGGCTGCCCGAGGTGCCCGCCGACGCGGCCCCCGGCGTCCTCGTGCCGCTGGCCACCGACGACCGCGACCTCGTGCTGGTCGCCGAGGGCGAGGTCCCGAGGGTGCTCGGCGAGGTCGACGTCGTGATGCCCCTGCTGCACGGGCCCTACGGCGAGGACGGCACGGTGCAGGGCATGCTCGAGCTCGGCGACGTGCGCTATGTCGGGGCGGGCGTGCTGGCCAGCGCGGTCGGCATGGACAAGCACTTCATGAAGCTCGTGCTGGCGGGCAGCGGCCTGCCGATCGGGCCGTACGAGGTGCTGCTGCCACGGCAGTGGGCCACGGACCGCGCCGCATGCCGGGAGCGGGTCGCGCGGCTCGGGTGGCCCGTGTTCGTCAAGCCCGCTCGCGCCGGCTCCAGCCTCGGGATCAGTCGGGTCGAGCGGGTGGGGGACCTCGACGCGGCGGTCGCCGCGGCGCACGAGCACGACCCGAAGGTCGTCGTGGAGGCGGCCCTGACCGGCCGCGAGATCGAGTGCGCGGTGATCGGGACGCCGGGTGGCGGCCCGCCCGAGACCAGCCTGCCCGGCGAGATCGTCGTCGCCGGGGACCACGCGTTCTACGACTTCGACGCCAAGTACCTCGACGAGGCCTCGGTGCGCCTCGCGTGCCCCGCCGACCTGCCCGCCGACGTGACGGCCGCGGTGCGGGACACGGCGGCGCGCACCTTCGAGGCGGTCGGCTGCGAGGGCCTCGCCCGCGTCGACGTCTTCGTCACCGACGCCGGAGTCGTCGTCAACGAGATCAACACCATGCCCGGGTTCACTCCGTTCTCGATGTACCCCCGGATGTGGGCGGCGACCGGGCTGGACTACCGCGCCCTGGTCGACCGGCTGCTCGCCCTGGCGCTGGAGCGCCCGACCGGCCTGCGATGAGGTCGGCCGTGCTGAGCCCGGCCGGGCCGGGTCACAGGCACCTGCGCCGCTGCGGCAGCTCGGCGACGGCGGGGCCCAGCGCCTGCATCACCGTGTCGCTGCCGGTGGGCGCCGCCGCCGGCAGGCGCACCTGGACGGCGGGCGCCCGGCCGTAGGTCGTGAGCACGATCGCCGGCCCGTCGCCCTGCCCGCCGGCAGCACCCGTGCCGTCGTCCTCACCGACCACCCAGTCGACCCCGGCGACCTCGACGCAGCGCTCGGTCGTGGGCGGCAGAGGGTCGATTCCGCAGCGCAGCGTCAGCGGTGGCTCACCCCACGCCGCGGTCGACTGGCCGGTCGTGTCGCGCCGGGCCATGGGCCCGACGTCATCGACGCCGCGAAGGGCCACGAGCAGCCGAGCGCACGCCACGTCGGTCGCCGCGGGAGCGGGCTCGACGGGCACCGCCGACGCGCAGCCGGCCACGAAGGCCACCGCCGCGACGGCGCCGGCGGCGGGGACGGCCCGGGGAGAGCCTGTCAGGCGTGGACGACGGTGCAGGTGACGGTCCTCGTGATCCCCTCGACGCCCTGGATCTTCGACATCACCAGCGGGCCGAGCTCCTCCACGCTAGCGGCCTCGACGCGCACCATCACGTCGTAGGGCCCGGTGACGTCCTCGGCGAGCACGACGCCGGCGAGCTGCCCGATCTTCTCGGCCACCGCTGCCGCCATGCCCACCTCGGTCTGGACCAGTACGTAGGCCTGCACCACCACGGCGTCCTCCTCGTTCGTCGCCCCGTCGCGCCGATCGGCTGCTGGGTATCGCGAACCACGGCCCTGCCGTGATCGCGGCGTCACGCTACCGTGCCCGCGGGGTCCGGCGGCAGCGCCCCGGACCCGGTCACCGCGACCGACGCGGCGACCGCGACGGGGCCGGGCCGGGCGGCGCGGGGACGGGGAGCGCGCGTGACCTCCGGCGGCGGTACCGGGCGCGGCCTGGCCGGGCTCGGTGAGAGCGGCCTCCTGGCCCGCGTGTTCCCGCGGCTGCCGGCCGCACCCGGCACCGAGGTCGGCCCCGGCGACGACGCCGCGGTGCTGGCTGCCCCGGACGCGCGGGTCGTGGTCACCACCGACGTGCTCGTGGAGGACCGCGACTTCCGCCGTGACTGGTCGTCCGCGCCCGACGTGGGGTGGAAGGCGGCCACCGCCAACCTGGCGGACGTCGCGGCGATGGGGGCGCGGCCGACGGCGCTCGTCGTGGCGCTGGTCGCCCCGCCCGCCACCGAGGTCGACTGGGTGCTCGGCCTGACGGACGGGCTGGCCGCCGCGTGCCGTCAGGCCGGCGCCGGCGTGGTGGGCGGGGACCTGTCCGGGGGCCCGGTCGTCGTGGTGTCCGTCACCGCCCTCGGCGACCTGGGGGGCCGGGCGCCGGTGTGCCGGGACGGCGCCCGCGCCGGCGACGTGGTCGCGATCGCCGGCACCGCGGGCCGGTCCGCGGCGGGGCTCGACCTGCTGCGCGCCGGGCTGGGCGGGCACGCGCCCGACCTCGTGGCGGCGCACCTGCGGCCCGACCCGCCGCTCGCGGCGGGGGTGCTGGCGGCCGCCGCAGGCGCGACGGCGATGCTCGACGTCAGCGACGGGTTCGTGACCGACCTGGGGCGCATCGTGGCCGCGTCTGGCGTCTCGGCCGACCTCGACCCGGGGTGGCTGGCGGCGGCGTCAGGGCCGCTGCGTGCCGCGGCGGCGACGCTCGGCGAGGGGTCCGGAGCGGGGCGCGGCGAGCCCGACCCGGACGCGCGGGCCAGGGCCTGGGTGCTCTCCGGCGGGGAGGAGCACGCCCTGCTCGCCTGCTTCCCGCCCGGCTGCCTGCTGCCGGAGCCGTTCACCGCGATCGGCAGTGTCCGTGGTCGGGACGAAGGGCCGCGGGTGGGGTGCGAGGGGCGTGACGTGACGCGCTTCGCCGGCTGGGACCACTTCGGGTGACACGCGAAGAGGCCGGCAACCCCTGCGGGTGCCGGCCTCATGGTGCGCTGGGCGCGGCCCGGTCAGCCGGGCCAACGCGCGTCAGCGGGCGACCTTGCCCCCCTTGAGGCACGAGGTGCACACGTTCTGGCGCGTGGGCGTGCCGCCGACCACGGTGCGCACGCGCTGGATGTTCGGGTTCCAGCGTCGCTTGGTGCGACGGTGGGAGTGCGAGATGGCGTGACCGAAGCCCGGCCCCTTGCCGCAGACGTCGCAGTTGGCAGCCACGGGTGATTCTCCTGGTGTCTCGTGAGGTCCGACGACCCGGTCGTGCGGGCCATGCAGGTCTGGCGTGACGCGTCGCCGGGTCCCTGCACGGGTGGTCCGGTCGCGGCGCGCCGGGGGAGGCAGCAGCCCCGGTGCGCCGACCAGACTAGCCGAGCGGCGCCGGGCACCCAAACCCGGCGCCCGGACAGCCGCCGTCCGCCGGCCGCGCACGGCGGCGCGGTCGGCGCGGGCGGGACGTCTACGCTCACCGGGCGGCCGGACGGTGCCGGTCGCCGGCAGGCGCGGCACCCGCCCGCGGCGCTCCGCGGGAGGAGGTGACGGTGGCGCTCACCCACCTGGACGGCGACGCCGTGCGCCAGTGGACCGCGACGGCCACGGCGGCGCTCGCCACGGCCGCGCCGCGGATCGACGCCCTCAACGTCTTCCCGGTGCCCGACGGCGACACGGGCACGAACATGCACCTGACGCTGCGCGGCGCGCTCGACGCCGTCGCGGACCTGGCCGGGGACGCGCCGCTGCACGAGGTCGCCGACGCCGCCGCGCGGGGTGCGCTGCTGGGGGCGCGGGGTAACTCCGGCGTCATCACCGCGGCCATGCTCCGCGGCTGGGCGGTCGAGCTCGCCGGGCTGGAGCGTGCCGGCCACCGGGAGGTGCGCCGTGCCCTCACGACGGCCGACGAGCAGGCGCGCCAGGCCGTCGCGGACCCGGTCGAGGGGACCGTCCTCACCGTGCTGCGGGCCGCCGCGCGTGCCGCCAGGAAGGGCAGGGGCCGGCTGCCGGACGTCGTGCACGCCGCCGCGGAGGCGGCACGGAAGGCCCTCGCCCGCACCCCCTCCCAGCTGGCGATGCTGCGCGATGCCGGTGTCGTGGACGCCGGCGGTGCCGGCGCCGTCGTCCTCCTCGACGCGCTCGCACGCGTCGTCGACGGCGAGGACGTCGCCGACCCCGGCGAGGCCGCCGGCGAGGCGCTGGCCGTCCCCGCGCCGGAGCCGCCGCCGGCCGGCCCGGACGCCGGGACCACGGCGGCGGACGGCCCGCAGGCCGGGTCCCCGACGGTGGGGTGCCGGGGCCCGGGGCCGCTCGGGCCGGCCTTCGAGGTGACGTACCTGCTGGACTGCGACGACGGCTCGGTCGCCGGGCTGCGCACCGAGCTGGCCGGGGTCGGGGAGTCCGTGGTCGTCACCGGTGGGGACGGGCTGTGGAGCGTGCACGTGCACTCCGACGACGCCGGTGCCGCGCTGGAGGCGGGGGTGCGCGCCGGGCGTCCGCACCGGATCGCGGTGGCGCACCTGCACTCCCAGGTCGCGCACTCCGGCGTCGCGCAGCAGGGGGCCGCCTCCGGCGCCCGGGTCGGGGTCGTCGCCTGGGCCGCCGGCCCGGGCCTGGCCGAGGTTTTCGCCGCGGCGGGCGTCGTGCCCGTGCGCACCGGGCCGCACCGGGCCGCCACCGGTGACGTGCTGGCGGCCGTGCGCGCGGCCGGGGCCCCCGCCGTCGTCGTCCTCCCGAACGACCGCGACACCCTCGCGGTGGCAGAGTCCGCGGCCCAGGTGGCGCGCGCCGAGGGGCGCCGGGTCGTCGTGGTCCCGACCCGGGCCCAGGTGCAGGGACTCGCGGCCGCCGCCGTCCACGACGCCGCCCGCGACCTCGACGACGACCTCGCGCGGATGAGCGCCGCCGCCGGCGCGACCCGGCACGGCGGCGTCACGGTCGCCGTCCGCGACGGGATCACGATGGCCGGGGCCTGCCGCACCGGCGACGTCCTCGGGGTCGTCGACGGTGACTTCGCGGTGATCGGCCAGACCCTCGCCGAGGTCGCCCGCGACGTCGTCGGCAGGCTGCTCTCCGGCGGCGGGGAGCTGCTGACGCTCGTGCTCGGCGCCGACGCCCCCGCGGGCCTGGCGGACGCCGTCGCCGCGCCGCTGCGGCGACAGCGCCCCGACGTCGAGGTCGTCGTCCTGGACGGCGGCCAGCCCCGCTACCCGCTGCTCGTGGGCGTGGAGTGAGCGCCCCCGCAGGCGGGCCGGGCGGGCGGCTCGCCACCCCGCTGGCCGCCGAGCTCGGGCCCCGGACCGGCAAGGCCTTCGACAAGGGGCTGGGCCTGCGCACCGTCGGGGACCTGCTGCGGCACTACCCGCGTCGCTGGGCGGAGCGCGGCGAGCTGACGGACCTGACGGACCTGCCGGTCGGCGAGCACGTCACCGTCGCCGCCGAGGTGGTGCGCTGCTCGCCGCGGCAGATGCGCAACCGGCCGGGCTGGCTGGTCGAGGCCGAGGTCACCGACGGCCGGGGGACGCTGCGGCTGACGTACTTCGCGCGGAACAAGGGGCTGGCCCACCACTGGGTCGGGCGCCTGGCGCCGGGCACGCGTGCGCTGTTCACCGGCAAGGTCGACACCTACCGCGGCGTCCCGCAGCTGACCCACCCCGACTTCGACCCGCTCGACGGTGACCTCGCCGAGGACGAGGCCCGCGCGCTCGCCGACCGGCCGCGCCCGATCTATCCCGCGGCCGCCGGAGTCGCCAGCTGGGTCGTCGAGCGGGCCGTCGCGACCGTGCTCGACACCCTCACCGCCGACGACGTGCCCGACCCCCTGCCGGCGGCGCTGCGTGAGCAGCGGAGCCTGCCCGGCCTGCTCGACGCGCTGCTGCTCGTGCACCGCCCCACGGACGCCGAGCAGCCGCGCCGGGCGCTGCGCCGGTTCCGGTTCGAGGAGGCGTTCGTGCTGCAGGTGGCCCTGGCGCGGCGACGCCGTGCCGCGGCGCTGCTGCCGGCCCTGCCACGGCCCGAGGTCGCCGGCGGCCTGCTCGCGGCCTTCGACGAGCGGCTGCCGTTCGAGCTCACCGCCGGCCAGCGGCAGGTGGCCGTGGAGCTCGCCGCCGACCTGGCCCGCGAGCACCCGATGCACCGCCTGCTGCAGGGGGAGGTGGGGTCGGGCAAGACCGTCGTCGCCCTGCGGGCGATGCTCGCCGTCGTCGACGCCGGTGGCCAGGCGGCGCTGCTCGCGCCGACGGAGGTGCTGGCCGCGCAGCACCACCGGTCCATCACGGCGATGCTCGGCGACCTCTCCGCGGGCGGGATGCTCGGCGGCAGCGACGTCGGCACCCGCGTGGCCCTGCTGACCGGCTCCCTGCCCACGGCCGCCCGCCGGCGTGCCCTGCTGGACGCCGCGAGCGGCGAGGCCGGTGTCGTCGTCGGCACCCACGCGCTGCTGTCCGAGCACGTCGACTTCGCCGACCTCGGCCTCGTCGTGGTCGACGAGCAGCACCGCTTTGGTGTCGAGCAGCGGGACCTGCTGCGCGCCAAGGCCGTCAACCCGCCGCACCTGCTCGTGATGACGGCGACCCCGATCCCGCGGACGGTCGCGATGACGGTCTTCGGTGACCTCGAGACCTCCACCCTCGCGGAGCTGCCCGGCGGCCGGCTGCCGATCGCGACGCACGTCGTCCCCGGCACGAAGGAGGCGTGGGTCGAGCGCACGTGGCGGCGCGTCCGCGAGGAGGTGGACGCCGGGCGCCAGGTGTACGTGGTGTGCCCCCGGATCGGTGACACCGACACAGACACCGGCGCCGGCACGCCCGAGGACGGCGCCCCCGCCGACGAGGCCCCCCGCCGTCCCGCGGTGGCGGCGACCGCCGTCCTCGACCTGCTGCGCGCGCACCCCGCGCTCGCCGGCGCCCGGCTCGCCCTGCTCCACGGCCGGCTGCCCTCCGACGAGAAGGACGCCGCGATGCGCGCGTTCGCAGCCGGGGACGTGGACGTGCTCGTGGCCACGACCGTCGTCGAGGTCGGGGTCGACGTGCCGAACGCGACGGCGATGGTCGTCATGGACGCCGACAGGTTCGGGGTCTCCCAGCTGCACCAGCTGCGAGGTCGGGTCGGCCGCGGCGCCCACGCCGGGCTGTGCCTGCTCGTCAGCGAGGCCGAGCCCGGCTCGCCGGGGGCGCAGCGGCTGGAGGCGGTGGCCGCGACGTCCGACGGGTTCGAGCTCGCCCGGGTCGACCTGGAGCAGCGGCGCGAGGGCGACGTGCTGGGTGCTGCGCAGTCGGGCGGTCGCACGTCGCTGCGGCTGCTGCGGGCGATCCGCGACGAGGACCTCATCGCGCAGGCCCGCGCCGAGGCGACGCACGTCGTCGACGTCGACCCCGACCTCGAGCTGCTGCCCGGCCTGCGACTCGCCCTCGAGCAGCTGCTCGACCCGGACCGCGAGGCCTACCTCGACCGCGGCTGACCCCGCACCGACCGGCCCCCACCCCAGCTGATCCCCCACCCCAGCTGATCCCCCACCCCAGCCGGCCCTCCACCCCGGCCGGCCCTCCACCCGGGCCGGCCCTCCACCCGGGCCGGCCCGGCCCCCTGACGGTGATCATTCACCACGGGTACGGGCGGCGTACCCGAGGTGCCTGATCACCGGGGGTGGGGTCGACCGGGGTGGGTGGGCGGCTCCGGCATGCTGGGCGCGTGACGAGGATCGTGGCCGGCGCGGCCCGCGGCCGGCGGCTGCGCACCCCCCGCGGCGACGCGACGCGGCCCACGTCGGACCGGGTGCGGGAGGCCCTGTTCTCGCGCCTCGAGCACGAGGAGCTGCTGCGCGGGGCGCGGGTGCTGGACCTCTACGCCGGGTCCGGCGCGCTCGGCCTGGAGGCCGCCAGCCGTGGTGCCACGGCGGCGCTGCTCGTCGACTCCGCCCGCGCCGCCGCGGACGCCTGCCGGGCCAACGCCGCCACGACCGGCCTGCCCGGCGTCGCGGTCCGCGGTGCCCCCGTCGCGACGGTGCTCGCGGGTCCGCCGGCCGAGCCGTACGACCTCGTGCTCGCCGACCCGCCGTACGACCTGCCCGAGGCCACCCTCGCCGGCGTGCTGGCGACGCTCGTGGACGCCGGGTGGCTCGCGGACGGCTCCGTCGTCGTCGTCGAGCGGGCCCACCGCGGCCCGGAGCCCACCTGGCCCGCCGGGCTGCTGCGCTTCGACACCCGGCGCTACGGCGAGACCGTGCTCTGGTTCGCCGAGCCGGTCAGCGACCCCGCCCCGGCGTGAGGGCACGCCCGCGCTGGGCAGCGACCCACGGGCTAGGCTCTGCGGCCGTGCGGCGGTGCGTGTGTCCCGGCTCCTACGACCCCGTGACGAACGGGCACGTGGACGTCGTCGCGCGTGCCACCGCGCTCTTCGACGAGGTCGTGGTCGCGGTGATGGTGAACCCCGCGAAACCCGGCGCGTTCGGCGTCCCCGAGCGCCTGGAGATGCTGGCCGAGGCGCTGGCGGGCCTCGACGGGGTGCGCGCCGAGCCCGTCGAGGGCGGACTGCTCGTCGACTACTGCCGGCGCGTCGGCGCGGTCGCCGTCGTCAAGGGCCTGCGCGGGGGCACGGACTTCGCGTACGAGCTGCCGATGGCGCTGATGAACCGGCACCTCACGGGCCTCGAGACCGTCTTCCTGGCCGGTGACCCCGCCCTGGAGCACGTGTCGTCCTCGCTGGTCAAGGAGGTCGCGGGACACGGCGGGGACGTCTCCGGGCTCGTCCCGGACGGCGTCCTGGCACGACTGGGCCGACCCGACGGCGACACACCCGCCTGAGGGACCCGGCCGGCCCGTCGCCGCTCGCCAGCACCGCCGGTTCCGGTTTGGGAGCCGTCGAGGCCCTGGGCTATCCTTGTCCGTCGGCCCCGTCGCAGCCTGCGTCGGGGCCGGGGTCGTGCGTGCACCCGGGTCCCGGGCCACCGCTGACACCGACGACGTGAGGAACACCGTGCCTGCCCTCGATCCGCGCTCGCCGCTGGTGCTCGACACCCGGGAGCTGAACCGGCGACCCGGGTCGATGCAGACGGTGAGCCGCACCGTGCCGGCGCCGGCGGACCTGGGCTCCGACGTGATCGGCGTCCCGGCCGGCTCCGACCTCGCGCTGGACCTGCGGCTGGAGTCGGTGATGGAGGGCGTGCTCGTCTCCGGGACCGTCTCGGGCCTGGCGACGGGGGAGTGCGTGCGCTGCCTGGACGACGTCTCCGACGAGGTCGTCGTCGACGTGCAGGAGCTGTTCGCCTACCCGGGGCGCACCCCGGCGGGCGAGGAGGACGAGGACGACGTGCGCGAGCTGGAGGGCGACCTGGTCGACCTCGAGCCCGTGCTGCGGGACGCGGTGGTGCCGGTGCTGCCGTTCCAGCCGGTGTGCGAGCCGGACTGTCCCGGGCTGTGCCCGCGGTGCGGGGCGCGGCTGGCGGACGAGCCGGGGCACTCCCACGACGACGTCGACCCCCGGTGGGCCGTGTTGCAGCAGGCGATCGACAGGCAGGACCAGCCGCGCGAGCGGCTGGACGACGAGAGAGAGAGCTGAGACGTGGCCGTCCCGAAGCGCAAGATGTCCCGGAGCAACACGCGGCACCGGCGTTCGCAGTGGAAGGCGCAGGCGACGACCCTGGCCACCACCGTCGAGCACGGCGACACGGTGCACTTCCGCCCGCACACCGCACGCGTGGTGTCCGGCTCGGACGGCACCCCGCTCTACCTCGAGTACAAGGGCCGCAAGGTCAAGGACCTCTGAGGCCGACCGGGTCGTGGGGGCTCAGGGGGCCCGCGGTGAGCAGCGAGCACGGGGCGTGGAGTCCGGCACGCCGGCGACAGCCGAGCCGGGTGACCTCGCCGCCGGGCTCGGCGTCGCCGTCGACGGCTCGCTGCTGCGCCGTGCGCTGACCCACCGCTCGTTCTCGTACGAGAACGGGGGCGTGCCGACGAACGAGCGGCTCGAGTTCCTCGGCGACGCGGTGCTGGGTCTGGTGGTCACCGAGGCGCTGTACCGGCGCCACCCCGACGTCCCCGAGGGCCAGCTCGCCAAGCTGCGGGCGGCCGTGGTGAACATGCGCGCCCTCGCGCACGTCGCGCGCGGCCTCGGGCTCGGCGACCACGTGCTGCTCGGCCGCGGCGAGGAGACCACGGGGGGCCGCGACAAGTCCTCGATCCTCGCCGACACCCTCGAGGCCGTGCTCGGCGCGGTGTACCTCGACGGCGGCGCCGAGGTCGCTCGCGGCGTCGTCCACCGGCTGCTGGAGGACCTCATGTCCACGTCGGCGGACCTGGGCGCCGGCCTCGACTGGAAGACCAGCCTGCAGGAGCTCACCTCGGCCCTCGGCATCGGCGCCCCCACCTACACCGTGGACACCGAGGGGCCCGACCACGCCAAGGTCTTCCACGCCACCGCCCACGTCGGTGGGGACGCCCTCGGTCGCGGCGACGGCAACAGCAAGAAGGAGGCCGAGCAGGCCGCCGCGGCCACCGCCTGGACCCACCTGCACGAGACCCACCCCGACCCTCCCCCCGTCTGAGCCCGGCGCGTGCCCGAGCTGCCCGAGGTCGAGGTCGTCCGCCGCGGTCTCGCCCGGTGGGTGGTGGGACGACGCGTCGAGGACGTCGAGGTGCTGCACCCCCGCCCGGTCCGCCGTCACGTCGCCGGAGCCGCCGACCTCGCGTCCCGGCTGCGCGACGTCGCCGTCACCGACGCGGTGCGCCGCGGCAAGTTCCTGTGGCTCGAGCTCGACTCCGGCGAGGCGCTGCTCGCCCACCTGGGGATGAGCGGTCAGCTGCTGCTGCAGCCGGAGTCCGCGCCGGCCGAGCGGCACCTGCGGGCGCGGTTCACCTTCGACGACGGCGGACCGGGGATGCGGTTCGTGGACCAGCGGATGTTCGGCGGGCTGTGGCTCGCCGACCTGGTGCCCAGCCCCGACGACGGACCCGGCGGCACGGGTGGCCCCGCGGACGCCCCGGCACCGAGCCTGCCCCGCCTGCCCGAGGGCGTCGGGCACATCGCCCGCGACGTGCTCGACCCGGCGCTGGACGAGGCCGCCCTCGTCGAGCGCGTCCGCCGTCGCCGCACCGGGGTGAAGCGCGCCCTGCTCGACCAGGCCCTCGTCTCGGGGGTGGGCAACATCTACGCCGACGAGGCGCTGTGGCGCTCACGGCTGCACTGGGCCCGCCCGACCGACACCCTCACGCGCCCCGCGGTGCGCCGGCTGCTGGACGACGTCCGCGTCGTGATGGCCGACGCGCTGGCGCAGGGCGGCACGAGCTTCGACTCGCTCTACGTCGACGTCAACGGCCGCTCGGGCTACTTCGAGCGGTCCCTGTCCGTCTACGGCCGCACCGGGCGGCCCTGCCCGCGCTGCGGCGCACTCGTGGGGCGCGACGCGTTCGCCAACCGGTCCTCGTTCCGCTGCCCCCGCTGCCAGCCGGTGCCCCGGCGCGCCCGCTGGTGAGCCGCGCCGGCGGGACCCCCCTACCCTGACCCGGTGACCGAGGCGCCCGACGCCGTGGACGACGCCGGCAGGACGCGCGTCGTCGCATTCGTACGGGGCGAGGTGCAGGGCGTCGGGTTCCGCTGGTGGACCCGGGCCGCTGCCCTGGAGCTGGGCCTGGTCGGGCACGCCCGCAACCTGGACGACGGCCGCGTCGAGGTCGTCGCGGAGGGTCCGGTGGCAGCGGTGGACGCGCTCGTCGCGGCGCTCGAGGCACGCGCGGGAGACGTCCCGGGGCGGCTGGCGCACCGGCCGGGCCGCGTCACCGGGGTGAGCGCGCACCGGTCCCGGCCGCTCGCGGGCCGCACGCTGCGGGGCTTCGAGGCGCGATGAGCCGCGGGCTAGGGTGAGCCACCGACCCGCCGGTGCCCCCGCCGGACCACGGCGCGGGCCGCCGTCCGGCAAGCGGGGCGCCGACCCCCCGAGCCGGGAGCCGAGCCGCAGGTGCACCTCACGACGCTCACCCTCAAGGGCTTCAAGTCCTTCGCCTCGGCGACGTCGCTGCGCCTGGAACCTGGGATCACCTGCGTGGTCGGGCCGAACGGCTCCGGCAAGTCCAACGTCGTGGACGCCCTCGCCTGGGTGATGGGCGAGCAGGGCGTCAAGAGCCTGCGCGGCGGCTCGATGCAGGACGTCATCTTCGCCGGCACCACCGGCGCCGGCGGGCGCGCGCCGCTCGGCCGGGCCGAGGTGAGCCTGACCATCGACAACGCGGACGGCGTGCTGCCGATCGAGTACAGCGAGGTCACGATCACGCGGACGATGTTCCGCTCGGGTGGCTCGGAGTACCGGATCAACGGTGCCGTGTGTCGCCTGCTCGACGTGCAGGAGCTGCTGTCGGACTCCGGCATCGGCCGGGAGATGCACGTCATCGTCGGTCAGGGACAGCTCGACGCCGTGCTGCACGCGACGCCGGAGGACCGGCGTGGCTTCGTCGAGGAGGCGGCCGGCGTCCTGAAGCACCGCAAGCGCACGGAGTAGGCACTGCGCAAGCTGGACGCGATGCAGGCCAACCTCACACGCGTCGCGGACCTCACCAGCGAGATCCGACGCCAGCTCACCCCGCTTGGGCGTCAGGCGGAGGTGGCTCGGCGCGCCCAGGCCGTGCAGGCCGACGTCCGCGACGCCCGCGCCCGCCTGCTCGCCGACGAGCTGGCGCAGCTCACGGCGACGCTGGAGGCCGAGATCGCCGACGAGACCGCGCTGCGGCGGCGCCGGGCCGAGGTCGAGGCCGCGCTGGGCGAGGCGCGGACGCTGCTGGCGGGCCTGGAGCGCGACGCCGACGAGGCCGCCCCGCGGTTGTCGGCGCTCGCGGAGACCGCCTACCTGCTCGGCTCGCTCGCCGAGCGGCTGCGGGGCACCGGGACGCTCGCTGCCGAGCGCGTGCGCCTGCTCGGGACGGCCGCCGACGGGGGGTCCGACGCGCCCGACGACGGGCTCGGGGGTGGCAGCGCCGCCGGGCGCCGCGACCCCGACGACCTGGCCGCGCAGGCTGCCCGGGTTCGTGACGAGGAGCGGGCGCTGGCCGGCGAGACCGAGCGGCTGGCCGAGCACCTGACCGCCGGTGTCGCCGCACGCGAGGAGGCGGAGGCCGCCCTGCACGCCGAGGACCGCCGTGTCGCCGCGGTCGCCCGTGCGGCGGCCGACCGCCGCGAGGGCCTCGCCCGCCTCGGTGGCCAGGTCGGGGCGCGCCGGAGCCGCATCGAGGCGGCGGAGGCCGAGATCGGCCGGCTCCGGGAGGCTCTCGCGGACGCCGGCCGGCGCACCGAGCGCGCCCAGGGGGAGTACGCGACCCTGGAGCAGCAGGTCGCCGGGGCCGAGCAGGGCGAGGAGGGGCTGGACGCCGAGCACGAGGGCGCCGCCGCCGCTCTCGAGGCCGCCGAGGCCGAGGTCGCGCGCTGGGCCGACGCCGAGCGCACCGCCGAGCGTGACCGCGACACCTACCGCGCCCGTAAGGAGGCCCTCGAGCTCGGTCTCGACCGCAAGGACGGCGCGGGCGTGCTGCTCGCGGCGGGGGCACGCCTCGGCGGCGTCCTGGGAACGGTCGCCGCCCTGCTGGAGGTGCGACCGGGCTCCGAGACCGCCCTGGCCGCCGCGCTGGGTTCCGCGGCGGATGCCGTCGCGGTCGACTCCGTGGACGCCGCCGTCGACGCGCTGCGGCTGCTGAAGGACACCGACGGCGGCAGCGCCTCGCTCGTCGTGGGCGGCCTGGCCGACCCGGCGCCGGAGTCGGGGCCGCACGCGGGCCCGCTCCCCGAGGGGTGCGAGCCCGCCGCGGACCACGTCACCGCGTCGGACGACGTCGCCACGGCCGTACGGGCGCTCCTGCGCGGCCACGTCGTCGTCGACGGCCTCGCCCTGGCCCGCCGGGTCGTCGCCGACCGCCCCGACCTCGTCGCCGTCACCGTCGACGGCGACGTGCTCGCCGCCGGCCACGCCCGCGGCGGGTCGGCGTCCTCGCCGAGCCTGCTCCAGGTGCAGGCGGCCGTCGACGAGGCCGCCGCCGCCCTGGCCGACGCCGTCCGGTGCTGCGAGCGGGCCCGCTTCGCCGGGCAGCGCGCGGCGGCGGACCGGGACACCGCCCGCGACCGCGTCGACGCCGCGCTGGAGCGCCTGCACGAGTCCGACGCGCGGCTGTCCGCGGTCGCCGAGCAGCTCGGCCAGCTGGCCGCGACGGTGCGCGGCGCCGCGGCTGAGGCGGAGCGGGTCGAGCGGTCGCGGGCCGCCGCGCAGGACGCGGCGCGCGCCGAGCGGGCGCTGCTCGACGAGCTCGTCGAGCGGCTCCGGGTCGCCGAGGCCGAGCCCGACTCCGCAGACCCGGACACGACCGGCCGGGACCGGCTCGCAGCGGCCGCCGCGGCGGCCCGCTCCGCCGAGACCGAGCAGCGCCTCGCGCTGCGCACCGGCGAGGAGCGGCTGCGGGCCCTGACCGGTCGCGCGGAGTCGCTGGAGCGCGCCGCGGCCACCGAGCGCGACGCGCGCCGGCGCGCCGCCGAGCGGGCGCAGCGGCGGCGGCGGCAGTCGGAGGTGGCGGCCGCGGTCCGCGCCGGCGCCGAGGTGGCGCTGGCGGTGTGCGACCGCGCGCTGCGCGCCGCCACCGAGCAGCGCGACGCGGCGGAGGCCGAGCACACCGGCCGCCGCGAGCGGACCACCGTCGCGCGCCGGGACGTCGACGCCTACGGCGAGGAGCTGGCCCGGCTCACCGACTCCGTTCACGCCGACGAGGTCGCGCGGGCCGAGCAGCGGCTGCGGGTCGAGGCGCTGCGGTCCCGCAGCGTCGACGAGCTCGGCACCGATCCCGACGTGCTCGTCGAGGAGTACGGACCGCACCAGCCGGTCCCGCCGTCGCCGCCGCCGTCCGGCGCCTCCGAGCCGGCCGAGCCGGCCGCACCGACCCCGTATGTCCGCGACGAGCAGCTGAAGCGGCTGCGGGCCGGTGAGCGCGTGCTGAACCAGCTCGGCAAGGTCAACCCCTTGGCGCTGGAGGAGTTCGCGGCCCTGGAGGAGCGGCACACCTTCCTCGTCGAGCAGCTGCGCGACCTGGAGCGCTCCCGCTCGGACCTGCTCGACATCGTCCGCGAGGTCGACGAGCGGGTGCAGCAGGTCTTCGCCGCCGCCTACGCGGACGTCGCCGCACAGTTCGAGGGCGTGTTCTCCCGGCTCTTCCCGGGGGGCGAGGGGCGCCTCGTGCTGACCGACCCCGACGACATGCTCACCACCGGGATCGAGGTCGAGGCCCGGCCGGCGGGCAAGAAGGTGAAGCGGCTGAGCCTGCTTTCCGGCGGCGAGCGGTCCCTCACCGCGGTCGCCCTGCTCGTGTCGATCTTCAAGGCCCGCCCCAGCCCCTTCTACGTGCTCGACGAGGTCGAGGCGGCCCTCGACGACACGAACCTCGGCCGGCTGCTGACGATCATCACCGAGCTGCGCGATTCGAGCCAGCTCATCGTGATCACCCACCAGAAGCGCACCATGGAGGTCGCCGACGCCCTCTACGGGGTGTCGATGCGCCAGGACGGCGTCACGACGGTCGTCAGCCAGCGGCTGCGGGAGGAGCAGCCCGCCTGACGGCTGCCCGACTGCTGCCCGACGGTCGCCTGGCCGCTGCCGGGCCGCTGCCGATCGCTGTGCCCGACACGGAGCGGGACGCCCTCGTCGCCTGTCGCGCGGCTGGGTGATGATGGCGCCGTGAGCACGGTCGTGGCGGGGATGGTGCTGAGCCTGGGCCTGGCGGTCCTGGTGCTCATCACCGTCGCGCTGCCCCGGGTGCGCAGCGGGGCGCGGCTGCTGTCGCCGGACGGCGAGGAGCAGGTCCGCGAGGCCCGGCGCCGCGCGGCGGTGATGAGCCGGCAGGCCCGGGTCCGGGCCGCAGCCACCGCCGGGGACGTACGGGCACGGTCGACCACGACCGCCGCCGGCAGCCCGGCGGGCCCAGGAGCGGACCCGGCCGAGGCCACGCGCGCTGACGTGACGGCGTCGGCCGCGCCGCCCGCCACGGCGACCGCCTCAACCGCGTCCGCCACTGCGCCGGCGGCGACCACCCGTCCCACGCTGCGGGGCGCCCGGGCGGCCGAGACCCTGCACAAGGCCTGGCAGC
This sequence comes from Actinomycetales bacterium, assembly GCA_038206105.1. Classification (GTDB taxonomy): domain Bacteria; phylum Actinomycetota; class Actinomycetes; order Actinomycetales; family JBBRBF01; genus JBBRBF01. The sequence continues at coordinate 117,713 of JBBRBF010000001.1, read as the reverse complement.
GGATGGACTGGGGCGAGCCGCGTCCCGGCCCCCGCCACGCCCGGCGCCGCTGACCACTCGCACGGGGCACGGCTGCCCCCGGCGGACGGCGGCGTCGCGCGGGGCTGGGATGATGCGCGCGTGGAGAGCTGGGAGATCTTTGCCGCGGCCGGGGCCGCCGTCCTCGTGCTCGGGGGCGCCCTCGTCGGCCTGCTGCGGCGCGGCCGCGGCACCGGGAAGGAGGCGCCGCCGACCCCCGGGGTCGACTACCGGCCCGGCGTCGGCGACGACGCCACCGCTCCCCGGGACACCCCGAAGCGCACGGTGGAGGACGTCCGGGTCCCCGACACCGTCCCCGACGAGCTGCTGGCCCCGCCGGAGCCGGCGGCCCCGACCACCGAGCGTCCTGCACCGGTCGCAGGCAGGCTCGGCCGGTTGCGGGAGCGGCTGGCGCGGTCGAACAGCACCCTCGGTCGGGGGCTGCTGGCGCTGCTCACCCGGGACACCGTCGACGAGGCCACGTGGGAGGAGGTCGAGGACACCCTCATCGCCGCCGACCTCGGGGTGCAGCCCGCCGCCGAGCTCGTCGACCGCCTCCGGGCCCGCGTCGCGGGGCTCGGGACCAACGACCCCGACCAGGTCCGGGCCCTGCTGCGCGAGGAGCTCGTCGCCGCCGTCGACCCCGACATGGACCGCTCCCTGGCCGTGGACCGCGTCGACGGCCGCCCCGCCGTCGTGCTCGTCGTCGGCGTCAACGGCACCGGCAAGACCACGACCGTCGGCAAGCTCGCCCGGGTGCTCGTCGCGCAGGACAAGGACGTCGTCCTGGGCGCCGCGGACACGTTCCGCGCCGCGGCCGCCGAGCAGCTCGCGACCTGGGGCGACCGGGTCGGCGTGCCCACCGTGCGCTCCGACCGCGACGGCGCGGACCCGGCGTCCGTCGCCTTCGACGCCGTGCGGGCCGGGATCGAGACCGAGGCGGACGTCGTGCTCGTCGACACCGCGGGCCGGCTGCAGAACAAGGTCGGGCTGATGGACGAGCTCGGCAAGGTCAAGCGCGTCGTGGAGAAGCACGGGCCGATCGACGAGGTGCTGCTCGTGCTCGACGCCACCACCGGGCAGAACGGGATGCGCCAGGCGCAGGTGTTCTCCGAGGTGGTCGCCGTCACCGGGATCGTGCTGACCAAGCTCGACGGCACCGCCAAGGGCGGCATCGTCGTCGCCGTGCAGCGGGCGCTGGGTGTTCCGGTCAAGCTCGTCGGCCTGGGAGAGGGCCCCGACGACCTCGCGCCCTTCGAGGCCGGGGAGTTCGTCGACGCCCTGCTCGCGTGACCCCCTCGGTGATCATGCGATCCGGGTACGCCAGTCCTCCCGCCGGGGACGTCGTCGACCCCTCCCGCGACGGAGGACACCCCCGCCGCGACTGCTGGCGCTGCTTGCCCCGCTCGCGGTGCGGCGACGCTTCCCGCTGACGGTGATGGTGGCGTGCGGGCTCGTCTTCTTCGTCAGATGCCTGCGCAGCCGCCAGGCGGTCGCCGCGATGCGTCAGCTGCTCGGCGCGCTGCGCGCCGAGGGTGAGGACGACGTCGGCGCGCCCGACGGTGCCCGGTCTCCCGACCGCGGCCCGCAACCCGGCCGGGATGCGCTCGACGACCTCGTCCGCGAAGCGTCGCCCTGTTCGCGGTGCTGCCTCTCGTGGGTGCCCTGACGTTCGGACTGATCATCGTCCAGAGCGTGGTGGAGGAGAAGCAGAGCCGGGTCGTGGAGATCCTCGCCGCGGCCGTGCCGATCCGGGTGCTGCTCACCGGCAAGGTGCCCGGCAACGCGGCGCTGGCGCTGACACAGGTCCCTGCGGGAGGCCTTCGCCGGGCAGTGCTGACCCTGCCCCGGAGCACCGGTCAGGTGCGCACCGGCTGGGCGGTGGCGACGTCGTCCACGACGTCGACGACGTTGCGCAGCGACGTGATCAGCGCTCCGTAGACCGGCCAGTGCCGGGCGTGCAGGTCCTCACCGGAGAGGCGGTGCGTCAGGTCGTCCAGCGAGGCGCGCACCCCGGAGACGTCCGCGTCGGGATCGGCGACGCGACGGCCGGTCTCGGCGAGCGCGTGGAGCCAGGGCCCGCGGAACCCGGCGTCCCACTCCTGCGCCGACGTCGTGGCCCCGTGCACGGTGCGGGCCATGCTGCGGATCTCGGCGACGCCCTCCTCGAGGCGGCGCAGCACGTCGGCGTACCCGGCGGTGTCGCCCGCGTGCCGCGACCAGCGGCGGCGCGGGTTCATCCGGCTGCCTTCCTGGGCGGTGCGGACCACCTGCCACGCCTGATCGAGACGGTCGTCCAGGGCTCGCGTGCGCTCGATCCAGTGCCCGCTGTGCTCGGTCGTCCAGGTGCTGCCCATCTCGGTCGCCATGTCCGTCAGCAGCGCGCCCAGGTCCCGGTCGATCCGGTCGACCCACCGCGCCGCGCTCGCGTCGTTCAGGGGCGGCAGGACGAGCAGGTTGACGACGACGCCGGTCCCGATGCCGACGGCGACGTCGAGGACGCGCTCGACCAGCACGGGGTCGCCGCCGGCGCTGCCGGTGGTGAGCACGAACAGCGCCGTGGTCGCGACGGTCAGCCCCTCGTCCCGCAGCAGCCCCACCCGGGCGAGCAGCAACCCCGCGAGCAGCGCGACCGCGAGCGTGGTCACCCCTGGACCGAGCAGGCCCACCGCCGTCGCCGCGAGGAGCACGCCGAGCACGGTCGCTCCGACGGCCTGCGCGCCGCGCGCCAGGGTCCGGTGCACCGTGGCGTGCACCGTGAGCAGCGCCGACCAGGGGGCGAGGAACGCCTGCGGCAGCCCGAGCACGGCGTCCGCGAGCAGCCACGCGGCCACGGCGGCGACGACCGCCTTGACGAGCTGCAGGAGGTCGGTCTGCACGGACGGGTCCCGCAGTGCCGAGGGGGCCGCCCGCAGCCGCGCCGGGGCGGCTCGCACCCGCCGCAGCAGGGCGTCGCGGGCGGCCGGCACCGCCCACCGGACGTCGGGCAGCAGGCGTCGCAGCACGCGGCCAGGGTGGCGCGTCGCCCACGGTGACGCCATCCGGGCGGTCCGTCACGACCGGTCGCGGGGAAACGCACAGTTCACGCCCGCCGGGCAGGCGTCACACGACGGAAACACGTCGGTACCGCACGCGGTAACACCCGCTCGCCAGCCTGGGGACCACGAACCGGCCACCCGGCAGTCCGATGGCTGTCCGACGAGAGGGATACCGATGGTTCCACTGCAGAGCGCGGTCGAGGCTGCACCGCTCGACTCGGGTATCACGGCGTGGATGCTCGTGTCCGCGTCCCTGGTGCTGCTCATGACCCCGGGGGTGGCGCTGTTCTACGGCGGCATGGTCCGGACCAAGTCCGTCCTGAACATGATGATGATGTCCTTCGGCGCGATGGGCGTCGTCGGCATCGTCTACGTGCTGTGGGGCTGGTCGATGTCCTACAGCTCCGAGAGCGTCGGAGGCGTCTTCGGCAACCCGTTCACGAACTTCGGCCTGGCTGGGGCGATCACCGACTCGGTCGGCGAGTACATCCTGTCCGACGGCCTGCCGGTCGTGGTCGACGTCGGCTTCCAGGTGACGTTCGCGATCATCACCGTGGCCCTGATCAGCGGCGCGATCGCCGACCGGGCCCGCTTCGGCACCTGGCTGGTGTTCACGGGCCTGTGGGTGACGTTCGCGTACTTCCCGATGGCCCACATGGTCTGGGGCGGCGGCCTGCTCAGCGGTGACGGCCCCTTCGCCTCGATCGCCGAGCCGATCGACTTCGCCGGCGGCACCGTCGTCCACATCAACGCGGGGATGGCGGCCCTCGTGCTGGCCCTCGTCGTGGGCCGGCGCAAGGGCTTCGGCAAGGAGGTGATGCGCCCGCACAACCTCCCGCTCGTGATGCTCGGTGCCGCGCTGCTGTGGTTCGGCTGGTTCGGCTTCAACGCCGGGTCGGCCTACGCCGCGGACGGCGTCGCCGGTCTCGCGTGGGTCAACACCACCACGGCCACCTGCGCGGCGATCCTCGGCTGGCTGCTCGTGGAGCGGATCCGTGACGGACACGCCACGTCGCTGGGTGCCGCGTCGGGCATCGTCGCCGGGCTGGTGGCGATCACCCCCGCCGCGGGTGCCCTGTCCCCGGTCGGCGCGATCGCGCTCGGCCTCGTCGCCGGCGGCCTGTCCGCGCTCGCCGTCGGGCTGAAGTACAAGCTGGGGTACGACGACTCCCTCGACGTCGTCGGCGTCCACCTCGTCGCCGGCCTCTGGGGCACGGTGGCGATCGGCTTCCTCGCCACCGACACCGGCCTGCTGTACGGCGGCGGCGGCGCCCAGCTGGTCGTGCAGGTGCTCATCGCCCTGGTCGCCGTCGCGGTCTCCGGCGTCGTCACACTGGTGCTCGCGATGCTGCTCAAGGTCACCATGGGCTGGCGGGTCACGGAGGACGTCGAGGTGGCCGGGATCGACCAGGCCGTCCACGCCGAGTCGGGCTACGACTACGGCAGCAGCGCGTCGGGTGCGTTCAGCCCCGGCTCCCGCAGGTCAACCACGCAGGAGGTGCCGGCATGAGGCTCGTGACCGCGGTGATCAAGCCGCACAAGCTGGACGACGTGAAGATCGCCCTGGAGTCCTTCGGGGTGCAGGGCCTCACCGTCAGCGAGGCCAGCGGCTTCGGCCGCCAGCGGGGCCACACCGAGGTGTACCGGGGGGCCGAGTACACCGTCGACATGGTGCCCAAGCTGCGCGTCGAGGTCCTCGTCGACGACGTGGACGCCTCCGACGTCGTCGAGGTGCTCGTCAAGGCCGCGCAGACCGGGCGGATCGGTGACGGCAAGGTCTGGACGATCCCGGTCGAGGACGTCGTGCGGGTGCGGACCGGCGAGCACGGTCCGGACGCGCTCTGACGTCGGACGCTCTGGTACCCGAGCACGACATGTCGGCGCCGGCCGCTCCCGCGGGCCCGGCGAGGGCCAGTACCCCTCGCCGGGACCTGAAGCGGGAGCGGCTGGCGCTGGCCGTGCGGGGCGGCCTGGACGACCCGGCCGCCGGCCCCGCCCGCCGCGAGCGGCTGGCGGGGCTCGTCGACGCCTGGCTCGGGGACGTCTGGGTCGACGCCTGCCGGGCGACCGGGGTGCCGGTCTCCGACGAGCCGGACCACCACACGGGCCTGCTCGAGGGGGCCGTCAGCGGTGTCGCGCTCGCCGCGGTCGGGTCCCTCGGCCGCCGCGACGCCGGCCCGGCCAGCGACCTCGACCTCGTCCTCGTGCACGACGGCCGTGCCCTGGACGCCGACCGGCTGGCCGCCCTCGCCGACGCCGTGTGGTACCCGGTCTGGGACGCCCGGCTGCGCCTGGACCACTCGGTGCGCTCGGTGGCCCAGTGCCGGGACGTCGCCGCCGGCGAGGTCTCGGCGGCGGTCGGGCTGCTCGACCTGCGCCCCGTCGCAGGGGACGCCCCGATGGTGCTGCGGGCACGGGAGACGCTGCGCTCGGACTGGCGGCGCACCGCGCGCAAACGGCTGCCGGACCTGCTCGCTGCGGTCGCCGAGCGGAGCCGCACCCACGGCGAGCTGGCCTACCTGATCGAGGGCGACCTCAAGGAGGCCCGAGGCGGGCTGCGCGACGTGGTCGTGCTGCAGGCCCTCGTCGCGTCCTGGCTCGCCGACGTCCCGCACACCGGCGTCGCCGGCGCCTACGGCCGCCTGCTCGACGTCCGCGACGCCCTGCACGCCGTCACGGGTCGCCCGGGCGAGCGGCTGGTGCTGGCCGAGCAGGACGCCGTCGCCGCGGCGACCGGCGCGGTCGACGCCGACGCCCTGCTCGCCGGGGTGGCCGGCGCGGCGCGTGCCGTTGTGCACGCCGTGGACGTCACCTCCCGGCGGGCGCGGGGCGCCACGACCACGCGCCGCGGCCTGCGACGGCGGCGGCCGACGCTGCGGTCGGTGGCCGATGACCTCGTCGAGCACGAGGGGGAGCTGTGCCTGGGGCCGGCGGCGCAACCGGCCGGCGACCCGGTGCTGGCGCTGCGGGCCGCGGCCGCCGCCGCGACCCAGCGCATCCCGCTCTCCCCGGTGACCGCCGCGCACCTGGCGCAGGACCCCACCCTGCTGCCCGACCCGTGGCCGGGCGACGCGCGCGACGCCCTGCTCGCGCTGCTGGCGAGCGGCGAGGCGCAGGTGCCGGTATGGGAGGCGCTCGACCAGGTCGGCCTGGTCACCCGGTGGCTGCCGGAGTGGGCCGCGGTGCGCAACCGGCCGCAGCGGACCGTGGTGCACCGGCACACCGTGGACCGGCACCTCGTCGAGACGTGCGTCGAGGCCGGTGCTCTGCTCGGCGGGGTCGCCCGACCCGACCTCCTGCTCCTGGCCGCGATGCTGCACGACATCGGCAAGGTCCCCGGGGACACCGACCACTCCCGCACCGGCGCGCCCCTGGCCCGGACCGCCGCCCTGCGGTGCGGTCTGCCTCCCGGTGACGCGGACGTCGTCACGCGGCTCGTCGCCGAGCACCTCACCCTGGTCGACCTCGCCACCCGCCGGGACCCGGACGAACCCGAGACCGTGGCCGCGCTCGTGGCCGCCGTCGACGGCCGCGCCGACGTGCTCGACCTGCTGCGCGCCCTCACCGAGGCCGACGCGCGGGCGGCAGGCCCCGCCGCCTGGACCGCCTGGCGGGCACGGCTCGTGGACGACCTCGTCTCCCGGGCGCGCGTCGTGCTCTCCGGCAGGCCGCCGCCCGGACCGGCTCCGCTCACCCCCCACGAGAACGCGCTCGTGGCCGAGGTCGCCCGCGACGCCGCACCGCGCGTCGAGGTGGTCGAGGCCGACGGGATGCACGTCGTCAGCGTCGTCGCCCCCGACCGGCCGGGGCTGTTCGCCGACGTCGCCGGGCTGCTGTGCGCCCACCGCCTCGCCGTGCGCTCGGCGCTCGTGCGCACCGTGCCCGTCCCCGGCCCGTCCGGGCCGGGCGACGGGCCGGCGGACGTCGCCGTCGACTCCTGGTGGGTGTCGACGCGCAGCGGCGCACCGGCAGCCAGCGTGCTGCGGACCGCGCTGCGACGGCTCGACGAGGGCGACCGGACCGTGCTGGACCGCGCCCGGCGCAGCGACGAGAGCTGGCGCCCGCCACCGGCGGCGTGGGCGTCCGCCGGGCCGAGGGTGCTCGTGGTCCCCGACGCGTCGCGCTGGGCGACGGTCGTGGAGGTGCGTGCCGCGGACCGGCCCGGCCTGCTGCACGCGGTCGGCGACGCGCTCGCCCGGGAGGGCGTCGACATCCGCTCGGCGCACGTCGCCACGCACGCGGGCCAGGCCGTCGACGTGCTCTACCTGAGTGAGCCGCACGGCGGGCCGCTGTCGCCCGGCCGGGTCGCACAGGCGGTCTCGGCGCTGGGAGCGGCGGCGCGGGTCGACCCGCTGCCCGACACCTGAGGGGGACCGGGCCGCAGCGGACCCGCGGCTCACCCGGGGGCGCCGTCCGGCGCGGGTAGTCTGGGCGCGACCCGCCCCCGCGGCGTCGGCGGACCCGGGCCGGGTGGCCCGGGCCCCTCGCCGCGACGTGGGCGCTGCCGATACGAGGGACTGACCTGACCCGTGTTCTCCACGCTCTCCGACCGCCTCACCGCGACCTTCAAGACGCTGCGCGGCAAGGGACGGCTCTCCGAGGCGGACGTCGACCAGACCGTCCGCGAGATCCGCCGCGCCCTGCTCGACGCCGACGTCGCGCTGCCGGTGGTGCGGGCGTTCACCGCGGCCGTGCGCGAGCGCGCGCTGTCCGACGAGGTCTCCGGCGCCCTCAACCCGCCGCAGCAGGTCGTCAAGATCGTCAAGGAGGAGCTCGTCGGGATCCTCGGCGGCGAGACCCGCCGGCTGCGCTTCGCGAAGACCGGCCCGACGGTGATCATGCTCGCGGGGCTGCAGGGCGCGGGCAAGACCACGCTGGCCGGCAAGCTCGGCAAGTGGCTCGCCGGGCACGGTCACACCCCGCTGCTCGTCGCGGCGGACCTGCAGCGCCCCAACGCCGTCACCCAGCTCCAGGTCGTCGGCGAGCGGGCGGGCGTCGCGGTGTTCGCGCCAGAGCCGGGCAACGGCGTCGGCGACCCGGTCGACGTCGCCCGGCGCGGGGTGGCCGAGGCCACGGCCCGCCACCACGACGTCGTCGTCGTCGACACGGCCGGCCGCACGGGAGTCGACGCCGAGATGATGCGCCAGGCCGCCGACATCCGGGCCGCGGTGGATCCCGACGAGGTGCTGTTCGTCGTCGACGCGATGATCGGCCAGGACGCGGCCGTCACCGCGCAGGCGTTCCTCGACGGCGTCGCCATGACCGGCGTCGTGCTGTCCAAGCTGGACGGCGACGCCCGCGGCGGCGCCGCCCTGTCGGTGGCGTCGGTCACCGGCCGGCCGGTGATGTTCGCGTCGACCGGCGAGGGCGTGGACGACTTCGAGACCTTCCACCCCGACCGGATGGCGTCGCGCATCCTCGACATGGGCGACGTCCTGACGCTCATCGAGCAGGCCGAGAAGGCCTTCGACGCCGAGCAGGCGCAGGACCTCGCCACCCGCTTCGTCGAGGGCGAGGACTTCACCCTCGAGGACTTCCTGACGCAGATGCAGGGCCTGCGCAAGATGGGCTCGATGAAGAAGATGCTCGGGATGCTCCCGGGCATGGGCGAGATCCGTGAGCAGCTCGAGAACTTCGACGAGCGTGAGATCGACCGGATCGAGGCCATCGTGCGCTCGATGACCCCGTTGGAGCGGCGCGCGCCGAAGGTCATCAACGGCTCGCGCCGGGCCCGGATCGCCCGGGGCTCCGGGGTCGAGGTCAGCGAGGTGAACCAGCTGCTCGAGCGCTTCGCGGACGCGCAGAAGGTGATGCGGCAGATGCGTTCCGGCGGCGGCATCCCCGGCCTGCCCGGGATGGGCGGCGGCGGCGTACCGGGGATGCCGGGTGGGATGCCCGGTCTCGGTGGCGGCAAGAAGTCCCGGGGACGCCAGCCGGCCAAGGCGGTCAAGGGGCGCAAGTCCAAGAGCGGCAACCCCGCGAAGCGTGCCGAGCAGGAGCGCGCCGCCGCGCAGAAGGCGTCCGCGCCCCGCGGGGCCGCCTTCGGCGCCGGCGCGCTGGGGGCGGACACGACGGGCGCCGCCGGCGACGGTGACGGTGACGGGCTCGACCTGCCCGCCGGCTTCGAGCGTTTCCTCGGCCGCTGACGGCCGCCGACGGGGCGCTGACGTCCGTCGCCCCGGGTGGGTAGGTTGCCGCGCATGGGCGACGTGCTGCACGTGCGGGGGCGCGTCGTGCTCGCGCCGGATGACGTCCGCGACGAGCTGTGGGTGGTCGACGGCCGGGTCACGTACACCCGCCCCTCCCGCGTGGACGACGTCGTCGAGGGCTGGGTGCTCCCCGGGCTGGTCGACGCCCACTGCCACGTCGGGCTCGACGCGCACGGCGCCGTCGACGAGGCGACCACGCTGGCGCAGGCCCTGACCGACCGCGACGCGGGAGCACTGCTGCTCCGCGACGCCGGGTCGCCCGCCGACACCCGGTGGGTGCAGCAGCGCGACGACCTGCCGCGGCTGGTGCGCGCGGGGCGCCACGTCGCCCGTACCCGGCGCTACATCCGCAACTTCGCCGAGGAGGTCGAGCCGGAGGACCTGGCTGCGACCCTGGCGGCGCAGGCCCGGCGCGGCGACGGCTGGGTCAAGATCGTCGGCGACTGGATCGACCGCGACACCGGCGACCTCGCGCCGTGCTGGCCGGCGTGGGCGGTCCGCGACGCGATCGCCGCCGCGCACGCCGAGGGCGCCCGCGTCACCGCCCACTGCTTCGGCGAGGCGGTGCTGACCGACCTCGCGGACGCTGGCATCGACTGCGTCGAGCACGCCACCGGGCTGACCGACGAGACGATCGCCCTCTTCGCGCGGCACGACGTCGCGATCGTGCCGACCCTGGTCAACATCGCGACCTTCCCGCAGATCGCCGCGGGGGCCGAGGCGAAGTTCCCGCGGTACGCCGCGCACCTGCGCGACCTGCACGCCCGGCGGCAGGCGACGGTCGCGGAGGCCGTCGAGGCCGGCGTCCGGGTGTACTGCGGCACCGACGCCGGCGGGTCGCTGGCGCACGGCCTCGTCGCCGACGAGATCGGCGAGCTCGCCGTCGCGGGGCTCGGTGCCGCAGGCGCACTCGACGCGGGCTGCTGGAGTGCTCGCGCGTGGCTCCGGCGCCCCGGTCTCGAGGAGGGGGAGGGGGCCGACCTGGTCGTCTACGACGCCGACCCCCGCAGCGAGCTGCGCGTGCTCGCGCACCCGGCGGCCGTCGTCCTGCGCGGCGCGGTCGTCGCCGGCGGGGTGAGGAGCACGGGGTGAGGAGCACGGGGTGAGCAACCTGGACGCGGCTCCGGTGGAGGCCGTGCTCGATCCCGCCGCGTGCGCCGGGCCCGAGCTGGAGCTGCTGGAGCCGCGCACCGTCGTGCTCGGGCGCACGACGACGGTGCGGCGGCTGCTACCCCACCGCGACCGGCGGATGGTCGGCGCCTGGTGCTTCGTGGACCACTACGGCCCGGAGCCGACCGGAGCCGGCGCCGCGTCCGGCGACGGTGGCGACGGCCGCCGGCGCGGGATGTGGGTCCCACCGCACCCGCACACCGGGCTGCAGACCGTGTCGTGGTTGCTCGAGGGGGAGGTGCTGCACCGGGACTCCCTGGGCACGCACGCCCTCTTGCGGCCCGGTCACCTCGGTCTGATGACGTCGGGGCGCGGCATCGCGCACTCCGAGGAGTCCCCCGTGGCGGGGCCATCGGTGCTGCACGGTGCCCAGCTCTGGCTGGCGCTGCCCGACGCCGAGCGGCACCGCGCCCCCTCCTGGCAGCACCTGGAGCGTCTTCCCACCGCCACCGTCGGCGCGGCGGGCGAGGTGCGCGTCCTCGTCCTCGTCGGGTCGCTGGGCGTCGGGGACTCCGCGGTCACCTCGCCGGCCGACGTCCACACCCCGCTGGTCGGGGCGCAGGTGTCGGTGGACCGGGGGGCGGCCGCGTCGCTCGACGTAGACCCCGCGCACGAGCACGCGGTGCTGGCGCTCACGCCCGGTCTCGTCGTCGCCGGGGTGGCGCTGGAGCCGGGACGGATGCTCGACCTCGGCGTCGGCCGCGCCGGCGTGGACGTCGCGGCGGCGGACGGCCCCGCCACCGGCGGGCCGGCGACGGGCCTGCTGCTCGGGGGCGAGCCGTTCGACGAGCAGCTCGTGATGTGGTGGAACTTCGTCGGCCGCAGCCACGACGAGATCGTCGCGATGCGGCGCGAGTGGCAGGCGAGCACCGGCCGGTACGGCCGCGTGGACGGGTTCGACGGACGGGCGCTGGAGGCACCGGCGCTGCCGACGACCCGGCTGCGACCCCGGGGCCGGGCCCGCTGATCCGCTTGCCGGTCGGGGTGCCGGTCGGGCCGTGCGCGCCACGCGGTCGGCGGGACCGGCCGCGTCTGGCAGAATGACCTGCCGTACCCGGCCGGCGCGGCCCCTCTCTCCGCGCCACCGCCGTGTCCACGCCGGTCCCCGGCGCCAGGTCCCCACCCGGCGCGCACGGGACCACCCAGACGAGAACCAGGAGACACCACCCACGTGGCCGTCAAGATCCGACTGAAGCGGCTCGGCAAGATCCGGGCCCCCTACTACCGCATCGTCGTCGCTGACTCGCGCACCAAGCGCGACGGCCGCGCGATCGAGGAGATCGGCAAGTACCACCCCACCGAGGAGCCCTCGCTCATCGAGGTCGACTCCGAGCGCGCCCAGTACTGGCTCGGCGTGGGCGCCCAGCCCACCGAGCAGGTGCAGGTGCTGCTGAAGCTGACCGGGGACTGGCAGCGCTTCCGCGGCGACGCCGGCGCCGTCAGCACCGTGCGCACGGCCGGTGAGCGGCCGGACAAGAAGGCCGTCTTCGAGGCCGCCGCCAAGGAGACGCACGGCGAGCCGACCTCGGACGCGACCACACCGCGGAGCAAGGCCCGCAAGCCCGCGGACGCTGCCGAGGCACCGGTCGAGGCACGGGTCGAGGCACCGGCCGCCCCCGCCGTCGAGGCGGAGGCCGGCGAGGCGAAGGCCGAGGCCTGACGTGCTCGCCGACGCCTTGGAGCACCTCGTGCGGGGCATCGTCGACAACCCGGACGACGTCCAGGTGCGCGAGAAGTCGCTGCGGCACGGCGCGCTGCTCGAGGTCCGGGTCAACCCCGACGACCTCGGGCGCGTGATCGGCCGGTCCGGGCGCACCGCGAAGGCGCTGCGGACCGTCGTCGGTGCCCTGTCCGACGGCAAGGGCGTCCGCGTCGACCTCGTCGACGTCGACCGGCGCTGACACACCAGCCGGCGCTGACACACCGGCGGGCTCCACACGGTCGCGAGCGGGCCCCGGCCACCCACGGGTGGTCGGGGCCCGCTCGTGTCGCCGCCGGCACGAGACCACGCGAGAGGATCGACCGCATGGAGGTCGTCGTCGCCCGGATCGGCCGGCCCCACGGCGTGCGCGGTGAGGTCAGCGTGCAGCTGCGCACCGACGACCCGGAACGCCGGCTCGCGGCCGGGGAGGTGCTCGTCACCGACCCGCCCGCCGCGGGACCGCTGACCGTGCGAGCGGCTCGCCGCCACGGCGACGGCATGCTGCTCGTGCTGGCGGGGGTCGGCGACCGCGACGACGCCGAGGCGCTGCGAGGGGTGCTGCTGCTGGCGGAGACCGGTGACCCGGGCGGCGACGGCGACAACGCCGAGGACGCCGAGCCGGACGCCTGGACCGACGCCGAGCTCGTAGGCCTGGCGGCGGTGACCGTCGCGGGCCTGCCCGCGGGCGTCGTCGTCGGCGTCCGCCACGGGGCCGCCCAGGACCTGCTCGAGGTGCGACAGCCGTCGGGCGCCGACGCCCTCGTGCCGTTCGTGCGGGCGATCGTCCCCGAGGTCGACGTCGCCGGGGGCCGCCTGGTGCTCGACCCGCCCGGCGGGCTGCTCGACGTCGTCCCGGGGGAGGTCGACCCGGTCGACAGCCGGCCGCGCGACGGCGAGCCGGGTGGGGACGAGCCCGGTGACGGCGGACACGCCTGATGCGCGTCGACGTCCTCACCGTCTTTCCCGCGTACCTGGCGCCGCTGGACCTGTCGCTGATCGGCCGGGCCCGCGCCGGAGGGCTGGTCGACGTCCACGTCCACGACCTGCGGGACTGGGCGCACGACCGGCACAGCACCGTCGACGGGCCTCCCGCCGGCGGAGGCGCCGGGATGGTGATGCGGCCGGAGCCGTGGGGGGAGGCGCTGGACGCGGTGCTCGCCGCCGGCGCAGTGCCCGACCGCGCCGCCGTACCGCCGGTGCTCGTCGTGCCGACCCCGTCGGGGGAGCCGTTCACGCAGGCGACGGCACACGAGCTGGCGACCGAGGCCCGGATCGCCTTCGCCTGCGGGCGGTACGAGGGCATCGACGCGCGGGTGCTGGACGAGGCACGTCGCGGCTGGCGGGTCCGGGAGGTCTCGCTCGGCGACTACGTGCTCGGGGGCGGGGAGGTCGCGGCGCTCGTCGTCGTGGAGGCGGTGGTCCGGCTGCTGCCCGGCGTGCTCGGCAACCCCGAGAGCCTGGTGGAGGAGTCCCACGCGGACGGGCTGCTGGAGTACCCCGTCTACACCCGTCCGGCGACGTGGCGCGGCCACGAGGTGCCCGAGGTGCTGCGTTCCGGGGACCACGCGAGGGTGACACGGTGGCGCCGGGACCAGCAGCTGACGCGGACCGCCGCCCGGCGGCCGGACCTGCTCGAGGCCGCGGCCACCGCCGACCTCGACGCCGCCGACCGCGCGCTGCTGGCCGGCCTGGGCTGGGACGTCGCGGGGGGGCGCCCCCTCCCACCCGGTGCGTCGGGTCCGACAGGGCGCCGACCCGGCGACGTCCCGGCTCGATTTCGGGCGCCGGGCACCGCTGTGGCAGACTGACCCGGCGTTGCCGTGACGCCTGCGCCCCGCCACAGGGGAGGCGCGGCAGCCCGACCGGGCCCGGCACGATCCGACCACGCGGCGGCCTGCACGCAGGCCCGCCACGACTGCGCGGGTGGCCTGTGGCACCTGCGGGAAGAGCAGCCATGCACATCCTCGACGACCTGGACGCCGCGTCCCTGCGCGACGACGTCCCCGCGTTCCGCGCCGGCGACACCCTCAAGGTCCACGTGCGCGTCGTCGAGGGCAACCGCTCCCGCGTGCAGGTCTTCCAGGGCGTCGCGATCCGGCGCTCGGGCCACGGCGTCCGCGAGACGTTCACGGTCCGCAAGGTCAGCTTCGGCGTCGGCGTCGAGCGCACGTTCCCGCTGCACTCCCCGGTGATCGACCGGATCGAGGTCGCGATGCGCGGGGACGTCCGCCGCGCGAAGCTGTACTACCTGCGGGGGCTGCGCGGCAAGGCCGCCAAGATCCGCGAGAAGCGGGAGACCCCGGCCCCGGGCAAGGGCGCGCGCGCTGGCTCGTCGCGCTGAAGCCCACCTGCGCGCCGGCCGGCACGTCGCGCGGACCGCTGCAGCGCCTCCGGCCGTATTGCAGCGCCTCCGGCCGTATCCTGGGGACGGCGCTCGTCGGTGGGCGTCGGGCCGGGTGGCACCGACCGACGGACCGCCGCAGCGGCACTCCGCCCTGGCGCTCGCCGCGGGCACGGCCACGACCCGGGGGATGCGACCGTGAGCGACCCAGAGCACCCCGCGGCGACGCGCGACGGCGAGCCCGACGACGGCGCCGCGTCGCGACGGAACGGGGGCAGCCGGCGCCACCGGTCCGGCGCGTGGGCCGCGGTCAAGGAGACCGTCGTCGTCGTGGGGACGGCCCTCGCGCTGTCGCTGCTCATCAAGACGTTCCTCGTGCAGGCGTTCTACATCCCGTCGCCGTCGATGGAGCGCACCCTCGTCGACGGCGACCGTGTGCTGACCAGCCTGCTCACGCCCGGTCCGTTCGACCTGGCGCGCGGCGACATCGTGGTCTTCGAGGACCCGGGCGGCTGGCTGCCGTCCGCGCAGGCCCCGGACCGCGGGCCCGTCGCCGGCGCCGTCGTCGGGGTCCTCACGTTCGTGGGCGTGCTGCCGCGCAACTCCGGTGACCACCTGATCAAGCGGGTGATCGGCATGCCCGGCGACACGGTCGCCTGCTGCGACGATGCCGGTCGCCTCAGCGTGAACGGCTCCCCGATCGAGGAGCCCTACGTCTCCCCGGGCGACGAGCCGAGCCAGATCACGTTCGAGGTCGTCGTCCCCGACGACCGGCTGTGGGTGATGGGGGACCACCGCTCGGTCTCGCAGGACTCCCGCTGGCACCAGGACCTCGAGGGCCGCGGGACCGTGCCGGTGGACGACGTCGTCGGCCGTGCGATGGCCGTGATCTGGCCGCTCGACCGCCTCGACTGGCTCTCGGACTACCCCGACGTCTTCGCCGACGTGCCGCCGGCCGCGGACGGCGCGGGCGCGCAGCCGTGACCGCGCGGCGGCAGCCGTGACGGCGCGGCGCCCAGCCGTGACCGCTCGGCGCGCGACCGCTGCGGCGAGCCGGGGCGACGGCCGACCGCCGCCGTCCCGCACGCCGACCCTGCGTGAGGAGCGGCGGCTGCTGCGCGAGGGGTTCGCCCTGGTCGCCGGTGTCGACGAGGTGGGCCGTGGTGCGCTGGCCGGGCCGGTCAGCGTCGGGGTCGTCGTCGTCGGCCCGGCCACCCGGACCGCACCCGCCGGGCTGCGCGACTCCAAGCTGCTCACCCCCGCGACCCGCGAGGCCCTGGCCCCCCGGCTGCGCCGCTGGGCGCCGGCCTGGGCGGTCGGCCACGCCGAGCCCGAGGAGATCGACGCCGTCGGCATCCTGCGGGCGCTGCGCCTCGCCGGCACCCGCGCCCTCGCCGACCTGGGCGTCGTCCCCGACGTCGTCGTGCTGGACGGCTCGTACGACTGGCTCACGCGCCCGGTCGAGCCGGCCACGCTGCTCGACCTGCCCGTCGCGCACTGCGAGGCGGGCCCGGCGCTGGACGTGCGCACGATGGTGAAGGCGGACCTGCGCTGCGCCGCGGTCGCGGCGGCGAGCGTGCTCGCCAAGACCACGCGCGACGCGATGATGACCCAGCGGCACGCCCGCTTCCCCGCGTTCGGGTGGGCGGAGAACAAGGGGTACTCCGCCCCGGAGCACGTCGACGCGCTCGCCCGGCTCGGACCCTGCGACCAGCACCGGCGCTCGTGGCGGCTCCCCGGCGCGTGGCCGCCTGCCGGTGACGACGGTGCCTCGGTGTGGGGCGAGGGTGCCGAGGAGGAGCCAGCGGGCATGATGGGGGGGATGAGGGAGACGGCAGCGGTGCCCCGGGGAGCGGCGCCCGCGGGTAGGGAGCAGGCGTCCGGGTGAGCAACGAGGACCTGGAGAACTACGAGACCGAGATGGAGCTCGCCCTCTACCGCGAGTACCGCGACGTCGTCGGCCTGTTCTCGTACGTCGTGGAGACCGAGCGCCGCTTCTACCTGGCCAACCACGTCGACCTCGCCCCGCGCAGCGCGGACGGCGAGGTCTGGTTCGAGCTCACCCTGACCGACGCGTGGGTATGGGACGTCTACCGCAGCGCGCGCTTCGTGCGCACCGTGCGCGTCGTGACGTTCAAGGACGTCAACGTCGAGGAGCTGCCGAAGAACGACCTCGAGGTCCCGAAGGACACCGGCTTCAGCGCCTGAGCCGGCGCGCCCACAGCGCCGGCGCCGCCGGGGCCGGTCCCCAGCTGCGTCCGGCGGCGTGGACCTCCGCTGCGCCGGCCGCCAGCGTTGCCGGCGGAGGTGGTGCCGGGTGGACGTCCGGTCGGCGGTGGGGCGGTACGGCGAACGCGTGGCGGTCGACCGGCTGCAGCGTGCGGGGCTGGAGGTCCTCGACCGCAACTGGCGGTGCCGCGGCGGCGAGCTCGACCTCGTGGCGCGCGAGGGCGACTGCCTCGTCGTGGTCGAGGTGAAGACCCGGCGAGCGGCGCCCGCGGCGGTGCCTGTGTGCGGGCACCCGGCGGAGGCGGTGACGCCGGACAAGGCGGCCAGGCTCCGACGGCTCACCGCGCGCTGGCTCGCCGAGCGTGCCGACACCCTCTGGCCCGGGCCCGGTCGGCGCCCCGCGCACGTGCGCATCGACGTCGTGGCCGTGCTGCGCCCGCCGAGCGGGCCCGCGCTCGTGGAGCACCTGCGGGCGGTGGCCTGATGCCGGTCGGGCGGGCGCTGGCCGTCGCGCTCGTGGGCGTGGAGGGGCACCTCGTCGAGGTGGAGGCCGACGTCGGCTCGTCCCTGCCGGCGTTCGTGCTCGTCGGCCTGCCGGATACGTCCCTGAGCGAGGCGCGGGACCGGGTCCGTGCCGCCGCGACCAACGCCGGCTGCGGCCTGCCTGCGCGGCGGATCACGGTGAACCTGTCGCCGGCGTCGCTGCCCAAGACCGGGTCCGGGTTCGACGTGGCGGTCGCGGCGGCCGCCCTCGGCGCCACGGGGCACCTCGACCCCGCGTCGGCCGCGGGGTGGGTGCACGTCGGGGAGCTCGGGTTGGACTCCCGGCTCCGGCCGGTCCGGGGCGTGCTGCCCGCGGTGCTGGCTGCGGTGCGCGCGGGTCGTCGGCATGTGGTGGTGGCCGCCGCGAACGCCGCCGAGGCACGGCTCGTGCCCGGGGCCGTGGTGCACGCGGCCGCCGACCTGCTGGACGTGGTCGCCCTGCACGGCGGCGAGGTACCGGACGGCGTCCCCCGCCGTGCAGCCGTGTCGGCGTTGCCGGTGCTGCGCGGATCCGGCGGACCGGCGGACGCGACAGGGTCGGCCCCGCTCCCGGACCTTGCGGACGTCGTCGGGCAGCCCGACGCGCGGCTCGCCGTGGAGGTGGCCGCCGCCGGTGGGCACCATCTGCTGATGACCGGGCCGCCCGGTGTCGGCAAGACGATGCTCGCCTCCCGGTTGCCGGGCCTGCTGCCCGACCTCGCCGACGCCGAGGCGGTCGCGGTGACCGCCGTGCACTCACTCGCCGGCACGCTCGACCCCGACGCCGGGCTGTTGCGCCGGCCGCCGTTCGAGGACCCGCACCACACCGCGACACCTGCCGCCGTCGTCGGCGGGGGTTCCGGCCTGCTGCGCCCGGGGGCCGCGTCCCGCGCCCACCACGGCGTGCTCTTCCTCGACGAGGCGCCCGAGTTCGACGCTCGCGTGCTCGAGGCGCTGCGGCAGCCGCTGGAGCAGGGCCGCCTGGTCGTCGCCCGGGCGCGGGGGGTCGCGCGGTTCCCGGCGCGGTTCCAGCTCGTGCTGGCCGCCAACCCGTGCCCGTGCGGGCGCGCGAGCGGCAAGGGGGTGGACTGCGACTGCGCTCCGGTGGCCCGTCGCCGCTACCTCACCCGGCTCTCGGGTCCGCTGCTGGACCGCGTCGACGTCCGGGTCGAGCTGTTGCCGGTCTCGCGGGCCCAGCTCGCGCTCGCAGGGGAGGAAGAGGGCACCGCGGTGGTGGCCTCCCGGGTGGCGGCTGCGCGCGCGGCGCAGGCCGACCGGCTCGCCGGCACCGGCGCGCGCTGCAACGGGGAGCTGTCCGGCGGCGTGCTCCGCGGCCCGCTGGCGCTCGCGCCGGCGGTGACCCGGGACGTCGACCGCGCGCTGGACCGCGGCGTCGTGACCGCCCGTGGCTACGACCGGGTGCTGCGGGTCGCGTGGACGCTGGCTGACCTCGCCGGAAGGACCCGGCCGGACGGGGACGACGTCGGCAGGGCGTTGCTGCTGCGCGACGCGACGAGCGTGGCGGCGTGAGCACCGCGGACCTGCGCGGCCTGGACGAGCGCGCCGCCCGGGCCGCGTGGAGCCGACTCGCCGAACCCGGTGACCGGGCCGCGGTGCGGCTGGTGCGACGCGTCGGCGCGGTCGATGCCCTGGCGCTCGTCGCCGGCGACCGCCCCGTCCCACCGGACCTCGTCGCCGACGACGGCGACGACGCCGCGCGTGCGACGACCCGTGCGCAGCGTGCGGCGGTGCGGTGGCAGGTGCGCCGTCCGGACTGCGTCCCGCGCCGCGACCTCGCCGTCGTCACCCGCCTCGGTGGCGGCTTCGTCGTGCCCGGCGACGATGCGTGGCCCGGTTGCCTCGCCGACCTGGACGACGCCGAGCCGTTCGGGCTCTGGGTCCGCGGCGAGCAGCCGCTGGCCCCCGTCACGACGGGCTGCCTCGCGCTGGTCGGGGCCCGCGCCTCGACGGGCTACGGCGAGCGGGTCGCCGCCGACCTGGCCGCCGGCGTCGCCGGTCGGGGCACCACGGTGCTCAGCGGCGGCGCCTACGGCATCGACGCCGCTGCCCACCGCGGCGCCCTGTCCGCCGGTGGGGTCACCGTCGCCGTCCTCGCGTGCGGCGTCGACCGGTTCTACCCCCGTGGCAACGAGTCCCTGCTGCGGCGTGTCGCCGAGGAGGGCCTCGTCGTCACCGAGCTGCCGCCGGGGTCCGCACCGGGCCGCTCACGGTTCCTGCACCGCAACCGGCTGATCGCCGCGCTCGGTGCCGCCACGGTCGTGGTCGAGGCGGCCTGGCGGTCGGGGGCCCTCAGCACCGCCGCGCACGCCGCCGGCCTCGGCCGCCCGCTGGGCGCGGTGCCGGGCCCGGTGACCTCGTCGTCCTCCGCGGGCTGCCACCGGGCGCTGCGGGACCTGCAGGCGACGTGCGTCACCGACGCCGTCGAGGCCAGCGAGCTCGTCGAACCGGTGGGCGCGGTGCCCCCGAGCGCCCGCGAGGTCCCCGTACGCGACCACGACGGGCTGGGGGAGCACGACCTGCGGGTGCTGGACGCCGTCCCCGTTGCCACGGCCCGTGACGTGTTCGCCCTCAGCCGGGCCGCGGGGCTGCCGGTCGCCTCGGTGCAGGCCGCGCTCGGCCGGCTGCAGCTGCTCGACCTCGTGCACCGCTCGGCCACCCCGGCAGGCTCCGGGTGGCGCCGCGCGCGCCGCAGCTCCGGCCCAGACCGCCTCACCGCGCGTCCGACCTGACCGCCGGCCGCACCCCGGCAGCGTGAGGCCCGCATGCGCCGCCCGCCCGTCCCGCGTGCGCCGCCCGCCCGACCCGCCCCCGCCCCCCACGCCTGACTGGCACAGGGCGCCCCTGTGCCAACCGGGACCGGCGCGATCCGCCCCTGCGGATCGGTGGCCGGCCCGCCGCGCCGCGGCAGGTGCTGGACATGCCACCCCGCGCCGGACACGGTGTGCCGGTGAGCGACGGGCGCAATGCCGGCGGTCGCGCCGGCACGGGGCCGGCGCGGTGACCAGCGCCGTCCACGCAGAGGCTGAGGACGTCGGCACCCCCCGAGGAGGGGGCGACGGCTTACCGAGCCCGCTCGTGGACGCCGTCACGGCCTTCCGGCGGCACCTTGCGGCCGACCGCGGCAGGTCGCGGCACACGGTGCGCGCCTACACCGCCGACGTCACGCTGCTGCTCGAGCGGCTCGCCGCGCGGGACCGGATCACCGAGACGCCTCCGGCCGCGGCCCGGGACGCGGTGGCGGCCTCGGGCGCGGCGGACGAACCGGGGCCTGTGGTCGGCCCGGCCCCCGCCGGCGGTGCTACCCCGCTCGATGCGCTCGACCTGGCGCTGCTGCGCTCGTGGTTGGCCGGCATGAGCAGCGCCGGCCTGGCCCGGAGCACCCTCGCGCGCCGGGCGTCGGCGGCGCGCACGTTCACCGCGTGGGCCGTGCGCAGCGGCAGGATGTCGTCCGACCCGGCGACGCGGCTACAGGCGCCGCGCCGGGACCGGCACCTGCCGACCGTGCTGCGGACCGACCAGGCCGCTCGGCTGCTCGACCTGGCCGCCCTGCGGGCCGACGACGCCGAGCCCGTGCACCTGCGTGACCACGCGGCGCTCGAGCTGCTGTACGGCACCGGGATCCGGGTCGGTGAGCTCGTCGGCCTGGACGTCGACGACGTCGACCGGGGCCGGCGCACCGTCCGCGTGCTCGGCAAGGGGGCCCGCGAGCGCGTCGTGCCCTACGGCGTCCCGGCCGAGCGGGCGCTCCGGGCGTGGGTCGAGCGGGGGCGGCCCCGGCTCGTGACGAAAGGGTCGGGCCCCGCGCTCCTGCTCGGTGCCCGGGGTGGTCGCTGGGACCAGCGGCAGGTGCGCGACGTCGTCCACCGGCTGATGGACGAGCTCGGGGAGGACGTCGACGGCGGGCCGCACTCGCTTCGCCACTCCGCCGCCACCCACCTGCTCGAGGGGGGAGCCGACCTGCGCAGCGTCCAGGAGATGCTCGGCCACGCTAGTCTCGCCACGACGCAGGTGTACACGCACGTCTCGGTCGATCGGCTCCGTCGCACGTTCCGTCAGGCCCACCCGAGGGCCTGACGGTTACTGTGTGCCCGTACCCTGCTCCGGGCTGCACACAGCATCGAGCAAGGGGGGATCGCGCCAGTGCCGGAGAGCGCCGCGGCGCCAGCGGGTGACGGTCACGACGCGGCCGCCGAGAACGAAGCCCGACTGCGCCAGATGTGGGTGGACTTCAAGTCCACCGGTGACCCGCGGGTGCGCGAGCGCCTGATCCTGCACTACTCGCCCCTGGTCAAGTACGTGGCCGGACGCGTCGGCGTCGGGCTGCCACCGCAGATCGAGCAGGCCGACCTCGTCTCGTACGGCATCTTCGGGCTGATCGATGCGCTCGAGAAGTTCGACCTCGAACGCGCCATCAAGTTCGAGACCTACGCGATCTCGCGGATCCGCGGGGCCATCATCGACGAGCTCCGGTCGCTCGACTGGATCCCCCGGTCGGTGCGGAGCAAGGCCCGCGAGGTGGAACGCACGTACGCCACGCTGGAGGCCGAGCTCCACCGCACGCCCACCGAGCCCGAGGTCGCAGCCCGGATGGGGATCCGCCTGAGCGACCTGCACGCGATCTTCAGCCAGGTCTCCTACGTCAACGTGGTGGCGCTCGACGAGCTGCTCAGCGTCGGCGGTGAGAAGGGTGACTCGCTCTCGCTCGTGGACACCCTGGAGGACCGGCGCGCCGAGGACCCGGTGAGCGCGTTCGAGGGCGAGGAGACGAAGTACCTCCTGGCCCGGGCGATCGACCAGCTCTCGGAGCGGGAGAAGATCGTCGTCACGCTGTACTACTACGAGGGTCTGACCCTGGCCGAGATCGGTCGGGTGCTCGGGGTGACCGAGTCCCGGATCTGCCAGATGCACACCAAGGCCGTGCTGCAGCTGCGGGGCAAGCTCGCGGACGTGAGCTGACCCGACCCCGGGACGCGGTCGCCGCGGCCGACTATCAGCGAGGGGCGTGCCCGAGCACGCGCCCGCGGTCGCGCAGCAACCGGGGGCCTGCGACGGCGCGCGGCGCGGCCAGGGGCAGCAGGACCGCCGGCCCCCGTCCCGTCAGCAGCCCCAGGGGATCCACGTAGGCACCGTCCCGGCGGACCCCCCAGTGCAGGCAGCTGCCAGGGCTGCAGTGGGACGCCTCCGACGTGAGGACGCCGATCGCGTCCCCCGCGGCCACGACGGTGCCCACCGCCACGGTGGCCCGCACCGGCTCCACGCTCGACCGCAGTGCTGCGCCGTGCTGAACGGAGACCACGCCACGCCCGGCCACACGGCCTGCGAAGGCGACGACCCCCGGCGCCGGGGCCAGCACGACCCTTCCCTGGGCTGCGTCGAGGTCGATGCCCCGGTGGCCCGGTGCCCAGCGCGCCGGCGGGGCGACGAAGGGGCGCCGGACGGCGGGGTCGGGGCGCAGGGGCCAGCCCCACCCGGCGCGAGGGGCCGGTGCTGCCGATGCTTCCGGCGACCCCACCGCCGCAGCGCCCGCGAGGGGGGCGCTGGGCGCTGCGGCGGCGCGAGCCGGGGACGGGCCCGACGAGGCGGCCAGCAGCACGGCCGTCAGCAGGGTCGTGACCGTCGCGACCCTGCCGGTCCGTGCTGCGCTGCGTCCCACGGCGGACACGCTGCCGCTCCGGGCGCACGAGTGGCAGGACCGGACGAGAGGCTGGGGACGACCGCGTCACACCGCCCGCTTGGGGACGGCTCACGGCGTCCTTGATCACCGGGGGTGGAGGCGACACGGCGTCCTTGATCACCGGGGGGCGAGGGCGTGCAGGCGACTGACCGCCTCGGTGAGCACCGCCTCGTCCTTGCAGAACGCGAACCGGACCAGCGACCGGAACGGGGCGGGGTCCGCGCAGAACGCGCTCACCGGGATGGCGACGACACCGGCCAGCTCGGGCAGCCGGCGGCACAGGTCCAGCCCGTCGTCGAAGCCCAGCGGCGCCGTGTCGGCGAGCACGAAGTACCCGCCCTGCGGCACGCTGACGCCGAAGCCGATCCCGGCCAGCCCCTCCACGAGCAGGTCGCGGGCTCGCTGCAGCCGCAGGCGCTGCTCGTCGAGGAAGGCGCCCTCGGCGTCCAGCGCGTGCGCGACCGCCGGCTGGAACGGCCCGGACGCGACGAACGTCAGGTGCTGCTTCACGGTCCGCACCGCGGTGACGAGGTCCGCGGGCCCGGTGACCCAGCCCACCTTCCAGCCCGTGCAGGCGAAGGACTTGCCGGCCGAGGAGACGCTCAGCGTGCGCCCGGCGGCCTTGGGCAGGGTCGCCGCCGGCACGTGCTCGGCGCCGGGGTACACGAGGTGCTCGTACACCTCGTCGGTGAGCACGACGGCGTCGTGCGCGTCGGCGAGGCGCACCACCGCCGCGAGCTCGGCGCGGTCGAGCACCCGGCCGGTCGGGTTGTGGGGGGTGTTCAGGAGCACCACCGCGGTGCGGGACGAGAACGCGGCGGCCAGCTCGGCGTCGTCCCAGCGCAGGGACGGGGGACGCAGCGGCACCGTGACCTTGCGCGCCCCGGCGAGGTCGATCACCGCCGTGTAGGAGTCGTACGACGGCTCGAGGACGACGACCTCGTCGCCCCGTTCGCACAGCGCCAGCAGCGCGGCCGCGAACCCCTCGGTCGCCCCGGCCGTGACGAGGACCTCGCTGTCCGGGTCGACCTGCAGCCCGTACCGACGCTCCTGGTGGGCGGCCACGGCCCGGCGCAGCTCGGGGACGCCGGGGCCGGGCGGGTACTGGTTGCGCCCACCGCGGACGGCGTCGACGGCGGCGGCGAGCATGCCGTCCGGGCCCTCGTGGTCGGGGTACCCCTGGCCCAGGTTCAGCGCCCCGGTGCTGCGGGCCAGCGCGGTCATCTCCCCGAACACGGACGCCGTGTGCGGGGTCATGCGGTCCACCAGGCCGGGCATGCCGGCGACCTTACGCACCCGGGGCCGTGCGGCGGCTCCTGCGACGTTTGGGCCGACGCGTGGACAGGCGTACGATAGCCCGCGGTCGGCGGAAGCCGGCCTACTTCGCGCGCCCGCAGACCGCCGCACAGCGGCGGGGCGCTCGCCCCCGGTCCCGCCTCGCGGCGGGTGGGGTTCGTCGCGGGCGCCAGGCGCGGCGGCCACCCGGTCGACCGCGAGGAACCGGACGGCGCCGCGTCAGCCCCTGGGGCGGCGGTGCGGAAGGAGTGCGTCGGCATGGCCGTCGTCACGATGCGTCAGCTGCTCGAGAGCGGCGTCCACTTCGGGCACCAGACCCGCAGGTGGAACCCGAAGATGAAGCGGTTCATCTTCACCGAGCGCAACGGCATCTACATCATCGACCTGCAGCAGTCCCTGTCGTACATCGACCGGGCCTACGACTTCGTCAAGGAGACCGTGGCCCACGGCGGCACGGTGCTCTTCGTCGGCACCAAGAAGCAGGCGCAGGAGTCCGTCGCCGACCAGGCCACGCGCGTCGGCATGCCCTACGTGAACCAGCGCTGGCTCGGCGGCATGCTCACGAACTTCCAGACCGTGAGCAAGCGGCTGCAGCGCCTCAAGGAGCTCGAGGAGATCGACTTCGACGACGTGGCCGGCAGCGGCCGCACGAAGAAGGAGCTCCTGATGATGCGCCGTGAGAAGGAGAAGCTGGAGCGCACCCTCGGCGGCATCCGCGACATGGGCAAGGTCCCGTCGGCGGTGTGGATCGTCGACACCAAGAAGGAGCACCTCGCCGTCGACGAGGCCCGCAAGCTCGGCATCCCGATCGTGGCGATCCTCGACACGAACTGCGACCCCGACGAGGTCGACTACCGCATCCCGGGCAACGACGACGCGATCCGCTCGGTCACGCTGCTCACGCGCGTCGTGGCGGACGCCGTCGCCGACGGCCTGATGTCCCGCTCCCGCGGCGGCGAGCCCGCAGTCGAGGGCGAGGTGGCAGCCGACGAGCCCCTGGCCGAGTGGGAGCGTGAGCTCCTCGCCGGCCAGCAGTCCGGCGAGCAGATCGGCGAGCCCGCCGGCACGCACGCGGCAGGCGGCGACGCCGAGGCCACGGCCGCCGAGCAGGCCGGGGGCCAGGACGCCCGCGACGCCGTCGCGCAGGTCGACGGCGAGGACGACGCGGCGGAGGAGGCCCCCGACGCTTCCCAGGAGACCGCGGACGGCGCCCAGGCCGAGCAGGAGGCGGTCGCAGAGCAGGCTCCGACCGCCGAGCCCGTCGCCGAGCAGGCGCCGGAGCAGGCGCCGGAGCAGGCAACCGAGTCGGCACCCGAGTCGGCGAGCGAGCCGGATGCCGCACCCGCCGGCGAGCAGGCACCCGAGGGCGAGCAGGCACCCGCCGGCGAGCAGCCCACCGCCTGACCAGGTCCGACCGCACCACGGCCCTCCGCCCGCCCGCGCCCGGGTCACGGCGGGGCCGAGGGGTGCGCCACCCACGAAGGAGAAGAGCTACCGCGATGGCGAACTACACGACCGCCGACATCAAGGCGCTGCGCGAGCAGACCGGCGCCGGGATGCTCGACGTGAAGAAGGCCCTCGACGAGGCGGAGGGCGACCGCGCCCAGGCCGTCGAGCTGCTACGGGTCAAGGGCCTCAAGGGCGTCACCAAGCGCGAGGGGCGCAGCGCCGGCAACGGTCTCGTCGCCGCGCACGTCGGCGACGGCACCGGCGTCCTCGTCGAGGTCAACTGCGAGACCGACTTCGTCGCCAAGGGCGAGCGCTTCACCGCCCTGGCCGCCCAGGTGCTCGACCAGGCGGTCGCCTCGCGCGCCGCGGACGCCGAGGCGCTGCTGGCCAGCGACCTCGACGGGCGCAGCGTGCGCGAGGTGATCGACGAGGCGAACATGACCATCGGCGAGAAGATCGAGGTGCGCCGCGTGGCGCGGGTCAGCGGCGGCCACGTCGCCAGCTACCTGCACCGCACCAGCCCCGACCTGCCGCCGCAGATCGGGGTCCTCGTGGCCACCGAGGCGGGCGGCGACGACGTCGCCCGCGACGTCGCGATGCACGTGGCCGCGATGTCGCCGCGGTTCCTCACCCGCGAGGAGGTCCCCGAGGACACCGTCTCCGACGAGCGACGCATCGCCGAGGAGACCGCCCGCGAGGAGGGCAAGCCCGAGCAGGCCCTGTCGCGGATCATCGAGGGCCGCGTCAACGGGTTCTTCAAGGAGAACGTGCTGCTGGAGCAGCCGTTCGCCAAGGAGAGCAAGAAGACCGTGAACCAGGTGCTGTCCGAGGCGGGAGTGCAGGTCACGTCCTTCGCCCGCTTCCGCGTCGGCGGCTGACCGACCCGTGAGCCCGCCACCCCGCCGTGCTCCGGTCGGGTGGCGGGGGTGGGCCGCCGGGCGGGGGTGCGGCAGACTCCGGCGGCGGCCGGGCCCGGTCACGGCGGCCGGGGCACGGCGGCGCGGTGTCGCCGCCGCAGGGGGGACCGAGGGCGAGGAGAGCTGATGACCGGCACGCAACCAGAGGTGGCCGAGCGGGCCTTCGGGTCCACGGCTCGGGACTCGGAGGGCGACCTCGTGACGCTGACCGCCCCGGACGGCGAGACCGCGAACCCCCGCGGCTACCGGCGGGTGCTGCTCAAGCTGTCCGGCGAGGTGTTCGGCGGCGGCGGCATCGGCGTCGACCCGGACGTGGTGCACCGGATCGCCCGCGAGATCGCCACCCCGGTGCGTGAGGGCGTGCAGGTGGCCGTCGTGGTCGGTGGCGGCAACTTCTTCCGCGGCGCCGAGCTCTCCCAGCGGGGGATGGACCGTTCCCGGGCGGACTACATGGGGATGCTCGGCACCGTGATGAACTGCCTGGCGCTGCAGGACTTCCTGGAGCAGGACGGCGTCCAGACGCGGGTGCAGACCGCGATCACGATGGGGCAGGTCGCGGAGCCCTACATCCCGCGACGGGCGATCCGGCACATGGAGAAGGGCCGCGTCGTGATCTTCGGTGCGGGGGCGGGACTGCCGTACTTCTCGACCGACACGGTGGCGGCGCAGCGCGCGCTGGAGGTGCGCGCCGACGCGGTGCTGATGGCCAAGAACGGCGTCGACGGCGTCTACACCGCCGACCCCGAGGCCGACCCCGGCGCGCGCAAGCTCGACCGGGTCACCTACGCCGATGCGCTGCGACAGGGCCTGAAGGTGGTCGACTCGACCGCCTTCAGCCTCTGCATGGACAACCGGCTCCCGATGATCGTGTTCGGCATGCAGGGCGACGGCAACGTCGCGGCAGCCGTCCGGGGTGAGAGGATCGGCACCCTGGTCAGCGCCGACTGACCTGCCGAGTGACCTGCCGGCACGGGCGGCAGCCGGCACGGGTGTGGACGGCACGACGACAAGGGAGCAGGCGTGATCGACGAGACCCTCCTCGAGGCCGAGGAGAAGATGGACAAGGCGGTCGAGGTCGCCAAGGAGGACTTCGCCACCATCCGCACCGGCCGCGCCAACGCAGCGATGTTCTCCAAGGTGACCGTCGAGTACTACGGCGCCCCCACGCCGTTGCAGCAGCTGGCGTCGTTCCAGGTGCCCGAGGCCCGCACCGTGCTGATCAATCCCTACGACCAGTCCTCGCTGCCGGCGGTCGAGCGTGCGCTGCGCGACTCCGACCTCGGGGTGAACCCGTCCAACGACGGGAACGTGATCCGCGTCATGCTGCCGGCCCTGACCGAGGAGCGCCGCAAGGACTACATCCGGCTGGCCCGGTCCAAGGCCGAGGATGCCCGGGTGTCGATCCGCAACGTGCGGCGCCGCGCGAAGGAGGAGCTCGACCGGATCGCGAAGGACGGCGAGTCCGGTGAGGACGAGGTCACCCGCGCCGAGAAGGAGCTCGAGGGCCTGACCCGCGCGCGGGTCGAGCAGGTCGACGAGGTCCTCAAGCACAAGGAGAGCGAGCTGTTGGAGGTCTGAGCCTCCGACAGCCCCGATGACCGTCGTGGACGACGACCCCTCCCGCCGCGCGACCGCCGCGCCCCGTGCGCCGGTCGTGACGCGGCGGTCCCGGCGCGACGGCACCGCCGCACCGGTGTCCCCGCCGTCACGCGCCGGGCGGGACCTGCCGGTCGCCGTCGGCGTCGGTGTCGGCCTCGGGGCGCTCGTGCTCGCGTCCCTGTTCGTCGTCAAGGAGGCCTTCCTCGTCCTGGCGGCCCTCGCGGTCGTTGTGTCGGTCTGGGAGGTCGCCGACGCCTTCGCGGCGCGCCGGATCGCGGTGTCCCGCGTGCCGGTGCTCGTCGGCGGGGTCGGCATGCTGGTCTCCGCCTTCGCCGGCGGCGAGGAGGCGCTGCTGTCGGCGTTCGCGCTGACGTGCCTCGCGGTGATGGTGTGGCGCTCCCTGGAGGGCGCCGACGGAGCCGTCCGCGACGTCGCCGCCGGGCTCTTCACCGCCGCGTACGTCCCGTTCCTCGCCGGGTTCGCGATGCTGCTGCTGGCCGCCGACGACGGTCCGCGCCGGATCGCGCTGTTCATCCTCGTCACCATCGCGAGCGACATCGGGGGCTACGTGGCGGGGGTGCTGTTCGGCCGGCACCCGATGGCTCCCTCGGTGAGCCCGAAGAAGTCGTGGGAGGGGCTCGCCGGCTCCGTGCTGGTCTGCCTCGTCGCCGGCGCCCTCGGGGTCGTGCTGCTCCTGGACGGACCGTGGTGGGCGGGCGCCGTCCTCGGGCTCGCCGCGGCGCTCACGGCGACCGTGGGCGACCTGTCCGAGTCGATGCTCAAGCGCGACCTCGGGATCAAGGACATGGGTTCGCTGCTGCCCGCCCACGGCGGCGTGATGGACCGGCTCGACTCGCTGCTGCCGACCGCGCCCGTGACCTACCTGCTGCTGGCACTGCTCGTTCCCGCCGCATGACCGTTCCCGGGCGAGCACCGCCCGCCACCGGGCCACGACCGGCCCACCCCCGTCCCCCGGAGGACCCGAGCACCCGATGACCGTTCACTTCGTCCGCCACGGCGCACCGCTGGTGGACCCTGGCGTCCCCCCGCACGAGTGGGTCCTGGACCCGGCCCGGCTGCCCGAGCTCGACGCGCTCGCCGACAGCGACGTGTTGCCCGCGACCGCGCGCTGGTGCGCCTCCGACGAGCCGAAGTCGCTGCAGACCGCGCAGCGCCTCGCGGGCCGGCTCGGTGCCGGTGACGTGGAGCGCGTGCCGGGTCTGCGGGAGCAGCGGCGCCCTGCGGGGTGGGTCGAGGACTTCGCGAGCAAGGTGCACCGGTCCCTGCTGCGGACCGACGAGCCCGCCGCCGAGGGCTGGGAGGTCGCCGACGCCGTCCGCAGCCGGGTCGTCGCGACCGTGCGCGCTCTCGCCGACACCACCACCGGGCAGGACCTCGTGCTCGTCGGCAGCGCAACGGCGTGGGTGCTGGCGGTGGGCGAGATCACCGGTCGCGGCCCGGACCTGGCGGCGTGGGAGCGGCTGCGGATGCCTGACCACTGCTGCCTCGACGGGGCCGGGGTCGTCTCGCCCTGGGGCCGCTGGGACGCCGTCGACGGCCACGCCGGGGGGCACCGGTGAGCGGAGCACCGGTCGACCCCGCGCCGGTCGACCCCGGCCCGACACCCCCGGAGCCCGGCCCGACACCCCCGGAGCCGGGCCGGCTGCTGTTCGCCGCCCCGCGCCGCGCCAAGCCGCCGCGCCACCTCGCGGACCTCGACGCGGCGGGGCGGGCCGAGGCGGTCGCGGAGCTGGGGCACCCGTCCTTCCGCGCACGCCAGCTGTCCACCCACTACTTCGGCCGCCTGGTCGCGGACCCGGGCGCCATGACCGACCTGCCCGCCGCCGCCCGCGGGGAGCTCGGCGCCGCCCTGCTGCCGACGCTGCTGACCCCGGTGAGCACGCGGCAGGCGGACGGCGGGGCGACGGTCAAGACGCTGTGGCGGCTCTTCGACGGGGCCCTCGTCGAGAGCGTCCTGATGCGCTACCGCGACCGGGTCACCCTGTGCGTCTCCAGCCAGGCCGGCTGCGGCATGAACTGCCCGTTCTGCGCCACAGGTCAGGCGGGTCTGACCCGCAACATGTCGACGGCGGAGATCGTCGAGCAGGTCGCGTCGGCCGCCCGCTCGCTGCGGGACGGCGAGGTCGCGGGCGGCGCGGTCGAGGCGCCGCTGCGGGTCAGCAACGTCGTGTTCATGGGCATGGGTGAGGCGCTGGCGAACTACCGGTCGGCGGTCGCCGCGATCCGCCGGCTGGTCGACCCGGCGCCCGACGGCCTGGGGATGTCCGCGCGGGGCGTGACGATGTCCACGGTCGGCCTCGTGCCCGCGATCGACCGGCTGGCCGCGGAGGGGATCCCGGTGACGCTGGCGCTCAGCCTGCACGCGCCGGACGACGAGCTGCGCGACGAGCTGGTGCCGGTGAACACGCGGTGGAAGGTCGGCGAGGCCCTGGACGCCGCGCGCCGGTACTTCGAGACCACCGGGCGTCGTGTCTCGATCGAGTACGCCCTGATCCGGGACGTCAACGACCAGGCATGGCGGGCCGACCTGCTCGGCGCGGAGCTGAACCGCCGCGGCCGCGGCTGGGTGCACGTCAACCCGATCCCGCTCAACCCCACGCCCGGGTCGCGTTGGACCGCCAGCGACCCCGGCGTCGAGGCCGAGTTCGTCCGCCGGCTGCGGGCGCGCGGGGTGCCGACGACGGTCCGGGACACCCGAGGTCAGGACATCGACGGCGCCTGCGGCCAGCTCGCCGCCGCGACGTGACGGCGGGTAGGCGGCCGCGACGCGCCGCGACGTCACACGCGGTGCGCCGTGGTGGCGCTGCGGCAGGATGGGACGCGTGAGCACGAGCTTCCCGCGCGTCGGCCGGCTGGGCCGCGGCTACCGGCCGGAGCAGGTCGACCGGTTCTTCGCGAAGGCCCGCCTCGCGTACGAGAAGGGCGGGGCCGGCGTCGGGCTGCAGTCCCGCGACGTGCGCACCGCCGCGTTCGACCTCGTCCGCGGCGGGTACGACGCCGAGGTCGTCGACGCCGCGCTCGACCGGATGGAGGACGCGTTCGGGGGCCGTGAGCGCGACGAGAGCGTCGGCCGCCTCGGCGAGGACCGCGTGCTCGACGAGCTGACCACCCGCGCCGCGACCCTCGCCGGCCGGCTCGACCGCCCCGACGGCGAGCGCTTCGACCGCGGTGAGGGACGGCGGCGCGGGTACCACCCCGGTGACGTCGACGAGCTCTGCCACCGCCTGGCCGGGTACTTCGACGCCGGCGAGGCGATGAGCGTCGACGAGGTGCGCCGGGCCGTGTTCCGGACCCGCCGGGGCCGGCGGGGCTACCGCGAGGCCCAGGTCGACGCCTACCTCGAGCGGGTCGTGGAGGTCATGCTCGCCGCGGGCTGAGCGGCCGCGTGTGGGCCGGGGTCACTGCACGCACAGCTCGTTCCCCTCCGGGTCCTGCATGACCACCCAGTGCTCCCCGAACGGGCCGCTGCGCTCCGCGACCACGGACCCCCCGGCCGCGACGAGCCGCTCCACGTGCCCGAGGACCGTCGCCCAGTCGCGGTCCGGCCCGCTCGCCGGCACGTCGACGTGCACGCGGTTCTTGGCCGTCCTCGGCTCGGGCACGCGCTGGAAGAGCACCCGTGGTCCGCTCCCCTCCGGGTCCACCAGCGCCGCGTAGTCGCCGCGGCGGGCAGGCGGGACCCCGGCGCTGTCCGCGAACGCGTCCCAGGTGTCGAAGCCGGGTGGCGGCGGCTGCTCCACGTAGCCGAGAGCCACCGCCCAGAACCGGGCGAGTGCGGCCGGGTCGGTCGCGTCGAAGGGCAGCTGGAACGTGGCCACACCGTCCACCCCCTCCCGAGCCGAGTCGCTCAGCACCGGAGGGCACGCTAGCCCCGCCACGCCGCCGCAGCGAGGTCCGCTCAGCGCGGACGCACGACGGGACGCTCCAGCAGGCCCAGCACGCGGTCGGCCATCACCTCGAGCACCACCCGCTCGGGGTTCGGGCGCGGCGCGCGGTACCGGCGGGCGTACCGCGCCTCCGCGTCCGCGACGGCCGCGGCGTCGGTCACCAGGCGCGCCGCGCCTTCGACCGAGAGCCACTTCCAGCCCTCGACCTGGCACAGCACCGCCCGGGTGCCGGCGGCGGCGTGGCGGGCCTTCGCCGATCCCCGGCCGGTGATGACGCGGGCCACGCCGGTGGTGTCGTCCCAGGTGAAGCCGACCGGCACCACGTGCGGCGACCCGTCTGCGCGCAGGGTCGTGATGGTCGCCAGGTGCCGCTCGGCGAGGAACTCCAGCGCGGCCTTCGGCAGGTCGCCGGGGTCGAGGCTCGCGTCGCGGGGCACCGGGTCAGCCTGTCAGGGCGCCGACCGTTCGTCGTCCCGGCGACGGCGCCCGACGACAAGGCCGTCGACAGGGGTCGCGCGGGGACGCAGCCGACCGACAGGATGCACCGGTGACCATCACGCGAGGAACCGGTGCCTACGACGAGGCCCACCGCCGCAGCCTGGCCGACCCCGAGGGGTTCTGGGGCGAGGCCGCCGAGGGGATCAGCTGGGTCACCCGCCCACCGCGGGTGCTGGACGACGACCGGCCGCCGTTCTACCGGTGGTTCACCGGCGGCCGTCTCAACACGTGTTTCAACGCGCTCGACCGGCACGTCGCGGCCGGACGCGGCGAGCAGGCCGCGATCGTGCACGACTCCCCGGTCACCGGCACGCAGCGAACCCTGACCTACGCGGAGCTGCTCGACCAGGTGGCCCGGTTCGCGGGCGTGCTGCGCTCGCTCGGGGTCGAGGCCGGGGACCGCGTGGTCGTCTACATGCCGATGGTGCCCGAGGCGGTCGTCGCGATGCTCGCGTGCGCCCGGCTCGGCGCCGTCCACTCGGTCGTGTTCGGCGGGTTCGCGCCGAACGAGCTCGCCGCCCGCCTGGACGACGCCCGTCCGAAGGTCGTCGTGTCGGCGTCCTGCGGCATCGAGCCGACGCGCGTCGTGGAGTACAAGCCGATGCTCGACGCGGCGATCGAGCGGGCGCAGCACAAGCCCGACCGGGTCGTGGTGCTGCAGCGCCCGCAGGCGCAGGCGTCGATGGGCGAGCGCGACCTGGACTGGGACGAGGTGATGCGGCCGGGCACGGTGGAGCCCGCCGAGTGCGTTCCCGTGGATGCCACCGACCCCCTCTACGTGCTCCACACGTCGGGGACCACCGGCAAGCCGAAGGGGATCGTGCGCGACAACGGCGGGCACGCCGTGGCCCTGCACTGGTCGATGCGCAACGTCTTCGGCCTGGAGGCGGGCGACACGATCTTCACCGCCAGCGACGTCGGCTGGGTCGTCGGCCACTCCTACATCGTCTACGCGCCGCTGTTCGCCGGGTGCACCACCGTGCTGTACGAGGGCAAGCCCGTCGGCACGCCCGATGCCGGGGCCTTCTGGCGTGTGGTCGCCGAGCACGGCGTGAAGGCGATGTTCACCGCGCCCACGGCGATCCGGGCGGTGAAGAAGGCCGACCCCGACGGCGAGCTGATGGCCGGGCACGACCTGTCGGGGCTCGCGACCCTCTTCCTCGCGGGGGAGCGGCTCGACCCCGACACGCTCGCGTGGGCGCAGGAGCGCACCGGGGTGCCGGTGGTCGACAACTGGTGGCAGACCGAGACAGGGTGGCCGATCTGCGCGAACCACGTCGGCCTCGACCCGCTGCCGATCAAGCCCGGCTCGCCGAGCGTGCCGGTGCCGGGCTACGACGTGCGGGTGCTCGGCACGGACGGCACCGAGCAGCCGGCGGGCACCGAGGGCGCGATCTGCCTGCGGCTGCCGATGCCGCCGGGCACGCTGCCGACGCTGTGGGGGGACGACGAGCGCTTCGTGAAGGGATACCTGTCGGCGTTCGACGGGTACTACCTCTCCGGGGACGGCGGCTACATCGACGAGGACGGCTACGTCTTCGTGATGGGCCGCACCGACGACGTGATCAACGTCGCGGGGCACCGGCTGTCGGCCGGCTCCATGGAGGCGGCGCTGTCGGGGCACCCCGATGTCGCCGAGTGCGCGGTGGTCGGCGTCGCCGACGAGATGAAGGGCCAGGTGCCCAGGGGCTTCGTGGTGCTCAAGGGCGGGCAGGACACCGACCCGGACCGGGTCGTCGCCGAGTGCGTCGACCGGGTGCGTGCCGAGGTCGGCGCGGTCGCTGCGCTGCGGCGGGTGGACGTCGTCGCGGCGCTGCCGAAGACGCGCTCGGGCAAGATCCTGCGCAAGACGATGCGCGAGATCGCCGACGGCCTCGACCCGACCGTGCCCTCCACGATCGAGGACCCGGGCGTGCTGGACGCCCTCACGCCGGTGCTGCGCGGCTGATCCCCGCGTCAGGGCCGCCGGGAGTCAGGGGTCGCGGGAGTCAGGGGTCGCGGCGGGTCGCGACGACCACGCCGGCGACCGCGGCGCCGAGCGTCCCCAGGGCCAGGTCGCCGAGGGTGTCGGTGTACGCGGTCGAGAGCTCGGTGCCGTGGCGGATGAACGTGGCCCACTCGGCGAGCTCCCACCCGACGGCGAGCAGTGCCCCGATCCCGGCCACGAGCACCCCCAGTGCCCACCGGGGCCGCACGCGGGCCGGCCGCAGCAGCAGCCCGGCGCCGATCCCCAGCAGCAGCCAGTTCACGGCGTGGTTGGCGTCGTCCCACCACCACACCCGGTCGTACAGGTCGAGGGTGTTGCCGGTGACGTCGACGAGGAACGGGACCATCAGAACGGCGCAGCCGTCCCAGGGCACCGCGGCGCCCCCACCGCGGAGCCGGGTCGCCAGGGTCCACACCGTCGGCACCGCGAGCATGAGCAGCGGGTAGGCGATCAGCCGGGCCCCGAACGCCTTGCCGAAGAACTGCGGCAGGTCCGGGGCCAGGGTCGCGAGCAGCAGCTGTCCGACGGTGGCGGCCAGCAGCACCGTCGCCGCCACACGCGCCCTCGCGCCGGCGCGACGCGCCTGCCGCGGCGGACCCGCCAGTTCGACCTGCGTCGCGTCCACCCGTCGATGATGCCCGCCGCGCCGCCGTCAGGGCAGGACTACGGCTGCTCCGTCGCAGGTGGCTGCTCCGTCTGGGGCGGCTGCTCGGTCTGCGGCTGGGGCTGGGGCTGCAGGGGCTGCTGCGGTTGCTCGGCACCCTCGGGCGGCACGATCGTCTGCTGCTGCGCGTCCCAGGTGCCGAGCTCCTCCGCGACCGTCACCTCGGCGTCGGCGATCGCGGCCTGCAGCACCTCGGTGACGTCGTCCCCCGCGACCTGCGCGACCTGCGACACGTCGAGGTCCTCTGCGGCCGTGGTGTCCTGCGAGACCACCTCGAAGACGTCGAAGCCCTGACCGGTGTCCACGGGGCCCTGCAGCGTGCCGGGCTCGGCCGCCCAGACGGCCTCGTCCAGGGCGTCGGGCAGCTGCCCCCGGGGCAGCGGAGGCAGCTCGCCGCCGTCCGCCGCGGTGTTCGTGTCGACCGAGCGCTCCTGCGCCACCTCTGCGAAGTCGGCGCCACCCTCGATCTCCTCGCGCGCGGCCTGCGCCGCCTCCCGGTCCTCGGTCAGCACGTGGCGGACGGTCCGGGTGGTCAGGTCGCGTCCGTCCACCTCCGAGCGGCCCAGCGCCAGGACGCCAGCCTGCTGCGGCACCACGACCTCGTCGAACAGCTGGGGGGCGAGACCGGCCTGCTCCAGCGCGGGCGCCAGGCCCTCCTCGCCGCCCAGGCTCTCGAGCAGCTGGCTGCGGGCGGCCTCGACGTCGGCGTCGGTCGCCTCGACACCGGCGTCCTCGGCGGCACCCGAGATGATCTGGTCCGCGACGAGCAGGCTGAGCACCTGGCGCCGGGCGTTGAGGGACTCCGCGTCGCCGCCGGTGGTGTCGCCCGCCGTCGCCTCCTCCAGCTCGGTCTCGCCGATCTCGGTGCCGTCGACGGTCGCGACGGTCCCGCCGCCGTCGGGTCGCGCCACCCACACAGCGGCCGCCAGGGCCGCGACGAGCACGACGACGAGGACGCCGGCGAGCAGCGCCCGCACCGGCACGCGCCGCTTCCGGCGGGATGCCGAGCCCGCGGCGACGCTCGATCCGGAGGCCGGCGGGTCGCCGGCCTCCGACGCGGCGTCTGCCGGGGCCTCGGAGGTGGCGTCCGACGAGGCGTCTGAGGCGGCGTCTGCCGGGTCGGGTCGGGCGGCGTCGTCCTCGCGTGGGGTGTCGGGCACGACCGCCAGGCTCTCATGGGCGCGGTGGCGCCCCGGGGGGCCGGTGGCCGACGAAGACCGAGCGGGGTGGGCGGTCCTCCGTCGTCCGCTCGGTCACCACGCGTGGCACGAAGCCCGCCTCGCCGAGCAGTCGGACCCAGGTGTCGCGGCCGAACAGCCCGTGGTCGTGGCTCTCGTGGACGACGTCCACGGTGCCGTCGGCGCTCCGGACGGCGACGACGTAGAGGGTCCTCGCCCACGAGTCCGCCGGATCGGGGTCCCAGCACCACTCCAGGTAGCGCAGGCCGCGCCCGTCGTCGGCGTCCGAGCCGCCGTGGTCAGCCGGTGCGTACGCCTCGCGGGTGTCGTCGGGCACGAGGACCGCGACGCCGCCCGGCCGGCAGTGCACGAAGGCCGTCCCGACCGCCCGTGCCAGGTCGTGCTCGCTGGTCATGTAGTCGACGGCGTCGTGGACGAGGACGGCGTCGAAGGTCCGGTCCAGCCGCAGGGTGCGCATGTCGCCCTGGTGGTGGGCTGCCGTCGGGTGCAGCCGGCGGGACACGGCGAGCATCTGGGGGGAGATGTCGCTCAGCGTCATCGTGAATCGGCGTGCGAGGTGGACGGCGGTGTGACCGCCGCCGCTGCCGAGCTCCAGGACCTCGCGGACCTCGCCGTCGGCGGTGGCGAGCAGGTCGCCGAGGAAGGCCGCCTCCTCCGCGTAGTCCGCTGCGGGCGACAGCAGCGGCCACCACGGAGCGAGGTCGGTATAGAGCCGGCGCGGCGCGTCCACCGTGCCATGGTGCGTGGCGCACGGCGGTGGACGGAAGTCGCTGCAGCCCGCGGTCGCCGGTCAGGTCAGCGACGCGGCGAGCTTTTCCAGGGCGGCGGCCGCGCGGTCGAGCACCGGGGCGCCGTGGCCCACGAGGATCGCGCTCGGCGCCAGCCGTGCGAGCCTGCGCACGGACTCGGCCGCGGCCGCCTCGTCCTCGGTGAACTGCGGGCTCGAGCCGGCCAGCCCGTCGGCGTTCGTCAGCGCGTCCCCGGCCACGAGGACGCCGGTGTCGGCGTCGAAGACCGCGACGTGGCCGGCGGTGTGACCGGGGGTCGCGACGACCTGCAGGCCGAAGACGTCGTCGCCATCCTCGACAGCGGTCAGCGCCCGGGGGGCGTCGACCTCGGGCAGGTCGGCCGCGCCGACGTACCCCGTCGCGGCCGACGCCGCCGACAGGACGGCCCCCGCGCTGCCGGCGTGGTCAGGGTGCTTGTGGGTGAGCACGACGTGCCGCACCCCCGCCCACCCCGGCCCTGCCTCGTCCAGCACCGTGCGGATGGCGTCGGCGCTGCCCTCGACGCCGGTGTCCACGACCGCGGCCTCACGGCCGCGCACGAGCACGTACGCCGCCACGAAGCCGAGGTCCACGCGCGACCAGGACAGCTCGTCGGCGCTGTTGCCGCCCTCGCTGCTGGTACCGCCCTCGCCGCTGCCGCCGTCCTGGGTGCTCGGGTCGGTCGCCGGGCCGGCGGGCTCGCCGCTCCCGTCCGCGCCGCCGCCGCATGCCGCCAGGCCCAGCACCGCGACACCCACGGCACCCCGGCACGACTGCGTCACGAACCAGCGTCGTCCGACCACGAGCTCCGACCGTC
This sequence comes from Actinomycetales bacterium, assembly GCA_038206105.1. Taxonomy (GTDB): domain Bacteria; phylum Actinomycetota; class Actinomycetes; order Actinomycetales; family JBBRBF01; genus JBBRBF01. The sequence continues at coordinate 79,688 of JBBRBF010000001.1, read as the reverse complement.
CGTCCACGGTCCGACTCTCGCCCGCGTGGGGACGGCGTCAAGCGGCTGTGACGGCAGCCTTCGTCGCGTGCCGCGCCGCCTGTCAACCGCCCGGCCAGGCCTCCGGGGACCCCGTGGGTTGCGGCAGGCGGCGCAGCAGGGCGAGGTGCCCCACGACGTCCAGCGCGACGAGTGCCGCTCCCACCCAGCCGACCGGCTGCTGGAGCGGGCGGAGAGCCACGCCGAGGAGCAGCGCGAGACCCACGAGACCGATGAGGTGGAGCAGCCCGCCGAGCCGGCGCGCCGCAGCGGGGCTCCAGCCGGACGCCGGCTGCGTGCCGCTGCTGCTGCCCACCGGGGTCCCGTCCAGGGCGCGGCCACGCGGTCCAGGTAGTCGCCGACCTCGTCCTGGTCGTAGCCGTGGCGCAGGTTCGGGGGCGCGAACCGGGCCGACCTCACCTGCGCCGCCGTGAGGTTCGACCGTGCGCCGCGGTCGCCGGGCGGTGTCGACAACGCCTCGGCCGCACGGTGGAACAGCTCGTCCACGGCCTGCATGTCGTAGCCCTCACGCCACCTCACCGTCGTGAAGTGGTGCGCTCGCACGCCGGCAGCGGTCAACGCCATCGGCCCTCCTCCGTCGGTGCCCATTCCGGCAGACCGGCGGTGGCGGGGGTGCACCATCCCGGTCGGTCTGCCCCGGATGGCGCAACGGGACACCCGGGGTCAGACCTCCACGGTCGCGGTGCTGACCTCCCCGACCAGGTGCGACGCGGCTACGACGGCGAGGCTTGCGACCGGGCTTCCCGGGGTACGATGCTGACGGCGAGGTCGGGCGGCGAGCGCGTGGTCGCCGACGGAGACCGACGTCAGGCGGCAGGCCGTGTCCGGACTGGTAGGAAGACTGCGCAGGCTCACCCGCTTCGTGTCCCGTCGACGCAAGCCCCCGAAACGGGGCCCGGCCCAGGGGCTCCCCTACACGCAAGCCCCGGCTGCCGCAGCACGGCCTCGACCCGAACGACCGCTTCCACGGTGAGCAGCTGGGTGGCGGTTCGTGATGTAGGTCGCCGTGGCTCAGGTGACGGTGAGGTCGATCTGCATCTGGGTGTGCGGGTCGCACTGGAGCAGGTAGTCGCCCGGGGAGAGCGTGACCTGCCAGGTGGTCTCCTCCGACCCCGCCACGGGCGTCGTCTCGTCCACCCCGGCGCCGCTGAGGTGCACGTTGTGGAAGTCGGACATGTCGCTGACCTGGATCTCGTAGTCCCCGGCGGGTAGCTCTGTGACGTCCTGTCCGGAGGCGTCAGTGAGGGTGATGACGAACGCGTCCGGGTTGTCGGGCGTGCCCACCGAGGCGGCGAGCGGACCGGAAGCGGCCGCGGTGTCGCTCGGTGACGGAGCCGACTCAGAGGACGTCTCGCTGGGCTCGGTCGACGTCTCGCTCGGCGCGGACGACGTCTCCTGCTCGACCGGCGGAGCCGTCGTCTCGTCGGCCGGCGCAGTGGTGTCGTCCCCGCCGCCGCATGCCGTCATGGTCGCCAGGGCCAGCACCGTCAGCGCGTACCGGAAGGTCCTCATCGCCCGCTCCTCGTGTCGTCGCTCCGCGTGTCACCGTCCCACCGGGTTCGGTGCCGCCGCCCCGGTCGGATTGCCGGCTCCAGCCCCGGTCCCGGCCCGCACCGCTAGGGCACAGGTCGAAGAGGCGGCCCGGTCGCGGCCGGGCCGCGCCCCCGAGACTCCCGTGTCGTCCGCCTCAGCCGCGGTTCTCCACCGTCACGGTGGCGTGCATCCACGGGTGGATCAGGCACAGGAACCTGTGCTTGCCCGGTGACAGGTCCGCCACGGGCAGGGTGCCGCCGGGCAGCAGACCGGTCGTGAAGAAGATCTCCTCGTCCTCGCACAGCGGCGACGGCTCGAGCCCGAGCAGCTCGTTGAGCTCGTCGACGCAGCCGCCACCGAAGCGTCGAACCTCGGTGAAGGTGTGGAACTCCCCGCCGGTGTTCTTCACGAGCAGGCTGCCGCCGCGGCGCAGCGTGGCCTTGTCGGCGTGGAACTCCCACTTGCCGTGCTCGCCGTCCTCGATCAGCTCCTCGATGAGCTCGTCGAACTCCGTGTCGCCGTCTCCCACGCAGGCCCCGTCGCCGAGGATCGCGTTGAAGGTCTTCGGGTCGCAGTCGTCGCGCGCTTCGATCGTCCTCACCCGCTCGTGCCCGCCGTGGGCGTCCGCGGCGACCGGGACGCCGAGAAGTCCCAGTGCTGTCACGGCCACGGCAGCGGCCGTCCTCGTCCTGTTCATCGACTGCTCCTCTCGTGGATCACCTGCGTGCCCCGCGGGGAGAAGCGTAGGGGCGTCAGGGCCACGGCGTCCGCCGATTGCCAACTTCTGCAGTCGTTTCCGGACCAACGGCACACTCGACTGGCACCGCGCAGTCCGACCACATCTCCGGCGGCCGATGTCAGCCGCCGAACGCGTCCAGCCCGGTCAGCGCCTTGCCGACGACGAGCTGGTGCACCTCCTGGGTGCCCTCGTACGTGATCACCGTCTCGAGGTTCGCGGCGTGCCGCATCGGCGAGTAGTCGGCTGTGATCCCCGAGCCACCGAGGATCGACCGCATCGAGCGGGCGACGTCGAGCGCCGCGCGGGCGTTGTCCATCTTGGCCAGGCTCACGAGCTCCGGCGTGGCCTGGGCCCCGGGCACGCGGCCGTCCTTCAGGCGGGCCAGGTGCAGCGCCAGCAGGAACGCGGTCGTGTACCGCGCGGCGGCGTCGGCGAGCTTGGCCTGGGTGAGCTGGAACGAGCCGATCGGCTTGCCGAACTGCACCCGCTCGCGTGCGTAGTCGACGGCCACCTCGAGCGAGTCCCGCAGCGACCCGGTCGTGCCCCACACGATGCCGAACCGTGCCTCGGTGAGGCAGGCGAGGGGACCGCGCAGCCCCTGCGCGCCCGGCAGCACGGCGTCGGCGGGCAGCCGCACGCCGTCCAGGGTGATCTCGCCGGTCACCGAGGCGCGCATCGAGAGCTTGCGCGGGACCTCGGTGACGCCGACGCCGCCGGTGCGCAGCGGGACGACGAACCCGTGGACCCGGGGCCGCTCCCCGGACCCGGTGTCGGCACGGGCCCACACCACGGCCACGTCCGCCACCGGCGCGTTCGTGATCCACATCTTGGTGCCGTCGAGCACCCAGTCGCCGCCCGGCTGCTGCCGCGCCGTCGAGCGCATCGAGCCGGGGTCGGACCCGGCGTCCGGCTCGGTGAGCCCGAAGCACCCGACCGCCTCGCCCGTCGCCATCGCCGGCAGCCACTCCTGCTTGTGCTCCTCGCTGCCGTACCGGTGCAGGGCGGTCATCGTCAGCGACCCCTGCACGCTGACGAGGGAGCGGACGCCGGCGTCGACGGCCTCCAGCTCGCGGCAGGCGACCCCGTACATCGCGGCCGACGTGCCGGGGCACCCGTACCCGTCCAGGTGCATCCCCAGCAGTCCCAGGCCACCGAGTGCCTTCGCCAGGTCGCGCGCCGGCAGTGCGCCCTCGACGTACCACCGCGCGGCGTGCGGGCGCAGCTGGTCGTCGCAGAACGCCCGCACGGTCCGCGCGGCGTCGCGCTCGTCCTGCTCCAGGACGGCGTCCAGGGCGAACAGGTCGTCCGGATGCACCGGGCGTGCGGGCTGCGTCTGCTGCGACATGGGGGTCAGCATCGCCCATGGAGGCCGCCGGGGCAGGAGGTGCCCGGTTCGTCCTCTGGATCACCGGCGCGGACAGGATCATCCTGAGGGCATGAGCACGAGCCCGATCCAGCGCCACCACGCGGTACCCGCGTCCCACCGGGGCGTCGTCCTGGCCGTGTGGGCGGTGGCCACCCTCGCCGTGGCGGTCCTGGGCTGGCTCGTGCTCGCGCTGTCCGAGCGGGGCGGTGACCGGCTGGCCGGTGGACTGCTGCTGCTCGCCGCTGCTGTCGCGGCAGTGGCCACCGTGGCCCAGGCGAGGGCCGCCGGACCCGCGTGGGTCCCGGCCGTGGCCAGCGCGGGCCTCGTGCTCGACGGCCTCTTCGCGGGGGCCGTGATGCTGTCGGCGGAGAACGTGTTCGCCTCCGACGTGCTGCTCGCCGGTGGCGTCCCGGTGCTCGCGGGCGTCGTCACCGCCGGACTCGTGCTGCGCAGCCGCCGCGCCTAGGGCGCCACGCAGGGAGCCGCGTGGACCGCCGGGCATGCCGCCCGGCGGAGCGACCGTGTCAGAGCTTGTGGAGCTTGGAGCTCGTCAGCGAGATGCGGCGCACGACGTCGCGGAAGTCCACGTCCACGCACCCGCTGACGCTGAAGTCCTTGACCCGACCCATGCCGTGCCGTTCGTGGGTGACGCGGTCGTCCACCTCCAGGTCGAGCGGCACGGCCTCCTCGCGAGCGGCGAAGGGGCTTGAGGGCAGGACCCGCCTGCTGGCCTGGGATCGAGTGCTCACAGCAACCCAGTATGCGCTCTTCCGGGCCGCGGTGGGCCCCCCCGACCGCCGCCACCCCGTGGCGCGGGCCCTCCGGGACGGTCGCGCGGGTGCTGCGCGGTGGTCACGCAGCCTTCCGGAACGCTGCGCCGGCGGCCTGCGCGGCGCGTCCGGTCGCCTCGCGGGCCCGCCTGTCGCAGGCTGGGACGGTTCGCACACCCCGGCCCGGGCTCCCCGCGCCCGGACCCCGATCGGGAGGTCGACCGATGACCGTGACCGCTGACCGCGAGAGGGCCGTCCTGGCGGACGTGCCCGAGGGCCTGTTCGTCGGTGGGTCGTGGCGCCCCGCGGACGGCGGCCGGACGTTCCCCGTCGACGACCCGTCCACGGGGGAGCCGGTGCACGCGGTCCCGGACGCCTCGCCCGAGGACGGCGCCGCCGCCCTCGACGCCGCAGTGGCGGCGCAGGAGGCGTGGGCCGCGACGGCGCCCCGGGAGCGCGGGGAGATCCTGCGCCGGGCGTTCGAGCTCGTCACGCAGCGGCGGGACGACCTGGCCCTGCTGATGACCCTCGAGATGGGCAAGTCCCTCACCGAGTCGCGCGCCGAGGTGACCTACGCGGCGGAGTTCCTGCGGTGGTTCTCCGAGGAGAGCGTGCGCGTCGCCGGCCGCTGGACGACCCATCCCGGCGGGACCGGCCGGACTCTGACGATGAAGCAGCCAGTCGGGCCCTGCCTGTTCATCACGCCGTGGAACTTCCCGATGGCGATGGGCACCCGCAAGATCGGGCCCGCGGTCGCCGCCGGCTGCACGATGGTCGTCAAGCCCGCGTCGGCCACGCCCCTGACGATGTACGCGCTCGCGGGCGTCATGGCCGAGGCGGGGCTGCCGGACGGCGTCCTGAACGTCGTCACCACCAGCAGCACCTCCGAGGTCGTCGCCCCGCTGCTCGCCGACACCCGGCTGCGCAAGCTGTCGTTCACGGGCTCCACCGAGGTCGGGCGCCACCTGGTGGAGCAGTCAGCGCAGAACCTGCTGCGGGTGTCGATGGAGCTCGGCGGCAACGCCCCGTTCGTGGTGTTCGAGGACGCCGACCTCGACGCCGCGGTCGACGGCGCGATGCTCGCCAAGATGCGCAACATCGGCGAGGCGTGCACCGCTGCCAACCGCTTCCACGTCCACGCCGCCGTGGCGGAGGAGTTCACGCGCCGGCTCGCGGAGCGGATGGCCGCGCTCGTGGTCGGCCGCGGCACCGAGGACGGCGTGGACGTCGGACCTCTGGTCAGCTCGGCGCAGCGCGACACCGTCGAGGAGCTCGTCGCCGACGCCGACGACGCCGGCGCCCGGGTGGTCACCGGTGGGCAGCGCTGGGGGGAGCGTGGCTGGTTCTACCGGCCGACGGTGCTCTCCGACGTCCCGGCCTCGGCCCGGATCCTGCGCGAGGAGGCGTTCGGGCCGGTTGCCCCGGTGGCGGTGTTCGAGACCGAGGACGAGGCCGTGCGTGCCGCCAACGACACCGAGTACGGACTCGTGTCGTACCTGTACACCCGCGACCTGCAGCGGGCCCTGCGCGTCTGCGAGCGCCTGCAGACGGGGATGATCGGGCTGAACGCGGGCGTCGTGTCCAACCCCGCCGCGCCGTTCGGCGGGGTCAAGGCCAGCGGCTTCGGCCGCGAGGGCGGCGTCGAGGGCATCGAGGAGTACCTGGACACCAAGGCGGTCGCCATCAGCCTGTGAGACGCGGGCCGCACACGCACCGTTGGTCACCGTTCACGCGCTAGGCTCCCGATGCTCCAGGTGGGGGCCAGCGGCGGACCGGGCTACCGCCGTCACGGGGGGTGGGCTTCACTGGGACTGCGCACGGTCACCGTGTGCGGACGCCGGGCGATGACGGGAGCGGACGGTGACGCGGTCCACGCGGGAGCCCCGCCCGCGGCTCCTGCTGCCGTACGTACTCGCCGTCGGCGTCCTCGGCGCCGCGCTGATGGCCGTCGTCGTCACCCAGAGCAACGTGGCGCTGGCGCAGATGGCCGAGCACGCGCTGCCGCTGGGGCTGCTGGCGGGGCTCGTCGTGGTCGGCGAGCTGCGACCGATCCCGATCACCCGGGGCCAGCTCGGGCGGGCCGACCCCACGCCGTCCGTGATCACGATCTCGACGACGTTCGCGATCGCGATGGTGGTGCTGGGCCCGCTGGCCCTGGTGCTGCTCGTGCAGGGCGCCGCGGTCGTGCTGGAGGACGTGCGCAACGGCCGGCGCCCCGCGCAGGTGCTGTTCAACCTCGGCCAGTACGCGCTGGCGATGACCGCCGCCCGGGGCGTGTACGTGCTCTTCGCCGGGCCTGACCTGCTGGCGGGCTACACGACGCTGCAGCCGACCGGTCTGCTCCCGGCCCTCGCGGCCGGTGTGGTCTTCTGCCTCGTCAACGAGGGCCTCGTCACCGTCGCGGCGTCCCTCGCCACGCGCACGTCTCTGGTCGCGTTGCTGCGGGAGGACTGGGCCTTCCGGACCGAGACCAGCGCGCTGCTCGTCGTCCTGGGCGTCGTCGCCACGGCTCTCGCGGCGTCCACGCCGCTGCTGGTGCCGCTCGTCGCGCTGCCGGTGCTGGCCGTGCGCCGCAGCGCCGCGCTCGCCGCCGCGAGGGAGCACGAGGCCCTGCACGACCCGCTCACGGGCCTGGGCAACCGCGAGGTGCTGCGACTGAGCTCCCAGCGGGCGCTCGACGGCGCCGACGACCCGCAGCAGGTCGGCGTGCTGGTCCTCGACCTCGACGACTTCCGCGAGATCAACGACACCCTGGGCCACCCCGTCGGCGACGAGGTGCTGCAGCTCGTGGCCCACCGCCTGCAGGCGCTCGACGCCCCCGGCTCGACGCTGGTGCGTCTGGGCGGCGACGAGTTCGGCGTGCTGCTGCCGGCGACGGACACGAGCCGGCTCACCGACGTGGCCGAGCAGATGCTCGGCGCCCTGGGGCGCCCGCTGCAGGTCGGCAACAGCCGGATCACGATGCGGGCCAGCGTCGGCGCGGCGCTCGGCGACGACGGCCGTGCGGACGCCCACAGCCTGCTGCGTCACGCCGACATCGCGCTCTACCAGGCCAAGCGCGAGAAGTGCGGCTACCAGGTGTACGACTCGTGCACCGACGTGCACTCCCAGAGCCGGCTGTCGCTGCTGTCCGACCTGCACGAGGCGGTCGACGGGCGGCAGATGCGCGTGCTCTTCCAGCCGCAGCTCGACGTGGCCACCGACCGGGTCGTCAGCGTCGAGGCGCTCGTGCGGTGGCGCCATCCGCAGCGCGGTCTGCTCGGCCCCGAGGTGTTCCTGCCGATGGCGGAGAACGCGGGCCTGGGGGAGCGGATCAGCCGCGTCGTGCTCGACCAGACCCTCGCCGCCGCCCGGCACTGGCTCGACAACGGCTGGGACGTCGGGGTGTCGGTGAACGTCTCCGCCCGCCAGCTCGGCGAGCTCGCGTTCCCGGGTCGGGTCGCGATGTGCCTGCAGTCCTGGAGGGTGCCGCCGTCACGGCTGACCCTGGAGGTCACCGAGTCCGGCGTGATGGGCGACGCGCTGCGCACGGCGCAGGTGATGCACGAGCTGCGGGAGACCGGTGTCCGCATGGCGATCGACGACTTCGGCACCGGTCACTCCTCGCTGGTCCGGCTGCAGCGCCTCGCCGTGGACGAGCTGAAGATCGACCGCAGCTTCGTCACCTGGGTCGCGTCGGAGAGCAACGACGAGATCCTCGTCCGCTCGGTGGTGGACCTGGGCCGCAACCTCGGGCTGACCGTGGTCGCCGAGGGGGTGGAGACCCACGACGTCGCGATGCGGCTGCGGGAGCTGGGCTGCGACCGGCTGCAGGGGTTCCTGCTCGGTCGCCCGATGGAGCGCGACGCCGTCGACGAGCTGCTCCGCCAGCAGCAGGCCGCGGCGGCCGCGGAGGAGCACGCCCGGGTGGTGCGGATGCGCTGGAACCGCCGCACCGACGCCGAGGGAGCCTGACCGCCCGGTCCCGCTGGGATGATGGCGGCATGCCCCGCGACGTCGTCCTGCTCGGCTCCACCGGGTCGATCGGCACCCAGGCCGAGGACGTCGTACGGCGCAGCCCCGACCGGTTCCGGGTGGTGGCGCTGGCCGCGGGCGGCGCGGACCCGGCCGCCCTCGCCGCGCAGGCCGTCCGGCTGGGCGTGGCCACCGTGGCCGTCGCCCGGCCCGAGGCGGAGCGCCCGCTGCGGGACGCGCTGGCCGCGGCCGGTCGCTCGCCGGTCGACGTCGAGGTCCTCGCCGGGCCCGACGCCGTCGTCGAGGTCGCCGGCCGGGAGTGCGACGTCGTCCTGAACGGGATGACCGGTTCGGTGGGCCTGAGACCGACCCTGGCGGCGCTCGCGGCCGGGTCCACGCTGGCGTTGGCGAACAAGGAGTCCCTCATCGTCGGGGGACCGCTGGTCACGGCCGCCGCCGCGCCGGGACAGGTGGTCCCGGTGGACTCCGAGCACTCCGCCCTGGCCCAGTGCCTGCGAGGCGGGCGCGTCGAGGAGGTGGCGCGGCTCGTGCTCACGGCCTCGGGGGGTCCCTTCAGAGGACGCTCGCGGGCCGAGCTGGACGACGTCACCCCGGAGCAGGCGCTGGCTCACCCGACGTGGGCGATGGGGCCGGTCGTCACGACGAACTCGGCGACCCTGGTGAACAAGGGCCTGGAGGTGATCGAGGCGCACCTGCTCTTCGGCGTCCCGCTCGACCGGGTCGACGTGGTCGTCCACCCGCAGTCGGTGGTGCACTCGATGGTCGAGTTCACCGACGGGTCGACCCTGGCGCAGTGCTCCCCGCCGGACATGCGGCTGCCGATCGCCCTCGGCCTCGCCTGGCCGGACCGCGTGCCCGGTGCCGCCCCCGGCCTGGACTGGGCGACCGCGACGAGCTGGGAGTTCGAGCCGCTGGACGACGCCGCCTTCCCCGCCGTCGAGCTGGCTCGCCGCGTCGCACGGGCCGGCGGCACCCACCCGGCGGTCTACAACGCCGCCAACGAGGAGTGCGTGGCGGCGTTCCTCGCCGGGAACCTGCGGTTCACCGCGATCGTCGACACGGTGCTGCGGGTCGTCGAGGAGCATGCCGTGCACGCGCCGGGTGACGGGGGGCTCACACTGGAGGACGTCCTCGGGGCCGAGGACTGGGCGCGGGCCAGGACCCACGAGGTGCTGGCCAGGACGGGGGTGTGATGACGACGGCGCTGGTCTACGCGGTCGGGGTAATCGCCGTCGCCGTCGGGATCGCGGTCTCCATCGCCCTGCACGAGGTCGGCCACCTCGTGCCCGCGAAGCGCTTCGGCGTCAAGGTCACCCAGTACATGGTGGGCTTCGGCCCGACGCTGTGGTCCCGGCGCCGGGGCGAGACAGAGTACGGGCTGAAGTGGATCCCGCTCGGCGGCTACATCCGCATGATCGGCATGTTCCCGCCCGAGCCCGGCGGCGACCCGAGCCGGCTGCGGGACTCCGCGACCGGGCCGCTGCAGCAGCTCGCCACCGACGCCCGCCACGCCAGCGCCACCGAGATCACCCCCGGCGACGAGGACCGCGTCTTCTACCGCCTCAGCGTGCCGAAGCGGCTCGTCGTCATGCTCGGCGGACCGACCGTGAACCTGCTGCTCGGCACCCTGCTGCTCGGGGTCGTGCTCGTCGGCTTCGGCACCCCGACGCCGACCACCACGATCGCGCAGGTGAACGAGTGCGTGCTGCCGGCATCCGCCGAGCGCACCACGTGCGCCGCCGGGGACCCCCAGGCACCCGCCAACGCCGCCGGGGTCGAGCCGGGCGACCGGATCGTGTCGGTCGCCGGGCTCGACGCGACGGGCTGGGAGGCCGTGCGCGATGCGATCCGCGCGAACGGTGAGCGCGACGTGCCACTGGTCGTCGCCCGCGACGGCGAGCGGCTCACGCTGCAGGTGACGCCGCTGCTGACCCAGCGTCCCGTCGTCGCCGACGGCGAGGTGGTGCTCGCCGAGGACGGCAGCCTCGTCACCGAGACCGTCGGGTTCCTCGGCGTCGCCCCGACGCAGAAGCTCGAGTCCCAGCCCGTCACCGCCGTGCCCGGTGCGGTGTGGGACGGCGTCACGACCGTCGGCGGGGTGGTGCTGACGCTGCCGCAGCGGATGGTGGACGTCGCCCAGGCGGCCTTCGGCAGCGAGGCGCGTGACCCCGCCGGACCGATCGGCGTCGTGGGCGTCGGGCGGCTGGCGGGGGAGATCTCGACGCTGGACGACCTGACCAGCGCGGAGCGCGTCTCGTCGCTGATCTCGGTCGTCGCCGGGCTGAACATCGCGCTGTTCGTGTTCAACCTGATCCCGCTGATGCCGTTGGACGGCGGCCACGTGGCCGCTGCGCTGTGGGAGGGGGGGCGCCGCTCGGTCGCCCGGGTGCGCGGTCGGCCGGACCCCGGCCCGGTCGACATCGCCCGGCTGCTGCCGCTGACGTACGCCGCCGCGTCGGTGCTGATCGTGATGGCCGTGCTGCTGCTCTACGCCGACATCGTCAACCCGATCACGCTGCGAGGCTGACAACCCCACGCCCCGTCCGCCCCCTCCCCGCCACCCCAACCCAACGGTGATCATGCAATCCGGGTACGGCCGGGGGCGAGCAGGCCGCGCCGTCGCTCGAGCGTGATACTGGTGCCCATGGCGACCCCCGTGAGTCTCGGCATGCCGGCGGCGCCCCCGCCGGTGCTGGCAGCCCGCCGTCCGTCCCGCAAGATCAGGGTCGGCACCGTCGACGTCGGCGGGGACGCGCCGGTGAGCGTGCAGTCGATGACGACGACGCAGACGAGCGACGTCAACGCGACGCTGCAGCAGATCGCCGAGCTGACGGCCACGGGCTGCGACATCGTGCGCGTCGCGTGCCCGACCCAGGACGACGCCGACGCGCTGGCCGCGATCGCCCGCAAGTCGCAGATCCCCGTGATCGCCGACATCCACTTCCAGCCGAAGTACGTCTACGCGGCGATCGACGCCGGGTGCGCCGCCGTCCGGGTGAACCCTGGCAACATCCGCAAGTTCGACGACCAGGTGAAGCAGATCGCGGCCGCGGCGGGCGACGCCGGCGTGTCGATCCGGATCGGCGTCAACGCGGGCTCGCTCGACCCACGCCTGATGCAGCGCTTCGGGAAGGCGACGCCGGAGGCGCTCGTGGAGTCGGCGGTGTGGGAGGCGTCGCTGTTCGAGGAGCACGGCTTCCACGACTTCAAGATCTCGGTCAAGCACAACGACCCGGTCGTGATGGTGCAGGCCTACGAGATGCTCGCCGAGCGCGGCGACTGGCCGCTGCACCTCGGTGTCACCGAGGCCGGCCCCGCGTTCCAGGGGACGATCAAGTCGTCGGTCGCGTTCGGCGCGCTGCTCGCCAAGGGCATCGGCGACACGATCCGCGTCTCGCTGTCGGCGCCTCCGGTCGAGGAGGTCAAGGTCGGCGCGCAGATCCTGCAGTCGCTGAACCTGCGGCCCCGCAAGCTCGAGATCGTCTCGTGCCCGTCGTGCGGGCGCGCACAGGTCGACGTGTACACCCTCGCCGACGAGGTCACCGCCGGCCTCGAGGGCATGACGGTGCCGCTGCGCGTCGCGGTGATGGGGTGCGTCGTCAACGGCCCGGGCGAGGCCCGGGAGGCGGACCTCGGGGTCGCCTCCGGCAACGGCAAGGGCCAGATCTTCGTCAAGGGCGAGGTCGTCAAGACCGTGCCCGAGTCGCAGATCGTCGAGACCCTGATCGAGGAGGCGATGCGGATCGCCGAGGAGATGGGGGAGGACGTCGCTGACGGGGCGCCCAGCGTCAGCGTCAGCTGACCGGCCCGGCCGCTGGCCCGCCCGCCGAGGACGGGACAGGATGACGGCCGTGCTGCGACCCGCCGTCCGGGTGCTCGGGGACGACGACGTCCCCGAGGTGCTCGAGCTGTGCGCGCTGGACCCCGTCGCCAACGTGTTCGTCTCCGCGCGCGTGTCGGCGGTCGGCGCCGTCCCGCAGCGCCTCGGTGGCGAGCTGTGGGGCTTCGTGCGCCGCGGCCGGCTCAGAGCGCTGTGCTGGGCCGGGGCGAACATGGTGCCGGTGCAGGCCCAGGACGAGGCGCTGGACGCGTTCGCCGCGCGGGCCCGGCGCCGCGGGCGTCGCTGCGCGTCCCTCGTCGGCCCCGCCGAGCAGGTGATGGGGCTGTGGGAGCGGCTCGAGCCCAGCTGGGGCCCCGCCCGGGAGGTCCGCGCCGAGCAGCCCCTGATGGTGCTGGACGACGCCCCGGCGATCACGCCGGACCCGGCCGTGCGGGCCACGACGAACGCGGACCTCGAGCCACTCGTGCCTGCCTGCGTCGCGATGTTCACCGAGGAGGTCGGGTACTCCCCGGTCGGCGCGGACGGCGGGGCCACCTACCGGCGTCGGGTCGGCGAGCTCGTCGCCGCGGGATGGTCCTTCGCGCGGTTCGACCCCGGCGGCGCCGTGGTGTTCAAGGCCGAGCTCGGCGCCGTCGGCCAGGGCGTGGCACAGGTGCAAGGGGTGTGGGTGGCGCCGGAGCACCGCGGCGCGGGCCTCGCGGCACCGGGCATGGCGGCCGTCGCGCACCTGACGCGCGGCAGCATCGCCGACCAGGTCAGCCTCTACGTCAACGCCTGGAACACCCCCGCCGTGGCCGCCTACCGGCGCGCCGGGTTCCGGCGCACCGGCACGTTCGCGACCGTCCTGTTCTGACCCGCGCCCTTCGCCATGCCACGGGGCGCGTCCACACCGACCCCCGGTTGGCACAGGGGTCCCCTGTGCCGACCGGGTTGGCACAGGGGTCCCCTGTGCCAGCCTCATGGCGGCTGCGGCGGGGGTGGCCCGGGTCGGGCGGCGGCGGGCGGCGGTCGGCGGCGCAAACCGCGTCGATCGGGCAGGCGCGCCGCGGCTAGGCTCCCGCGCATGATCTGGCGGATGTCGACCCTGTTCCTGCGCACGCTGCGGGACGACCCGGCCGACGCCGAGGTGCCCAGCCACCGGCTGCTGGTGCGGGCCGGCTACGTGCGCCGCGCCGCCCCGGGGATCTACTCGTGGCTGCCCCTGGGCTACGAGGTGTACCGCAACGTGGAGCGCGTCGTCCGAGAGGAGATGCACGCGATCGGCGCACAGGAGGTGCACTTCCCGGCGCTGCTGCCCCGCGAGCCGTACGAGGTGACGGGCCGCTGGACCGAGTACGGCGACACGCTGTTCCGGCTGGAGGACCGCAAGGGGGCCGACTACCTGCTCGGGCCCACGCACGAGGAGATGTTCACGCTGCTCGTCAAGGACCTGTACTCCTCGTACAAGGACCTGCCGCTGAGCATCTTCCAGGTGCAGACGAAGTACCGCGACGAGGCGCGTCCCCGGGCGGGCATCCTGCGCGGCCGCGAGTTCGTGATGAAGGACTCGTACTCCTTCGACGTGGACGACGCCGGCCTGCAGCGCTCGTACGACGCGCACCGCGGCGCCTACGTGCGCACCTGCGAGCGCCTCGGCATGCCGTACGTCGTCGTCGCTGCGATGTCGGGCGCGATGGGTGGCTCGGCCAGCGAGGAGTTCCTCGTGCCGGCCGTCCACGGCGAGGACACCTACGTGCGCTGCACCGCCTGCGACTACGCGGCGAACGTGGAGGCCGTCCGGGTCGCCGCCCCCGGCCCGCTGCCCTGGGACGACGCCCCGGCGGCGCACGCCGAGCAGACGCCGGGCACCCCGACCATCGAGACCCTCGTCGACCACCTCAACGCGGCCTTCGGCCGCGAGGACCGGTCGTGGACGGCTGCCGACACCCTGAAGAACGTGCTCGTCACCCTCGTGCGCCCCGACGGCACCCGCGAGCCGCTGGCCGTCGGGGTCCCCGGTGACCGGGACGTCGACGAGAAGCGGCTCGCCGCGCAGGTCGAGCCCGCCGTGGTCGAGCCCTTCACCGAGGCCGACTTCGCGGCGCACCCGACCCTCACGAAGGGCTACATCGGCCCAGGGGCGCTGGGAGAGAAGGGCACGAGCGGCATCCGCTACGTCGTCGACCCCCGCGTCGTGGGCGGCACCCGGTGGGTCACCGGCGCCGGCGTCGACGGCAGCCACGTGCTCGACCTCGTCGCGGGCCGCGACTTCACCCCCGACGGGACCATCGAGGCCGCCGGCATCCGCGACGGCGACCCCTGCCCGGTGTGCGGCGGGGCGCTGGAGTCCGCTCGGGGCATCGAGATGGGCCACGTGTTCCAGCTCGGCCGCAAGTACTCCGAGGCCCTCGGGCTGCAGGTGCTCGACGAGAGCGGCCGGCTCGTGACGCCGACGATGGGCTCCTACGGGTTCGGCGTCTCCCGCGCCGTCGCCGCGATCGTGGAGAACAGCCACGACGACCTCGGCATCGTCTGGCCGCGGTCCGTCGCGCCGGCGGACGTGCACCTCGTGGCGACCGGCAAGGACGTCGCGGTCTTCGAGGCCGCCGCGGCACTCGCCGCCGAGTGCGAGGCGGCCGGGATCGGCGTGCTCTACGACGACCGTCCCAAGGTCAGCCCCGGCGTGAAGTTCAAGGACGCCGAGCTGCTGGGGATGCCGACGATCGTCACCGTCGGCCGCGGCCTCGTCGACGGCGTGGTCGAGGTGCGCGACCGGGCCACCGGCGTCCGCGAGGACGTCCCCCTCGCCGATGCCGCGGCGCACCTCGCCGCGCTGTGCCACCCCTGACGCCGGCCGAGCGCAGCGGGCCGGTCGACGCGGTCGTCTTCGACTGGGGTGGCACGTTGACGCCCTGGCACACCGTCGACGTCGCCCAGCAGTGGCGCGTGTACGCACGCTCCCACCCCGGCCACGGCCACGAGGTCGACGCCTTGGCCGACCGCCTGGCGGCCGCCTTCGATGCGTCCTGGCGGCGCGGGCGCGACGTGTCGGCGAGCGCCCGGCTCACCGAGGTGCTCGCCGAGGCCGGGGCGCTGCTGGACCACCCGGGCCACGGCTGCGCCCAGGCCGCGTACGAGTCGTTCTGGGAGCCGCACACCGTGCTCGACCCGGACGTCCCCGACCTGTGGCGGGGCCTGCGGGACCGAGGGGTCGCCGTCGGGGTGCTGTCGAACACCCTGTGGACCAGGGACTACCACCGGGCGCTGTTCGCCCGGGACGGCGTCCTCGACCTGCTCGACGGCGACGTCTACTCCTCCGAGATCGGGTACGTGAAGCCGCACCCCGACGCGTTCGCGGCGGCACTGGACGCGGTGGGGGCCGACGACCCCGCCCGGGTCGTGTACGTCGGCGACCGCCCCTACGAGGACGTCCACGGCGCGCAGCGCGCCGGGATGCGGGCCGTGCTCGTGCCCCACTCCGACATCCCCGCCCGAGAGCAGGTGCCGGTCGACGTCGTCCCGGACGCCGTCGTCCACCGGCTGTCCGAGGTGCTCGCCGTCGTCGACCGCTGGCGCGGCGTGTGAGCCCGCGGCGACGGGTGGCCGTGGTCGCGGCGCTGGTCGCCGTGGTCCTCGCCGTCGCCGGAACGGTGCTGGCGCTGCTGCCGCGGGGCGAGGACTCGGTCACGGCGGCTGCCGCACCGCCGGGCCCGGTGCTTCTCGTGCCCGGGTACGGCGGCGGCACCGAGCCCCTCGTCGCGCTCGCGGCCCGGCTGCGGGCCTCCGGCCGGGAGGCGGTCGTCGTCACCCCCGCAGGCGACGGCACCGGTGACCTGCGCGAGCAGGCCGCGACGCTGGCCCGGGCCGCTGACGCCGCGAGCGCCGCCGGTGCCCCCTCCGTCGACGTCGTGGGCTACTCCGCCGGCGGCGTCGTGGCCCGGCTGTGGGTCGCCGAGCTCGGCGGCGACGCGGTCGCGCGCCGCGTCGTCACGCTCGGGTCGCCGCACCACGGCACCGACGTCGCGGCGCTCGCCGCCGTGCTGCCCTCGTCCTGCCCGCCGGCCTGTCGTCAGCTCGTGCCGGGCAGCCCCCTGCTGGACGACCTGCCGGAGACCCCGGCGGGACCGGCGTGGACCTCCATGTGGACCGACTCGGACCAGGTCGCCACCCCGCCGACCACCGCGCGCCTCGACGGCGCCGTCAACGTCGAGCTGCAGCAGGTCTGCCCGGGGCAGCAGGTCGGCCACGGCGACCTGCCGACCGACCCGCTCGTGCGCGCGCTGCTGGCGCGTGCCCTCGGCCCGCAGGGGCTCGCCGCGGCCCCGGACCCGGACGAGTGCGCGTCGCTGCGCGCGGCCGCCGGCTGAGGCGCGGGCGCACCGTGGCACCGACGGCACGGGCGCGTGGGCTGCTCAGCTCGTGACGTCACGCGTGGTGAAGCTCGCCCACGCCGCGACGAGCATGACGACGACCCAGCCACCCTGCACGAGCAGGCCGCGCTGCACGTCGTGCAGCAGCATCGGGTCGCGGAACAGGTCGACCCACGCGAGCCAGTAGCGCGTCGGCAGGTAGTCGCGGACGGCTTCCGCGGCGTCGAGGGCGACGAGGACCGTGCTCGACACGAGCACCGCGAGCCCTCCCATCGCGGCGGCCAGCGCCGAGTCGGTCAGCGTGGACAGGAACAGCGAGACGGCCGCGACGCCGAGCATCGACCACGCGACGTAGCCGACGACGAGCACCGTCCGCCAGGCGAGCTCGCCGGTGGACAGGGGCGTCCCGGAGATCGTCGTCGTCGGCCGGGTCGAGCCGTCGCCGAGCAGCGCCGTACCCACGACGTACGCGCTGGCGGCCACCGCCGTGACCGCGAGCAGCACGAAGACGCAGACTGCGACGAGCTTGGCGAGCAGCAGCCGGGTCCGGCCCACCGGCCGCACGAGCAGGTAGCGCAGGGTGCCGGCCGACGCCTCGCCGGCGACCGCGTCGCCGGCGACGACCGCGACGGCCACGGGCAGGAACACCGGCAGCACGATCGCGAGCGCCGCGGCGGGAAACAGCTCACCGTTGCCCAGCACGGCGGAGAGCAGCGCGGGGCCACCCTCGCCGGGGCGCGGACCGATGTCGGTCACCGCCAGCAGCACGGCCACGAGCGTGGGCAGCAGGCACAGCAGCAGCACGGTCACCCAGGTGCGGGGCCGCTGGAGCACCTTGCGGATCTCGACGACGATCACGACGGGCTCCGCTCCGCGAGCGGCCGGTTCGGGCCGGTGGCACGGTCGACCCGGTCGGAGCCGTGCCCGGTGACGGCGAGCACGGTCTGCTCCAGCGTGCGGTGCTCCCGCGTCGCCTCGTCCACACGAACCCCGACCCGCACGAGCGCAGCCACGACGTCGGCCACGGACGAGCGCTCGGTGACGAGCCGCGATC
This sequence comes from Actinomycetales bacterium, assembly GCA_038206105.1. GTDB lineage: Bacteria > Actinomycetota > Actinomycetes > Actinomycetales > JBBRBF01 > JBBRBF01. Next base: position 62,022 of record JBBRBF010000001.1, on the reverse strand, counting down.
CGTCGCGGTCCACGACGTGCCCGTCGAGGGCCCGCACCGCCGTCACCGGGTCGTCGACGCGCACCAGCACGCGCCCGGTCGGCCCGCGTAGCGCGCCGAGGTCGTCCTGCAGCACGAGGCGGCCGGCGTCCATCACCCCCACCCGGGTGCACAGCCGGTCCACCTCGGCGAGCAGGTGGCTGGACATGAACACCGTCGTGCCGGCTGCGTTGAGCCGCGCCAGCAGCTCGCGCACGTCGTGGATCCCGCGGGGGTCCAGCCCGTTCGTCGGCTCGTCGAGCACGAGGAGCCGGGGGGCGCGCAGCAGGGCGGCGGCGAGCCCGAGCCGCTGGCGCATGCCGAGGGAGTAGGCGCGCACCGGACGTCGTCCCACGTCGGCCAGGCCCACGGTCTCGAGCACCGCATCGATCCGTCGCCGGCGGGTGCGCCGGCCGGCGCGGCCGGGCGGCCCGCTGGCGTCGATGAGAGCCAGGTTCGTGCGCGCGGACAGGTGCGCGTAGGCGGCCGGGCCCTCCACGACGGCACCGATGTCCGGCAGCGCCGCCGCGACACGCCCCGGCACCCGGTGACCCAGCACCTCCGCGGTGCCGCTGGTGGCGAACACGAGCCCGAGGAGCATCCGCACCGTCGTGGTCTTGCCCGAGCCGTTGGGTCCGAGGAACCCGTAGCGGTCGCCCTCGCGCACGTCGAGGTCGATGCCGTCGACCGCGACCACCCGGCCGAACCGCTTCGTCAACGCGTGGGAGCGGATCACCGGGACGCCGCTCACGAGCGGTCCCGGCGCCGCGGGGGGTCGGCGAGCAGGTCGCGGGCGGCGGTCTCGAGGGTCTGCGGCGTGACGAGGCCGGCGAGCAGGAAGCCGTGCTCGTGGTCCACGAGCGGCTGGCGCACGACGGCGGCCGACACGACACCGCGCCGCAGCAGCACGACGCGCCCGCCCGGGACGTCGAGCTCCTGTCCGCCCGCGTCGCGGGCGCCGCGGTAGATGTCGCGCGTGAGGTGGCCGGGGAGCGGCAGCAGCACGAGGCGGGCCAGGCCGTCGCCGTACTGCTGCGTGCCGGCCGCCGGCGGTGTGGACGCCGGGAGGCCGGCCAGGCTGCGGGGCAGCGGGAACGCGGAACGGTCGGCGACGGCGGCGGCGAGGTCGGGTGTCGACGTCACCTCCCGCTCGGCGCCGGGCGCCTCCGGGACCGCCAGGTCGTCCGGGTCCGGGGGCCCGAGCGAGACGTCGAGGAACCGGGTCGTCAGGCTCACCTGGCCGGCGCGGTCCAGGACGTCGAGGCGCAGCGGCAGGCCGGTGGCCTCGTCAACCCAGACGTCGACGCGGCCGAGCGTGCCGGCCGGGTCGGCGGGAACCACGCGCACCCCCGCCGTGGCGCGGCCGGCGACACATGACCGTCCGACGGCCTCGACGGTGTCCGCCGGCCCGACGCCGCCGACGAGGCGCCGGGCGGCCTGCGGGGGCAGCAGGTCGTCGACGCGTGGCAACCGGACCTGCGGTTCGCCGACCACGAAGCGCAGCTCGGCGTCCTCGTAGTCCCAGGCGGCTACCGCGCGGCCGGCCGCGTAGAGGCCGTGCTCGCCGGTGGCGGTGAGCCGGTCGACCCGCCACCGCGTCGGCGAGCCCCACCAGACCCGGGCCCGGGTCGTGCCCCCGAGCAGGCGGGCCACCCGCCCCAGCCGCGGCAGGTCGGGCAGACCCACGGCGGCCCGCGCCTCGACCAGCCCGGAGTGCGGGACGGTGTCGGACGCACGGATGCTCGCGAGCAGGTCGCGGGGCGCCGGCGTGGCGGCCGTCGGCTGGGTGCGCAGCAGGCCCGCTCCGGCGGTCGCAGCCGCTGGCAGCGCGGCCACGAGCAGCGCGACGACGACGGCGACCGCACGGCGTCGGCGGGCGGCGCGCGCGACGACCGTCACGCGGGTCACGCTACGGCGCACGAGCGCCCGGCGGGGTGGCCTCGCGCGTGCCGGTGTCTCTCAGCCGGTGGGTGCGGCCGGCTCCGCGGGCTCGCGCAGGCCGGGGAGCGCCTCGACGGTCCCGGTCCACGCGGCGCGGCGCCCGGCCGCGGCGACCAGGGCCTCGACGGCGGCGGCGCGCAGCCCGCCGGCCGATGCGGCCACGAGGTCGGCGTGCGCGGCTGCGGTCCGCTGCTCCAGGTCGGTGGCCAGCGCGACCGCGGCCGCCGTGTCGGCGACGGGGCCGGGCACCTGCCAGGCCGGCGGTGCCGCGGTTGCGGCCACCTCGGCCCCGGCCCGCTGGGCCGCCGCGGCCAGGGCATCGGCGGCCCGCGTGTGCTCCCCCAGCACGGTCACGGCGCGCTCGCGTGCCTGCCCGCCCAGGCGGGTCGCGAGCACGCCGTAGCCGTACGCCGCCGCACGCTCGCCGGTGACCGCAGCGGTCGCCGCCGAGGGGGCGTCGGGCGTGGTGGCAGCGGTGGCGCCGTCGTCGTCGGTGACCGGACGCGCCGGCGCGGAGATCCCGACGGCCGCGGCGAGCCGCGCAGCCAGCACCGCCCGGGCGGCGCCCACGGACGCCAGCAGCCGGGCGGTCGGCCCGCCGGCTCGGGCGGCGTCCCGCAGCGCCGTGGCGGTCGCGGCGCCGAGCCGCGCGACGACGTCCGGCGGCTGCGGCGGGTCGGTCGGCCGAGCGGTGGGCTGGGCGGTGGGCTGAGCACTGGGCTCAGCAGTGGGCAGACCGGTCGGCAGACCAGTCGACGGGTCGGTGCTGGGGTCCGTCGCGGCCCCGGCCGGGCGCAGCGCCACCAGGTGCCGGCCGCACACGGCGGCGACCTCGGCGAGCAGCGACGCGACCGCCCCGTCGTCCACCGGCGGTACGGCGGCGGTGACGGCGAGCAGGGCTCGTGCGTCCTCGACCGCGCGTCGGCGGGCCCGTTCGTCCCGGTCCGGCCGCCGGGGTGCCGGCACGCCGTCGTCGCGTCGGGCGGCGCCGAGGTCGATCCCGCACCCCGCCACGGCCGCGGCCGCACCGCCGAGCACCACCGTGCGTCGCGTCGGCCTGCCCGGGCGCTCCACCCCCACCGACGCGGCCTTCACGAGGGCCGATCCTCGCACGGCCGGGCACCGGCACCCCGGCGACGCGGACTAGGGTCGTCGGTGCCCCCGGGCGGCACGGGGCACCGTCGTCCGTCGCTGGTCGCGGGCGGGTGACGACAACATCAGACGCGCCGGAGGTCCGTGATGACGCAGACCGAGCGCGTGCACGCGCTGCTCGGCCCGGTGGTCGACGCCGAGGGGTTGGTCCTCGAAGCGGTCGCTGTCACCCCCGCCGGCCGGCGCCGCGTCGTGCGGGTGGTGGTGGACCTCCCCGGGGACGTCGAGGGCGGCCTCGACCTCGACCGGGTCGCCGAGGTGTCCCGCGCGGTGTCCGCCGCGCTCGACGCCACGCCGCGTTCCGCCCTCGGCGGCCATCCGTACGTGCTGGAGGTCACGACCCCGGGAGTCGACCGCCCGCTGACGGAACGACGCCACTGGCAGCGTGCCCGCGGGCGCCTGGTCTCGGTCGTCGTCACCGAGGCGGACGCCGAGCGGCGGGTCACCGGGCGAGTCACCGCGGTCGACGCCGCCGGGGTCGTGCTGGACGACGGCGGCAGCCACCGCGTGGCCTGGCCCGACCTGGGTCGCGGCCAGGTGCAGGTCGAGCTGAACCGTGCGGCCGCGGACGAGCCCTACCACGAGCCCGACCACGAGCCCGAGGACGACCCCGAGGAGCGGGCCGAGGTGCAGGCCGAGGTGCAGGCCGAGGTGCAGGCCGACGAAACCGCACAGCAGACCGAGAGCACGGAGGACTGACGGTGGACATCGACCTGGCCGCGCTGCGGATGCTGGAGCGCGAGAAGGAGGTGCCGTTCGACGTCCTCGTGCGGGCGATCGAGCAGGCGATGCTCTCGGCCTACCACCACACCGAGGGCGCGCAGCCGCACGCCCGCGTCGAGCTCGACCGCAAGAGCGGCCACGTCGTCGTCTGGGCCGCCGAGACCGACGAGTCGGGCGAGGTGCTCCGCGAGTACGACGACACCCCGGCCGGCTTCGGCCGGATCGCCGCCACCACCGCGAAGCAGGTGATCCTGCAGCGGCTCCGCGACGTGGAGGACGAGGCCGTGCTGGGGGAGTTCCGGGGCCGCGAGGGGGACGTCGTCGCCGGCATCGTGCAGCAGGGCCGCGACCCCCGGATGGTCCACATCGACCTCGGCAGCGTCGAGGGGCTGCTGCCGCCGTCGGAGCAGGTGGCCGGGGAGCACTACGCGCACGGGTCGAGGCTGCGCTGCTTCGTCGTCGCCGTCCGCAAGGGCCCGAAGGGCCCCTCGATCACGCTGTCGCGAACACACCCCGACCTCGTGCGGCGCCTGTTCGCCCTGGAGGTGCCCGAGGTGGCCGACGGCACCGTGTCGATCGAGGCGGTGGCGCGTGAGGCCGGCCACCGCACCAAGATCGCGGTGCGGTCGACCGTGCCGGGGGTGAACCCCAAGGGCGCCTGCATCGGGCCGTTGGGGCAGCGGGTACGGGCCGTGATGGCCGAGCTGCACGGCGAGAAGATCGACATCGTCGACCACGACGAGGACCCCGCCGGGTTCGTCGCCCAGGCCCTGTCCCCGGCGCGCGTGAGCTCGGTGACGGTCGTGGACGCCGAGGCCCGGTCCGCGCGGGTCGTCGTGCCCGACTACCAGCTCAGCCTCGCGATCGGCAAGGAGGGGCAGAACGCGCGGCTCGCGGCGAAGCTCACCGGCTGGCGGATCGACATCCGGCCGGACACCGCACCCACCGACGAGGCCCCCGCTGTGCTGAGCGCCGGCCCGGCCGACACCGGGCCCGCCACCGACGTCGAGAGCGCCGGCGCAGCCCCGGTGCCGCCCGCCGGGAACAGCGGCGACGCCGAGGCGCGCTAGACTGGCCGTGACCGGACGAGGCGTCCGTCGTCCCACGGTGCCTGCGCGGCCCGGGGTGGACCTCCCTCAGGAGGGCCCCACCGGACCGGTGCGGACGTGTGTGGGGTGTCGGCAGCGCAGCGAGCGGTCACGGCTGCTGCGCGTCGTCGCGGCCGGGGCCGGCACCGAGCGTGCTGCCATCCCGGACCCGCGTCGGCGGCTCCCCGGCCGAGGTGCCTGGCTGCACCTCGACCCGGGGTGCCTCGAGGTCGCGGTCCGCCGCCGGGCGTTCGTCCGGGCCCTGCGCGAGCGCGGCCCCCTGGAGCTCTCGGCGGTCCGTACGTACGTCGAGCAGCACGCCGTCCCACCACCCACCGTCGAGCCGGAAGCGGGTCAGCATCTGATGGGCACCCGATGAGCACCCAGCGATGAACAACCCCCAGCACTAACGACGGTCCGCGCCCCTGCCGAGGCCCGGACCGAGACAGGAGAGACGTGGCAAAGGTCCGGGTTTACGAGTTCGCCAAGGAGCGCGGGCTCGAGAGCAAGGTCGTCCTGGCCAAGCTGCAGGAGCTCGGTGAGTTCGTCCGGTCGGCGTCGTCGACCATCGAGCCGCCGGTCGTCCGCAAGCTCAAGGACGCGTTCCCCGCCGACGCGGCAGCCGCCGCGCCCGCGAAGCAGGCCCCGGCGCGCCGCGCCCCGGCCCCCGATGCAGCCGCGCCGTCGCCGACTGCGACGCCCGCGGCTCCCCAGCCGAGCGCCCCCCAGCCGAGCCCCGAGGAGGCGACGCCGGCGGCTTCCCGCCGCGAGCGCGTCACCCCCGGCCCGCAGCGGCCGCAGGTGCCGTCCCCCGGCCCCCGCGCCGAGCCCGCCCGCCCGGCGGCGCCGTCCGAGGCCCCCGAGGTAGCCGCCCCCGCCGCGGCGGCGTCCGCACCGGCGGCACCCCGCACCGACGCGCCCCGACCCTCGCCGGGCCGTCCGGCCCCCGAGGCGCCCGCCGCACCGGCGGCCCGCTCGGGTGACGACGGGGAGGCGCAGCGTCCCGGCGCCCGCCCCGCCTCGAACCGGCCGGGCAACAACCCGTTCGCGACGAGCCAGGGGATGCCCCGTCCGGGGGCCCCGCGGCCCGGTGCGCGGCCCGGCAACAACCCCTACGCGACGAGCCAGGGGATGCCGCGACCGGCGTCGGCGCGCCAGGGTGGCGCCGCGGGCGACCGGCCCGGCGGTCCCCGCCCGGCGCCGCGTCCCGGCGGCGCGCCCGGCGGTCCCGGCCGCCCGAACCCCGGCATGATGCCCGGGCGCTCCGCGGTAGGTCGGCCTGGCGCCGCCCCGACCCGCGGCGGCGGCCCCGGTGGCCGCGGCGGCGCCCCGGGTCGTCCCGGCGGCGGTGGCGGTGGCGGCTTCGGCGGCGGCCGGCCCGGGGGTCCCCCCGGCGGCGGCTTCGGCAAGGGCAGCCGCGGTCGCGGCGGCACGCAGGGTGCGTTCGGCCGCGGTGGCGGCCGTCCGGTGCGCGGGAGGAAGTCCAAGCGCGCCAAGCGCCAGGAGTTCGAGGCGATGCAGGCGCCGTCGGTCGGCGGCGTCCAGGTCCCCCGCGGCGACGGCTCGACCGTCGTCCGGATCCGGCGCGGCGCCTCCCTGAGTGACTTCGCCGAGCGCATCGACGCCAACCCGGCGTCGCTGGTGACGGTGCTGTTCCACCTCGGTGAGATGGCGACCGCGACGCAGTCCCTCGACGAGGACACGTTCCGCACCCTGGGCTCGGAGCTGGGCTACGACGTGCAGGTCGTCTCCCCGGAGGACGAGGAGCGCGAGCTGCTCGGCGCCTTCAACATCGACCTCGACGCCGAGCTCGAGGCCGAGGACGACGACGTGCTCGAGGCGCGTCCGCCGGTCGTGACCGTGATGGGTCACGTCGACCACGGCAAGACGAAGCTGCTCGACGCGATCCGCTCCGCGGACGTCGTCGCCGGCGAGACCGGCGGCATCACGCAGCACATCGGCGCCTACCAGGTGCACAAGGAGCACGAGGGCGTCGAGCGGGCGGTCACCTTCATCGACACCCCGGGCCACGAGGCGTTCACCGCCATGCGTGCCCGCGGTGCGAAGGTCACCGACATCGCGGTGCTCGTGGTCGCGGCGGACGACGGCGTGATGCCGCAGACGATCGAGGCGCTGAACCACGCGCAGGCGGCGAACGTGCCGATCGTGGTGGCGGTCAACAAGATCGACGTCGAGGGCGCGAACCCGGCGAAGGTCCGGCAGCAGCTCACCGAGTACGACCTCGTCGCGGAGGAGTACGGCGGCGACACGATGTTCGTCGACGTCTCCGCGAAGCAGGGCCAGAACATCGAGGGCCTGCTGGAGGCGGTGCTGCTGACCGCCGACGCCGCGCTCGACCTGCGGGCCAACCCCGACAAGGACGCCCGCGGTATCGCGATCGAGGCGAACCTCGACAAGGGTCGTGGCGCCGTCGCCACGGTGCTGGTGCAGTCCGGCACGCTGCGGGTCGGTGACGCGGTCGTCGCGGGGACCGGCTTCGGCCGGGTCCGGGCGATGCTCGACGAGCACGGCGCCACGCTCACCGAGGCGGGTCCGTCCCGGCCGGTGCAGGTGCTCGGGCTCGACTCGGTGCCCGGCGCTGGTGACACGTTCCTCGTGGCGCCGGACGACCGGACCGCCCGGCAGATCTCCGAGAAGCGCGAGGCCGCCGACCGGGCGGCGTCGCTGGCGACCCGCCGCAAGCGGATCAGCCTGGAGGACCTGAACGAGGCGCTCGCGGCCGGCAAGGTCGAGACGCTGAACCTCATCCTCAAGGGCGACGTCTCCGGCTCGGTGGAGGCGCTGGAGGACGCGCTGCTGAAGATCGACGTCGGCGACGAGGTGGACCTGCGGATCATCCACCGCGGCGTCGGCGCGATCACGCAGAACGACGTCAACCTGGCCACGGTGGACGAGGCGATCATCATCGGGTTCAACGTCCGCACCGCCGAGCGGGTCGACGCGCTCGCCGAGCGGGAGGGCGTCGACATCCGGTACTACGGCGTCATCTACCAGGCGATCGACGAGGTCGAGCAGGCCCTGAAGGGCATGCTCAAGCCGGAGTTCGAGGAGGTGCAGCTTGGCAGCGCGGAGATCCGCGAGGTCTTCCGCTCCTCCAAGTTCGGCAACATCGCCGGTTCGCTCGTGCGCACCGGTGTGATCCGGCGCAACGCCAAGGCGCGGCTGATGCGCGACGGCGTCGTCGTGGGCGACAACCTCACGATCGAGTCGCTGCGGCGGTTCAAGGACGACGCCACCGAGGTCCGCGACGGGTACGAGTGCGGTATCGGGCTCGGGACGTTCAACGACATCAAGGTGGACGACATCGTGGAGACCTACGAGATGCGGGAGAAGCCCCGCAGCTGAGCACCAGGGTCAGCTGCTGGGCCCGGGCCACCCCCGGCGCCCAGCGGTCGACCCCGGCCGCCCGGTTGGCACGGGGCGCCCCTGTGCCAACCGGGTTGGCACAGGGGACCCCTGTGCCGACCGGGGACCGGCGCAGATCGGCCCAGGAGGGACGCGCGTGTTCGTCGGGACGGCCCGGTTCGACCTGCTGCTCGGGGACGTGCGGTCGCTGAAGGCCAAGCGCTCGCTGGTGCGCCCGGTCGTCGCCGAGCTGCGCCGCCGTTTCGACGTGGCCGCGGCCGAGACCGGCCACCTCGACCTGCACCGCCGCGCCGAGGTCGGCGTCGCGGTGGTGGCCGCCGACCCCGGTCACTGCCGCGACGTGCTCGCCGCGTGCGAGCGTGCCGTGGCGGGCCACCCCGAGGCGGAGCTGTTGTCGGCGCGCACCCGCGTGCTGGCCGAGGACGACGAGTGAGCGAGAGGGGTACGCCGTGAGCGACCCGGCACGCGCGCGCAAGCTGGCCGACCGGATCAAGGTGATCGTCGCCGAGACCCTCGAGCGGCGGGTCAAGGACCCCCGGCTGGGGTTCGTCACGATCACCGACGCCCGGGTCACCGGTGACCTGCAGCACGCGACCGTCTTCTACACCGTGCTCGGCGACGACGAGGACCGCTCGTCGTCGGCGGCCGCGCTCGAGAGCGCCAAGGGGGTGCTGCGCTCCGAGGTGGGACGGCGCACCGGCGTGCGGCTCACGCCGACCCTGGAGCTCGTCGCCGACGCGGTCCCGGAGAACGCCGCGCACATCGAGGGGTTGCTGCGTCGCGCCGCCGAGCTGGACGCCGAGGTCGCCACGCAGGCCGCTGCTGCCCGCTACGCCGGCGACCCCGACCCCTACCGCCACCCCGAGGCCGACGACGACGCAGACGCCGACCCCAGAGACGGCGACCAGGGGGACGACGACTCATCGGACGGCGGGCGCGCCCTCGGCGACCGCGAGGGCCCGGGTGCCGGCGCCTGACGGCCTGCTCGTCGTCGACAAGCCGCAGGGCTGGACCAGCCACGACGTCGTGGCGCGGTGCCGGCGACTCGAGGGCACCCGCAAGGTCGGCCACGCGGGCACCCTCGACCCGATGGCGACCGGCGTGCTGGTGCTCGGCGTCGGCCGCGCGACCCGCCTGCTGACGTTCCTCGTCGGGGTCGACAAGACCTACGCCGCGACTGTGCGGCTCGGCGTCGCCACCCTCACCGACGACGCCGAGGGCGAGGTGACCGCACGCTCCGACGCCACCGGCGTCGCCGACGGCACCGCTCTCGCCGAGGCCGTGGCGCGGCTGGTCGGCGAGCTGCAGCAGGTCCCGAGCTCGGTCAGCGCGATCAAGGTGGACGGCCGGCGGTCCTACGCGCGCGTCCGCGCCGGCGAGCACGTCGACCTCCCGGCCAGGGCGGTCACGGTGCACTCCCTGGACGTCACCGGGGTGCGGCCCGGCGAGGACGCCGGTGCCGGCGTCGTCGACGTCGACGTGGTCGTGGACTGCTCCAGCGGCACCTACGTGCGGGCGCTGGCGCGTGACCTCGGCGCCGACCTCGGCGTCGGCGGCCACCTCACCGCCCTGCGCCGGACGCGGGTGGGCCCGTTCGGGCTGGACCGTGCCCGCACCCTCGACCAGGTCGCCGAGGACCCCGCGCCGCTGGCACCGGCGGAGGCGGCCCGGCTCGCCTTCCCGGTCCGCGAGCTCGACGCCGACGAGGCGCGCCGGCTTGCGCACGGTCGCAGCGTCAGCGCCAGCGGCCTGGGTGACCGGCCGGTCGCGGCCCTGGCCCCCGGTGGCGACCTGCTGGCCGTGCTCACCGACGACGTGCACGACGGCGCAGCGGTGGCCCGCCCGTTGTTCGTGCTGCCGCCGGACTGAGTCGCGCCCTCAGCCGCGGGAGAGGCGCTCGGCCAGGAGCCCGAGCCGCTGCAGCCGGCGGCGCTGCCCGAACGCGGACAGCGGCGCGGCGGCCCGCTCCACCAGGTCACCGGCGGGTCCGCTCACCTCGGCCGTGAACTCCACGTCGCACCCGCCGGCCGTCGACGGCCTCACGGTGTGCACGTAGCGCAGCTGGTGACCGAGCGCCCGTGTGTGCCAGGCGAAGCCGCCTCCGGGGGTGACGTCGGTGACCTCCATCGTCGTCGCCGGGCCGAACCACGGCCTGACGCGGCCGCGCCAGCCCGGGGTGACGGACCCGTCGGCCGGGTCCGTCCGCAGCACGTGGGGCGACCACAGCGGCCAGCTCGAGACGTCGGTGAGCAGGCAGTGGACGACGTCGCCCGGGGCCTCGACGTGGCGGCTCTCGCGGATCACCCGTGCGACGGTACGCAGCCGGTGCCGAGGCGGCGACCCGGCCACGGCCCGAGCGACGACCCCAGCGACGGACGGAGCCACGGCCCGGTCGCTCCCGGGTGGCCCGGTAACCGGCCGGACGGCGGCGCGGTACCGACTGGCACCATGGCGCGCGTGCAGCGCTGGATGTCCGTGACCGACGTGCCCGCAGGTCACGGGCCGTCCGTCGTGGTGATCGGCAACTTCGACGGCGTGCACCGGGGCCACCGCGACCTGCTGGCGGCGGTGATCGCGCAGGCGCGCACCCGGCACGCGGCCGCGGTGGCGGTGACGTTCGACCCCCACCCGGCCCACGTGATGGACCGCGCCACCGCGGCGCCGCTGCTCACCGGCCTGCAGCAGCGGCTCGACCTGCTCGAGGAGGTGGGGCTGGACGCCGTCCTCGTGCTGCCGTACACCGAGCGGACGCCGCAGTGGCCGGCGGAGGACTTCGTCACCGAGGTGCTGGTCGACGCGCTCGGCGCGGTGGCCGTGGTCGCGGGGCGGGACGTGCGCTTCGGCACCCACGGCGACGGCACCCCCTCGGGGCTGTCGACGCTGGCCGCCCTCGGTGCCGACCTGGGCTTCGAGGTCGTCGTCCTCGAGGACGTCGCCGGGCCGGGCCAGGGCGGCGACGGGGCACGGCGCTGGTCGTCCTCGTGGGCCCGGGACCTGCTCGCCGAGGGCGACGTGATCCACGCCGCCGAGGTGCTCGGCCGGCCCCACCGCGTCGCGGGCACCGTCGTGCACGGCGACCACCGCGGCCGCGAGCTCGGGTACCCCACGGCCAACCTCGGCGCCCCGGTGGAGGGCATGGTGCCCGCGGACGGTGTCTACGCCGGGTGGCTGGTGCGGCTCGACGCGCCCGCCGGCGCACCTGACCGGCTGCTGCCCGCGGCCGTGTCGATCGGCACGAACCCGACGTTCGACCCCGGCACCCGGCGCCGGGTGGAGGCGTACGTGCTGGACCGTGACGACCTCGACCTGTACGGCGAGAGGATCGGGCTCGACCTGGTCCGCCGGCTGCGGGAGACGGTCCGCTTCGACGGTGTCGACGCGCTGTGTGCCCAGATGGCCCAGGACGTCGCGACGTGCCGCGAGGTGCTCAGCGCCCTCGTGCCCGACTGAGCCCGAGCAACCCCGAGGGACGCAGCCCTGACCCCGGCGGCGCCGACGGTCGGGGCGCGGGATCCCCGCTGGTAGGGTGAGGTCGCCGTCAGAACGGCCGCGGAACCACAGTGCCCGGGTGGACCTGCCCCGGAGCGCCGCGCAACGACCCACCAAGGAGAACCGTGCCCCTGGATGCCGCCGTCAAGCAGCAGATCATGACCGACTACGCCACGCACGAGGGCGACACCGGTTCCCCCGAGGTCCAGGTCGCGATGCTCACGCGCCGGATCACCGACCTCACCGAGCACCTCAAGGAGCACAAGCACGACCACCACAGCCGTCGGGGCCTGCTGCTCCTCGTCGGGCAGCGCCGGCGGCTGCTGCAGTACGTCGCGAAGAAGGACATCAGCCGCTACCGCTCGCTGATCGAGCGGCTCGGACTGCGCCGCTGACACCGCGCCGGGGAGCGGCCCCAGCGGGGTCCGCTCCCCGACGCGCAGCGGGCCGTCGTCACCGTCGGTGCCGGCGCCACAACTGAAGACCCGTACCCGAAGGACACCCCGGTACACAAACCCACCCAGGAGCGTCGGCCGACACCGGTGCGCCGGTCCTCGGTAGTGGTCCCCGGGACGGCGCCCGACGCGGCGCCCACGCCCGTGGACCTCGATCGAAGACCGGACGGCACCACCGGTGACCGCGCCGGGCGCTCCGTGAAACGAACGGAGTACCCGTGGAGGGACCCGACAACACCCAGGCCACCGCCGTCATCGACAACGGCGCGTTCGGCACCCGCACCATCCGCTTCGAGACGGGCCGCCTGGCCCGCCAGGCCGCCGGCTCCGTCGCGGCCTACCTCGACGAGGAGACGATGCTGCTGAGCGCGACCACCGCCGGCAAGCACCCGAAGGAGCACTTCGACTTCTTCCCCCTGACCGTCGACGTCGAGGAGCGGATGTACGCCGCGGGCCAGATCCCCGGCTCGTTCTTCCGCCGCGAGGGCCGGCCGAGCACCGACGCGATCCTCACCTGCCGGCTCATCGACCGCCCGCTGCGCCCGACGTTCGTCTCCGGGCTGCGCAACGAGGTCCAGGTCGTCATCACCGTGATGTCGCTGCACCCCGACGACGTCTACGACGTGGTCGCCATCAACGCGGCGTCCGCCTCCACCCAGCTGTCCGGCCTGCCGTTCTCCGGCCCGGTCGGCGGCGTGCGCGTCGCTCTCATCGACGGCCAGTGGGTCGCCTTCCCGCGCCACTCCGAGCTCGAGCGGGCCGTTTTCGACATGGTCGTCGCCGGTCGCGTGGTGGGCTCCGGGGACGACGCCGACGTCGCGATCATGATGGTGGAGGCCGAGGCCAGCACGAAGGCCCTCGACATGGTCGCCGCCGGCGCCCCGGCACCGACCGAGGAGGTCGTGGCGCAGGGGCTCGAGGCCGCCAAGCCGTTCATCGCCGAGCTGTGCCGCGCACAGTCCGAGCTCGCCGCGTCGGCGGCCAAGGAGACCCGGGAGTTCCCGCGCTTCCTCGACTACACCGACGACGTGCTCGAGGCCGTCACGCAGGCCGCAGGCGACGACGTCGCCGCCGCCATGTCCATCGGGGGCAAGGCCGAGCGCGAGGCGCGCCTCGACGAGATCAAGGCGTCGGTGCGCGAGCAGCTCGCCGAGCGCTTCGAGGGCAAGGAGAAGGAGATCGGCGCCGCCTACCGTGCGCTGACGAAGACGCTGGTGCGTCAGCGGATCCTGCGCGACGAGGTGCGCATCGACGGCCGCGGGCTGCGCGACATCCGCGAGCTGTCCGCCGAGGTCGACGTGCTCCCGCGGGTGCACGGCTCGGCACTGTTCGAGCGCGGCGAGACCCAGATCCTCGGGGTCACGACGCTGAACATGCTCCGGATGGAGCAGCAGCTCGACACGCTCAGCCCGGTGAAGCGCAAGCGCTACATGCACAACTACAACTTCCCGCCGTTCTCCACCGGCGAGACCGGTCGCGTCGGCTCGCCGAAGCGGCGTGAGATCGGCCACGGCGCCCTGGCCGAGCGGGCCATCGAGCCGGTCCTGCCGAGCCGCGAGGACTTCCCGTACGCCATCCGGCAGGTCTCGGAGGCCCTGAGCTCCAACGGGTCGACGTCGATGGGCTCGGTCTGCGCCTCCACGATGTCGTTGCTGAACGCGGGCGTGCCGCTCAAGGCGCCGGTGGCCGGCATCGCGATGGGCCTGGTCACCGACACCGTCGACGGCCAGACCCGGTACGCCGCGCTCACCGACATCCTCGGCGCCGAGGACGCGTTCGGTGACATGGACTTCAAGGTCGCCGGCACCAAGGAGCTCGTCACCGCGATCCAGCTCGACACCAAGCTCGACGGCATCCCCGCGTCGGTGCTCGCGAGCGCGCTCACCCAGGCCCGCGAGGCCCGGCTGCACATCCTCGACGTGATGGCCGAGGCCATCGACGCGCCCGACGAGATGTCGCCGACCGCGCCGCGCGTGATCTCGGTGACGGTGCCGGTCGACAAGATCGGCGAGGTGATCGGGCCGAAGGGCAAGATGATCAACCAGATCCAGGAGGACACCGGCGCCCAGATCTCGATCGAGGACGACGGCACGGTGTACATCGGCGCGGTCGACGGGCCGTCCGCCGAGGCCGCCCGGACGATGGTGAACGCGATCGCCAACCCGCAGATGCCGGAGGTGGGGGAGCGCTACGTCGGCACGGTCGTCAAGACGACCGCGTTCGGCGCGTTCATCTCCCTGACGCCGGGCAAGGACGGGCTGCTGCACATCTCGAAGATGCGCCAGATGGTCGGCGGCAAGCGGGTCGACAACGTCGAGGACGTCGTCGGCGTGGGCCAGAAGGTCCAGGTCGAGATCGCCGAGATCGACCCGCGCGGCAAGCTGTCGCTGGTACCCGTCGTCGAGGGGTCCGGCGAGGAGACCGACGTGGACGCCGCGTCCGACTCCCGCGTCGACGCCTGAGGTGACGCCTCCCCAGCAGCACCAGCACCAGCAGCACGGTACGACCCGTCCCGAGGGCGCGCAGGCGCCCGGGGCCGCCGGAGAGGGCGGTCCCGGGACGGCCGTGCCCCTGCCCCTGACCGGCCCCGGCGCGGCCGGTCGGGGGCAGCCCCACGTCGTCGGGTCCTCCGCCGGCGCCGTGGTGCGCCGCAGCGTGCTGCCCGGCGGCGTCCGGGTGCTCACCGAGACCGTGCCGGGACTGCGCTCGGTGACGGTGGGGGCCTGGGTCGGGGTCGGCTCCCGCGACGAGGCGTCGGGCCACCACGGCTCCACGCACTTCCTCGAGCACCTGCTGTTCAAGGGCACGCCGACCCGGTCCGCGATGGACATCGCGACCGCCTTCGACGAGGTCGGAGGCGAGGCCAACGCCGCCACCGGCAAGGAGCACACCTGCTACTACGCGCGGGTGCTGGACGCCGACCTGCCGATGGCCGTGGACGTCATCACCGACATGGTCACGTCGGCGTCCCTGGACGCCGGCGAGCTCGAGGGGGAGCGGGGGGTGATCCTCGAGGAGCTGGCGATGAACGAGGACGACCCCGCGGACGTCGTCCACGAGCGCTTTGCCGAGGCCGTCCTGGGTGACCACCCGCTCGGGCGCCCGATCGGCGGCACGCCGCAGGCGATCCGCGACGTGCCGGCCGCGGCGATCCGGGAGCACTACGGCCAGCACTACCAGCCGGAGACGCTCGTGGTCACCGCCGCCGGGGGCCTCGACCACGACACGGTCTGCGGGCTCGTCGAGTCGTCGCTGGCCCGCGCCGGCTGGCCGGCCGACCCCGACGGGTCGCCGCGCCCTCGGCGCGTCGTGGCCACCGAGCCGGCCGGGGGCGGCCCGGGGCGGGTCCTGACGGTCCGGCGGGCCACGGAGCAGGCGAACCTGCTGGTGGGCGGCCTCGGTCTCGTCGCCACCGACGAGCGGCGCTACGCGATGACGGTGCTCAACGCCGTCCTCGGCGGCGGCATGAGCAGCCGGCTGTTCCAGGAGGTCCGAGAGAAGCGGGGCCTGGCGTACTCGGTGTACTCCTTCGGCGCGGGGTACGCGGACTCGGGCTACTTCGGGCTGTACGCGGGCTGCGCCCCGGCGAAGGTCGCCGAGGTGGTCGACCTGCTGCAGCAGCAGTGGCGCCTGATGGCCACCGACGGGATCACCGACGAGGAGCTGACGCGGGGGATCGGCCAGGTCTGCGGCTCGATGGTCCTCGGCATGGAGGACACCGGCGCGCGGATGACGCGGCTCGGCAAGGCCGAGCTCGTGCACGGGGAGTACACCGGGCTCGACGAGTCGCTGGCCCGGATGCGGGCGGTCACCGCCGACCAGGTGCGTGACCTCGCGACCACGCTGTGGCAGCGGCCCCGCTCGCTCGTCGTGGTGGGCCCGTTCGACGCCGACCCGGTCGGTGCCCTCGCCACCACCTGACCCCCTCGGCGTGGCAGACTGGCCGGCGGAGAGAACGACTGCGCGTGCTCCGGGGTTGGGTGGAAGTCCCAGCCGGCGGTGACAGTCCGCGACCCGGCCGAAGCCATCGGCCGGTTGAC
Source organism: Actinomycetales bacterium (assembly GCA_038206105.1). Lineage (GTDB taxonomy): Bacteria > Actinomycetota > Actinomycetes > Actinomycetales > JBBRBF01 > JBBRBF01. The sequence continues at coordinate 45,729 of JBBRBF010000001.1, read as the reverse complement.
CCGGTGGAACTCCGGGACCGACGGTGAGAGTCCGGACGGGAGGCAGCACGCCGCGCCGACCTCACCGGCCTGTCCGCAGCCGCGGACCGGCCGGGCGGGCGACGACTCGACCGGTCCCCGGTCGACGACTCGCTCGTGCGGTGGTCCGCGCGTCCTCCCGGCGCCCGCCGTGGCGCCCACCCCGGAGCGCCCGCCCGAGCGGGACGGAGCACCATGTTCACCGGCATCGTCGAGGAGACCGGCGAGGTCCTGGACCTCGCGACCCCGGGCTCGGCAGCGCCCCCGGGCGGGGCCGCGGCCCCGGGAGGCAGCGACGAGACGACGGTCCGGCTCAGCGTGCGCGCCCCCCTCGCGACGAGCGACGCGCGCCACGGCGACTCCATCAGCGTGGAGGGTGTCTGCCTCACCGTCGCCGACGTCGGCGACGGCTGCTTCACCGCGGACGTGGTGCCGGAGACCCTGCACCGCAGCACGCTGGGCGCGCTGCGCGCCGGCGACCGCGTCAACCTGGAGCGGGCGGTGCCGGCCGGTGGCCGCCTCGGCGGTCACGTCGTGCAGGGACACGTCGACGGCGTCGGCAGGGTCGTCGAGCGCGTCCCCGGGCAGCGGTGGGAGACGGTGCGCGTCGCCGTCCCGGACCGGCTCGCGCGCTACCTGGTCGAGAAGGGCTCGGTCACCGTCGGCGGCGTGAGCCTGACCGTCGTCGACGTGATCGACACCGGCCCGCACGGCCCCACCTTCTCGGTCGCGCTCATCCCCACGACGACCGCCGGCACGACGCTCGGCGCCCTGCCGGTCGGGGCCGCGGTCAACCTGGAGGTCGACGTGCTCGCGAAGTACGTCGAGCGGCTGCTCGAGGCCCGCGAGCACGGTCGGTCCCGCGGCGCGGACGCCGACCCTGCCGCTGACCGGGGCGTGGCATGAGTTGCACCGGCGTCCGCCGGGACCCCGTCGCCCGCGCGGTCGCCGAGGTCGCCGCGGGCCGGCCGGTGGTCGTCGTCGACGACGCCGAGCGCGAGAACGAGGGCGACCTCGTGATGGCGGCCGACGCGGCCACCCCGGCGTGGACCGCCTTCATGGTCCGGTGGACCAGCGGACTGCTCTGCGCCCCGCTGACCGGGGACGCGCTCGACCGGCTCGGCCTGCCGCAGATGGTCACCCGCAGCGAGGACCGGCTGCGGACCGCCTACACCGTCACCGTCGACGCCCGCGAGGGCGTGAGCACCGGCATCTGCGCAGCCGACCGGGCCCGCACGGTGCGCCTGCTGGCCGACCCCGCCACGGCCGCCGCCGACCTCGTGCGACCCGGGCACGTGCTGCCGCTGCGGGCGCGGGACGGCGGCGTGCTGGACCGGGCCGGCCACACCGAGGCGGCCGTCGACCTGGCGCGGCTGGCGGGGCGGGCACCGGCGGGGCTCATCGCCGAGCTGGTCCACGACGACGGCAGCATGCTGCGAGGTCCCGCGTGCCGGGCCTTCGCCGACGAGCACGGCCTGGCCCTGGTCTCCGTCGCCGACCTCGCGGCCCACCGGCAGGCGGTCGAGCCGGCCACCGCCACCGTCGCGGCGCCCCCCGCGTCGCGCCCGCACCGTGCGGTGCAGACCCGCCTGCCCACGAAGCACGGCGAGCTGACCCTGATCGCGTACGTCGATCCCGTCGCGGGCACCGAGCACGTGGCCCTCCTGGCGGGTCCGCTGCTCGACGGTCGCCTCGCCCTCGGGCCCGTGGGAGCCGGCGGACCCGGCGTCCTCGTGCGGGTCCACTCCGAGTGCCTCACCGGCGACGCGTTCGGCTCCGCGCGCTGCGACTGCGGTCCGCAGCTCGACGCCGCGCTGGCGGCGGTGGCGGCCGAGGGTCGTGGCGTCGTGGTCTACCTGCGGGGGCACGAGGGCCGGGGCATCGGCCTGCTGGCCAAGCTGCAGGCCTACGCGCTGCAGGACGCCGGCCAGGACACGGTGGAGGCGAACCTGTCGCTGGGGCTGCCTGCCGACGCCCGTGACTACGCCGCCGCGGGCCAGATCCTGGCCGACCTCGGCGTCGACCGGGTGCGGCTGCTGACGAACAACCCCGAGAAGGTGACGGCCCTCGTCGCCGAGGGCGTCGACGTCGTCACCCGGGTGCCGATCGAGGTCGGCGCCGGCCCGGACAACCACCGGTACCTGCGGACCAAGCGCGACCGGATGGGTCACCACCTCAGTCTCGGCGCACCCGAGGGACTGGGCGTCGCGGCGGACGCCGCGGTCCAGGGCGAGCGGGGCAGCGCGTGAGCGGGCACGGGGCACCGGACGCCGACGCGACCGTCCTGGACGGGGCGGGGTTGCGCGTGGCCGTGGTGGCGGCGTCCTGGCACGCCGACGTGATGGCCGGCCTGCTCACCGGCTCCCGCCGGGCGCTCGCCGACGCCGGTGTCACCGACGTCCTCGAGGTCAGGGTGCCGGGGTCGTTCGAGCTGCCGGTGGCGGCCGCGAGGCTCGCCAGCGCAGGTGTCGCCGCCGTCGTCGCGCTGGGCGTCGTCGTCCGCGGCGGCACACCGCACTTCGAGTACGTCTGCTCGGCCGCGACGACCGGTCTGACCGACGTCGCGGTCGCGACCGGCGTCCCCGTCGGCGTCGGGGTGCTGACGTGCGACGACGACGAGCAGGCGCGCGACCGGGCAGGGCTGCCCGGCTCCCGCGAGGACAAGGGGTACGAGGCTGCCCACGCCGCCGTGGCCACGGCGCTCGCGCTGCGTGCCGCGGCGGTCTGAGCCGTGAGGGTGACCGGCTCCGCCGGCGGCGTTCGGCGCGCCTGGCTAGGGTGCGCGACGTGACGACGACACGGGTGGCGGTGCTGGGCGCGGGCGGCCGGATGGGGCGCGCGGCCTGCGACGCCGTCGCCGCAGCCGACGGCCTCGAGCTCGTTGCACGCGTCGGCCGTGGCGACGACGTGACCGCGGCGCTCGCCGACTCCGGGACGCAGGTGGCGGTCGAGCTCAGCGTGCCCGATGCGGCCCCGGGCAACGTGGCAGCGTGCCTCGACGCCGGGGTGCATGTGGTCGTCGGTACCAGCGGCTGGGACGACGACCGGTTGGCCGCCGTCCGCGAGCGGCTCGACGGCACGGACCTCGGCGTCCTCGTGGCGCCGAACTTCGCGCTCGGGGCGGTGCTGATGATGCGTCTGGCCGAGGTCGCCGCACCCTGGTTCACCTCGGTCGAGGTCGTCGAGCTGCACCACCCCGACAAGGCCGACGCCCCCTCGGGGACCGCCCGCCGGACCGCCGCCGGCATCGCAGCGGCCCGGGAGCGGGCAGGTGTGCCGGCGTCCCCCGACGCGACCCGCACCGCCGCCGACGGTGCCCGCGGCGCGGACGTCGACGGGGTCCGCGTGCACAGCGTCCGGCTGCGGGGACTCGTGGCGCACCAGGAGGTGCTGCTCGGCAACGCGGGGGAGCAGCTGACGATCCGGCACGACTCCCTGGATCGCGAGTCCTTCATGCCGGGGGTCCTGCTCGGGGTCCGGCGCGTCGCCGACCACCGCGGGCTGACCGTCGGCCTCGAGCACTACCTCGACCTGGGCTGAGCGTGCGGACCAAGGTTCTCGTCGCCGTCCTCGTGCTGGCCACCGGCTTCTACCTCGTCACCCTGGGCCGGCGCGGGTGGGCGTTGCTCACGTCCGGGGAGGTGGCCGGTGCCGTCCTCGGCGCGGGTGTGCTGCTCGTGCCGGTGCTGTGCGCCTGGGCGGTGTGGCGCGAGGTCGCGTTCGGGTTCCGCACCGAGGCCCTGGCCACCGAGCTCGGCGCGGAGGGCGGGCTGCCGGTGGACGACCTGCCCCGCACCCCCTCGGGCCGGGTGCGGCGGCCCGCGGCCGACACCGCCTTCGAGCGGTACCGCGAGGAGACCCACGCGGCGCCGCAGGACTGGCGCTCGTGGTTCCGCCTCGCCTGCGCCTACGACGTCGCGGGGGACCGCCGCCGTGCGCGCGCGGCGATGCGGCGGGCGGTCCGGCTGCACGCGGGGTAGACCGCCGGCCGCGGCACCGGTGGCGTGCGCCGGCTCACCGCTCGCGCGGTGCCGGCGCGGCGCGCGAGGCTGCGGCGGCCAGCGCCTCCAGCGGGCCGCGCCGACCCGAGGCCCGCACGAGCGTGGCGGCGACGGCGGCGACGAGCACGTGGACGGCGAGCACCTGGTACGGGTCGACGTCCAGGCCGAGGGCGTCCGGCAGCATCCGGGCCAGCGCGTGCGCGGTGTAGACCGTGAACGGCACCGACCCGAGTGCTCCGAGCACGCGTATGAGCCCCGACACCACGATCCCGGCGCGCTCGGCGACCCCGGCGGTGAGCAGGGCGGCTCCGAGCACGGCCAGCGCGGTCCCGGTGGTGTGGAGCAGGTCGAGGCTCGTGCCGGAGTGCGGTGCGGAGACCGCGAGCCACCACCACGACGTCGTGGGTGTCGTACCGAACATGCCGGTGAGCAGCGAGACGTCGAGCCCCGTGCTTGCCACCGTCGACCCGGGCGGGACGGCGGTCTGCAGCGCCTCGCGGCCGCCCAACGGCCCCAGCAGCAGCCACGACGCACCCTTCGCGGCGAGTGCCAGTGCGGTGCCGCCGGCCAGCAGCGCCACGGCGGAGCGCCGGCCCGCGCCTCCCGCCCGCAGCCCCGAGCGGCCGACGGCCAACCCGACGAGCAGGTACCCCGTCCACTGCAGCACCGGGTAGTAGCCCGTGAGCCCGACCTGGACCACGGAGGAGACCGGGTCGAGCAGCAGCCACGCCCACGACGGCTGCGGGCCGCGGTCGACGTCCACCGCGGCGCGCAGCACGTGCGCCAGCAGCGGCGACAGGAGCAGCCACCCCGTCGCCCAGGCGACGAGCGTGCGGGTCCTGCACCCCAGGAACGGCAGGGCGACGCAGAACAGCAGCCCGTAGTGGACGAGGATGATCGCCAGGCCGGTGGGGAACAGCCCCAGGGTCATCCCCACGGCGGCCACGACACCGGCCCGGGCCGCGACCGACCGGCGCGCCGCCGCCAGGGCGGTGCCGGTCGGCGGGTGGGCGGCACCGGTGGCCAGCGCCAGGCTCACCCCGGCCAGCACCGCGAACAGCGCCGACGCGCGGCCGCTCGCGACGAGGAAGGCGGAGCTCACGCTCGCCGCGCCGACGCCGGCACCGGTCGTCGCGGGGACGAGGTGCACGCTCATCATGCCGATCAGCGCGACGCCGCGGGCCGCGTCGACGCCCAGCAGGCGGCGTCCCCGGCTGGTGCGGGGCAGCGTGCTCGTCACCGGCGCCCTCCGTCCACGAGGTCCACGAGGTCCACGAGGTCCACGGGGTCCACGGGGTCCACGGGGGTCACGCCGTCCCTGTCGGTCACGCGGTTCACGCCGGGGACTCCTCGGCCAGGGACGCGACGAGACGGACCTCGCGCACAGCCTCGCTGCCGTCGCCGGGCAGGGCGAGGTCCCGCCAGGCGCCGTCCGGGCCCATCCCCGCCGAGACCAGGAACGCCCTGCGGGCGGCGTCCGTCGACGGGCACCACGCGCTGACCGTGGTCGCGCCGTCCCCGCGGGCCAGGTCGACCGCGGCCGCCAGCAACCGCGAGCCGTGTCCCCGGCGCTGGTGGGCCGGGTCCACGTGCAGGGCGACGACGTCCACGGCAGCGCCGGCGCGGCCACCGGGGCCGCCCCCTGCCTCCCGCTCCGTGCCGGGCCCCGGCAGCGGCGCGGTCGCGACGAACCCGACCACGGTGGGCCCGGAGCAGGCGACGAGCACGCGGTGCTCCGCGGTCGGTGGGTCGGCGACGGCCGGTCGCCACGCGGCGGCGAGGGCCTCCGGGTCCAGCGCGGTGAGCACCTCGGCGGGCAGCGTGGCGGCGTACGCGGCGCGCCACGAGCGGGAGTGCACGGCGCCCACAGCGGCCACGTCGCCCGCCCGCGCCGGGCGCACCGAGGCGTCGGCCGCCCCCGGGCTCAGCACGTCTGCGGTCTCCACCCCCGCATCGTCCCAGAGCACGCCGCCCCGCCCCCTCGCTGCTCCCACCCTGCGGTGATCAAGGAGTCCGTTCCCTGATCGCTGGCTGCTGGACGGCGGCACGTAGGGTCGCGCGCCGTGGACTCCTTCGGCGGTCGTGCCCTGGCGGCGGTGCTCTTCGACCTCGACGGGACGCTGGTCGACTCCACCGCCGCGGTGGTGCGGTCGTGGGCACGCTGGGCGCAGGAGGAGGGCGTGGACCCCCGCGCCCTGAACGGCTCGCACGGGCGGCCCGCGGCGGAGATCGCCGCGTCGGTGCTTCCGGCCGGACGCGTCACCGCCGCCGTCGCGCGGATCGAGGCGATCGAGCTGGCGGACACCGGCGGCGTCGCCCCGCTGCCGGGCGCGGTCGCGGCCCTCGTCGCGCTGCCCGACGGTCGCGCGGCGGTGGCGACGTCGTGCACCCGGCCGCTGGCGGCCGCCCGGATCGGCGCCGCCGGGCTCGCGGCGCCCCGCGTCGTCGTCACCGTCGACGACGTGACGCGCGGCAAGCCCGCCCCCGACCCGTTCCTGCTCGCGGCCGAACGGCTCGGGGTGGACCCCACGCGGTGCCTGGTCGTGGAGGACGCGCCGGCGGGGCTCGCCGGTGCCCGCGCCGCGGGCTGCGCGACGCTCGCGGTGACGACGACCCACGGCCCCGACGAGCTCGAGGCCGACGTCGTGGTCGCGACGCTGGCGGACGTCGTCCTCGCGGCGACCGGTGCCGGTGTCGAGGTGCGGCTGGCTTAGGGTCACCTCCCGTGACGGACCAGGTGGAGTTCCGGTCGGACGTCGTCGTGGAGCTCGTGCGGGCGGCCGCGTCCGACGCCGACGTGCTGTTCGCCGCGCGGGTGTCGACGAAGGGCGAGGCAAGCCTCGAGGACGTCGGCGGCGACGCGTCGCGGTCGACGGGCCTGGTGAACTATCTGATGCGGGACCGGCACGGCAGCCCCTTCGAGCACAACTCGATGACGTTCTACGTGCAGGCTCCGCTGTTCGTCTTCCGGGAGTTCCAGCGGCACCGGATCGCCTCGTACAACGAGGAGAGCGGCCGCTACCGGCAGCTGCGCCCCGTCTTCTACGTGCCCGGGAGGGACCGCAAGCTGGTGCAGGAGGGCAAGCCCGGGCAGTACCGCTTCGTCGACGGCAGCGACGAGCAGCACGCCCTGGTGCAGACGCAGACCCGCCGGGTCTGCGAGGACGCCTACGCCGCGTACCTGCGGATGCTGGACGCCGGCGTCGCCCGTGAGGTCGCCCGGATCGTGCTGCCGCTGTCGATCTACTCGTCCATGTACGTCACGCTCAACGCCCGGTCGCTGATGAACTTCCTGTCGCTGCGCACGCGCCGGGACGACGCGCGCTTCCCCTCGTTCCCGCAGCGGGAGATCGAGATGGCCGCCGAGCAGATGGAGGACGCCTGGGCCGCGCTGATGCCGTTGACGCACAGCGCGTTCGAGGCCAACGGGCGCGTCGCGCCCTGACCGCGTCGCCCCCTGACGTCGCGCCCTGACCGCGTCGACACGCCGGCTGACCGTTGGCGGCGTCTCAGCCGTCCTGCCCGGTCGCCTGCAGCAGGCGCTCGAACCACTCCTCGGTCGTGTCGAACGGCTTGTGCCCGGCGATCCGGTCCAGCTCGATCGCGCGCAGCTCGTCGCCCCGCTCGATGTCGTGCCCGATCACCCCGGGCCGCCCGGCGAGCGCGCACTCGACGGCGAGGTCGGCCATCGAGGCGATCAGCTCGAGGTCCTGTGGCCCGGCCGCGGCGGAGCGGGAGAAGTAGCCGGACTTCTGCACCATCGTCTTCAGCGCGCCCAGCCCGTTGCCGAAGGTGCCGGCGAACCACGCCCCGGGGTTGACGGTGTCGAGCTTGACGTGCCCGAAGGGGTCGCGCGCCACCTCGGTGCCCGAGGCCTCGAGCTCGGCGACGATCTCCGCCACGCCCGCACCCTCGGACAGGAAGATGTTGACGCATCCGATCTCGTCCATCACCGCTCGCAGCCGGTCGGTCTCGGCGGCGATGTCGATCTCCACCTCCGGCACGTAGACGGCGTGCACGGCCCACCGTTCGGGGGACAGCCCGATGCTCGGGACCCATGCCTGCACCGCGTGCCAGGCCATGTACTCGCGCGCAGCGGCCGCCGTCAGCCAGCCGCAGTTGCGCCCCATCACCTCGTGCACGATGAGCATCCGCGGGTTGGAGCCGTGCTCGGCGAGGACGTTGCGCGCGAACAGGGCCGCCTGCTCCGCGGCCGTCTGCGCTCCGAGGCTCTGCCGGATCGGCACGATGTCGTTGTCGATCGTCTTGGGCAGCCCGACGACGGTGAGGTCATGCCCGTTGTCCGCCAGGTACCGGGCGAGGTCGGCCGCCGTCGTGTTCGTGTCGTCGCCGCCGATCGTGTGGAGCACGTCGACGCCGTCGCGGTCGAGCTGCTCCGCGGCGACCTGCAGGGCGTCCTGGCCCTCGTCGACCAGGCCCTTGGCGACGACGTCGGCCGTGTTCGTCAGCTTGACCCGGCTGTTGCCGATCGGGGACCCGCCGAAGGCGTGCAGCCGGTGGGCGTGCGCTCGGGCGTCGTCGTCCACCACGAAGGAGTCGCCGCGCAGCAGGCCGTGGTAGCCGTGGCGGTAGGCGATGACCTCCACCTCCGGTGCCTGCCGGGTGTAGCGCTCGATCAGCGCCCCCACCGCGGACGACAGGCAGGGGGCGTAGCCGCCGGCGGTGAGCAGGGCGACGCGGCGGACGGTCATCTCCGGGGTCCTCCTGGGGTGGGGGTGCGGGTGCGGCAGCGCGCAGGGCGCGCGCAGGCAGCGGTCATCGTAGGACTGCCGCGGGCGGGTCGGACCCGCGCCGGGTCCGTTTCGCGGACGGGCCCGCAGCCCTGGGGACGCGCGGTCCTACCCTGGGGCGCGTGAGCACTCCTGCGACCACGGCGCCGGACCCCACGACGGGGCGGGACGGCTGGTGCGACCTGCCCGCCGGCCAGCAGCCGTCGTGGTCGGACGCCGCCGTGCTCGCCGAGGTCCGCGACGAGCTGGCGACCCTGCCTCCGCTGGTGTTCGCGGGGGAGGCCGACCGGCTGCGGGCGCGGCTCGCCGACGCCGCCGCGGGCCGGGCGTTCCTGCTGCAGGGCGGGGACTGCGCGGAGACGTTCGCCGGCGCGACCGCCGACCTCATCCGCAACCGGGTCAAGACGGTGCTGCAGATGGCGGTCGTGCTCACGTACGGGGCGAGCCTGCCCGTGATCAAGATGGGCCGGATGGCCGGCCAGTTCGCGAAGCCACGCTCGTCGGACGACGAGACCCGGGACGGCGTCACGCTGCCCGCCTACCGCGGTGACGCGGTGAACGACTTCGCGTTCACGCCGGAGTCGCGCGCACCCGACCCGCGCCGGCTGCTGCGGGCGTACCACACGGCCGCGTCGACACTGAACCTGATCCGGGCCTTCACGCAGGGCGGCTTCGCCGACCTGCGCCAGGTGCACGAGTGGAACCGCGGGTTCACGGGGTCGTCGGCCAACGCCCGCTACGAGCAGCTGGCCGGAGAGATCGACCGCGCGATGTCGTTCATGGCCGCGTGCGGGGCCGACTTCGACGCGTTGCGCTCGGTGGAGTTCTTCGCCAGCCACGAGGCGCTGCTGCTGGACTACGAGCGGGCGCTCACGCGGATCGACTCGCGCACAGGGCTGCCGTACGACGTGTCCGCGCACTTCGTGTGGATCGGCGAGCGCACCCGCGACCTGGACGGCGCGCACGTCGACTTCCTCTCCCGCGTGCGCAACCCGGTCGGGGTCAAGCTCGGGCCGACGGCGACCGCCGACGAAGCGCTGGCCCTGGTCGACCGCCTCGACCCGACGCGGGAGCCGGGCCGGCTGACCTTCGTGACCCGGATGGGCGCGGCGCGCATCCGCGACGTGCTGCCGAGGCTGGTAGAGAAGGTCACCGCGGCCGGCGCGCAGGTGCTGTGGGTCTGCGACCCCATGCACGGCAACACCTTCAGCTCGCCGAGCGGGTACAAGACGCGGCGTTTCGACGACGTCATCGACGAGGTGCAGGGGTTCTTCGAGGTCCACCGCCGCCTCGGCACCGTCCCCGGCGGGCTGCACGTCGAGCTCACCGGTGAGGACGTCACCGAGATCCTCGGCGGGTTCGAGCAGATCTCGGACGCCGACCTGTCCACCCGGTACGAGTCCCTGTGCGACCCACGGCTGAACCACCAGCAGTCCCTCGAGCTGGCCTTTCTCGCGGCTGACATGCTGCGGGCCCACTGAGGCGATGCCTGCCCCTACCCGCGTCGTGGACCTGCGCTCGGACACGGTCTCGCGTCCCACGCCCGCGATGCGGGCGGCGATGGTGGGCGCCGACGTCGGCGACGACGTCTTCGGTGAGGACCCCACAGTGGCGGCGCTGGAGGAGCGCGTCGCCGCGCTGCTCGGGCACGAGGCGGCGCTGTTCACCCCGACCGGCTCGATGGCGAACGTGCTGGGCGTCCGGCTGCACGTCGAGCCCGGCGCCGAGCTCGTCTGCGACGCGATGGCGCACGTGGTGCGTGCCGAGCTCGGGGCCCACGCCGCCGTCGGTGGGGTGACGACGCGCACGTGGCAGGCGGTGCGCGGACGGCTCGACGCCCCCCAGCCGCTCGCCCTGATGGTTCCCGACGGTGGTCCCTACGGGGTGTCGACCGCGGCCGTCGCGGTGGAGAACACGCACAACTTCGGCGGCGGCACAGTGCAGCCGCTGGCCGAGATGCGCGCCCTGCGCGAGGGCACCCGTGCGGTCGGCGTCGCCGTCCACCTCGACGGCGCCCGGCTCTGGAACGCGCACGTGGCCACCGGCACCCCGCTGGCGGAGTACGGGGCGTGCGCGGACACGGTGTCGGTGTGCCTGTCCAAGGGGCTCGGGGCGCCGGTCGGGTCCCTGCTCGTCGGTACCCGGGAGCACGTCGCCCGGGCCAGGGTGTGGCGCAAGCGGCTCGGGGGCGGGATGCGCCAGGTGGGCGTGCTCGCGGCCGCCGGGCTGTACGCGCTGGACCACCACGTGGAGCGCCTCGTCGACGACCACGCGCGCGCCGCGGCGCTGGCCCGGGCCTGCGCGCAGGCCCGGCCGGGCTGCGTCGACGCCGGCGACGTGGAGACGAACATCGTCGTGCTGGACGTCGACGACGCACCCGGCCTCGCCACCCGGCTCGCTGCACGCGGGGTCGCCGTGCTGGCACTCGGCCCGCGCGCGCTGCGGCTCGTCACCCACCTGGACGTCGACGACGGTGCCGCGGACCGTGCGGCCGACACGCTGTCGGAGGTGCTGTCCGAGGGGCAGCACGACGGTCGCCACGAGCCTCGTCCCGGTCCGCGCGGCGCCTCGTGACGTCGTCGGCCGCCGGGGCGGCGGCACCGCAGGACGACCGCGTCGTGCCGCCGGGGCAGAAGCGCGTGCCGCAGCTGAAGGTGCTGCACTACGGCCCGGTGCCACGGTTCCGACCCGAGACGTGGTCCTTCACCGTCGGCGGCCTGACCGCGGACGGCGTCGAGCGCGCGCTCGACCTGGAGCAGTTCCTGGCGCTGCCGCGCACGACGGTGCGGGGTGACCTTCACTGCGTCACCCGCTGGAGCGTCTGCGACCAGGTCTGGGGCGGTGTGGCGGCCCGCATGGTGCTCGACCTGTTCCCGCCCGCGGACGACGTCACGCACGTGCTCGCATGGGCGGAGTACGGCTACTCGGCGACGCTGCGGCTGGAGGACCTCGCCAGCCCCCGGTCGATCCTGGCCACGCACAGCGAGGGTGAGGAGCTCTCACCCGAGCACGGTCGACCGGTGCGCCTTGTGGTCCCGCACCTGTACGCGTGGAAGGGCCCGAAGTGGCTGCGCGGCCTGGAGTACCTCACCGCACCTGTCCGCGGCTTCTGGGAGGAGCGCGGCTACCACGCCCACGGCGACCCGTGGCGCGAGGAACGGTACTCGTACCAGGAGTGAGGCGTCGGCGGGAGGGAGCGTCGCCACACCGGCGCTCTCCCGCCCCTCCCGCAGCGGTCCTGGGCGACCTAGACTGCGCGGCGCCGGCCCGCCTGCTGTCCGCACGGCGCGCGACGGCGGGAAGGGGCGTGTCGATGGACTTCCTCCGCCCCAGGACGTGGGACGAGGCGCTGACCCTGCGCGCCGGGCACCCGGGCGCCCTGCCTGTGGCCGGCGGCACCGACGTGATGGTCGACATCACCTTCGACCGCGTCCGCCCGGCGGGCCTGCTCGACCTGACCGCCGTCCCAGGGCTCGACGGCTGGAGCGTCGAACCGGCCGGGGACGTCGTCCGCCTGGGTGCCGGGGTCACATACGCCAGGGTCGTCGACGAGCTCTCCGACATGCTCCCGGCTCTGGCGACGGCCTCGCGCACCGTCGGCTCCCCGCAGATCCGCAACCGCGGCACCGTCGCGGGCAACCTCGGGTCCGCCTCGCCGGCCGGGGACGCCCACCCGGCCCTGCTCGCCGGCGGCGCGGACGTCGAGCTCGCCTCCGTGCGCGGTACCCGGCTCGTACCCGTGGAGGAGTTCTTCACCGGTCCGAAGCGCTCCGTGCTGGCGGCCGACGAGCTCATCGCCGCCGTCCTCGTGCGGCGTGCCACCGGGCCGCAGCAGTTCTCGAAGGTCGGGACCCGCAACGCCATGGTGATCGCCGTGACGTCGTTCGCCGTGGCGCTGCATCCGCAGCAGAGGCGGATCGGCACCGGGATCGGGTCGGCCGCGCCGACTCCCCGGCGGGCGCGTACCGCCGAGGACCGGTTCGCCGCAGGGATCACCGCTGGCGGGCTCTGGGAGTCCCGGGACGCGCTGCCACCGGGGCTTCTCACCGAGTTCGGGGACGCCGTCGCTGCCGCAGCGGACCCCCTGGACGACGTGCGGGGCAGCGCCGCCTACCGCCGGCACGCCCTGTCCGTGCTCGCCCGCCGGACCGCGACCTGGGCGTGGGACGCCTACCGGGAGGCGGCGTGACGATCCGGGTGAGCGCGGTCGTCAACGGCCGGCGACGCGACGTCGACGAGGTATGGGAGGGCGAGAGCCTGCTCTACGTGCTGCGCGAGCGGATGGGGCTGCCCGGCGCCAAGAACGCCTGCGAGCAGGGCGAGTGCGGCTCGTGCACCGTCTACCTCGACGGGCTGCCGGTGTGCGCCTGCCTCGTGGCCGCGGGGCAGGTGCAGGACCGCGAGGTCGTCACCGTCGAGGGGCTCACTGACGGCGAGAGCCTGCACCCCGTGCAGCAGGCGTTCCTCGACGCCGGCGCCGTGCAGTGCGGGTTCTGCACCCCGGGCCTCGTGGTCGCCGTGCACGACCTGCTCGGCCGGTGCCCTCGACCGGACGACCTGGAGGTACGAGAGGCGTTGGCGGGCAACCTGTGCCGGTGCACCGGGTACGAGGCGGTGCTGGAGGCGGTCCGGCTCGCCGCGAGCCGCCTGGGCACCGACGCGGCAGGGGCACCCGACGCAGGTGCCACAAGGAACGCCCCGGGCGGTTCTCCGTGAGCACCACGGTGATCGAGGGGGCCCACGTGCTGACCGTCGACACCGCCGGGACCGAGCACCCCGGCGGGCACGTCGTCGTCACCGGCGACCGGGTCGTCGCCGTCGGCCCCGGGGCGGCACCCGAGGCGGTGCGCCGCGACGCCGACGAGGTCGTGGACGGGTCCGGGTGCCTGCTGACCCCGGGCCTCGTCAACACCCACCACCACCTCTACCAGTGGGCGACCCGCGGCCTGGCGGTCGACGCCCCGCTGTTCGACTGGCTGACGGCGCTGTACCCGGTGTGGGCGCACCTCGACGAGGACGTCGTCCATGACGCGGCGACCGGCGCCCTCGCCTGGCTCGCCCGCACCGGCTGCACGACGACGACCGACCACCACTACGTCTTCGGTTCCGGCCGCGGTGACCTGCTCGGCGCCGGCGTGCGCTCCGCCGCCGAGGTCGGGCTGCGCTTCCACCCGTGCCGCGGGTCGATGGACCTGGGAGCCGCTGACGGCGGTCTGCCGCCCGACGGCGTCGTGGAGACCACGAGCGACGCCCTGGAGGCGTCCGCGGCCGCGGTCGAGCGCTGGCACGACCCGGCACCGGGGTCGATGCTCCGGGTCGCCCTCGCGCCCTGCTCCCCGTTCAGTGTCACCGCGGACCTGATGCGCGGTGCCGCGGAGGTCGCCCGCGCCGCAGGCGTCCGGCTGCACACCCACCTCGCCGAGACGGTCGAGGAGGAGCAGTTCTGCCGCGAGCGCTTCGGGCGCTCCCCGGTGGAGTACGTCGGCGACCTCGGCTGGCTCGGTGACGACGTGTGGTTCGCGCACGCCGTCCACCTGGACGACGCTGCGGTGGCCGTGCTGGCGGCCGCCGGATCCGGGGTGGCCCACTGCCCCTCGTCCAACGCCCGGCTCGGCGCGGGCACCGCGCGGACGCGGGCGCTGCTCGACGCCGGAGTCCCGGTCGGCCTCGGCGTCGACGGCGCCGCCAGCAACGAGTCGGCGAGCCTGGTCGCCGAGCTGCGCGGTGCGTTGCTCGTCGCGCGCGCCGCCGGTGGCCCGCAGGCGATGTCGGTGCGCGAGGCGGTCGCGCTGGCCACCCGCGGCGGGGCTGCCGTCCTCGGCCGCGGCGACGAGCTCGGCGCGATCGCGCCCGGCATGCTCGCGGACCTGGCCCTGTGGCGTGTCGACAGCCTGGCGCACGCAGGGATCGAGGACCCGGTCGCGGCGCTCGTGCTCGGGTCGGCGCCGCCACTGGCACGGCTGCTCGTCGGCGGCCGCACCGTGGTGCGCGACGACACCCTCGTCACGCTCGACGAGGCGACGGTGGCGCGCCGGGCCGCCGCCGCGCAGCGCACGCTGCTCGAGCGGGCCGGGTGAGGCGGCCGTGACCCCCACCGGTGCCGCCGGCGCGACGTCGACGCCGACCCGCGCCGACCAGCAGACCGCCGCCGGCCTCGGGACGAGCCCCCAGCGCCCCGACGGCACCCTGAAGGTCACTGGCGACTTCGCGTTCTCCAGCGACCTGTGGGCCGCGGACATGCTTTGGGGCACGACCCTGCGCAGTCCCCACCCGCACGCGCGGGTCCGCGGCGTCGAGACCGCGGCCGCGCTCGCCGTGCCCGGCGTGGCCGCGGTGCTGACCGCGGCCGACGTGCCCGGCCGCAACGCCGCCGGCCTGGAGCACGTCGATCAGCCGGTGCTGGCCGCCGGCCGGGTCCGCTACGCCGGCGAGCCCGTCGCTGTCGTCGCGGCCACCCACCCCGAGACCGCCCGGCGCGCAGCGGCTCTCGTGGTGGTGGACTACGAGGTGCTGCCGGCGGTCACCGACGCTCGCGCGGCGATGGCGGACGACGCCCCGGCGGTCCACGAGGGCGGCAACGTGCTGCGGCACCTGAAGGTCCGCCGCGGCGACCCCGATCCGCACGCACCGGTCGTCGTCCGCGTCGACATCGAGGTCGGGATGCAGGACCAGGCCTTCCTCGGCCCGGAGTCCGGGCTGGCCGTGCCCGACGGCGAGGGCGGCGTCGACCTGTACGTCGCGACCCAGTGGCTCCACGTCGACCAGGCGCAGGTGTGCCGCGCGCTCGGGCTGCCGCCCGAGCAGGTGCGGCTGCGGCTCGCGGGTGTCGGCGGCGCGTTCGGCGGCCGCGAGGACCTGTCGATGCACGTGCACGCCTGCCTGCTCGCGCTGCGGACCGGCCGGCCCGTGAAGATGGTCTACGGCCGTGAGGAGTCGTTCTACGGACACGTGCACCGCCACCCCGCCTCGATGCGCTACGAGCTCGGCGCGCAGGAGGACGGCACGATCGTCTACGGCCGCGCGGAGACCGTCTTCGACGGCGGCGCGTACGCCTCGTCCACGTCGGCCGTGGTGGGCAACGGCGGGCTGATGGGCCTCGGCCCGTACCGCGTGCCGTCCGTGGCGGTCGACTGCTACGGCGTCTACACGAACAACCCTCCGTGCGGTGCGATGCGGGGCTTCGGCTGCGTGCAGACCGCGTACGCGCACGAGGCGGCGATGGACGCGCTCGCGGAGCGCGTCGGGCTCGACCCGGTGGAGGTGCGACGGCGCAACGGGATGCGCGAGGGCGACCGCACCATCACCGGGCAGGTCGTCGACTCCGCCGCGCCGGTCGCCGAGCTCGTCGAGCGGGTACGGGACATGCCGCTGCCGCCCGTGCCCTCGTCGCACTCCTTCGACCAGAGCCCGGCGCGCGACGTCCGCTCCCTGCCCGGCGGCGTCTCGAACACCACGCACGGCGAGGGCGTCGTGCGTGGTGTCGGCTACGCCGTCACGTACAAGAACGTCGGCTTCTCCGAGGGGTTCGACGACTACTCCACCGCGCGCGTGCGGCTCCGGGTCGTCGCCGGGGAGCCCGTCGCGAGCGTGCGGACCGCTGCCGCGGAGGTCGGGCAGGGACTCGTCACCGTGCTGCAGCAGATCGCGCGGGAGGAGCTGGGCGTGGCAGCGGTGGTCGTGGAGCCGGCCGACACGTCTGTCGGGTCCGCGGGTTCCACGTCGGCCTCACGCCAGACCTACGTCACCGGCGGGGCGGTGCAGGCGGCGTGCGCGGCCGTGCGGTCACGGCTGCTGCAGCGGCTCGAGACTCGCGTCGGCCCGGGCGGGCCGTGGCACCTGGCGGGTGGCGCCGTCGTCGACGCAGGCGGGCACGAGGTCGCGTCCGTCGTCGACGTCCTCGGCGACGACGAGGTCGACGAGACGCTCCAGTGGCGGCACCGGCCGACCCACCCCGTCGACCCCGACACCGGGCAGGGAGACGCGCACGTGCAGTTCGCGTTCTCCGCCCACCGGGCCGTCGTCGACGTGGACGTCGAGCTCGGCCTGGTCAAGGTCGTCGCGCTCGACACCGCGCAGGACGTCGGCCGGGCGCTGCACCCGCAGCAGGTGCTCGGGCAGGTCCACGGCGGCAGCGCGCAGGGGATGGGACTGGCGCTGATGGAGGAGGTCGTCGTCACCGACGGCCTGATCCGCAACCCGTCGTTCACCGACTACCTGATCCCGACGGTGCTCGACGTTCCCCCGATGCGGGTGGAGCTGCTGGAGTACCCCGACCCGCACGCGCCGTACGGGCTGCGGGGGGTGGGGGAGCCGCCGACGATCTCGTCCGGGCCGGCGGTGCTGGCGGCGGTGCGGCAGGCGAGCGGGCTCGCGCTGCGCCGCGTCCCGGTGCGCCCGGAGCACCTCACCGGCACCTGACGGCAGACCCGCCTCACGGCTCGTGATGCAGCGCCTCGGCCGGGGGGTCGGCGCTCGCGAGCACGTCCCGACGCCGTCGGCGCCGCGGCCCGACCTCCACGAGGTACATCGCCGCGAGCACCAGCGCGCCGCCGAGCAGCACCCGCGGGCCGAGCCGCTCGCCGCCGAAAGCCACCGCGAACAGCGCGGCGAACACCGGCTCGGTGGTCATCACGATCGCCGCCCGCGCGGCCGGCAGGTGCGCCTGCGCCCAGGTCTGGGCCACCAGCGCGAGCGCGCCCGCGACGAGCGCCATGTAGAGCACCGAGGCCCACGTGCCGCGGTCCGGGGGCAGGGCGACACCGCCGGGCAGCGCCCCCGTCAGGCAGACCGCGGCGATCACGATCATCTGCACCGCGGACAGGCCCAGGGCGTCCTCCTGGCGCGACCACCGGCCGAGCCCGACGATGTGCAGCGCGTAGACGACCGCGGAGGCGAGGGTGACGGCCTCGCCGGCCCCCACCGCGAGGCCCTGCAACGACAGCACCGCCAGCCCCGCGGTCGCCAGTGCCACGGCGACCCACGTGGACGGCGGCGTGCGCACCGCCAGCAGCACCGCGGCCAGCAGCGGCGTGAGCACCACGTACATGCCGGTGATGAAGCCGGACACGCTGGCGGCGGTGGTCTCCAGCCCGATCGTCTGCAGGATCTGGGCGACGCCGTAGACCGCGCCGAGCACGGCACCCCGCCGCCAGGCGGCCGCGTCGAGACGGAGCAGGTGGCGCCAGAACAGGGGGACCATCACGACCGCCGCGACCGTGAATCGCACCGCGAGGAAGTCGGTCACGGGCAGCACCGTGACGACGTCCCGGATCAGGAAGAACGTCGAGCCCCACGCCATCGTGACGACGGTCAGGGCGAGCGTGGCCGCGAGCTCGTGGCGCGGCCCGGTGGTCGTGGTCACCCAGGGTCCGAGGCGGTCGGGAAGGCGCGTCAGACGACGGTGAGCGTCACGGTGCTGCCGCGCGGCTGCTGCGAGCCGCCGGCCGGCGACTGGTCGCGCACGGTGCCGAAGATGCCGCCGAGCACCCGCTCCACCTCCACGGCGAACCCCGCCTGCTCCAGGGCGTCACGGGCCGGCCCGACCTGCTGGCCGCGCAGCGTCGGGACCTCCACCAGCGGTGGCCCCAGCGACACGGTGACGGTCACGGTGTCCCCGCGGAACAGGCTCTGCCCGCCGTCGGGCTGCTGGGAGACCACGTCGCCCTCGGGGACGTCGTCGCTGAACTCCTCGCTGGCCTCCAGGCGCAGCCCGGCGTCCTGGGCGGCGGTCTCGGCCTCGCCGCGGGCGAGGCCGACGAGGTCCGGTGCGTCGACCGGCTCGCGGCCCTTGGACACCACGAGGTCGACCGGCTCGCCGGCGCGCAGCTCCTGCCCCGGGGCGGTGGCCTGCTCGACGACGCTGCCGTCGGCGACGTCCTGGGAGAACACCTCCGAGACGTCGCCCGCGACCAGGCCGACGTCCTCCAGCGTGGCGACGGCGTCCTCGCGGGACGAGCCCGCCACGTCGGGCACGGCGCGCATCTCCGGGCCCCGGCTGACGGCCACCTGCACGGTGCCGCCATCGCGCACGTCCTGCCCGGCGCCGGGGTCGCTGGAGATCACGCGCCCCTCGGCGACCGAGTCGTCGAACCGCTCGTCGGCGCGCATCGCCAGGCCGCGGGTCGCGAGCACCTGCTCGGCGTCGTCGGCGGTGCGGCCCGCCAGGTCCGGGGTGGCGGTGTACGCGCCGGGCCCGGCCGTCAGCCACCACCCGGCGACCCCGCCGGCCAGCGCCAGCGTCAGCACGAGCAGCAGCGCCACGAGCCCGCGGCGGCTGCGCCGGCGCTGGTCCCACCCGGTGGGCACCGTGGACCCGGTGCGGCCCCGCCAGGTGCGGCCCCGCCCGGAGCGGCCACGTCCGGAGCGGCCCCGCGCCACGGGCCGCTGCGCCGCGACGTCGCCGCCGTCCTCGCTCGTCTCGTCCGTGTCGGGCGGCAGCGCCAGGGCGCCCCGGCGGCGCAGGGCGAGGGTGCGCCCGCGCGCCGGCGAGGCCGTACCCCCGCCGGCCTGGGCGTGGGGGGGCTCGGCGTCCAGATCCGACGCCGGGAGGCCGGCACGGACGGCGCGCAGCTCGGCGAGCAGGTCGCGGGCGTCGGCCGGACGGTCGTCGGGGTCGCGTGCCGTCGCCCACGCCACGAGGTCGTCCAGGACGTCGCTCAGCCCGGCGAGCCGCTCGGAGGGCAGCGGGACGTCGTCGTTGACGTGCTGGAAGGCCACCTGGATCGGCACCTCGCCCGAGAAGGGCTGGGTGCCGGTGAGCAGCTCGAAGAGCAGGATGCCCGCGGCGTAGACGTCGCTGCGGGCGTCCGCGACCCCCCGTGAGACGAGCTCGGGCGACAGGTAGGCCACGGTGCCGATGAGCATGCCGGTCGTCGTCCCGGACGACGACGAGCTGGCCGCGCGCGCGAGGCCGAAGTCGGCGACGGTGACGCGCCCGTCCTCGGCGATGAGCACGTTCTCGGGCTTGACGTCGCGGTGGACGAGTCCGGCACGGTGCGCGGCGGCGAGGGCGTCGAGCACCGGGTCGAGCACGTCCAGGGCCTCGCGCGGCGTCAGGGGACCCCGCTCGTCGAGCAGGTCGCGCAGGGTGCGTCCCTGCACGTGCTCCATCGCCAGGTACACCGTCTCGACACCGGTGGAGCGGTCCGCCCCCTGGTCGTACACGGCGACGACGTGCGGGTTGGACAGCCGGGCCGCCGACTTCGCCTCGCGGTGGAAGCGCGCGACGAACTCGGCGTCGTCCGCGAGGTGGGGGTGCATCACCTTCAGAGCCACCTCGCGGTCGAGGCGGGTGTCGGTGGCGAGGTAGACGGTGGCCATGCCGCCACGGGCGATGCGGGACTCCACGGCGTACCGCCCGTCGACCAGGCGGCCGACGAGAGGATCGGTCACAGCGGTGTCCACCCCCGCGATCCTACGGGCGGCGCAGCCCGCCGCCGGGAGGACAGGCCGACGCCGACGGGTAGCGGGTGCGCCCACCGCTCAGCGGAAGCGCGCCGTCAGCGTCTGGATGTTGGCGACGTACCGCCGCGTGTCCGGGTACATGCCGTTGCGGCGCACCGACGACAGGCCCTGGTAGTAGCCCGCGATGGCGTTCGCCCGGTCCGGCTCGGCGCGCAGGAGCGCCCGAAGGATCAGGACCCCGGCGGTCGCGTTGTCGTGCGGGTCGAGCAGGTCGAGGCGCCGGCCGGCCATGTCGGATGCCCACCGCCCCGACGACGGGATCACCTGCATCGCGCCGACCGCGTTGGCCGGGGAGACGGCCCGCATGCTGAACCCGGACTCCTGGAACGCGACGGCCTGCGCCAGCGCCGGGTCGACTCCGTGGTCGCGTGCGGCGTGGACGACGATGTGCTGCATCCGCTCGCGGCTGGGCGCCGACCGCGCGGCGAGCGCCTCGCTGTTGGTCTGGGCCGCCGCCACCGTGTCCGAGGGGTAGGTCCGGCCCGCGAACGTGCTCGCGATCTTCTTCGCCGCCGCGGGCAGCCGCAGCGACTGGCCGACCCGGATCGTGCCGCGGGCGTCCAGGGCGGGGTTGGCCCGGCGCAGCGCCGCCACCGAGGTGCCGCGGGCCAGCGCGATGTGCCCCAGGGTGTCCCCGGTGCGGACGGCGTGGTGGCCGCCGGCGGCAGGCGCCGGTGCCGCGGACTCGCCCTCGGTCGTCTTCGCGCGGCCGGCGCTGGGCAGCGTCAGTACCTGGCCCACCATCACCGTGGCCCTCGCGTCCAGGTCGTTCGCGGCGACGACGGCCCGCACGGACGTGCCGGCGCGCAGCGCGATGTGGCCGACGGTGTCCCCGGGACGCACCGTGTAGCGGCGTCCTCCCGTCGAGGACGCCGACGGGCTGCTGCTCGTCGCCCACTCGCCGGCGTCGCCGGAGCGCGGGATCACGATCTGCTGGCCGGCGCGGATGAAGCCGCTGGCATGCAGGCCGTTCGCGGCGATGATTGCGCGCGACGACGTCCCGGTCCGCAGCGCGATGTGGCTGACGGTGTCCCCGCCGCGCACCGTGTACGTCACGCCGGCGGCACGCAGCGCGGCCGGCAGCCGAGTCGGCTGGGTCCGGGTCTCGACGCGGGCCGCCCGGTCACGCCCGTCGGCGTGCGCCGCGGTCCGCGCCCGGGTCTCGGCTGCACCCGGCGCGTCGGAGGTGTCGGAGGTGGCAGTGCCGACGGGGCCGAGCACGGCAGACCCGACGGCTGCCGCGAGAGCCAGCGGCAGGGCGGTGGCGCGCCGCGTGCGGCGTGACGGGCCGGGGGCGGTGGCGCTGCGGGTCTGGGTCATCGTTGTCCTCTCGCGCCGCACGGGGTGCGGTCGGTGCTCCACGCGCCGGGTGACGCGCGGGTGACGGTGTGACTCGTGGGGTCTCTGTGACTGGTGTGACTGATGTGACGGAGACGACCGTAGCGGACACGGTGCGTGATGGCTTGTATTGCAACCGTGGAATTCGACTGCGCGGGTGACGTGCGGGTGACGTACGAGCGATGTGCCGGGCGAGGGGTGCCCGGCTCCCGGCGCGCGCGGACCCGGTTCCCGGGTGGCAGGCTGGGGCTCGTGGACGACTCCGACACCCTTCACGAGACGGCCTCCCGCGGCGAGACGGATGCCCACGGCGAGTCGGTCGGGCTCGATGACCTGGTCACCGACTGGCTCACGGTCCCCGACGTGGCGGACCGGCTCGGCGTCGGCATCCCGCGGGTCCGCCGGCTTCTGGACGACCAGCTGCTGCTCGGAGTGCGGCGCGGGCGGCCGCGGGTGCTGAGCATCCCCTCGGCCCTCGTGGAGCCGGAGCCCCTCGCCGAGCTGCCGGGCACGCTCACGGTGCTGGCGGACGCCGGCTTCACCCCGCCCGAGGCGCTGCGCTGGCTGTTCTCGCCGGACGACACGCTGCCTGGCTCCCCGGTCGAGGCGCTGCGTGCGGGTCGCAAGACCGAGGTCCGCCGCCGCGCCCAGGCACTCGGCTTCTGATCACCGGGGGGTGTGCCAGCGGGACTCGATCCGGCGGGCCCGGCGGGCACGGGCCAGGGCGGGGGCGGCGACGCGCAGCCGGCGGGGCACGGGGACGGAGAGGCGCCGGTGCAGCACCGCGTACCCGGCGTCGGCGACCGCGTCGAGGATCCCGCCGTACAGCTCCTGAGCGCAAGCGATCGCGTCACGGCTCGTGGGGTGCAGCATCGCCACGCCCGGCGCGGCGCGCGCGTACAGCTCGCGGGTCCGTGCCACCTCGAAGCGCAGCAGGCCGAGCACGCCGTCGGGGAGCCCCCCGGTGCGCCGGCCGTGCCACAGCGCATCGCGGGTGACGCCGAACGCGTCGAGGTCCTCCCGCGGCAGGTAGACCCGCCCGCGCTGCAGGTCCTCGCCCACGTCGCGCACGAAGTTCGACATCTGGAACGCCTCGCCGAGCAGCCGAGCGCAGTCGGCCGCCGGTTCTGCCAGGCCGGGCAGCGGCTCCAGCACCGGCAGCATCTGCAGCCCGATCACCGACGCGGAGCCGTACATGTAGCGCTCGAGGTCGGCGTACGTGGCGTAGCCCGTCTGCGTGATGTCCATCCGCATCGACGCCAGGAACGCCTCGACGTGCGCGCGCGGGATGCCCCAGCGGCGCACGGTGTGCAGCATCGCCCGCGCGACCGGGTCCGCGCCCGCGCCGTCGTCCCACTGCTCGGTGAACGCCCGGCCCCAGGCGACGAGCGCGTCGGGGTCGGGGGCCTCCAGCGAGTCCACGAACTCGTCGGCGTAGCGGGCGAAGCCGTACAGCGCCCACACCCACGGCCGCTTCGCGGGCGGCAGCAGCGCGGTGGCGAGGTAGTACGTGCGGCCGTGCTCGGCGTGCAGCCGGCGGCTCGTCTCGAAGTCCGACCGCAGGCCGGGATCGGCGATCCCGGCTGCGTCCAGGGTCCGCCCCGCGGCGCGACCCGGCACGGCCGGTGCCCCGGGCCCACCGGTCACGGTCACAGCGCCTGCGCCCGTCACACCGCTCACCGGTAGGCCCGCGAGCGGTACGCCGGGTCCCGGCCCGTGACCCGCTCGGCGGCGAGCCGCCCCGAGATCAGCACCATCGGGACGCCGACGCCCGGCTGGGTGCCCGACCCGGTGAGCACGACGTTGTCGCCCCACAGGTTGCCCGGGCGGAACGGCCCGGTCTGGCCGAAGGCGTGGGACGCGGCAAACGGCGCACCGGCCTCCATCCCGCGGGCCGCCCAGTCCAGCGGTGTCGTGACGTCCTCGACCTCGATGCCGGCACCGAACCCGGGGAAGCCGCGCTGCTCCAGGGTCGTGAGGACGTGCTCGCGATAGCGGGGCGCGATCCGGTTCCAGTCCAGCCCGGTCCGTGCGCCGGTGACGAGGTTCGGCGTCGGGAACAGCACGTAGTAGATGTGCTTGCCGTCCGGCGCCAGCGAGGGGTCCGACACGGTCGGGGTCGACAGCAGCACGCTCGGGTCGCTCATCAGGCGCCCCGAGGTCAGCTCGGCGAACACCTCCCGCCACGCGTGCCCGAAGGAGATGGTGTGGTGCACCGGGTCGGGGTAGCTCGCGCTCGAGCCCGCCAGCAGCAGGTAGCAGGACGGCGAGTACTCCAGCCGGGCGTGCCGCCGGGGGGTCACCCCGAGCAGGTCGCGGTAGGCGACCGGCAGGTCAGGGTTGAGCACGACGGCGTCGCAGGCGACCCGCTCGCCGCCGGCGGTGACGACGGCGGTGGCCCGGCCGCCGGAGTGCTCCACCCGCGCGACCTCGGTGGAGTACCGCACGTCGACGCCGTGGTGCTCCAGGGCCGCCGCCATCGCTCGCGGCACCGCGTGCATCCCGCCGCGGGGGAAGAAGACCCCGGCGACGGAGTCCATGTAGGCGATCACCGCGTAGATGGCGAGCGCGTCGTACGGCGACAGCCCGGCGTACAGCGACTGGAACGAGAAGACTCGCTGGGTCCGGTCGTCCTTCAGGAACTGCTCCACCTTCGGCGCGAGCCGCCGGAACCCGCCGGCGGCGACGAGCCGGGCGAGGTTCGCCGACACGAGGTCGAGCGGGGTGTCGATGCTCCGGTCGATGAAGTCGCGCATCTCGTAGCGGTACAGCTTGGAGACGAAGTCGACGTAGCGGCGGTACCCGGCGGCCTCGTCGGGCCCGCAGACCGCCTCCACCTCCGCCGCCATCGCGTCGACGTCGGCGTGCACGTCGAGGGTGGAGCCGTCGGCGTAGCGCGCCCGGTACAGCGGGGACACCGGGTCGAGGGTCAGCCAGTCGGCCATGTCCTCGCCGAGAGCGTCGAAGCAGTCGGCGATGAGGTCGGGCATCGTGAGGACCGTCGGGCCGGTGTCGAAGCGGTACCGCCCGCTCGGCCCCTCGGCCTCGACGAGCCCGGCGCGTCCCCCCGGGACCGCCTCGCGCTCCAACAGGGTGACGCGGCGACCGGCTCCTGCCAGGCGCATCGCCGCCGAGAGGCCGGCCAGCCCGGCGCCCACGACCACGACGTGGTCGGTGGGTCCGGTCACGGTGCGCTGGCGACCGGGCACGAGCGCCGGGGCCCAGCGCCGCAGCGTGGCGGCCGGGCTCACGCCGTCCTCGCCGTGGCGGCGTCCAGGAGCCCGGCGAGGACGTCGCGGGCCTCCTCGGCGACCGGGGCGGCCTCCAGCGCGGCGAGCGCCACGTCGACGTCCGCGTCGATGATCCGCTCCACCTCGTCCAGGGCCCCGGTCTGCGTGACGACGTCACGCAGCCGGTCGACGCCGGCGTCGTCGAGAGCGGGGTCCCCGAGCAGTCGCCGCACCGCCGCCGCCTGCGCGGGGCTCGCCGCCCGCAACGCCAGGGCGACGAGCACGGTGCGCTTGCCCTCGCGCAGGTCGTCGCCCGCGGGCTTTCCGGTCTGGGCCGGGTCGCCGAAGACGCCGAGGACGTCGTCCCGCAGCTGGAATGCCTCGCCGAGCGGGAGCCCGAACGCGGTGTACGCCGCGAGCAGGTCCGGCCCGGCGCCGGCCAGCGTGCCTCCGAGGAGCAGCGGGTGCTCGACGGTGTACTTCGCGGACTTGAAGCGGATCACGCGCCGGGCCCGCGTCACCGGGTCGAGGTCACCCCAGCCCGCGTCGACGGCCTGCTCGAGCATGTCGAGGTACTGCCCGGCCATCAGCTGGGTGCGCATCGTGTCGTACACCGGGCGGCCGGCCGCGAGCCGCTCCGGGGGCAGCCCGCAGGCGGTGAGCAGCTCGTCGCTCCACACCAGGCACAGGTCGCCGGCCAGGATCGCGCCGGCCTGGCCGAAGCGCTCCGCGTCACCGGTCCAGCCGGACCCGCGGTGCAGGCTGGCGAACCGGCGGTGCACGGCGGGCATCCCGCGGCGGGTGTCGGAGGCGTCCATCACGTCGTCGTGCACGAGCGCCGCGGCCTGGAACAGCTCGAGCGACGCGGCCGCCCGCAGTGGCGCCTCGTCGTCACCGCCACCGGCTCCCCGCCACCCCCAGTAGCAGAACGCGGGACGCAGCCGCTTGCCGCCGGCGACGAGGTCGGCGACGTACTCGGTCAGCGGCGCGCTGTCGTGCCCGAGCTCCTCGAGCCGCTGGGCCTGGTGCGCAAGGACGTCGTCCAGCACCTTCTGCACCCGGGTCCGGAGGTCCTCGCGGTCGAGCGGTGCGGTCTGGTCAGCGCGCACGGACAGGCTCCTCGGTGACAGACGGTTGTCGGACGAGCGTAGGTGGCAGGGCCACCTGCCACACTTCGGCCGTCGCGCCGTCGCCGGATGCACGTGCCTATCCTGGCGCGGTGGCGCTCGGACTCCCCTCGGTCATGCCTGGTGGCGCCGTCTCGGTGCACGAGTCCCTCTCGGGGCTGCTCGCGGCCGGTGCCCGCTCGTACTCCTTCGAGTTCTTCCCGCCCAAGGACGACGCGTCCGAGGCGGTGCTGTGGGAGTCCGTCCGCCGCGTGGAGCAGGTGGCCCCGACCTTCGTCTCGGTCACCTACGGCGCGGGGGGCTCGACGCGCGACCGCACCGTGCGGGCCACCGGGCGGATCGCCGCGGAGACCACGCTGACGCCGGTCGCCCACCTCACGTGCGTCGGGTCGACCGCCGCCGAGCTGCGCGGGGTGGTCGGCGCGTACGCGGGCGCCGGCGTACGCAACGTGCTGGCCCTGCGCGGGGACCCGCCGCAGGGACCCGGTGGGCCGTGGCCGTCGCACCCCGGCGGGCTCGACCACGCCGACGACCTCGTGCGCATGGTGCGCTCCCTGGGCCGGTTCTGCGTCGGCGTCGCCGCGTTCCCCGAGAAGCACCCCGAGTCGGCGAGCCTGGCCGACGACGCGCGCGTGCTCGCCGCGAAGGCCGACGCCGGCGCGGAGTTCGCCGTCACGCAGTTCTTCTTCGACCCCGAGGACTACCTGCGCCTGCGCGACCTGGCCGCCGCGCACGGCTGCGACATCCCGATCATCCCCGGGGTGATCCCGGTGGTGCGCCGCGGCCAGGTGGCCCGCCTGCAGCAGCTCTCGCACGGTGCGGCGATGCCGCCCGCGCTGCTCGCAGCCCTCGAGGCGGCAGGCGGCGACGCCGCCGCGGAGCACCGTGCCGGCGTCGACGCGGCCACCGACCTGTGCGCCCGGCTGCTCGACGAGGGGGCGCCGGGGCTGCACCTGTACACGATGAACCGGTCCACCTCGACGCTCGAGGTCTACCGGGCCCTCGGGCTGGACCGTGCCGACGGCCGGCTCCCCGTCGGCGCCGCCGCCCCGCAGGTGTGACCGCTCCCCGTACGAGCACCACCGCTGCCTGCACGGGCATCATCGCTGCGTGACGCGCGAGGAGTACCTGGAGCGCTGGTCGGTGCTGCACGGCACCGACCCGCGGACCGTGCCGCTCGTGCACTCCTGGCTCGTCGTGGTGCACGCCCTCGCGCGCCCGCTCGTCGCGGCCAGGGTCCCCCCGGACGCCGTCACCGCGCTCGGGCTGCTGCTCGCCGTCGCGACGCTCGTGCCCGCCGCCGCCGGGGGACGCTGGGCGCTCGCGGTGCCGCTGCTGGCCCTCGCCTCCGGGGTCGCGGACTCCCTGGACGGCGCCGTCGCGGTGATGACGTCAGGCACCAGCGCCTGGGGGGCGGTGCTGGACGCGGCCTGCGACCGGGTCGGCGACGCGGCGCTCGCCGGCACGCTGTGGCTGCTCGGGGCCCCGGCAGCCCTGGTCGTCGGCGTCGTGGGCGCCGGCTGGCTGCACGAGTACGTGCGGGCACGGGTCCAGGCCACGGGGCGGCCGGGACCGGTCGTGATCACGGTCTCGGAGCGGCCCACGCGGGTCGCGCTGCCGGCGATGGTCGCGCTGGGGGCCGGCCTGATGCCGGCCTCGGCCACGACCGTCGCGACCCTGGGCGCGGTGGGTGGCGCGCTCGTGGCCGCGGCCGGCCTGGCCCAGCTCGCCGTCGCCGTTCGCCGCGCGCTGCGCCCGGCGGCCGAGCCGGGTGCGGTGGGTGAACCGGGAGGGCCACCGTGACGGCCTGGGTGGACGCCGTCCCGGACCGGGCGCCGCCGCCGACCCGCACGGCCTGGATGGACGGCGCCCGGGTGCTCGCGATCCTCGCGGTCGTGCTCATCCACGTGCTGGCGCCGACCGTCGGGGGGCGTGGGGTGACGACCGGGGACGCCGCGTGGTGGCTGGCGAACGTGCTGAACTCGGCGTCCCGCTGGTGCGTCCCGGTCTTCCTCATGATCGCCGGTGCGCTGGCCCTGGACCCTGCCCGCACCGCGCGGCCCCGCGAGTTCTACCGGCGGCGGTGGACGCGCGTCGGCGTCCCGCTGGTGTTCTGGACGGCGTTCTACCTGGTGTTCCGCGCTCTGGTGCTGGAGCCCGGCCTGACCTTCGTGGGCGCCGCCGCCGACGTGGGTCGCGGCGCGCCGTTCCTGCAGCTCTACTTCCTCTACGTGCTCGCCGGGCTCGTGCTCATCACGCCGTTCCTCAAGGTGGTCACCCGCCACGCCACCTGGCGGATGACGTTCGCGTTCGCGGTCGTGCTGCTCGCGCTGGGCGTGGTCGACCAGGCGCTGACCTTCGCCGCCGGTGCGGGCGAGCCGAACGCCGCCACCCGGTTCCTGCCGTTCGCGGGGTACTACGTGCTCGGGTGGGTGCTCCGTGACGTGGTGCCCGGCCGGCGAGGGCGTCGGCTCGCGCTGGGGGTGCTCGCCGGGTCCGTCGCCGCCGTCGTAGGGATCGCGGCAGTGGCGGGCTTCGGCAGCGTCGGCCGCTACGCCTACGGGTTCCTGTCCCCTCCGGTCGCGGCGATGTCGGTGGCCGCCTACCTGCTGCTGCACGTCTGGCTGTCCCGCCCGTCCGGACGCTTGGCCCGCGCAGCGGCCGTGGCCGCCCCGCTGGCGTTCGGGGTCTTCCTCGTGCACGGGGCCCTGGTGCTCGGTGTGCGGCAGTGGATCGGGGTCCCGGACGACGTCGCCGGGGTGGCGCTCGCTGCCGTCGGCCTGACGACGGCGTTCACGCTGGCCTCCGCCGGGATCACGTGGCTGCTGCTGCGGCTGCCCTACGTGCGGACGGTGCTCGGCGAGCCGGCGCGGCGCTGAGACGCCGCCAGGGGCGGGACCGGTCCGGTCCCACCCCTGGCGTGTGCTGCTGTGCTGCTTCAGATCACGCAGCCACCGAAGCCGGCCTGGCCGTCGATCGCGTCGATCCGCACCTGCACGGTGCGCAGCTGGTCCTGCAGCGTCGCCACCTTGGTCTTCTGAGTGGCGATGGCGTCCGTGTTGTGCTTCTTCTGGCTCTCCAGTCTCAAGAGCGTGTTGGACTCGGTGGTGAACGCCGAGTCGAGCACGGTCAGCTGGTCCTGCAGCGCCTTCAGGTCGGCCTCCTTCGCCGACACCTGGTCGTTGAGCATGGCGAGCTGGTCGATCAGCGGCGCGACCTGCTTCTGCAGGTCGAGGATCGAGCTCTCCTTGGCGGCGATCTTTCCGACCAGGTCGTTCATCGACGCCACGAGCGTGTCAAGGGCCTGGTTCGACCGGGCGAGCTGCGCCCTCTGCTCCTCGACCTGCGCCGCGGCGCCCGTGGCGGCCTGCTGGATGCCGGTCAGCTCACCGGCGAGGCCCTCGACGACGCCCTCCTGAGCGGTCACTGCCTGCTTGGCGGCGGCCGCGGTGTCCTGGGCCGCGACCAGCTCCTGCTGCCGGGTCGCCAGCGTGGCGGTGCCGGCCGCGATCTCTGCCTGCGCGGCGTCGACCCCGTCGGTCAGCCCCGGCAGCGTGGCCTCCAGGTCTGCTACGGCGTCCTGCTGCCCGTCCACGCGCGCCTGCCCCGCACTGACCGCCTGCTGCAGCGACGGCAGGGCAGACTCCAGGTTCGTCAGCTCGGCCCTGCCTGCCGTGAGCGATGTCGCGGCCTGCTGCTCGGCGGAAAGCAGTCCCGGCAGCGCCGCCTCGAGCTCGGCGATCCTCGTCTCCGTGGCGGTGACCGCGGAACGGGCGGCCCCGGTCTGCGTCTGCAGCCCGCCGAGGGAAGCCTGCAGCGCGCTGCTCTCGGTCTGCTTGGCGGCCAGCTGGCCGGACAGCGAGTCGATCTGCGTGTTTAGCGCCGCAAGGTCACCCTGCAGGCCCGCGATCTGGGCGGTCTTGGTGGTGATCTGCGAGTTGACGCCGTCCAGCTGTGTCTGCTTCGCGTTCCGCGTGACGATCAGGGCGTCCCTCTTCGGCTTGGCCTTCTCGGCCTCGATCTGCAGGTTGAGGGCGTTGATATCGGTCTGCAGCGTCGACGCCTGCGTCTGCAGCGCCGCGAGCTCCTGCTGCGCGGTCACCAGCTGGGCCTGCTTGGTGGTCCGCTGCTGCTGCTTGGTCGCCAGCTCGGCCGTCAGCGCATCGATCTCCCTCTGCAGCGTGGCGGCCCGGGTGGTGTTGGCCGCAACCGCCGCGTCGGCCTGGACGGAGGCCGCCTGCAGGTCCCTGAGCTGGGTCTGCGCCCGGGCGATGTCGCCCTCCTGCTCGGTCACGGCGTCGGCGGCGGCCGTGGCGACCTCGCGCAGACGTGCCACGTCCGCTGTGGCCGCGGCGACCTGCTGCTGCTGCGCCACCTCGGCCGCTGCGGCGTCGTCCGCACCCTGCTGCAGCGCGGCCAGCTCGGCGCGGGCGGCGGCGACATCGGCCTGTCGGTCGGCGAGCGCCTCGTCGGCGACGTCGCCGGCTGCGGACGCGGCGTCCAGTGCGCCCTGCGCCTGCGTGACCTTGGCGGCGGCGGCGGTGGCGGCGGCGGCGGACTGCTCCGCGGTGGCGCTCAGCGCGGCGAGCTGCGCCTCGGCGGCCCGCAGGCTCTCCGTCCCGTCAGCCAACGTCGTAGTGGCCGCGGCGGCCGCGGCGGTAAGCCCGGCAAGCCGGGTCTGCGCGGCGGTGACGGCCGCGCCGGCGGCGTCCAGGTCGGCGGTGAGGCCGGCCTTGGCGTCCACCAGGTCGGCCTTCGCCGCCTGCGTCGCGGCCAGCTGGGCGTCCAGGGCGTCGATTTGCCCGTTGAGCGTCACGCTCGCGGCCTGCAGCTCGGCGAGCTGCGCCTCGGCGGTGGCGACGGCGTCCGTCGCGCCGGCGACACCGGCGGTCGCCTGCTGCAGCGCGGTCGTGGCGTCGGACTGCTGGCGCGCCAGGTCCTTCTCCTGCGCGTCCAGGAGCGAGAGCTCGGCGGTGATGGCGTCGATGTCGGTCTTCAGCGTCGCGGCGCGGTCGGCCAGGGTTGCCCGCTCACCCTGCAGCGCCGCGATGAGGTCGGCGTTCTGCCGGGCCGCCGCCTTCAGCAGGTTCGCCTGCACCGTGCCGCGGTGGGCCAGCTGGTTCACAACGCCGGAGCAGATCTTGCCGGTGCCGGTGCCGGTGGCGGCCTGGGCGGGCGCCATGAAGGCGAGCCCTCCCGCGATCATGCCCGGGATGATGACGGCCCCCGCGACGCGGCGACCCGCCGACGTCCTCGCAACGTTCCTGCGCACTGTGATGTCTCCCGTGTGTGTCCTGGACGGAGGTGTTCCCCGGCTCGTCCGTAATGCTCGCCGAGGACCGACCCGTCCCACATGGCCGTTTCGGGCCCTCTGGCGTTCAGTTCCCTGAACGCGGGGGAGTGCTCCGGGCAGGTGACGCGACGGGTGGGAGCCCGCCTGGGAGGCGGTGCGTCGGTCGGCCGGGGCGCGCGAGGGGCGGGCTCAGGCGGGGCCGACGAGGTCCGCCACGATCCGGGCGGACAGCCCCACCAGGGGGATGCCGCCGCCCGGGTGGGAGGACCCGCCCACGAGGAACAGACCCGGCACCGGGGACGCGTTGGCCGGGCGCAGGAACGCCGCCCGCACCCCGTTGCTCGACGACCCGTAGATCGAGCCACCGACGGAGCCGGTGGCGCGCTCGAGGTCCGCGGGCGTGCGCACGTCGCGCCAGAGCACCCGGTCCCGGACGTCGAGCCCGCGGCGGGCCATCGCCGAGAGCACGTCGTCGGCGTACGACTGCGCCAGACCCGCTGCGTCCCAGTCGATCCCGGCGCCGGGGTCCTCGGGGACGTGCCGAGGGGCGTTGACGAGCACGAACCATGCCTCGTGGTCGGCGTCCGGGCGGGTCGCTGGGTCGTCGGGGGCCGCGACGTAGACGGTCGGGTCCGGCACCGGTCGCGGCGCACCCGCGCAGGTGCCGGTGCCGAACACCGCGTCGAACTCGGCGTCGTAGTCGGCCGGGAACAGCACCCGGTGGTGCGCGGGGTCCGCCGTCCGCCCGCGCAGCGCCAGCAGCAGCACGAAGCCCGACAGGGAGGGGGTCGCGCGCGCCAGCCCGGCGCGGGCCCGCGTCAGGGCGCGCGCGCCACCACGCCGCCGATGCCCCGGGCCGCGGCCCGCGGGGAGCAGGCCGGAGTACAGCCGGGCCGCGTCCGCACCGCACACGACGACGTCCGCCGGCACGACCTCGCCGTCGCCGAGCCGTACCCCGGCGGCCCGGCCGGTCTCGACGAGCACGTCCGCGACCTCGGCACCGAGCCGCAGGGTCGCGCCGCGGTCTCGGGCCCGCTCGGCGACCGCGTCGGCCAGGCGGCGCAGGCCACCGCGGACGTACCAGGCGCCGTACGCCTGCTCGACGTAGGGCACCGTCGCCAGGGCGGCGGGGGCCCGGCGCGGGTCCGAGCCGGTGTACGTGGCGTACCGGTCGAGCAGGGTGCGCAGGTGCGGGTGCTCGAGGTACTGCCGCCCCAGGTCCCGCAGCGAGAGCCAGGGTGCGATCGAGCGCAGGTCGGACGTGCGGCGCGACAGCCGCAGCAGGGTGCCCGGGCCCGCCAGCGGGGACTCCAGGAACGGGCCGCGGGTGGCCTCCCAGATCCGGCCGGCGCGCCGGAGGAAGGCAGCCCACTGCTCCCCGGCGCCGTGGCCCAGGTCCGCGTCGATGCCCGCTGCCACGTCGTCCAGGGTCCCGCCGGGGACATCGAGGCGGGTGCCGTCCGCGAAGCGGTACCGGAACGCGGGGTCGAGCCGCTCCAGGTCCACGACGTCCTCGAGCGGGGCACCGGTCGCGGCGAACAGGTGGCGGTACACGTGCGGCAGCGTCAGCAGCGACGGGCCGGTGTCGAAGCCGAAGCCGTCGCGGGCGTACCAGCCGAGCTTGCCGCCGACGTCGTCGGCGCGCTCGCACACGGTGACCCGGTGCCCGCCGGCGGCGAGCCGGGCGGCGCAGGCGAGCCCACCGAGACCGGCACCGACGACAACGACGTGCGCCACCCGCCGTCCGCCTCAGCCCGTGACGAGCTGGCCGCCGACGGTGAACCGGCTCACGCCGTCCTCGGGCAGCACGGTGACGCTGATGTTCTCGGCGCCGTCGGAGCGCACGAACGTGGCAGCGGCCCCGCCATCGGGCTGCGGCGCCTCGGCCTCGTCGAACCCCTGCTCCCGCAACCGGCGCCGGGCGGCGCCGATCACCTCCTCGGCGGACGCGGTCGTCTCGCCGGCGACGCTGACGGCCAGCACGTCACCGTCGCGCACGAGCGAGGACAGGGTGATCGTGGCCCCCTCGGGTACCGGCACGACGTCCGTGGGGAAGCCGTCGACGAGCTCGCCGCGCGCGGTGCGGCTCGTCCCATCGCCCGAGCCGCCCCCCGTCGCGCGGGCGTCCGGCTGCTCCGTCGTCTGCTCGGTGGGGGTCTCGGTGGGCTGCTCGGTCACCGGCGCAGTCGGCTGCCCCGTCGCGGCGGGCTGCAGCGGGGTGGGCGTCCCGGAGCAGCCGGCGGTACCGGCGGCGAGCAGGACGGCGACCGGCAGCACGACGAGGGGGCGGTGGTACGCCACGGTGTCCTCCCTGGTCGGGTGCGGCGTGGTGGGCGAACGCGGGACGCCGGTGTTGCTGGCCGGCGACGGGCGACCGGCGCCCAGGGTAGGCGGTCAGGCCTCGTCGCCGAGCGACCCGGCGAGCCTCGCCGGGGTGGCGACACGGTCGGCCAGCAGGTCGGTGAGCCGGGCCTCGGGGCGAGGCCGGCTGAACAGGTACCCCTGGGCGGTCACGCAGCCGAGGCGGCGCAGCATGTCCGCCTGTTGGGGCGTCTCGACCCCCTCGGCCACGACGGACAGGCCGAGAGCCTGGCCGATGCCAAGCACGGCGCGGACCACGGCGTCGCAGCTCGGGTCGAGGCCCAGCCCGGCGACGAAGCGCATCTCGATCTTCAGCAGGTCGACGGGCAGCTCGGTGAGCCGCGTCAGGCTGCTGTAGCCCGTGCCGATGTCGTCGACGGCGATCCGCACGCCCGCCTCGCGCAACCGGGACAGGTCGCTGCGCAGCGAGTCCTCCAGCAGCGGCAGGTGGGTCTCGGTGAGCTCGAGCACGAGCTGGGTCGCGGGCAGCCTGTACCGGTGCAGGGCGGTGAGCACCTCGTCGCTGATGTGCCCGGAGTCGAGCTGGCGCCCGCTGACGTTGACGTGGACGTCGGGTGCGTCAGGCCCGAGGACCTCGCTCCAGGCCGCGGCGATCCGGTAGGACTCGTACAGGGCCCTCCGCCCCACCGGGATCATGAGCGGGCTGGACTCGACGACGTCGAGGAACTCGGCGGGTGGCAGCACGCCGCGCCGGGGGTGCGCCCAGCGCAGCAGCGACTCGACCGCGACGACCCGGCCGGTGATCAGGTCGTGAAGGGGCTGGCCGTGCATCACGAGCTCGTCGCGGCTCAGAGCGCTGTGCAGCTCCGGGACCAGGCGGGCGACGCGGGCGGCCCGCACCTGCACGTCGCTGCCGTGCCCCGCCAGGCGGTTCTTGCCCGCCCGCTTCGCGGCGTACATCGCCTCGTCGGCGTCGCGGAGCACCTGCTCGGGGTGTGCACCCGGGTGGGCGACGACCATGCCGAGGCTGCCGCTGATGTGGACGGCCCCGACCGCGGCCACGCTGAACGGCGTCCGCACCGCCTCGAGCACCCGGGCGGCGACGTGGCGCAGAGTCTCGAGAGAGTCGACCGCGGGGCAGACCACGGCGAACTCGTCTCCGCCGAGCCGGGCGACGGTGTCACCCGGGCGCACGGTGCGGGCGAGACGCTCGCCGACCTGCACGAGCAGGGCGTCGCCGGCGGCGTGCCCGCCGCTGTCGTTGACCGCCTTGAAGCCGTCGAGGTCGAGGTAGAGGACGCCGACCGGGTGGCCGGAGCGCCGGCCCGCGTCGAGGGCGTGCTGCAGCCGGTCACCGAGCAGTGCCCGGTTCGGCAGCCCCGTCAGGGTGTCGTGCAGGGCCTGGTGCACCAGCGCGGCCTCGGCCTCGCGTCGCGCTGTGACGTCCTCGACGAGCACGAGCACGGTCGGCTCGCCGGGTCCTTCGAGCCGGGTCGCCGAGCAGACCCCCCAGGCGACGGTGCCGTCGGGCCGCAGGAAGCGGTTCTCGCACCGGGCCTCTGTCAGCTTGCCGGTGATCAGGGCATCGAGCAGGGCGCTGGCCTCGTCCCGGTCGGCGGGGTGGACGACGTCCGGCAGCGTGAGGGTGATCAGCTCGTCCGCCGGGCGGCCGGTCAGGGCGCTCATCGCGGCGTTGACCCGCAGCAGGGTCCCCGGGGCGGGTCGTACGGTGGCGGCGACGACGAGGGCCACGGGGGCCGTCTCGAAGGCCATCCGGAACAGCCGCTCACTGTCGCTGAGCGCCCGCTCCGCCTGCACCTGCTCGGTGACGTCGGTGGCCACCCCGATGTAGCCGGTGACCCGGCCGTCGGGGTCGCGGCGTGCGCTCAGGGACAGGTGGACCTGCGTGTCGCACCCCTCGCGCGTGCGGTAGGTCCACTGCCGGGTGCGGGCCTGCGGGCCGCCCGCGTCGTACAGCAGCGCCTCCAGCCCGGTGGCGACGCCGAGGTCGCGGGCCCGCGCGGCGAGCTCGTCGGCGACGTGGAAGGAGTCCAGGGGGCGCCCGAGCACCTCGGCCTGCGTCCAGCCCAGCATCAGCTCGGCCCCCGAGTTGAAGACCGTCACCAGGCCGTCGGCGTCGGTGCCGATGACCGACTGCTCGGTCGCGGCGTCGAGCACGCTCTGCAGCAGGTCGCGGGCAGCCGTGATCTCGCAGGTGCTGCGGCGGACCGCGGTGACGTCGTGGAACGTCGCCACCGCCCCGCCGGCGGGAGCGGGCAGGGGCAGGGCGCTGACGTTGAGCACCCACTCCTGCGCTGTGCGCGGGTGCCGGACGAGCACGTCGGCGTTCGTGACGCTCTCACCGGCGAGGGCCCTGCCCAGAGGCAGGTCACCCAGCGCGGCCGTCATCCCGTCCGGGTTGTACAGCCCGTAGTGCTCCGCCCACCGCTCCGGGGGGACCTCCTCGTCGCCGAAGAGCTGGGTCATCGCCGGGTTGGCGATGACGCGCCCGCCGCGGGCGTCGACCGCGAAGACGCCGTCGCTGATCGTGCCGATCACCGCGTCGAGCAGCGAGGACTGCTCGTCGGCCGCGGCACGGGCTCGGCGCAGCCGGGCGATGAGGGCCTGCCGCTCGTCCCGCTGCAGCGGCAGACCGATCCCTACGGTGGCGACCACGAGCACGAACAGCTGCGCCACCACCGCGCGCGTCTCCGGCGGCAGCTCGGTCAGCGGGCCGCGCCCCTGCAGCGTCGCGGCGACGACGATCGCCGCGGACAGCGCCGCGGACAGCACCGCGAACGTGGTGCCGCGACGCAGGCCGACCCAGACCGCCACCGAGAGCACGATGAACATCAGCGGCAGCGCGTCGGGATCTCCGAAGACCAGCGCGTGCGCCGCGACGAAGGCGGGCACCTGCACCGCCAGCTCGGCCTTCTGCACGGCGGTGAGCGGCGCCAGTGCCCACGGCGGGCGCAGCCGGGCAGCCCGCAGCCCCGCCGCCACGAGCACCACTGTGCTGACCCCGTGGCGAAACGCCCACGTGGCGGTAGCCGGCAGGAACGACGCCTCCGTGGTCAGCGCGAGGGCGGCCGCTGCGGGCACCGCGCCGACCACCGCGCCGGCGCCGCCGGCGACGACCAGCGCAGCGAGGTCGCGGGTGCGCTCCAGCACCCAGCCCCCGGGTCGCAACCGTGTGAACACGACGCCGACGACGAACGGCTGGGCGACGTTCGCGATCGTGAACGCGGCGGCGAGCGTCGCTGGGGCCCCGGTCGCGACGTTGAGGCCGAAGGTGGCCACGGCCAGCGCGGCGGCGGCGAGGGCGAGCCAGCGCGGCCGCCGCCAGAACACGGCGACCCACAGCACCGCGACGGCCGAGGCAGGCCACACCAGGGCGTTGGCTGGCAACTCCAGGCGCGTGGCACGACCCAGCAGCCCGGCGCCGACGAACGCGGCCGCGAAGAGCAGCGTGAGCGCCGGCGCGACCCAGGGCCGCGACGGCGCCGACGGGCCGCCCGGCGGTCCGGGCAGGGGTCGCACGGCGCCAGCATACGGTGTCGCCGTGTCATTGTGTATAGATTCGATCACACCAAGTGATGGAGCGTTCAGTGCGATGGTGACTGTCCGCCTCACTTCTGTTCACACGTCGTAGCGCAGAGTACCTTTCCGGTCCTCCGCGGCGTCCGCCCAGCACTTTGCGTAGCTGGGTGTCGCCATGCGTGTTCTAGGTGTCGGTGCCGCGCTCGCGGCCCTGCTCACGACCGGTGTCGCCCCGGTCGAGGCCGGCGCGCGGGACGCGCAGGTCGGGTCGCAGGCCGACGCCGAGGCGAGCGCGACCCTGGCCCCGCCGAAGGGGCTGCCCGAACCCGCGCCGACGCTCCCTGTGGGCAAGGCAGCACGGCCGGACGGACCGAACCCCTATCTCGCACTGCTGCCGGAGACCGTGACGCCGAAGGAGCGCGCAGCCTGACCGCCTCGCCGCTGCTCGCCGACGAGAACGAGCCGAACGGCGCCCGCAGGTCGAACGACACCCCCGGCACGGCCCAGCAGGTGCCGGGTTTCGGCACCGGCCCGGGGGCCAACCCCCGGCTGCGCGTGCTGGGGACGGCCTCGCCGGAGCAGGTCGCCGCGCGCCGCCTGGCGCCCAGCCGGGAGGACGACGGCTCGATCCCGCTGGCATCGGTCGTCGCCGAGGTCAGGGAGAACCTGGCCGCCGACGTCCGGAGCCGCGGCGGCAGCCCCGGCGCCGCCGTCAGGGTGCTGAACAGCCGCGACAACCCCGCCCCGTGGGGCCGGCCGAACGTCACCCGGCTCGTCCTGGGCGGCAGCATCGAGCAGTCCACACCGACCCGTTCGACGGCAGCCCGAACGTGCTCGACTCGGGCGGCGACCGGCGGGTGATGTTCGGCGTCGGCAGGGACGGGGTCGGCGGCACCGACGACGACCGCGACGTCGACCTGGGGGGGCGGCTTCGAGCCGGCCGACGGCTTCACGGGTGTCGAGGACACCCTGACCCGGGTGGCGCGGGCGCTCACCCGCGCACGGTGACCGGCCGGCCCTTCCACGCCAGGGCCCCCCGTGCGTGCAGCTGCCGTGACCGGGCCGCCAGGCCCAGCAGCAGGGCGACGGAGAGGGGGTGGGCCAGGGCGTCCGGCCAGGCGCGGCCCCCGGTCCGCCGGGCCGTCACCACGCGGCCCGCGACCCCGGCCGCGTAGCCCAGCGCGCCGGCCGGAGAGCCCGCCAGGGCGGCGAGCGCCGGCAGCACGTAGGTGCCGGCGAGCACCGCCGCGACGGCGGCACCGCCCGGCGAGCCGACCGCGGACCACAGCGACTTGCCGTAGCCGTCGCGCAGGGACGCCCACCCGGTGTACATCCGGCAGCTCGCGAGGTCCGTGCCGTCCACGACGGTGGCCCGGCCCCCGGCGGCCTTGACGGCCCGGGCCAGGGCGACGTCGTCCAGCACCTGGTCACGCACGGCGGCGTACCCGCCCGCCCGGGCGAGCGCGTCGGCGTCGACGAGCAACAGCTGGCCGTTGGCGGCGGTCAGCGACGGCCGGGCGGAGCGCTCCGCGACACGCAGCGGCAGCGTCGTCAGCCACGACCACTGCAGCAGCGGCTGCACCAGCCGCTCGGCCGGCGTCGTCGCGACCTGCCGCGGGTAGGGGCAGACGAGGTCGAGCCCGTGCCTGGCGGCCAGGGCCGCGCCCGCGGCCACCGCGTGCGGCGCCAGCACGACGTCCGCGTCGACGAGCACGAGCAGCGACCCCGTCGCCGCCGCGGCGAGCCGGTGGCAGGCCCACGGCTTGCCGAGCCACCCCGCCGGCGGCCGGTCGGTGCCGCCGTCCAGCAGCCGGACCCGGGGGTCGGTGCCGGCGACGGCGCGCACCACGTCGGCGGTGCCGTCCTGCGAGCCGTCGTCCAGCACCAGCACCTCGAGGTCGGGCACCGCGGTCTGGCCGAGCAGCGACGTCAGGCAGGTGCCGACCTGGTGGGCCTCGTCGCGTGCCGGCAGCAGCACGCTGACCCGGCGCTGCACGGCCGGCGGGTGCTCCGGGGGCCGGCGGAGCAGCCGCGCGTTCACGGCGCTGTGCACCGTCAGCAGCGCCGCCACGAGGCTGCCCGCCCGGACGGACGACCTGACGAACGACCGGGCGGGGGACCGAACGGCCGCGCGGGTGCCCGGGCGGCCCGCGGCCGTCACGAGCCGCTGCGCGCGGGCGGCGCGGGCGCGGCGCGGCGGCGCGCCAGCCGCAGCAGGTACGGGCCGACGACGGCACCCATCGCGACCGAGCCCCACGCCGCCACCTCCGGGCGCCCGAAGAACGCCGCGTTGGCGACGGCTGAGCCCAGCCATGTCCAACCGAGCAGCACGGCGGGGACCGCGTGCCCGGCGGGTTCGCGGCGCGGCACGGCGGCGGCCAGCGCCGCCTGCATCAGCAGGGCCACGGCGAGCCAGCCGGCGAAGTTCGTCAGCGGGATCCCCTCGACGCCGGGCAGGCCGGGCTCGGGGAACGCCCACGTCCAGTGCCCGGCGGCCACCATCTGCGGGTCCAGGTAGAGGTCCCACGCGGCGAGTGCCCACGCGGCGACCGGGACGGCGGCCCACCCGGGCACGAGCGTGCGGGCGGCGACGAGCGCAGGCCAGGCCATCATCGTCCAGGCCAGCGGCACGAGCAGCGGCACACCGAGCACCTGCACTCCGAGCGACCCCGTGTAGGCGTACTGCCCGAACGGGACGCCGGTCGCGACACCGACCGCCTCGGCCGCGAGCCCGGTCCCGCCGCAGACCGCGAGCACCGTGACCGCGGCCCGGGCGCCGCGCGTGGCGGCGGCGTGCCCGAGCGCGGCGGCGCAGAACAGCACCACGGAGGCCACGGTGGCGCCGCGCAGCGCCGCACCGGCCAGCAACGGGTAGGTCACCTGCACCAGGACGGCGGCGACGGCCAGCCCGAGCGCGACCCGCGCGGTGGCGGCGGTGCGGGGCGACCGGGCCCGCCCGGTCGCGGTCACCGCCACGGCGGCCCCGCCGTCCGGGTCCGCCGGCGCCGCCGCAACGTGCGGACCCTCGACCACACCAGTGCCACGAGCAGCGCGCCGGCGACGAGCAGCACCGCTGCGACGCCGGCCGCCACCCAGGGGGCGAGGATCGCGAGGGACACGACACCGGCGACGGCGACGTCCTCCGCGGTGCTCACCGCGACGTTGCTCGCCGGCTCGGGGGAGGTGTTGACCGCGGCCCGCAGCCCGGCCTTCACGGCGTGGCTGGCCAGCGCCGTCAGGCCGCCCGCGGTCGCCGCCAGCACCTGCTCGAGCGAGCCGGCGTCCCCGGCGAGGAGCGCTCCGAGGCCGGCGCCGATGGTCGGTCGGACCGCCGTGTGCACGACGTCCCACGTCGAGTCGACGTAGGGGATCTTGTCCGCGACGGCGTCGACCGCGAACAGCGCCCCGGCCACCAGGAGCACGTCGGTGCGCGCCAGCACGTCCGGGATCTGCTCGAGACCGACGAGGCGCTCCGCCAGGCCCAGCAGCAGCACGACCAGGTAGCCGTTGACGCCCGACGCCCAGCCGGACGTCAGCACCCACGCCACGTCGATCACAACGCTCCTCTCGTCCTCGCGCGGGACCGGGGCAGCGGCGACCTGCGGTGCGGGCGCCGGCGGACCGGCCGTCAGGGCACGCGGCCGCCGAACGTGCCGTCGACGTCGAGCACCGTGAACCGCGCGAAGAGCTCCTCGGCGTACCAGTCTTCCTCGGCCGTGCGCCGCACGGCGACCCGGTGGGCGTCGCGGCGGTGGGCGAAGTCGCGCAGCGCGGCGGCGTCCTCCCACAGCGAGAAGGTGCCCTGCAGGCCGACCGGGGCCTCGCCGATCCCGACCGCCATCCGCAGGCCACCCACGCGGTGCAGGTCCGCGGACACCGGCGGCACCGCGCGCCAGAACGTGCGCGCGCGCCGGGCACGGAGCCGGGCGCGGGTGATGCTGGCGACGGGTCCGTCGGCGGCAACCGGTCGGCGACCCGGCGGACGGGTCGCGGTCGGGTCGCCGAACGGCTGCTGCCGCGCCCACGTGCCGCGGCTGGCGACCGGACGCATCGCCACCCGCAGCCGCTCGCGGGCGAGGCGGTCCCAGCCGCGCACGGTGGGGGCGGCCTCGAACCGCACGGCGTCGCCGGCGTCGCGCCACACCGCGAGCACGCCCCAGTGCAGCGGGTCGGCGTCGCGGACGGTGAACGTGCGACCGTCGCCGGTGCCGAGCAGCTTGGTGAACGTCGCGGGCGTGCGGCGCAACAGCGGCCGGTCCAGGCCCATCCGGGCCACGGCGAGGGGGACCACCGCCGGTGCGACCCCCCACAGGTGGAGCGTGACCACCGGGCCGGCGTCGTCCCTGCTCTCCGTGCCCTCAGCGCTCTCCGTGCTCTCGGTGCTCCCTATGCCCCCCACGTCCGCGACGGTACGCGAGGCCACCACGCCCTGCCGCCCACCTTCGTGATCA
The DNA here is from genome assembly GCA_038206105.1 of Actinomycetales bacterium. Classification (GTDB taxonomy): domain Bacteria; phylum Actinomycetota; class Actinomycetes; order Actinomycetales; family JBBRBF01; genus JBBRBF01. The sequence continues at coordinate 4,195 of JBBRBF010000001.1, read as the reverse complement.
AGGACGTCGTGCTCCCGGTCCCGTCGTGATCAAGGACGCCGCGTCGGCGCGACCCGGGCCCGTCGGTCGCCGGTCAGTCCACCTCGACGGGCTGGCCGGCGGTGATCCGCAGCAGCTCCTCGTACCGCGTGGCGAAGACGGTCCGCGGGTGCCCGCCTGCGGCCCACACCTCGGCGTACGCGGCGAGCGCGACGTCCACGAGGGTCTGCACCGGCTCGGTGTGCCCGACCGGCGGGACCCCGCCGATCGCGAACCCGGTCCGCCGCCGGACGAACTCCGGCTCCGCCCGTGCCAGCCGCTCGACGCCGAGCACTCCCGCGACCTGGTCGGTGTCGACCCGGTGCGCCCCTGAGGTCAGCACGAGGACCGGGCGCACCCGCTCGGGGTCGGCCGCGTCGTCGACCGCGAAGATCAGCGAGCTGGCGATCTGACCGACGTCCACGCCGAGAGCGGCGGCCGCCTGTGCGGCGGTGCGGACGTGGGAGTCCAGCACGACCACCTCGGCGGTGGTCCCGAGCGCGCCGAGGGCCCGGCGCACCCGCAGCACACCGGGGTGCAGGCTGAGCTCTCCCCGCGGGTCGGTGTCGGGCACGAGCGGAGCCTAGGGATCGCCGGTGCTGCGCGGGGCCGATGCGCCGGGTCGGGACCGGGACCCGCGCCGTCGCCCGGGCCGCTCGGGACCCGGCGTCAGAGCGGCACCCGCTCGCCGACGACGGCGTAGCGCGCCCCCGCGACGCGCTCGCCGCCCCAGCGCAGGATCCCCTCCACCACCTCGCGGGCCGAGGTCGTGCCGTCGCCGAGCGCGGCCAGGTACGCGGCATGGGCCTCCAGCGAGGCGACCGCGGCCTCGAGCGTGTCGTCGACGACGACCGCGTGCGTGGCCGTGGTGGAGGCCAGGACGAGGACCTCGCGGACGCCGTCCCAGGGCTCGACGCCCCCGGTGAGCTGGTCGCGGAACACCCACCGGTTGCCGGCGTCGCGGACGGCGTCGACGACCGCCCTCCCGACGGCGACGTGGTCGGCCTGGTTCGGGACGCCGCCCGGCCACCGCTCGTGGTAGTTGATCGTGACCACGAGGTCCGGGCGCACCCGACGGACCTGCGCGGCGATCGCGGCTCGCAGCTCCAGGGAGTAGGTGACCGCGCCGTCCTCGAAGCCCAGGAACACCAGGTCGTCGACGCCGACGGCCGTGCACGCGGCGCGCTGCTCCTGCTCGCGCAGCGGTCCGGCCCGCTCGGGGGGCGTCGAGTCCATCCCGGCCTCGCCGCGGGTCACCAGCGCGTAGGAGACCGCCACGCCGCGGGCGGTCCAGGCCGCCACCGCGGCGGAGCCGCCGTACTCCATGTCGTCGGGGTGGGCGACGACCGCGAGCACGCGGGTCAGGTCGCTGTCGTCGTAGCGCTCGAGGGGGTCGTCCACGCCGGTCGCACCTCCACCTCGGGGCCACCCGCGTCGCGGCGGGGCGCGCGACGCGGTGCCGTCCATCCTGGCGCACCGGGGCGACTCGGTGGGGGCTCGTCGGCCGGCGCGCGGGCTCGTCGGCCGGTGCGCGGGGCCGTCGGCCGGTGCGCGGGCTCGTCGGCCGGTGCGCGGGGCCGTCGGCCGGTGCGCGGGGCCGTCGGCCGGTGCGCGGGGCCGGACCGGCGTGGGCTTGACGGGGTGTCCGACGCCGGGTGTACGGTCGGCGGCGTTCGAACACGTGTTCGATCATCGTTCAGTGTGACCCGCACGCAGGGTCCGCTGCGACGGTGGCGGACCCGCGGCGGGGCGACCTCGACCCCGTCCCGCCGCGGGCCCGCCGGTCGTGGTCGGTGCGGCTCGGGTGGGGAAGCCCGGGCCGCACCGACCCGGGCAGCAGGCGGTCGGCTCCGGCGGAGCGGGCCACGCCGAGCCGGTGGGTTCCGGTGACGACGCGACCGAGCAGGAGGTGTGCGGTGGTCCGCAGCTACGAGGACGTCGTGGACGTCAGGGGCGGTCCGGCGGGTGGCGCCAGCGGTGGGTCGTTCGCCCCGCACCAGTTCCTGTGGCGGGGCCGGCTGTACGTGGTGCGGGACGTCCTCTCGCACTGGTTCGAGCGCAGTGCCTGGTGGGAGGGCGTGGCCGCGCAGGCGGCCCGGGGGGAGTGCGGTGGGCCGGGCGAGCACGGCACGGACGAGGGGACCGGAACGCGCAAGGGGGCCAGAACGCGCGACGGGACAGGTGCGGCTGCGGTCGGCGGGTCGGTGCTGTGCGGCACCGAACGGGAGGTCTGGCGCGTCGAGGCCAGCCCCGGCCGGACCGCGGGCAGCGGTGTCTACGACCTGTGTGCCCTGCCGTCGGGGTCACCGCACGCGTCCGGATGGCGGCTGCTGCAGGTGAGCGACTGATGGCCCCGGCGTCCCCGCGGGCCGGCCGGCGGCGTGCGACGAACCGGAGGCGATGACCGTGACCGTGGCTGCACCGACGCGAACGATGCGAACGAGGAGGACGGCGGGAACGGCGGCGCGGGGATCCGTGACCAGGCCCCCGGTGCCGGCGACGGCCCTGGACCTGCTCGACCGCGCCGACCGGGGACTGTCCGCGGGCGAGGCGGCCCGCACAGCCGGCGAGCGGTACGTCGCCGCCCACCTCGCCGCGCTGCGCTGCGCGGCGGCGGTGCTCGCCGTCCGCGGACGCCCCACGCACCGGGGTCCCGCGAACGTCTGGGCGGTGCTGCCGCGGGTGGCCCCCGAGCTCGCCGAGTGGTCGGCGTTCTTCGCCGCCGGCGCACCGCGGCGCGCCGCCGTCGAGGCCGGTCGCCCGGAGGCCGTGACGGCGCGGGAGGCCGACGACCTGCTGCGCGACGCCACCGCGTTCACCGCGCTCGTCACCGACCTGCTCGGCCTGGTGCCGGCCCACCGACCTGCGCAGGCGCCGCGGTGACCTCGGGGGCGCGCGCTCAGCGCGGCTCGCCCAGACGCGCCTCGGGCCGCAGCAGCGGGTCCAGCGGCTCACCGGTCGCGGCGGCTGCCAGGCGCCGGCCCAGCAGCGGCGCCATCTTGAAGAGGTTGTTGCCCGCCACGAACAGCACGTCCCGGTGCTCCCAGACGGCGAGACCGTCCGGCGACCAGGGCAGCTCGGTGGTCCAGCAGTGCCGCACACCCACCGGGTCGGGGTCCAGACCGGGCAGCTGTCGCCGTACGTACGCCACCGCCGCCTCCGCCAGCGCGGCCAGCTCGTCGGGATCGCGGGGGCCGCCGTCCGGGTGGGCGTCGACCCACCGGTTCGACCCCACCGCGTAGGCACCGTTGCCGGGCACCGCAGCCGCGTAGGCACCGGACGAGCCGGCCGCGTCCCCCGAGTCCTGCAGGGTCGCCAACCGGCGCGGCGCCGGACCGCGGACCCGGAACGTGCAGCGGGCGTGGATGCCCGGGCGCACCGGCACGGTGAGCCCGACCGACCGCGCCAGCGCCGCGGTCTGCCGGCCGGCGCAGACCACGAGACGCCCGACGACGTCCGTCCGGCCGCCGGTGCGCACCTCGACCCCGCCGCCGGCCGGTGCCCGCACCGCCAGCACCTCGTCGCGCACCAGCCGGTCCCCGAGCACTGCCACGAGCGACGTGACGAGGCCGCGGGCGTTGATGGAGCCCCCGTCCTCGTCGAGCACGGCCGGTTGCTCCACGCGGCCCAGCACCGGGAGCACCGCGGGGACCTCCGCCGGGTCGAGCACCCGGACGGCGGCGCCCTCGCGACGCAGGATCTCGGCCCGGTCGAGGGCCGACGGTCCGAGGGCCAGCGCCCCGTCGCCCCGGACCAGCTCACGGCCGAGGGCGTCGCTCCACTCCCGGTAGACCCCCCGGCTCTCGCGGGCGAGCCGGACGAGCCTCGGGTCGTCGTGGGCGTGCCGGAAGATCCGGGAGTCGCCGCCGGACTGCGCCGCCCCCGGCTCGCCCGCCTCGTAGACCCGCACCGAGACGCCCCGCTCACCGAGCGCGTACGCGGTGGCCAGCCCGACCGCACCCGCGCCGACGACTCCGACGTCCGCCCTGTCAGGGGTCACCGCACGGTCCCGACCACGTGGTGCGCGTCCGGGTGCGTCAGCGCCCGCGCCGGATGGAGCGGCCCTCTTGGCGGGCGTTCTCCTCCTTCTCGGCCTTCTTGTCGAGCTGCTTGGTGTCGCGGGGTGGCAGCTGGAGCTCGTCCTCGGCAGGCAGGCCGCCCTGCAGCTGGCGGCCCC